>DATJZG010000001.1:0-2925 GCA_035499295.1 Anaeromyxobacteraceae bacterium
TCCCTCCTGCAGAAGGGTGCCCTCCAGGGGTGAGGATACTGCCGGACCGGCCAATCTCCTTGGGGATCTCGGGGCCTGGCGCGGGAGAGCCTCCCGCTCGCTCGGGCTATGCGGTTCCTCGCCTCCCGGGTCGGCGGTGAACGCGAGGCCGCCCGAGCGCACGAACGTCCAGGGTCTTCGGCTCTCGATCTTTCACCACCAGCGCCGGACGTGGGCTTCGCTGTTGACTCTTAGTGTTCCCAAGACTCCCAAGATGCTTGCGGCGACTGAACCGATGCCCCACTACGACGAGCCCGAGGAGCAGCAGCAGAATGAGGATGTCGCCCATGGCGGACACGATGCCACTCCGTTTCCCTCGCGCTCATCCATCGAGCGAGCGACACCCGCCTGCGGCACGGAGGAGGCAAGCCCGCGAAGTCCCTCCACACCCATCCCCCGGATCCGGGATTTCGGCTTGACCGATGTTCACCATAAGAAGCAGGGATGCGCGTGCCGGTGATCGACCCCAATCCCTGGTTCGGGCTGGCACCGAGCCGGGAACTGGAACGAGCCGGGTACTCGACCGTGGACGCGTGCACACCCGAGGACGGGGTGCGCGCTCTGACTCAGTGCCCCCCTCGCGTGGTGGTCATCAACACCACTCCCGGGGGCGACGGTGCGCTCGGCTCATCCGCCGGCCCCTCTCTGTCAACGTAGGTGAGACAGCAACCCCACCGAAGTTTAGTGTAGAAGGGCGAGCTTGGACCTCACCGTGAGTAGCGAAGAGATCGGGTTGGTTGCACAGGAGACCGAGGTGCCCGCGAAGCCGCGTCGCCGGCGGTTCACCGCCGAGTACAAGCGGAAGGTCTTGGCCGAGGCCGCGGCCTGCACGAAGCAGGGTGAGGTCGGTGCCTTGCTGCGTCGCGAGGGACTGTACTCGTCCAACCTCGTCGACTGGCGCCGTTCGCAAGAGCGTGGTGCGCTGGCGGGGTTGGCGCCGAAGAAGCGGGGCCCGGCGGCGAAGGAGATCAACCCGTTGGCGCGCAAGGTGGCCGAGCTCGAGCGCGAGAACGCCAAGCTGCAGCGGCGGGCGGAACGCGCCGAGGCCCTGGTCGAGGTCCAAAAAAAGTCTCGGAGCTGCTGGGGATCCAGCTCCCCAAGCCGAACGAGAAGAGCTGATGCGCACCGTTACCGAGATCGGACCGCGGCTCGGGATCGCGCCCACCTGCGTGGCCCTCGGGGTACCTCGGGCCACGTACTACCGCCGTCTCAAGCCGCACCCGACGGCGGCGAAGAGGTCGTGCCACCGCCGCCTGGGCGCCGAAGAACGGCGCGCGGTGCTCGACGTCCTGCACGAGCCACGGTTCGCCGACCTGGCGCCCGCCGAGGTGTACGCCGCGCTGCTCGACGAGGGCCGGTACCTCTGCTCCGAGCGCACGATGTACCGCGTCCTGGGCGAGAACGCGGAGGTGCGCGAGCGGCGCGACCAGCTCCGGCACCCGACCTACAAGGCGCCCGAGTTGCTGGCGACGGCGCCGAACCAGCTCTGGAGCTGGGACATCACCAAGCTGCTCGGCCCGCAGAAGTGGACCTACTTCTACCTGTACGTGATCCTCGACGTGTACAGCCGGTACGTGGTGGGCTGGATGCTCGGGCACCGCGAGACGGCGGCCCTGGCCGAGCGACTGGTCCGTGAAACCTGTCACCGCCAGGGCATCCAGCGCGACCAGCTCACGCTTCACGCGGACCGCGGCACCTCGATGACGTCCAAGCCGGTAGCGCTACTCCTCTCCGACCTGGGTGTCACGAAGAGCCACTCCCGCCCGCACGTCTCGAACGACAACCCGTTCTCGGAGTCGCAGTTCAAGACGATGAAGTACCGGCCCGACTTCCCGGACCGCTTCGGGTCAATCGAGCACGGCCGCGCCCACTGCTCTGACTTCTTCGCTTGGTACAACAACGAGCACCGCCACGCCGGCCTTGGCCTGCTCACGCCCCACGACGTCCACCACGGCCTCGCCGGCACCCGCCTCGAGGCTCGCAACGCCGTCCTGGCCGCTGCCTTCGCGGCTCGGCCGGAGCGGTTCCCCGGCGGCGCGCCATCGGCCGGTGTTGTCCCCGCCGAGGTCTGGATCAACAAGCCGAAGCAGACTTCACCCACAGAGGAGGCTGCTCAGTAAACTCATCTGCACCCTGTCCCATTCATGTTGACAGGTTCCGGCCGACGAAGGGCGGGGAACGCCGTGGACTACTTCGGGCCTTGGCCCAGGCGACTCATTCAGGAGGTCGAGGAGACCGCCGCGGTCGCGAGAGTCGGCCCGTGGATCTCCGCCTGGGTCGCTGGGGGCCACCGGCGAGCCGGGACGCGCGGGGAGGTCTCTCAGGGCGGCGGAGGCGCGGGAACGGCGAGGGGAGCAGGCGTCGGCAGGATCAAGGGAGCAGGCGGCGGGCTCGAATCCTCGAGGCGGCGTGCTTCCTCGGTAGCGAGCGCGATCATCGCGCCAGCCGCCACCGCGGCGGCACCCGATTGGGAGCCGGTCGCGGCCACTCCCGGTCGGCAGACGCAACCGGCGGAGTTCTGGATGAGGACAACGGCGTCCAACCCCATGCCCAGTTCCCCACACCGCTTCGTGCATTCGAACCCCGTTTCAGGGGTGAGCTTCACGCCCGGAGTTACGGCGGGGGTCACGTTCGCGCAGCCAAGCAATGCGGCGATCGAGGTGAGAAGGACGCGTCGCATATGGGCCTCCAGGGTCCGACCGTCCAGGCGGGCCCAGGGAAGGGTGCACACCAGGTACCGTTCAATGCAGAACCCGCATCATTCTTGAAGGTTAGTATGCCGCGGGGATGGATGGGACGTAATTGGCGTGCCGGACGGTGCGGCGAGCGCGCTCCCCGAGGACGCGCAAGAGTCTTTGGTGGGCGAGGCCGGGGGAGCAGTGGCCC
>DATJZG010000002.1:0-3732 GCA_035499295.1 Anaeromyxobacteraceae bacterium
CCCGCGCGCTTCCCCGGGGATGGTGGCCTCGCTGGTGGCGTCCCCGAGCGAGAGGTCCTCCTCGAGGGCGAGGTCGACGAGCCGTTCGACGGAGCGCGGAAGCTCGGCCACGGGGGCTACCTCCTCGACCGGCCGCGGCGCTTGGCCCGCGGCGAAGGCTTCGCGGCCCTGGCGCCTCGGGGCGGCACCTTTCGTTTCGCGCGCTTGGGAGGGGCCTTCGTCGCCGCCGGGGCGGAAGGCGAGCGGGGCTTCTTCCTCTTCCCTCCTCGGGCCTTCGCGGGAGCGGCCGCCTTCTTGCGCCGCGCCCCGCGCCTCCTCGGCGCCCTCGCTGCAGGCTTCGGCCCCGGCGCCGGGGCCGCCTCGGGCGCACCGACCGGCTCGGCCGGGCTCGCCGGCGGAGCCGGGGAAGCGGCCTCGCCCCCGAGCAGGAGCGCGCGGTGCGCCTCGAGCTTCGCGCGCCTCGCCTTCAAATCCTCGGAGCGAGCGCGGGCCTCCTCCACCACCTCCGGGGGCGCCCGCTCGACGAAGCTCGGGTTCGCGAGGCGCTTCTCGAGCCCGGCCAGGTCGGCGTCGACGCGCGCGACCTCCTTGTCCACCCGCGCCGTCTCGGCGGCCATGTCGACGGCTCCGGCGAGCGGGATGAGCACTTCGAAGCCGTCCCCGACCGCCACGGCGCACTGCGGCCTTCGGCCGGCCGGCCTCCCCGCCGGGTGGAGCCGGAGCCCCGGGGCGTTCGCCAGCCGCTCGATGCGCGCCAGCTCGGCGCGAGCGGTCGCGAGCGCGGCGGCGCCCAGGGAGCCCACCTCGACCCCCGCGAGCGGGGTCTTGAAGGGGATGTTCATCTCGCCGCGGACGTTGCGGATCGCCTCGACGATGCCGATCACCGGACCGAAGCCGCGCTCCGCCTCCAGGTCGGGCTCCGCCGCGGACGGGTAGCGCGCCACCATGACGGAGTCCGGCCAGCTCTCGGCGCCGAGCGCCACCTTGAGCGTCTGCCACAGCTCCTCGGTCACGAAGGGCATGATGGGGTGGAGAAGCCGGAGCGAGGTCTCGAGGGCGTGGGCGAGCACGGCCTGTGCCCCGGCCTTCTTCTCCCGGTCCTCCCCGTAGAGCGCTTCCTTGGCGAGTTCGATGTACCAGTCGCACAGGTCTCCCCACAGGAAGCGGTAGACCGTGCTCGCCACCTCGTCGAAGCGGAAGGCCTCGAGCGCCTCGACCGTGCCCTTCACCGCGCGGTCGAGGCGCGCCAGGATCCAGCGATCGGCGGGGGTGCGGGCGAGCGCGCGGGAGAAGGCGGCCGGGGCGCGGTAGCCCTGGAGGTTCATCAGGGCGAAGCGGGTGGCATTCCACAGCTTGTTCGCGAAGGCGCGGTTCCCCTCGATGCGGTCCTTCGCGAGCTTGATGTCGCGCCCCTGGGCGCTGGTGAGGGCGGCGAGGGTGAAGCGCAGAGCGTCCGCCCCGTACTTCTCGGAGATGTCGAGGGGGTCGATGACGTTCCCCTTCGTCTTCGACATCTTCTGCCCCTTCTCGTCGCGCACCATGGGGTGCAGGAAGACGGTGCGGAAGGGGACGTCCCCCATGAAGTGGATCCCCATCATCATCATCCGGGCGACCCAGAAGAAGATGATGTCGTGCCCCGTCTCCATCACCGAGGTGGGGTAGAAGGTTTGGAGCTCGTCGGTCCGGTCCGGCCACCCCAGGGTGGAGAAGGGCCAGAGCGCCGACGAGAACCAGGTGTCGAGCACGTCCTCGTCCTGGCGCAGCCCGCCCCGCCCGCAGGTGGCGCAGCTGGAGGGGGCCTCCCTCGCCACGGTGGGGTGGCCCTCCGAGCAGTACCAGGCGGGGATCTGGTGGCCCCACCACAGCTGGCGCGAGATGCACCAGTCGTGGATGTTGCGCATCCAGGACATGTAGGTGTTGGTCCAGCTCTCGGGGATGAAGCGGGTGCGCCCCTGCTCCACCGCCTCGATGGCGGGCTTGGCGAGCGGCTCGATCCGCACGAACCACTGGTCGGAGAGGAGCGGCTCTAGCACCGTCTCGCAGCGCTGGCAGCGGCCGAGCGGCAGCAGATGGGGCTTCGAACCGCGGGCCAGCCCCTTCTCCTCGATCGCTGCCTTCACCCGCTTGCGGGCCTCGAAGCGGTCGAGCCCCTCGAAGGGCCCGGCCTCGGCGGTCATGCGCCCGTCCGGGCCGATGACGGTGAGCATGGGCAATCGGTGCCGCTGGCCCACCTCGAAGTCGTTGAAGTCGTGCGCGGGCGTGACCTTCACCGCGCCGGTCCCGAAGGCCGGGTCGACGAGCACCGCGTCGGCGACGATGGGGAATTCTCGCCCGAGGATGGGGTGGCGCACCTTGGCGCCCACCAAGGCCCGGTAGCGCTCGTCGTCCGGGTGGACCGCCACCGCCGTGTCGCCGAGCATGGTCTCCGGCCGGGTGGTCGCCACCACGATCTCGCCCGAGCCGTCGGCGAGCGGATAGGCAAAGCTCCACAGCTCCCCGGCGTGGTTCTCCTCGTAGGACACCTCGAGGTCGGAGAGCGCGGTGTGGCAGCGCGGGCACCAGTTGATGAGGCGCTTCGCTCGGTAGATGAGCCCCTCCTCCCACAGCCGCACGAAGACCTCGCGCACCGCGCGGGAGAGCCCCTCGTCCATGGTGAAGCGCTCCCGCTCCCAGTCGAGCGAGGCCCCCAGGGCCGCGTGCTGGACGCCGATGCGCGAGCCGTACTGCTCCTTCCAGGCCCACACCCGCTTCAGGAACTCGGCGCGCCCGATGTCGTGGCGGCTCTTCTTCTCGGCCCGCTGGAGCTCCTTCTCCACGATCATCTGGGTGGCGATGCCGGCGTGATCGGTCCCGGGCAGCCAGAGCGCGTTGAAGCCGCTCATCCGCTTCCAGCGCACCAGGATGTCCTGCAGGGTGGCGGTGAGGGCGTGGCCGAGGTGCAGGGAGCCGGTCACGTTCGGGGGCGGCAGCACGATCGAGAAGGGCGGACGGGCCCGGTCCTTCGCGTCGGCGTGGAAGTAGCCGCGCTCCACCCAGTACCGGTACCAGCGCGGCTCGACCTCGCGATGCTCGTACGCCTTCGAGAGCTCGGTCGCCATCGGGGTCTCGTGATCGTCGGACACGCGCGTCTCCAACATGGGATTGCTCCCCCCGGGCCGGCCGTCGGGGCCCGCTCGTGGGAAAGGGGCGGCCGCTCTACTTACCGGCTCTGGCGCTCGCTCACCAGGCGATCCACGTGCTCGCGGATGATGGTCTCCGCGAGCTGCGGGACCACCTCCCACGCGATCTTCTCGATGACCTCGCGGGAGGCCTGGGAGAGGGCCTGGCGGAGCTGCGCCTCCCCCCCGTCCTCGGGGACGGGAGCCGGAGCGGGAGCCGCGGTCGGGGCGCGCGCGGCGGCCTCGGCGGCCGGGGGCCGGACCGCCCGATCCGCCGCCGGCGCGGGAGCGGGCGGGGGCGGGGCGAGGGCCGGAGCCTCCTCGACCATGTCGAGCTCCTGAATGGGCTCGACCTCCGGGGCGAGCGTGCTCTCCTCGAGGTCGATGAGCCTCGGCGGCTCCGGCTCCGGCGGAACCACCGCCACCGGGGCCGGCCTCCTCTGCGCGGCCAACGCCGAGGCGCCGGGCTCGTCGAGGGCCACGTCGCTCCAGTCGTCCTCCACCGGGGGTGTCGGCGCGGCCTTGGGAGGCGGAGCCTCGGCGGGCGCGCTCGGGACGGCGCGCAGCTCGGCGG
>DATJZG010000003.1:0-2305 GCA_035499295.1 Anaeromyxobacteraceae bacterium
CCCGGTGGATGGATTTCTGCGAGGAGCGACGCACCTGATCCATGATCGAGACCCGTTGTTCACGGAGGCGTTCCTCGGGATTCTCGGAGCGAGGGGCGTGGAGAGCGTGAAGATCCCAGCGCAGAGTCCGAACTGCAATCCGCACGCGGAGCGGTTTGTGAAGGCGATAAAGTACGAGTGCTTGAATCACTTCATCATCTTCGGCGAGGGCCATCTGCGGCGGTTGATCAAGGAATTCGTCGAGCACTACATGACCGAGCGGTTCCACCAGGCTCTTGGTGGCCAACTCATAAGGAAGCAGGTTGGTCCGACCAATGACAACGGCGCCGCTGGCAAGGTTGTTCGTCGCTCAGGCGATGCCCACAGCGCTGTTGAACTTGAATGGGTAGCGGCGGCTCCCTGACCGGCCCGAAGATTGGGCTTGTTCAGGACCAACAGTCCCCGAGGGGACAAGGAGCCGCCGATGAGAAGAAAAGCAGAGAGCGCGTCGAACGGGAAGCCGGAAGGCATGGAACTGCGCGGTCTGGCCGCAACCTGGCGTCAGGTGTTGCTGCCCATGGTCGCTGGTATTGTCACCACGAAGAAGGCACTGCACGAGTGGGTGGCCGAGATGGGCATGGCGGCGCTGGTGGGCGTGATGGAGGCCGACGCCGAGCGGCTGGTGGGCTGCCGCAAGGGCGGACACCAGCCTGGACGCCGGCTGGGCCACTGGGGCTACACGGACACGCCGTTCCCCTACGACGGCCGTGAGGTGGTGCTGCCGCGGCCACGGGTTCGTACCGTCGACAAGAAGCGGGAGGTGACGTTGCCGTCGGTGGCGCACTTCCAGTCGCTGGACCCGATGAGCGCGCGAGTGGTGGACCAGATCCTGCTGGGCGTATCCACGCGGGGCTACGAGGCCAGCCTGGGCTCAGCACCGGACGGGTTGCGGACCAAGGGGGCAAAGAAGAGCCGAGTGAGCGAGGTGTTCGTCGCGGAGACCCGGCGGCGAATGAAGGACCGCCTGGCCGAGAGGTTGGACGGTCTCGACTTGGTGGCCATGCTGCTCGACGGCGTGCACGTCGCCGAGCACGCGATCGTGGTGGGGCTGGGCATTAGCCGCGACGGGCACAAGCACATCCTCGGGCTGCGGCAGGGCTCGACGGAGAATGCCACGCTGTGCACGGAGCTCTTGCAGGACTTCGTCGGGCGCGGTCTCAAGGGCATCGAGGGCTTGCTCTACGTGATCGACGGCGGCAAGGGCTTGCGCACCGGGATCCGCGACGTGGCTGGCGACAGTGCGGTGGTGCAACGTTGCCAACAGCACAAGCGGCGCAACGTCGTCGGGCATCTGCCCGCATCGCGCCAGAAGACGGTCGACCGGATGCTCGTCGACGCCTACAGGAGCGAGCACCTGAAGACCGCGCGCAAGCGGCTGGTCCAGATCATCTCGTGGCTGGACCGGAACGGCGAGGAGGATGCGGCCGACAGTCTGCGCGAGGGACTGGAAGAGACGCTGACCGTCTGGAAGCTCGATCTACCCGAGCCCCTCCGGCGCTTCTTCGCGACGACCAACGCCATCGAGAACGTGCTCGGTGTTGTCCGCCGGGTGAGTCGCAACGTGAAGAACTGGCGTCACGGCGCGATGGCCAAGCGGTGGACCGGCATCGGCCTCGTCGCAGCCGAGAAGCGTTTCCACCGGATCAAGGGCCACCGTCACATGCCCGCGCTCATCGAGGCACTCAGCCGGCGGGCAACAAAGAGCGTTGACCACGAGGAGGCCGTAGGGTAGCCATGAACCCGCTGCCGCTGCTCCCCAAGATCAACACGCTGGCGGGCAACACCTCCGCGGTCGACCGACCTTCCTTGTCGAGCTGTCGTACTTCCGGGCCGCCAGCTGCCGAAACCATCCCAGGATCGTTCCGGGCTTCGCGATCTGGCAACACTTCTTCCGCTCCTCCGGGCTCAAGGCCCGGCCCGCCACGGCCAGACGACGCCGCTGCTCCGCGGTGAACGAGATCCTCCGACTGCCGGTGATCGCCGCGAGAATCTCCTTCAGGACCCGGACCTCCTCATGCGTGTAGTCCAGCTTGCGTTGCATCCTCTCGTTGATCGCGCACGCGATCATCGCGATGACGAACTGAAGCGTCGCTGGGAGCATCAGGCGTCATCCTGCCTATTCATGCCTGCCATTCCAAGCTGCCCATCTTCGCGATTTCATGCAAGAATCCTGGCGACGGATTTCTGGACACCACGGGGCGCGGACGACCTACGATCTACTTGGCCAGGGCTTTCAGGATCTCGGCGCCCACGGGCACGCCGAGAC
>DATJZG010000004.1:0-21450 GCA_035499295.1 Anaeromyxobacteraceae bacterium
TCGCCGCGGCGCGACCGGCCCTTCGTGCGCGTGAACTGTGCCGCGCTCTCGGAGGCGCTGCTCGAGGTGGGGCTCTTCGGCTGCGAGGCCGGCGTCTTCCCCGACCTCCCCTCCCGGCGGGAGGGCGCGGTGGTGCGCGCCGACGGGGGCACCCTCCACCTCCAGGAGGTGGCGCACCTGCCCGCCCCGCTGCAGGTGAAGCTCCTGCGCCTCCTGCAGCACGGAGAGTACGAGCCGCTCGGGGCGCGCGAGACGTCGCGAGTGGACGTGCGGGTGGTGGCCTCGACCCGGGACGACCTCGGCGAGGAGGTCCGGGCTGGGCGGTTTCGGGACGACCTCTACTACCGGCTCAACGTGGTGGCGCTGGCGCTGCCCCCCCTGCGTGCGCGCAAGGGGGACCTGCCGGCGCTCGCCGTCCACTTCCTCGCCGGCTACGGCCGGGCGGCCGGGAAGGTGGTGCGCGGGCTCACCCCCGGAGCCCTCTCGACGCTCTTCGCCTACGAGTGGCCGGGGAACGTCCGGGAACTCGAGAACGCCATGGAGGCGGCGGCGGCGAGCTGCAGCGGCGACCAGGCCGGCACCGACGACCTGCCCGCGGTCCTGCACGGAGCGAGGCCCGACGACACCACCACGAGCGCGCTCATCCCCGGGGCGAGCCTGTTCGAGATCGAGCGCGAGGCGATCCTGCGGACCCTCGACTCGGTGGGCGGCTCCACAGCCCGGGCCGCCGAGATCCTCGGGGTCTCGGTGAGGAAGATCCAGTACCGCCTGAAGGAGTACCGAACCGGCCAGCAGCCGAGCCGCTCCCGGGCGCACGAGGAGGGGAGGGAACCCTTTTGAGGTTGATCCCCGTCAAATTCGGGGCCCCCCCCTGGGCATAACGTGGCGGAAATGCGGCGCCTTGCGGCGCCCGAGGAAGGGAAAGCGATGACGGCTCGACCCTCGTTTCGACGAAGAGCGCTCGGCGCGGCGCTCCTGCTAGCGATCCCCGCGCTCGAGCGCGCGAGCGAGCCCACGGAGGCGACCCTGGAGGCCCCGGCCGGGCCGCTCGACATCCAGGCCGAGCCGCCCCCCTTCACCGAGGGGATCTTCCCCTGCTCGCAGTGCCACGACCGCGCCGTGGACGCGAAGCCGAAGCAGCTCGCCTTCCACGACGAGATCCAGGCGAGCCTGCACCACGGGCCGCCCTCGCGCTGGTGCCTCGACTGCCACGACAACGCCAAGCGGGACTTCCTCCACCTCATCAACGGCGAGCTCGTCCCCTTCACCGCCTCCTACCGGCTGTGCGGGCAGTGCCACGGCGACAAGTACCGGGACTGGCGCGTCGGAGTGCACGGCAAGCGCGTCGGCATGTGGAACGGGGCCAAGACCTACTTCCTGTGCGTGAACTGCCACAACCCGCACAGTCCGCGCTTCAAGGCGCTGAAGCCCCTGCCTCCGCCCATCCCCCCCCAGGACCAGGGCTTCGCCGCCTCCGCGCCGGCGTCGGCCCCGGAGCCAAGGAAGGCCCCATGAGCGCATCCCCCCGACTCCCCGTGATCCAGGATGCCCCGGCCGAGCCCGGGGCGCCCTTCTCCCGGCGCGGATTCCTCAAGACCGCGGCCTCCGGCGCCGCGCTGGCGGCGCTCGCCGCCTGCAAGCCCGCCGCGGTGGTGGAGGAGCTCGAGCGCCGGAACTTCAAGGAGCTCAAGAAGGACGAGCTCGCCGCCATCCTGGTGCGCCTGGAGAAGCGCTACTCCGAGGAGTACGGCAAGGGAGTGACGGTGACCGCCACCGGACCCATGGCGGGGGTGAACTTCGGCTACGGCCTCGACCTGTCGAGGTGCATCGGCTGCCGGCGCTGCGTCTACGCCTGCGTGAAGGAGAACAACCAGTCGAGGAAGCACCCGCAGATCCAGTGGATCCGCGTCCTGCAGATGGAGAAGGAGCACGGCGTCGACCTGACGCACGCCACCCCCTACTACGACCCGGAGCTCGTGCCCGAGCCGGGCCACTTCTACATGCCGGTGCAGTGCCAGCAGTGCCGCCACCCGCCCTGCACCAAGGTGTGCCCGGTGAAGGCCACCTGGAAGGAGCCGGACGGGATCGTGGTCATCGATTACGACTGGTGCATCGGCTGCCGCTGCTGCACCGCCGCCTGCCCCTACGGCGCGCGCAAGTTCAACTGGGCCGAGCCGGAGCTGCCGGCGGCCGAGATGAACCCGGTCACCCACTACCTCGGGAACCGGCCGCGCCCCAAGGGAGTGGTGGAGAAGTGCACCTTCTGCATCCAGCGCTCGCGCGTGGGCCGCTACCCGGCGTGCGTGGAGATCTGTCCGGTGGGGGCGAGGAAGTTCGGCAACCTCCTCGACCCGAACAGCGAGATCCGCCAGGTGATGGAGCGCAAGCGCGTCTTCGTCTTCAAGGAGGAGCTCGCCACCGAGCCGCAGTTCTACTACTTCTACGCGACCTAGCGCGGACGGGAGAGCGCCATGGGCATCTTCGAGTTCCTCAAGGGGGCCGCCCGCCAGGTGGCGACCGGGGGCAAGACGTACAAGGCGTGGATGGCCCTGCTCCTCGCCATGATCGGGGTCGGGCTCCTGGGCTACGCCAAGCAGTACCGGATCGGGCTCATCGCCACCAACATGCGCGACCAGGTGACCTGGGCCTTCTACGTGGGCAACTTCACCTTCCTGGTGGGCGTGGCAGCGGCGGCGGTGCTGCTCGTCGTCCCCGCCTACGTGTACCACTGGAAGCCCATGAAGGAGGTGGTGGTGCTCGGCGAGCTCCTCGCCATCAGCGCCCTCACCATGTGCCTCACCTTCATCCTCGTGGACATGGGCCGCCCGGACCGGCTCCTCCACATCGTCCCCGGGATCGGGAGCCCGAACTGGCCGAGCTCGCTGCTCTCCTGGGACGCGCTCGTCTTGAACGCCTACCTGGTGGTGAACCTGTCGGTGGCGGTCCACATCCTCTACAAGGCGTACCGGGGCGAGGGGTACGCGAAGTGGTTCGTCGTCCCGGTGGTGCTGCTGAGCGTCCCCATGGCGGTCGGCATCCACACCGTCACCGCCTTCCTCTACAACGGCATGGCGGCGCGCCCCTTCTGGAACGCTTCCATCCTCGCCCCGCGCTTCCTCGCCTCCGCCTTCTGTTCCGGGCCGGCGGTGATGATCGTCCTCTTCCAGATCCTGCGCCGCACCACCGGCCTCGAGATCAAGGACGAGGCCATCTGGAAGGTGGCCGAGCTCATGGCCTACGCCATGTTCTTCAACCTCTTCTTCCTCGGCGCCGAGCTCTTCAAGGAGTACTACTCCCGGACCGAGCACCTCCTCTACACCGAGTACTTGTGGTCCGGGATCGGGGACAAGCGCGCGCTCGTGCCCTACGCCTGGTTCGCGCTCGTTGCGAGCGTCATCGCCTTCCTCCTCTTCCTCATCCCGGCGACTCGCAAGAACTGGGTCACCCTCAACGTGGGGGCGGTCCTCATCTTCGCCGGCGTCTACATCGAGAAGGGGATGGGGCTCGTCATCCCCGGCATGACCCCCGACACGCTCGGCGAGATCTACGAGTACCGCCCCACGCCCAACGAGTGGATGGTGGCGGTGGGCGTCTTCGGGCTGGGGGGCCTGGTCTTCACGGCGCTCGTGAAGATCGCGGTCCCCATCATGCAGGGGACCTTCCGGGCCCAGGGCGCCGCGGCGCCGGAGGGCGGCGTCGCGATGGGCGTGCGAGGATGATGGACGGAGCAGCCTGGACGGGGTAGAAGCGCCCCGACCACCGCAAGGAGAAACGAACCATGAAGAAGACCCTCGTCGCCGCCGCCCTCCTCTCCCTCGTCGCCCCCGCCGCCCGTGGCGACGAGGCGGCCGCCACCTTCCAGGCCAAGTGCGCCGTGTGCCACGGCAAGGACGGCAAGGGCCAGAACCCGATGGGCCAGAAGCTCGGGGTGAAGGACCTGACGGTGACCAAGCTCTCGCAGGCCGACGTCGAGAAGACCATCACCGACGGCAAGGGCAAGATGACCGGCTTCAAGGGCAAGCTCTCCGACGCCGAGATCAAGGCGATGGCGAGCTTCGTGAAGGGCGGCCTGAAGTAGCGAAGACGCCGCGAGAGCCGGCCGAGAGCTCACTCCACCGGGAAGAGGGGAGGTGTGCGCAGCCGCGCCGGCTCCTTGCCCTCCGCCCCGGGCGCGAAGTCCGCGGCCTGCAGCCGCCGGGGGAGCGCCTCCACCGGAGTCGCCTCGGGCACGGGTCCCTCCGCCCCGGAGGCCTCGAGCTCCCGCAGCCGCCGGGCCGAGGGGAGCACCCGCGATTCGAGGGAGCCGACGAACCCGTTGTAGGCGTCCACCGCGGCTCCGAGCTGCTTGCCGAGCCGGCTGACGTGCCCGGCCATGTCCACGATGCGCTTGTGGAGCTCGCGCCCGAGCTCGGCCACCTGGGTGGCGTTCGCCGCCACCGCCTCCTGCTTCCACCCGTAGGCCACCGCCTTGAGGAGCGCGATGAGAGTGGTGGGGGTGGCGAGCACCACCTTGCGCTCCGCCCCCATCTCGATGAGCTCGTGGTCCTGCTCGAGCGCGGCGGCGAAGAAGGACTCCCCGGGGAGGAACAGCACCACGAACTCCGGGGTGGGCCGGAGCTGTTCCCAGTACGCCTTGCGCGAGAGCGCGAGCACGTGGTCGCGCACCTGGCGAGCGTGATCGGCGAGGTGCACGGCGCGCGCGCCGTCGTCGGCCGCCTCCACCGCCTCCAGGTAGGCGGCGAGCGGAGCCTTCGCGTCCACCACCACCGTCCGTCCACCCGGGAGCCGGACCACCAGGTCGGGACGGAGCCGCCCGTCCGCCCCCTCCACCGTCTGCTGCTCGGCGAAGTCGCAGTGCTCCTCCATGCCGGCGAGCTCCACCACCCGCTTCAGCTGCACCTCGCCCCACCGGCCACGGACCTGGGGGGCGCGCAGCGCGCGCACCAGGTTCGAGGCCTCCGAGCGAAGCTGCGACTGCGCCTCGGCGAGGGAACGGACCTGCTCGTTCAGGCCGGCGTAGGCTCCCTCGCGGCGGCGCTCCATCTCGCCCACCTGCGTCTCGAACTTGGCGAGCGTCTGCCGCATGGGCTCGACGAGCTCGCGGATCGACTCCTGCCGCCTCTCCAGGTCGCCGCGGGCGCCTTCCTGGTACCTCTCGAGCGCCTGCTGGGCGAGCTTCAGGAAGGAGGTTCCCGAGGCCTCGAGCGCCTCGGCCGAGAGCGCCCGGAAGGTGTCGGTGAGCCGCCGCTCCGCCTCGGCGAGGAGGAGGCGCTCCTTCTCGAGCGCGCGCCGCTGCTCCTCGAGCGTCGCCTGGAGCCCGGCGCGGAGCGCCGTCTCCTCGCGCAGGCGCTCGGCGGCCGCGGCCGCCGCGTCCTGGCGCGCTCCCAGCTCGGCCTGGAGCTCCTCGACGCGCCGGGAGCGCTCGGCGGAGAGCGCCTCGAGCGAAGCGCACTCGGCCCTCGCGCGCGCGGCGGCGGCCTCCGCCTCGGAGCGCGCCCGGCCCCGCAGGGCGAGCCAGGTGGCAAAGGCGCCGAAAGCGGCGCCCATGGCGAGGACGGCGAGCGTCGAGAAGGCGTCCAAGAAACAGACCTCCGGGCCGCGCCTCGGGCGGCCACCGAACGACGGTATCATCCGCCGCCGACACGCCTGCCCGAGCGACCCGGCGGCGACACCCGTTCGGGTCTTTTGGACGGGAAAGGGAGCCGCTCCCGCACCTGGTTAGGCGCTTTCCACCATACGGCCCAGTAGGGTCTGTCGGCGCTTGACCCAACGCGTCGAGATCTGTGAAACTCCTTCGTTCCATGCCTCTAGGCGAGTTTCGCGCCCGGGCCTTCCCCGGGCGGGTCCGGCAGCGCTTCCTCACCCATCCCTCCCGGAACGGTCGAGTGCCCGCAGTCGCGCTCCCGGACGGGCCAGCGCCACTTTGGGTGTGGGACAAGGTAGGCGGGACGAGGCGAGTCGCATTCCCCCGCCAGTGAGCGGCGGAAGGACCGGAGCGAGACGATGAAGGGCTACCCTGAGAAGCAGGGCCTGTACGATCCGGAGAACGAGCGCGACAGCTGCGGCTTCGGCTTCGTGGTCGACATCAAGGGCAAGAAGTCGCACCAGATCGTCGAGCAGTCCCTGCAGGTGCTCATCAACCTCGAGCACCGCGGCGCCGCCGGCGCCGAAAAGAACACCGGCGACGGGGCCGGCATTCTCCTGCAGCTGCCGGACGCCTTCCTGCGCAAGGAGGCGAAGAAGCTGGGCATCGAGCTGCCGCCCGCGGGCCGCTACGGCGTCGCCATGGCCTTCTTGCCCCAGGATACGGCCAGCCGCGAGGCCTCGATCCGGAACCTGGAGACGACCGTTGCCGAGGAGGGGCAGAAGGTGCTCGGCTGGCGCGACGTGCCGTTCGACGCTTCCACCCTCGGTGGAACGGCCCGGGCCAGCCAGCCGGTCATCCGCCAGCTCTTCATCGGGGCCGGCGCGGGCGTGGCCGACGCGGGCGCCTTCGAGCGCAAGCTCTACGTCGTCCGCCGCCTGGCCGAGAAGGCCACCCTGCGCTCCAACCTGCCGGGGCGCCGGGACTTCTACGTGGCGAGCTGCTCGGCGAAGACCGTCGTTTACAAGGGGATGCTGAACGCCGGGCAACTGCGCGAGTTCTACCCCGACCTGTCGGACCCGGCCATGGCCTCGGCCATCGCCATGGTGCACTCGCGCTTCTCGACCAACACCTTCCCCTCCTGGTCGCGCGCCCACCCCTACCGCTACATCTCGCACAACGGCGAGATCAACACGCTGCGCGGGAACATCAACTGGATGCACGCCCGCCAGAGCCAGATGGCGTCGAAGCTCTTCGGCGACGACCTGAAGAAGGTCCTCACCGTGGTGGACACCGAGGGCTCCGACTCGGCGATGTTCGACAACGTCCTCGAGCTGCTGGTGCTCTCCGGCCGCACCCTCCCGCACGCCATGATGATGATGGTGCCGGAGCCGTGGGCGAAGCACGAGTCGATGAGCCCGGAGAAGAAGGCCTTCTACGAGTTCCACTCCTGCCTCATGGAGCCGTGGGACGGCCCCGCCTCGATCGCCTTCACCGACGGGGTGGTGGTGGGGGCCACCCTCGACCGCAACGGGCTGCGCCCGGCGCGATACTACGTGACGAAGGACGACCTGGTGGTGATGGCCTCGGAGGTGGGGGTCCTCGACATCCCGCCCGAGCGCGTCCTGCGCAAGGGCCGGCTCCAGCCCGGCCGGATGTTCCTCGTCGACACCGCGCTCGGGCGCATCGTCTCCGACGACGAGCTGAAGCAGAGGGTGGCGACCGAGCACCCGTACGCCGAGTGGGTGAAGAGGTACCTGGTGAAGCTCGAGGACCTCCCCAGGCCGCCCATGGTCCGCGAACCCGATCACGAGACGGTGCTCCGCCGCCAGGAAACCTTCGGGTACACCGCCGAGGACTTGAAGGTCCTCGTGAACCCCATGGCCACCACCGGCACCGAGCCCCTCGGGTCGATGGGGAACGACACCCCCCTCGCCGTCCTCTCCGAGCGGCCGCAGCTCCTCTACAGCTACTTCAAGCAGCTCTTCGCCCAGGTGACGAACCCCCCGGTGGACGCCATCCGCGAGGAGATCATCATGAACGTGGAGACGGCGGTGGGGCCGGAGGGGAACCTCCTCGAGCCCACCCCGGACTCCTGCCGCCAGCTCGAGCTCCCCACCCCGGTGCTGACCAACGCCGACCTGGAGCGCATCCGCGCCCTCGACGGCCAGCACCACGGCTTCAAGGCCATCGCCCTGCCGGCCCTCTTCCGCGTCAACGAGGGCGGATCGGGGCTCCGCAAGGCCATCGAGGACCTGCAGGTGCAGGCGAGCGAGGCCATCGCCGAGGGGCACAACCTCCTCGTCATCTCCGATCGCGGGCACGACGAGCGCGACGCCCCCATTCCCGCCCTCCTGGCGGTGTCGGCGGTGCACCACCACCTCTTGCGGGAGGGGACGCGCACCCGGGTCGGGATCGTCCTCGAGAGCGGCGAGCCGCGCGAGGTCCACCACTTCGCGCTCGTCATCGGCTACGGCGCGAGCGCGGTGAACCCCTACCTCGCCTTCGAGACCATCCACGACCAGGTGCGCCAGGGGCTCATCCCGGGCCCCGGGGAGAAGGCGGAGCAGAAGTACATCAAGGCGGTGAACAAGGGCGTGGTGAAGGTGATCTCGAAGATGGGGATCTCGACCATCCAGAGCTACCACGGAGCCCAGGTGTTCGAGGCGGTAGGCCTGAACCAGGACTTCATCGACGAGTACTTCACCTGGACGGCGAGCCGCATCGGCGGAGTGGGAATCGACGTCATCGCCCGCGAGGTGAAGGCCCGCCACTACCGCGCCTACCCCCCGCGCGCGGTGAAGCACACCACCCTCGGCACCGGTGGCCAGTACCAGTACCGGGCCGACGGCGAGTACCACCTCTTCAACCCAGAGACGGTGCACCGGCTGCAGTACGCCTGCCGCACCGGCGACTACAAGGCCTACCGCGAGTACGCCGCCCTCGTGAACAACCAGACGCGCAGCCTCGGCACCCTGCGCGGCCTCATGGACCTGCGCCCCACCGGCAAGCCGGTGCCGCTCGCGGAGGTGGAGCCAGCGGAGTCGATCATGCGCCGCTTCAAGACCGGCGCCATGAGCTACGGGTCCATCTCCCAGGAGGCCCACGAGGCGCTGGCGGTCGCCATGAACCGCATCGGCGGCAAGTCCAACACCGGCGAGGGCGGGGAGGACCCGGCCCGCTACCAGCCGCTGCCGAACGGCGACTCCAAGAACAGCGCCATCAAGCAGGTGGCCTCGGGGCGCTTCGGCGTCACGAGCGAGTACCTCATCCACGCCAAGGAGCTGCAGATCAAGATCGCCCAGGGGGCGAAGCCCGGGGAGGGAGGGCAGCTCCCCGGCCACAAGGTCTACCCCTGGATCGCCAAGGTGCGGCACTCCACCCCGGGGGTGGGGCTCATCTCGCCGCCGCCGCACCACGACATCTACTCCATCGAAGACCTGGCGCAGCTCATCCACGACCTCAAGAACGCCAACCGGCGCGCGCGCATCTCGGTGAAGCTGGTGGCCGAGGTGGGGGTGGGGACCATCGCCGCCGGGGTCGCCAAGGCGCACGCCGACGTCGTGCTCATCTCGGGCTACGACGGGGGGACGGGCGCCTCCCCGCTCACCTCCATCAAGCACGCCGGCATCCCCTGGGAGCTGGGGCTCGCCGAGACCCACCAGGTGCTGCTGCTCAACAACCTGCGCTCGCGCATCGCGGTCGAGTGCGACGGCCAGCTCAAGACCGGGCGCGACGTGCTCGTGGCCGCGCTGCTCGGGGCGGAGGAGTTCGGCTTCGCCACCGCGCCGCTCGTGGTGCTGGGCTGCATCATGATGCGGGTGTGCCACCTCAACACCTGCCCGGTGGGAGTGGCGACCCAGGATCCGAAGCTGCGGGCGATGTTCACCGGCGACCCCGCCCACGTGGTGAACTTCATGCGCTTCGTGGCCCAGGAGCTGCGCGAGTACATGGCCGAGCTCGGCTTCCGCACCATCGACGAGATGGTGGGGCACTCCGAGCGCCTGGAGATGCGGCGCGCCGTCGAGCACTGGAAGGCGCGCAACCTCGACTTCTCGCGCATCCTCTTCCAGCCGACGGTGCCGCGCCAGTGGGGGCGCACCTGCCAGATGCCGCAGGACCACGGCATCGAGTCGTCCCTCGACGTCACCAAGCTGCTCGACCTGTGCCGGCCGGCCATCGAGGAGCGCCAGCCGGTGAAGGCCACCCTGCCCATCCGCAACGTGAACCGGGTGGTGGGGACCATCACCGGCAGCGAGGTGACGAGGAAGCAGGGGTCGGCGGGCCTGCCCGAGGACACCATCTGGCTGCACTTCCAGGGATCGGCGGGGCAGAGCTTCGGGGCCTTCGTGCCGCCCGGCATGACGCTGGTGCTCGAGGGCGACTCGAACGACTACCTCGGCAAGGGGCTCTCCGGCGGCAAGATCGTCGTCTACCCGCCCAAGGCCGCCACCTTCGTGCCGGAGGAGAACATCATCGTCGGCAACGTGGCCCTCTACGGCGCCACCGCCGGCGAGGCCTACATCCGCGGCGTGGCGGGCGAGCGCTTCTGCGTCCGCAACTCGGGAGTGCAGGCGGTGGTGGAGGGGGTGGGGGACCACGGCTGCGAGTACATGACCGGCGGCCGAGTGGTGGTGCTCGGACGCACCGGGAGGAACTTCGCCGCCGGCATGTCCGGGGGGATCGCCTACGTCCTCGACGAGGCCGGGGACTTCCACCGGATCCTGAACCGGGAGATGGTGGGGAGCGGCAAGCTCGAGGACCCCGCGGAGGTGGAGCTCGTCCGCAAGATGATCGAGCGACACGTGAGGTTCACCGGGTCGAGGCGCGGACAGCTGGTGCTCGACGCCTGGCCCGAGTTCCTGCCCCGGTTCGTGCGCGTCGTCCCCCACGACTACTCCCGGGTCCTGGAAGCGGAGCGGGCCATGCGGGCGAAGGGGCTCTCCCCCGAGGATGCCGAGATGGCGGCCTTCGAGCAGAACGCCAAGGACGCCGCGCGCGTGAGCGGGAACTAGTCAGGTCGAGGGGGCACAAGAAGACAACATGGGCAAGCCAACGGGATTCATGGAGTATGAGAGGGAGCCGGCGCACGACCGCTCCCCGCTCGAGCGCATCAAGGACTGGAACGAGTTCCACGACCCCGTCCCCGTCGCCACCCTCCAAACCCAGGGGGCGCGCTGCATGGACTGCGGCCTGCCCTTCTGCCACACCGGCAAGCTCATCGCCGGCATGGCCTCTGGCTGCCCCATCAACAACCTCATCCCGGAGTGGAACGACCTCGTCTACCGCGGCCAGTGGCGCGAGGCGCTCATCCGCCTGCACAAGACGAACAACTTCCCGGAGTTCACCGGGCGGGTCTGCCCGGCGCCCTGCGAGGGCTCCTGCACGGTGGGGCTCTCCGGCGACCCGGTCACCATCAAGAGCATCGAGGCCGCCATCATCGACCGTGCCTTCCAGGAGGGCTGGGTGGAGCCCGACCGCCCCCAGACCCGCACCGGGCACAAGGTGGCGGTGGTGGGCAGCGGCCCTGCCGGGCTCGCCTGCGCCGCCCAGCTCAACCGGGCCGGCCACAGCGTCACCGTCTTCGAGCGCGCGGACCGCATCGGCGGGCTGCTCACCTACGGCATCCCCAACATGAAGCTCGACAAGGGGATCGTCCAGCGGCGCGTCAACCTGATCGCCGACTCCGGCGTCCGCTTCATCACCGGGATGGAGGTGGGCCGGCACCTGCCCACCCGCATGCTCCTCAACGACTACGACGCGGCGGTGCTTTGCATCGGCGCCACCAAGGCGCGCGACCTGCCGGTGGAAGGGCGGAAGCTCCAGGGCATCCACCTCGCCATGGACTTCCTCTCGCAGAACACGAAGAGCCTGCTCGACTCGAAGCTCGCGGACGAGCGCTACCTGAGCGCCAAGGCGCGCAACGTGGTGGTGATCGGCGGCGGCGACACCGGCACCGACTGCGTCGGCACCTCCATCCGCCACGGGGCGCGCACCGTCACCCAGTTCGAGATCCTGGCCCGGCCGCCCGACCGCCGCGCCCCCGACAACCCCTGGCCGCAGTGGCCGAAGGTCCACAAGATGGACTACGGCCAGGAGGAGGCGAAGGAGCTCTGGGGCCAGGATCCCCGCGTCTACTGCATCAGCACCAAGCAGTTCTTGGGCGACGGCGACGGCCGGGTGAGGGAACTCGAGACGGTCCAGGTGGAATGGGTGAAGGGCCCGGACGGGCGCCTCGGCCCCCGCGAGATCCCGGGGACCGAGAAGTCCTGGCCGGCCGACCTGGTGCTGCTCGCGCTCGGCTTCGTGGGCCCCGAGAAGGAGGGGCTCCTCGCCGAACTGGGCGTGAGGCTCGACGAGCGCGGCAACGTGTGGACCGACGAGGACAAGGCGACGAGCGTACCGGGCGTCTTCGCCGCCGGGGACGCCTCCCGCGGCCAGTCCCTGGTGGTCTGGGCCATCCACGAGGGGCGGCGCGCCGCCCGGGGCGTGGACAAGTTCCTCATGCAGGGCGAGAGTTACCTGCCGGGCTGACCGGGGAGCGAAATATCCGCGGCCCCGGGCCTTCCGGGTGACAGGGCGCGGTTCCTCCTCCTCGTCTTTGTCCTCTGCTGGCCGCTCGCGCTCCTGGCGCTCGTCCCGCTCGTCTTTCTCCTCCTGCTTCCGGGTGCTGGAGGTGGCGGTCGAGGGGGTGCTCGGGCTTCTGCGGGCCGCCCTCCTCCTGCCGTCCCGCCTCCTGGGCCCGAAGCGGACTTGACCGCTACCCGCCGATCCCCATCATCGGCAGGAGGACCAGCCGGGCGCCGCTCTCGTCCATGTGGTGGCGCGGCGCCTTGAGCCTCAGGGCCTCGCGCACCACCGCCTCGAGTTCGGAGTCGGAAGCCCCGGCCCTCATCAGGTCGCGGAGGTTGAAGCGGGTGTCCCCGCCCAGGCAGGCCTGGAAGCCGCCGTCGGCGGCCACGCGGGCGCGGTTGCACCGATCGCAGAAGTTCTCGGTGATGGCGCCGATGAAGCCGACGAAGCGCGGCGGGCGGCTCCCCTCCTCCCGCAGGTAGTGAGCCGGCCCCCAGCCCCGCTTCTCGTCCGGGACGAGCCGCAGCCCGTCCTCCCGCAGGATCTCCTTCACCCGAGAGGTCGGCACCGGGGCCCCGCGGCCGAAGGGCATGACCTCGATGAAGCGCGGCGAGGCGCCGCGCTCCCAGGCGTGGCGGACGAGCCGCCCGAGCTCGTCCTCGTTCACGCCGCTCACCACCACCGTGTTGAGCTTGAAGTGTGGGAAGCCCTGGGCGGCGGCGGCGTCGATCCCCGCGAGCACGTCCTCGAGGAAGGCGCCGCGCCCGCTCAGGCTCCGCAGCCGATCCGGGTCGAGCGTGTCGAGCGAGACGTTGAGCGATCCCAGGCCGGCCTCGCGCAGGGGGCGCGCGAGCTCCCCCAGGCGGTGCCCGTTGGTGGTGAGCGCCACCTCCTCGATGCCCGGGGTGGCGCGCAGGTCGCGCACCACCTCCACGACGTCGCGGCGGAGGGTGGGCTCCCCGCCGGTGAGGCGCACGCGCCGCACTCCGAGGCCGCCGAAGACCGCCCCCAGGCGAGCGATCTCCTGGCGGGTGAGGAGGTGGCCCGGGTTCTCGTAGCTCGCCGGCGAGCAGTAGTCGCAGCGGAAGTTGCAGCGGTCGGTGAGGGAGAGCCGGAGATAGGTGATGGTCCGCCCCTGGCTGTCGACGAGCGATGGCTTGCAGGCCAAAGTAGGACCTCTTCCTCCCCCTCTTGCTCTCCCGACGGTTTCTTCCCTAACCGGGATTCCCCCGGCGCGCCCCCGGATCGGGGCGATCGGCACCCGCACAGGGCCCCCCCGGCCCCGTCGAGACGGCTAGAACCCCAGGGCGCGCAGCTCCCGGAGGAGCCGAACGTAGAAGCGCGGGGCGTCGAAGTGGCTCGACCAGCCGATCTGCGCCCAGTGATCCGCCTCGATCTCGGCGACGACCTTGCCCCACCGCTGCGAGGAGGAGGGCACGATGCCGTCGTTCTCCCCCCACTGACGCCTCATCCACAGGTAGCTCGGCAGGAGGAGGGGATTCGTCCGCCTCTTGCGACGCACCGCCCCGACCACGCTCAGGTAGGCAACGCCTCGGCAGTCCGGGACCCTCCCGTTGAACACTGCCAGGCTCTCGGTGGTGAGGTCGCCGAGGGCCCCTAGGGAGAGGCCTCCGGCGGCGAGCGCGCGGGCAACCCCCAGCTTCGCGGCCAGTTCGGCCGACAGATCGGCGAGCGGCGACCCCCGATGGGGCGTACCGATGGTGAGGAGGGTGGCCACGCTCGGGCGCAGGCCGAGCCGGGTGATGGCGTAGCGGGCGTCGAGCCCTCCCATGCTGTGGGCGACGAGGTTCACCCGCTTCGCGTCGATGGAGCGGACGCAGCGAGCGAGCTCCTGGGCGCGCTCCGCGATGGACCGCGCCGCGGGCATGCGGGCGACGTGGATGCCGTGCCCGTCCTTCGCGAGCGCGTCGCCGATCCCGCGGAAGTAGACCTGCCGCGAGGCGCCGACGCCGATCTCGTCGAACCCGAAGAGGCCGTGGACGAGGACCACCGGGTAGCGGGGGCGCGGGGGGACGCGTCTTCGCCTGCGCAGCCGGGGCCGTCGCCGCCGGAGCCATACCCAGAGCGCCGCGGCCGCGCCGCCGAGCAGGAGGAGCGCGAGCGCGAAGAGGAGGGCCCGGTTCACCGCCGGCGACCATACGCGCGAAGGGCGAGAGCGACAACGGCGCCGCCGTGGGAAGCGCTCCCACCCGTCAAGGCCTGCGGCGCCGCGACCCCTCGGCCACCACCTCGATGCGTACCCCCGGGGCGCGTGGGTCCGGGCGCCGGGCCGCCTTGGCGAAGGCCGCCGCGGCCGCGCGCGCCACCTCGAACCGGGTCTCGCGAGGCGCCACCACGATCTTCCCCACCTCTGCCCGGGTGATGCCGCCGCGCCGGCACACGAGCGGCAGGATCCACTTCGGGTCGGCCTTCCGCTCCGAGCCGAGCGAGATCGTGAACCACACCGCGTCCCCGGCGGGCGCGCGCCTCGCCGCCCGCGCCGGTCGCTCCGCCCGGGGCGCCTCGAGCGCCGCCCGAGCCGTCTCCGGCAGCTCCTCCGCCGACGGCAGGCGCGCTCGCTCGCGCCGGAGGAACGCCGCCGCCACCTCGAGGGGCGTCCGCTCCTCGAGGAGCCGCCGCGCCGCGAGGAGCTCCTCTTCGCTCGCCCGCGCGGCCTCCGAGGCGGCGAGGGCGCGAAGCCGCTCCTCGTCGCGGGCGCGGACCTCCTCCGCCGAGGGCGCCTTCTCCCACTCGAGCGAGAGGCCCGCCTCCTTCGCCATCCGGGAGAGGCGGTGGCGCTCCTCCGGCGTGGCGAGCAGCACCGCGAGCCCCTTCTTCCCCGCTCGCCCGGTGCGGCCGCTGCGGTGCTGGAGCACCTGGGAGTCGCGGGGCAGATCCACGTGAACGACGAGGTCGAGGCCGGGGAGGTCGAGGCCGCGGGCAGCGACGTCGGTGGCGACGAGGACGCGGGCGCGCCCGTCGCGGAGCGCCTTGAGGGCGCGGATCCGCTCCGGCTGGGTGAGCTCGCCCGAGATGGCCACCGCCTCGAAGCCGCGCTCGGACAGGCTCGAGGCGACGTGGTGGGCCGCCTCGCGCGTGGCGCAGAAGGCGAGCGCCCGGCCGGGGTCGAGCGAGCGGAGCACGTTCACGAGGACGTGCTCCCTCTCCCGGGAGGCGACGAGGTGGGCGCGGGTGGCGATGTCCCCGTGCGCCTCCTCCGGCGGGGTGGCGGCCACGCGGGAGGCGTCCCGGGTGTAGCGCCGGGCGAGCTCGGCGATGGGGCGCGGCAGGGTGGCGGAGAAGAGGAGCGTGCGGCGCTCCGGCGGCGAGGCGGCGAGCAGGGCCTCGAGCTCGTCGCGGAACCCCATGTCGAGCATCTCGTCCGCCTCGTCGAGCACCAGGACCCCGAGCCCCGCGAGGTCGAGGTTCCCGCGCTCCAGGTGGTCCCGCAGCCGGCCCGGGGTCCCGACGACGACGTGCGCGCCCTCCGCGAGCGTGCGCGCCTCCCGGCGCGGGTCCATGCCGCCCAGGCAGGAGACCACTCGCACCCCCGCCTCCCCCAGGAGCCAGGAGAGCTCGCGTTCCACCTGTGCCGCCAGCTCGCGGGTGGGAGCGACCACCAGGGCGCGCGGGCGCCCGGCCGGATCAGCCGCGGGCTCCCCTCCGAGGAGGGCGTCGGCGAGCAGGAGGCCGAACGCCACCGTCTTCCCGGAGCCGGTGCGGGCGGAGACGAGGAGGTCGCGCCCGCGGAGCGACGGGGCGAGGACCGCGGCCTGCACCGGGGTCGGGTCCCGGAACCCGCGCGCCGCGAGCGCGCGGGAAAGCGCCGGGTGCGCGCCCAGGGTCTCGAAGGTCATTCGGCTCCCTTGTATCAGGCCGGCCCTCCGCCCGCCGGCCTACGGATCGGGGGCGTCGATGCGCTCGAGCTCGAGGGATAGCCCCTCCCACTCCGCGTAGAGGGGGGCGAGCTCCGCCTGGGCGCGCTTCTGCGCCTCGACGTGCGGCCGGGCGCGCGCGAAGTCCTGGTAGAGGGCGGGGTCGGCGAGTGCCGTGGTCGCCTCCCGCGCCACCCGCTCGAGCTCGGCGATGCGGGCCTCGAGCATCGCCAGGCGGTCGCGGACCGGCTTCTCCTGGCGGTAGCGGGCGTTTCTGGCCTCGGCCTCCGCCCGGCGGCGTCCGCGCTCCGCGCCCTTGCCACCCGGGGGATCCGCGGTCGGGCGCGCCGCCGCCTCCTCCCCGGCCGGCGACCGGGAGAGCTCTCGCTGGTGGTAGAGCCAATCGTCGAGGTTGCCAGGGAAGGGGGAAACCTTGGCGTCCTTCACCTCCCAGATCGCGCTGGCCAGCCGGTTCACGAAACTCCGGTTGTGGGACACGAAGACGAGCGTGCCGCCGTAGCCGGAGAGCGACTCGATGAGCGCCTCCGACGACTCGATGTCGAGGTGGTTCGTGGGCTCGTCGAGCAGGAGAAGGTTCGTGGGGCGGAGGAGGAGCTTCGCGAGCGCCACCCGGGAGCGCTCCCCCCCGGAGAGCACGCCCACCGGCTTGTCCACCGCGTCGCCGGAGAAGAGGAACGACCCGGCCACGCCGCGCACGTACTCCTCCCCCTTGTCGGGCACCGCGCCCCAGAGGGTTCGAAGCACGGTCCGCTCGGGGTCGAGGGTGCCGAAGGTGCGGGCGGCGCCGTCGGGAGGGGCGTGCTCGTCCCGGTCGAAGTGGTGCTGCGCATAGTAGCCGGCGACGACCCCGTGGCCGAGGCGGACCTGGCCGAGGTCCGGGGCGAGCTCGCCGGCGGCGAGCTTGAGGAGCGTGCTCTTCCCGGCGCCGTTCGGCCCGATGACGGCGATGCGCTCTCCGCGCAGCACCTGGGCGTCGAGGCCACGGTAGACCGCGACCGAGCCGTAGGACCTCGAGACCCGGTCGAAGCGAAGCACCTCTCGGCCGGAGCGGGGGGCCTCCGGGAAGCGGAACAGCACCGTGTCGCGCTGGCGCCGGACCTCCACCGCCTGCATCCGCTCCAGCATCTTCCGCTTGCTGCGCGCCTGGGAGGCCTTGGTATTCTTCGCCCCGAAGCGCTCGATGAAGGCCTCGAGCTGCGAGCGGCGCGCCTCCTGCCGCTCCGCCTGGGCGAGGAGCCGCCCCTCCTCCTCGGCCCGCTGCCTCCGGTACTCGTCGTAGTTGCCGCTCCAGGCCCGGACCCCCTCCACCTCGAGCGAGAGGACGCGCTCGATCTGCCGGTTCAGGAAGAGCCGATCGTGCGAGACGAGCACGAGCGCCTTCCGGGTGGCGAGGAGGAAGTCCTCGAACCAGGCCAGGGTGGGGACGTCGAGGTGGTTCGTGGGCTCGTCGAGGAGGAGAAGGTCGGGGTCCTGGAGGAGGAGGCCGGCGAGCGCCACCCGCATCCGCCATCCGCCGGAGAGCGCCCGGGTCGGGCGGAGCATTCCCGCCCCGTCGAAGCCCAGGCCGGCGAGGATGTGCTCGGCTCGGTGCCGGCCGAAGTGCTCCTCGAAGTGGGCGATCTCCTCGTGCAACTGGGCCAGGGAATCGGAGAGCTCGAGCTGATCGTCGGTGGCGCTCGCCTCGGAGAGCGCCCGCTCGGTGGCCTCGAGGCGGGCCTCGAGGCCCTCCCGGCCGGGAACGGAGGAGAGGACCGCCTCCACCGCTGGCACGTCCGGGAGCGAGGCCACGTCCTGGGGCAGGTAGCCCACCCGGGCGCCGCGCCGGAAGGTGAGCGAGCCCGAGTCCGGGGGGCGCTCGCCGGCGAGCACGCGCAAGAGGCTCGACTTCCCGGTGCCGTTCGGGCCCACCAGGCCGACCCGGTCGTGCGGGCCGATGGCGAAGGCGGCGCCCTCGAAGAGGACGTCCTCGCCGAAACCCAGCGAGAGATCGCTCGTGGAGACGAGGCTCATGCCGATTCACACTTCTTCACCCGGCAGCCACGCGCTTGCAAGGGCCGAGGCGCATCTTTCCCGTCGACGGCGCCGCCCAGGCGCCAGCGGGCGAGACGGCCCGAGGAGACGACGATGAACGGGAACGGCAAGACGAAGGCCCTCATGGTTGTGCCGGTGCTGGCGGGCGTGATCGCGCTCGGCGGCTGGCAAGGCTGCTGCCACCACGGGTCGCCCGACCCGGCCCAGGTGAGCGAGAGGGTGACGAACCACGTGAAGGACGCGCTCGAGGACCTGAAGGCGACCCCCGACCAGACGGCGAAGGTCCTGGCGCTGAAGGACAGCCTCCTGAAGGACGGTCTCGCCATGCGCTCCGCGCAGAAGGACGCCCGGACCGCGCTCCTCGGCTACTGGGACGAGGAGACCCCGGACCCCGCCAAGGTCCACGCCCTCATCGACGCCCGAATCGACGCCCTGCGGACTTTCGCCCACGAGGCGGCGAACGCCGGCCTGCAACTGCACGGCATCCTCACGCCGGAGCAGCGGGCCCAGGTCTCGAAGAAGCTCCACCGCCTCGCCGCCAACCACTGAGGGCCTGCGCCGGGAGCCCCGGACGTCTCCCGGGCGAGCAGGGGTCCCGATGGGGATATGATGGAGACCGTGAGCGCGGAGCCCATCGTCACCGCACTGCTCGTCGAGGACGACCAGCGCCTGGCCGCGCTCACGGCCGAGTACCTGCAGGGGCGCGGGGTGGTGGTGACCCTCGCGTCCGACGGCCTGCGCGGACTGGAGGAGGCGCTGCGCCACCGCCACGACGTGGTGCTGCTCGACCTCATGCTCCCGGGCAAGGACGGCCTGGAAGTGTGCCGGGAGCTCCGCTCCCGCTCCGACGTTCCCATCATCGTGCTCACCGCGCGCGGGGAGGAGGCGGACCGGGTGATGGGCCTCGAGCTAGGGGCAGACGACTACCTGGCGAAGCCCTTCTCGCCGCGGGAGCTACTCGCCCGGATCCGCGCGGTGGTGCGGCGCGCCCGCGGCCGGGCCGGCCCGGCCCTCAAGGCCGTGCAGGCCGGGGCCCTGGCGATCGACCCGGGCACGCGCCGGGCCACCCTGGCCGGCAAGGAGATCCGCCTCACCGGCTACGAGTTCTCGCTGCTCTACGCCCTCGCCGCCCGGCCGGGCCGGGTCCTCTCGCGGGAACAGCTCATCGACCTCGCCGGCGGCAATCCGGAGGAGGCGTTCGACCGCTCCATCGACGTCCACGTCTCCCGGCTCCGCCAGAAGCTCGGCGACGACCCCAAGCGGCCGCGGCTGCTCAAGACCATCCGCGGTGCCGGCTACCTGCTCGCCGTCGGGGACGAGGGGTGAGGGGTCACCTCCTCAGGCGCCATCCCCGCCTCTTCTGGCGGGTCTACCTGAACGGCATCCTTCTCCTCGTCCTGGTCGGGGTGGCGCTCGCGGTGGTGGGCGCGCTCGTCGGCCGCGGCCAGCTCATGAGGAGCCCGGAGCGGCTGGCGCGCTACGCCGCCGAGCAGGCGTCCGAGTACCGGGCCGAGCCGGCCCGGCTGGCCGCCGAGCTGAGGAGGGCCTCCGAGGCCTTCGGGGTGGAGTTCGCGGTCTATTCCGACTCGGGCGCCCTGCTCGCCGCGAGCGACGAGCATTTCCCGGGCCCCATCGCCGAGGAGGACCGGGCCCGCCTCTCCGCCGGGCCGGTGCACCTCTCCACCTCGCACCTCGCCTGGGCCGCCCGCGTCGAGGGCGAGGTCCCGGCCTACGTGGTGATGGCCGCCCCGCCGCGCACCTTCCCCCTCTCCCGCGCCGCCGCCTTCCTCGCGGCCGCGCTCGCCATGCTCGCCGTCGCCTCCATTCCGCTCGCCCGCGCCATCGCCCGGCCGCTCGAGAAGCTCACCCAGGCGGCCCGCCGGCTGGGGGAGGGCGACCTGTCGGCGCGCAGCGGCGTCTTCAAGGGCGGCGAGGTGGGGGAGCTCTCCCGGGCCTTCGACGAGATGGCCGGCAGGATCGAGACGCTCCTGCGTAGCGAGCGCGAGCTCCTCGCCAACGTGTCGCACGAGCTGAGGACGCCGCTCTCCCGCATCCGGGTTGCCCTGGACCTGGCCAGCGAGGGGGAGGTCGCCCAGGCCCGCCGGTACGTGGAGGAGATCCGCATCGACCTGGCGGAGCTCGAGCGGCTCCTCGAGGACGTCCTCACCGCCGCGCGCCTCGATCTCGCCGGCGGCCCGGCCGGGGTCGAGATGCCCCTGCGCCGCGAGTGGATCGAGGTCCAGGACCTTCTCGCCCGCGCCCAGGCCCGCTTCCGCGGCGCCCACCCCGGCCGAGCCCTCGAGGTGCGGGTGGAGGGCGAGGCGTCGTCCCTCTACGCCGACCCGGTCCTCCTGCGCCGGGTGCTCGACAACCTCCTCGACAACGCGGCCAAGTACTCCGAGCCGCCGAGCCCGGTCGAGCTCGTCGCCCGGGGCGACGAGGGGGGGCTGGAGGTGGAGGTCACGGACCACGGCATCGGGGTGGACGCCGTCGACATCCCCCACCTCTTCACCCCGTTCTTCCGGACCGACCGCAGCCGCGCCCGGGGCACCGGCGGGGTCGGTCTCGGGCTCGCCCTGGTGCGCAGCATCGTCGAGGCCCACGGGGGGACCATCAGCGCAACCAGCAGCCCGGGGCGCGGTACCGCGGTGCGGCTCACCATCCCGGGGGCGCCTCCCTGAGTCGTCTCCGCCCGCCGCCGGGCAAAACGGGCTTTGCGGAAGGCCGCCTCTCAGGCAGACTCCCGTCGCCGACGGCGGGCGAGGCTCCCGCCCCCTCGCAAGGAGGCTCGAGATGAGGAAACTGCTCTTGGCCGCTCTGGTGGCGCTCGCGGCTTCGGTCGCCCGCGCCGACGACAAGCCCAAGCCCGACGCGACGCCCGCCCCCGCAGAAGCCAAGAAGGCGAAGGCCGGCGACGAAAAGGCGAAGCCCAAGGAGGCGGACGCGAAGGCGCCGAAGCCGGGCGCCAAGGCGGAGCCGCAGAAGCCCTGCGAGCCCGTCAAGCCCTGCCCCATCGACTGACCCTCGGTCGAGAAGGCGGCCGCCCCGCCCGGCTCCCCCCGGGAGGGCGGGCGGGCCCCGCTCCGAGTGAACCCAGCATGCCGCGCCCCACCGCCCCCGCTCCGCTGTCTCCCCGCCGCGCCCTCTGGGCGGCGCTCGCGCTCGCCCTGGCGGGGCTCGCCTGTGCCCTCTACCTGGCAAGGCTCCACCAGCAGGCCCACGCGGGGATCGCGAGCTTCTGCGCCATCAACGAAACGTTCAACTGCGACCGGGTGGCGACGAGCCGCTACTCGGTCTTGCTCGGGCTCCCGGTGGCGGTCTGGGGCGTCTTCGCCTTCGGGGCCGCGAGCGCGCTCGCCGCCTGGG
>DATJZG010000005.1:0-5944 GCA_035499295.1 Anaeromyxobacteraceae bacterium
GCTGGCGCGCACGCGGCGAGGGGCTCTCGCGTAACCGGGCCTCGGTGGGCACGGATTGGAAGGTCGTCGCTCTAAGACCGGATCACGCTTTTGTTTACCTGGGCTTCCTCAATGAGGACGAAAGATCTCGACGAGCTCAGCAGCGCTCTTGAGCACCGAGGAAGGCGTTGCCCCGGATGCGGGAATCTGCCTCGGTGCCGTCGGTGCGCCTCTGCTATTGCAAGAGCCTCCGCACGCCGGAGCGACCAGAGCCAGGTGGAGCAGGGCTGCAATACCGGCCGCATCTGGGTCCACTCCCCCCGACTCCACCCGCCGTCGGGGGCGCCCGCATCGAGGCGTGAGCAGCGACAACCCGAGAGCCCGAGATTCACTTGGACCGTTGCTTCGCGCTGGAAACGCTGTGTTGTCCAGCTGATAAACAAGATCGCCGAGCCTGTAAATTTTGCGACGCGCGAGTGATCATGCGGCACGAATCATCCGCAACTGTTCGTGCAGGATCATCAACAGGACCCTTGCAGGCGAGCGTTCGGCCGATCGATGCTGGGGAACGATGAGCCGTCACCCACCACAGAAGAAACGGGAATGGGGCGCGGGCCGCATTGCGTTCCTCGCGCAGATCGACGAACTGCGAGCGCTCGTCGCCGCGGGCTGGCCCCTCAAGAAGATCTATCGGGACCGACGAATGTCACTCGCCGACATCAGCTACCAATGGTTCTGCCGGTACGTACAGAAGCACATCGGGAGCTTCGATGAAGCCGAGAGGGAACAAAGAGCTGGCGCGGCCAGGAGCGCCCACGAAGCGCAAACCCCAGCCGCGGACAGAAGAGGTGTCTCACCATCGGCGAGAGCAGCACCGCATGGAACCAGCAGTATCGGAGGCCCACGGCACATCGACGTCCGACCAGGATCCGTCACAAAACACGACACCAGCGCTGACGCCGACGCGGAGCGCGAACGGAAGTTCTACGGAACCGACGGGGGATAAGGTGATGAAGAAGGTCCACCTGATCATGCAAGGGAAGGGCGGCGTGGGAAAGTCGTTCGTGGCATCGCTCCTCGCGCAGCAGTTCATGCGTGCTGGGCAAGGCGAGAACCTCAGGTGCTACGACACCGATCCCATCAACAAGACGCTCGCCGGATTTCGGGCCATCGGCGCGGTACGCGTGGAGCTCCTCGAAGGCACCAGGGTGAAGGAAAAGAAGTTTGATGAGCTGATGGAAGAGGTGATGCTGCAGGACAAGCACGCCGTGATCGACAACGGGGCCAGCTGCTTTCTGCCCCTGACCGAGTACCTGCGAATCACCAACGCGATCGATCACATCTCCAAGGCGGGCAAGAAGGTGATCATGCATACCGTCGTGACCGGCGGCGTGGCGCAGCTCGACACGCTCGCTGGCCTCGACAGGCTCGCGACCGATCTTTCCCCGTTGGCGGACCTCGTCGTGTGGGTGAACGAGTACTTCGGCCCGGTGGTCACACCGGACGGAAGACCGTTCGAGGAGATGCCCATCTTCCACCAGCACAAGCAGCGCATCGCGGCGGTGGTTCGCCTCGCAGCGCCCGAGAGCGAGATGTGCGCCGAGGATCTTCGCGAACTCAACTCGCGCAAGCTCACGTTCGAGGAGGCGAAGACGGCCTCGGGGTTTGGGTTCTGGTCGCGCGTTCGGCTCAGCGAGATGGGAGATGCGCTTCTCGCTGGCGTCTCGCAGGTAGTCTAAGGAGGAGGCAGCCATGGCGATCTCGCGAAGGACCATGCTCGCAAAGCTCGCGGCCGATCACGGGATTGTTCGAGAGAATGAGGACGATCCCATGCTCCGCGTGATATCGCTTCTTGATCTGGTCGTGGAAGAGCACGAGCGGCGCGTGACCAAGCAGCTCAAGGCTCTCCTCGAGAAGGCACAACGCGAGATGGCGGACGTCAGTGCAGCTCAGGCCGAGAACGCGAAGGAACTCTCTTTGGAGGTCATACACGATGCGGGCGATCTCGCGGGCGAGCAGGTCGAGGTCGTGGGGAAGTCGCTCCGGGACGACCTCCAGACGGCCGGGAAGTCGCTCCGGAACGACCTCGAGACGGCCGGGAAGTTGCTCCGGGATGACCTCGAGACGGCCGGGAAGTCACTCCGGGATGACCTCGAGACGATGGTCGCGCGAACCTCCGCACTGGCGTCGACTCGGAAGGCCCGCATCTGGCGCTGGACGCTGGTATGCCTCGCGCTCCTGGCCATCGGGAGCTCGGCCCTCGGGGGGTTCCTACTTGGCGGCGATTACAGGCTCGCGGCGGCGCAAGACGAGAACGCCGCCGCGTCTTGGGCAAATACGTCGGATGGGCGGCTCGCGTACCAGCTCGCGCAGGGCGGCGATCTCAAGAACCTCGCGCGCTGCCGTGGGCAGGGGTGGACCGTCGAGGACGGGGTTTGTATCCCATACGCGACACGGGAAGGAAAGACCTATGGGTGGCACCTGGGAGGGCAATGAACGCGAAGTGGAGTCAGTCCGGCATGCCAGACTGTGCTACCCCCGCGAAGGAATTCGAGGCTATCGCCGGCGTGCCGGCGATGCGAAGCCGCCTGCGAAGAACCAGGGCGCTGCTGTACAGAGCTGAGCGCACCCTTGCCTTCGTCCGCACTGTGACCCGGAAGGGGCCCGCCGCAGAATTCAGCTTGGGGCATGGACGGTAGGTGGTGCCACGCGAACTGCTCTACGATGACCAATAGACCCGAAGAAACGAAGACACGCCGATTGCTGGGCACTCTGTACCTTCTCGAGAACGTCATTCATTCGCTTCCCGGCGACCGGAGAGCAGCAGCGATCGACCTCGTGACCGAGCGCGTGCGTCGCCTGCGAAAGAGGCACAGCGCTCCTGCGACCTTGTCGGACCCAGGATCGGCCCAGATCGATCTCGACGAATTTCTCAACGGATGCAGGCCGTGCCCGTTGGGTCAGGCGAGACGCAAGAAAACCAGCGACTCCGGGGGGAGACCTGGTGGTGCGGCAGCAAAATAGCCGAGTCGTGATGGTCGCCGTCCTCGCGTTGTGGATAGCCCCAGGCAAAACGCTCGCCCAAGGCGATGACGTCACCAGGCCGCTCCCGGTCGGCAAGGTCCATCGGCATACATCTGCACCTGCGACCAGGACGTCGGTCGCGGTAACTCGTCATGTCGCGCCGGAGCCCGAGCAGACCTCGTGGAGGAACCGCGCCAGGAGTGCCTGGGAGATCATCACCGCTATGTTCGTGCTCGCCTTCGCGGTCGGCGCGTGGGTCACCTGGCGCTGGAAGTGCTTGGAGTCGATCGTGATGTTTCCGGTGGTGGTGATGGTTCCGTTTTCGGTCGCCGCCCTGCTTCACATCGCGACCCCGCTTCCGATCTGGCTCATCGGTATGCTGACTGTGGCGGGAACCGTTCCCACCTATCTCGTCTGGGAGCGCGTGTTCCACCCCCGGTCATCGAAGGCGCACGGGTCGGCGCGATGGTCCACCCTCGCGGACATGGTGAAGGCGGGTCGCATTCAGCGGCGAGGATTCGCCCTTGCCAGCTCGCATGAGTTCGCTCTCGGACGAGCGCGCGGCGCTCGCTGGCCTCGGGACGCCCGGTTCCGCTATCTGGGACATGTCGTTACCTGCGCACCGACCGGCGCCGGCAAGGGCGTGAGCGCGGTCATTCCGAATCTCCTCGAGTACCCGGGTTCGGCGGTGGTGCTCGACTTGAAGGGCGAGAACTCGGCCGTCACCGCCCGCAGGCGGCGCGAGATGGGGCACGAGGTCTTCGTGGTTGACCCTTTCGGCGTCACCGGGATGCAAGATCACGCCTGCAACTGGCTCGACCACCTCAACCCATCGGATCCCGATGTGGTGAGCGAGTCGGCTGCGCTGGCCGACATGCTCGTCATCCCGGACGGTGGCGAGAACGCTCACTTCGACGATACCGCGCGCGACCTCTTGCGCGGATTGCTCATTCACGTTGCGAGCCTCCCGGACAAGAGCCGTTGCCACATGGGCGAGGTCCGGCGGCTAATCACTGGCACCCAGAAAGACCTTACGACCGTCCTGGCGGACATGGCCTTGAGCAGTGCCGCCTTCGGTGTGGTGGCGAGGGCCGCGAACGTGTTTCTCGCCAAGGCCGACAGGGAGCGATCGGCCGTCCTTTCCACGGCCGCTCGCCACACCTCTTTCCTCGATGACCCCCGCGTGGTGGCGTCGCTCACCCATTCGGATTTCCGCCTCGCAGATCTCAAGCGCCGCTCGATGACGCTTTACGTGGTGCTTCCGCCAGCAAGGGTCACCGCCTACAACCGTCTTTTGCGCGGGTTCGTCGGGTTGTCGCTCTCCGCGATCACGAGCACTCGCGATCGCCCCAAGTTCAAGGTAGCGTTTTTCCTCGACGAGTTTGCACAACTCGGCCGCATGTCGGCGATCGAGGAGGGGATCTCGCTGGTACGCGGCTACGGTGCGGCGTTCTGGATCTTCGTCCAGGATCTGAGCCAGCTCCGAGCCGTGTACCCGAAGTGGCAGACATTCTTGGCCAACTCCGCAAAGCAATTCTATGGGACTGCCGACATCGACACCGCCCACTATGTCTCGCGGTCGCTGGGCAAGGAAACGATCGACTTTTGGTCGAGGAGCAAGAGCACACAATCGTCAGGATGGCTCTCGGGCAATTTGAGCTCAGGCAAGAGCAGGCAACAGCAGTTCATCGGCCGTTCGCTCCTCACGCCGGACGAGGTCATGGGCCTCGGCCGCCGCCCGATCGTATTCATCAACGGCGAACGCCCCTACTTGCTGGAGCAACTCGACTATCGGCGTGATCCCGAGTACGCGCGGCTGGCGGATTCGAATCCGTACTATGCATGAGTCAGTGCATGAACCGCTCCACTTGAGCAAGAGCTCCAGGTAGAGTTTCGTGCTTCGGCGGGACCGCTTCTGCCTCCCTCCACACCTGGCCGGCTCCCGGCCAGAGGCGCTGAGCGCCCAGTTCAGCATCACCCGCACTGCGTTCTCGTCCCAGCCGAGCAGGTCTGGGACGGCTTCACGGTGCGGGTGGGGACCTTGATGTAGGCGCTCACGCTTGATGGCGCTTACCGCTCTCGATCGATGTCGCCGCCGGCCGGAAACGACACAGGGCCTGGGCGACGTGGCCGGTTGCCGGCTCTCGCCGTGGCCAGACGCGTCGCAAGCTGCCGCTTGCCCGATCTTGCCGCCCGGCTGATCAGCTGCTAACCGTCAGGTTCTCACCCCTGCTGGCGTGGAGGCGCGCTGGATGATCGAACGCATCGGAATCTCGCTCGAGAAGGAGCTCCTGGAGAAGTTTGACGAGCTCATCGCGGCGAAGGGCTACGAGAACCGCTCGGAGGCCGTCCGCGACCTCATCCGCGATGCCCTCGTCCAGCGCGAGTGGTCGCGCGCAGCCGGGAACGAGGAGAAGGTGGCCGTCGTGGCGCTGGTCTACGACCACGACTCCTCGAGCCTGGCGCAGAAACTGGCGCACATTCAGCACGAGAACTACGGGGCGATCGTGGCCGGGCTCCACGTCCACATGGACGAGCACAACTGCCTCGAGCTGCTCGTGCTCCGAGGGCGGGCGCGCGAGGTGGTACGCATGGGCGAGGGCCTGGCCGCCACGAAGGGCGTAAAGTTCGGGAAGATGGTCCCGACCACCACGGGCCAGGACCTGCGTTGAGGCCGACTTGATCTCGGGAGCCGGCCCTTCGGAGCCTCGCGGGCAGAGGGAGGAGACCAGCTCGCGGGCCCCGGAGGGTGGCGCTTTTCCCTGCTCCAGGTCCAGCATCCAGAGCAGGGCGAATCGTCCTAAGAGCTGTCCCGCAATTCGTTGCCGCGCGCGACGCTCCGCAGATTGTGGAACCGCCGGAAAGGAGTTGCCTCGTCGGCGGCACTCCCGGAGGACACGTGAGATCCCCTTGAAAAAAACATTCATTACCTGCTAAAGTG
>DATJZG010000006.1:0-62382 GCA_035499295.1 Anaeromyxobacteraceae bacterium
GGGCGCTCGACCATGCGGACGCGCTCTACAACTTGGCCCGGTACCTCACCCGGAACCCCGCGGACGCCGAGGACCTGGTGCAGGAGACCTACGCCCGGGCCCTGCGCGCCTGGCACCGGTTCGAGGCCGGCACCGATCTCAAGGCCTGGCTCTTCCGCATCCTCCGCAACACCTGGCTCGACGGCCATCGCCGCCAGCAGCGGAACCCGGCCGAAGCCGCCGTGGACGAGGAGAGCCCCTCCCCGGGCGATGGGCTCCTCCGGGGCGACCTGGAACTGGAGCGCATGCGCAGGCTGGTGGGAGAGGAGATCGAGGAGGCGATGCTGGGCCTGACCGAGGAGCAACGGACGGTCATCCTCCTCGACCTGGAAGGCATGACCGAGGCCGAGATCGCCCTCGTCCTCGGGTGCGCCCAGGGGACGGTGAAGTCGCGGCTGTCGCGAGCCCGGGCCGCACTGCGAGAGAAGCTCGCGGACTATCGAGCCTAGGAGAGCCATGGACTGCACCGAAGCGCGCCCGCTCCTTCACGACCTCCGGCGACGACGGCTCGCGCCGCCGCTCGCCGAGGGAGTGAGCGCGCACCTGGAGGGCTGTGAGGGGTGCCGGCGCGTGGAAGAGGAGGAGGGCGTGCTCGACGACCTGCTCCGGAACCGTCTGCCGAGGCATGGCGCACCGGCCTCCCTGAAGACCCGCCTCGCCGTCCTGGAGGCCCCCGTTACGTGGCCGGCTCGCCCGGCGTGGATCCGCTTCCTGGCGCCGGCACTGGCGGCCTCGCTCGCTCTCACCACCGGCTACCTCCTTTTCGAAAGGCAGGCGAGCGGGGGCCCGGCGGTCCTGGCGGCGCTCACCGCCGAGGCGGTGAGCGATCACCTCCGCGTGCTCGCGAGCCAGCGCCCGCTCGAGGTCGAGAGTGGAGGCTCGCACCAGGTGAAGCCGTGGTTCGAGGGGAAGCTCGACTTCGCGCCCGCCGTCCCGCTCCCGGAGGTGACCGACCTCCGCCTCCTGGGAGGAGCGATCGGGTACTTCCGCGACCGCAAGGCGGGCGTGGTGCAGTACTCGCTCCGGCGACACGCGGTCACGCTCCTCGTCTTCCGCTCCGAGGGCCTCGCCTGGCCGAGAGCCGGGGAGACTTCGCTCCTCGCCTCCTCCGCCAGGGGCTTCAACGTGGTCCTCTGGCGCGCCGGCGACCTCGGCTACGCGCTCGTCTCCGACGTGAATCCGGAGGAGCTCGCCGCGCTAGCGCGGCGCTTCGCCGCGGTCACCCCTTGATGCGGGGGCCGAGACGGGCGTCGAGCACCTTCGGGAGAGACCCGTAAGAGTTCTGTGGAAGGGCGAGCGCGACGCTCGTCACGAGCTCGGCGAGCGGGACCGTGATCGGCTCCAGCCTCCCGCCCGGAGAGCCGCACCGAGCCGAAGGGCTGGAGACGAGGTGCTTGCGGCACCCGGACGGGCGATCGGGATAGATGCCGCAGGTGTCGACGCGGGTGAGGAAGACGCACCGGTTCTGCGGGGCCACCAGCGAGGCCCATTCGGAGCTCTGCCGGGCCCGCGCCGCCTGACGGCCGAGGTGATCGCGGTCGACCGCCTGGCCGTTCCTCACCCGTTCGGCGAGGAGCGCCCCCTCGTCGCTCGTGACCTCGACCTCCAGGTGGCAGCAGGCGGAGCACCCGGCCCCGCAGCTCGTGACGGGACGGTGCGACGACTCGAGCGCGCGGTCGAGGAGGCGGTGGCAGGCACGCGCGCGCTCGGCGCCGGGCGGGAGACGTCCGAGCTCGGCCGCGTACTCCTGCGCCCTCTCGCGGAGGTGGGCGAGGAGACGCTCGAAGTCCGCCGCCGGAAGGACGCGCTGGTAGTGCGCGACCAGGGCGCGGAGCGCCGGGGTCGGAGCCCCGAGGAAGTCGAGCGGGCCCGGTGCCATCTCCTTCGAGTGGACCACGGTTTGGATGCCGAGTCATTTCTCGGCGGTCGCCAGGAACGCGCGGGGCAACCCCGCGAGGCGCAAACGGGCGACCCTGTGCGTCAAGGTGTGCGGCCGGAGGCCCCGGGACAGCTAGCCGCCGAGGGTGGCGACAGCGATCCTCGCCGCGGCGCCGGCGATGCTGCCCAGGGCGGCACCGGCCGCCACGTCGAGCGGGTAGTGCGCGCCGAGATAGACCCGCGACACGCCGATGCCGAGCGCGAGGAGCAGAGTGGCGGGGCCGAACCCAAAGGGCGCACCGGCGAGCGCCACCGCGACGGCGAAGGCGGCGGCCGTGTGGCCGGACGGGAAGGAGAAGGCGTCCGGGTTGTCAGCCAGGGCCTCGAACCCGTCGATGGCCCGAGTGGGGCGCGGACGGTTCAAGCGCCGCTTGAGCAACTGCGAGAGCCCGGTCGCGAGGAGGGCCGCCACGCCCATTCGCGCCCCGATGGGGACGAGGGACCCGCCCGCGGCCAGAAGTGCGAGGACGAGGAGGGTCCAGGAGGACGCGTCCCCGACGCGGGTGAGCGTGCAGGCGAGCTTCGTCCGCCAGGGTCCGTGCAGACGGCGCGCCGCGACCAGGAGGCGCTCGTCGACTGCGAGGAGCCTCGCGAGCCGGCCCATGCGCTCCGGGATCTCCGGCGCTGCCGGGATCTCGGGCGCGGCGGTGCCTGCCGCCGAGGCGGTCAGGGCCACTTGGGTGCCGGTCTCGCAGAGGTCTCTCACGAGGACAATCTTGTGCTTGGCGGCGGTCGCGCGCATGACTGCCGTGCAAAGATTCCGTGACGTTGCAGGCCCCGCGCCTCCTCACTCATGGTCGGTAGGTGAGCAGGACGCAACGGAGCCCACCATTCCGCACATGGAGGGCGTCAACCGGGGAGCCAGGCAGGAGTTTTTCGAAGGCGGGTGAGCCCGCGAGCACGCCCACCGTCCAGCCCTCCAGCCGCGAGAGCAGCCGCCCGAGCGCCTTCCAGGAAGCCTCGACCTCCTCGTTCATGCGGACGCCGTAGGGTGGGTTGACGAGACAAACGCCGGGGGGCGAGGGCGGGATCACCTCGATCGCGTCTCTCCGCTCGATCCGCAGGAATCGGGAGACGCCGGCCGCCTCGGCGTTCCTCGTCGCGAGTCGCACCGCGCCGCCGTTCCGGTCGCTCGCTTGCAGGGGAGGTGCGGGTTCCCGGGCCGCCGCGGTGAGGGCGGTGCGCAGGGCGGCGGTTCTCCCGGGCTCACGGTCCGACCAGGCCTCGAAGGCGTAGGTTCGGCCGAGCCCGGGGGCGCGCCCTGAGGCCAGGAGCGCCGCCTCGATGGCGATGGTCCCGGAGCCACACATGGGATCGAGGAATGCGACCGACCCGTCGTAGCCGAGCTGCCGGAGTAGCCCGCTCGCGAGGCTTTCCCGCAGCGGGGCCGCCCCCACCCGAGCTCGCCAACCCCGCTTGAAGACCGGCTCCCCGCCCGCGTCCACCGAGATCGTGGCGCGCGACCCGCTCCTCCGCTCCAGGAGCTCTCTCGGGGCGAATCGCGAGCGAAGCCGGCGGCGGGCCTCCGCCAGTTCGCGAGCGGGGCCTTCCCATACCCGGAGCCTCACCGCATCTGCCACGCGCGAGCCGAGGCAGGCGCGCGCAACTGCGTCCGGCCCTTCTCCCTCGGCGCCCCCCGGTACCGGTCGTGCCGGGACCCCGAGCTCCGACAGCTCCCGGGCGAGGACGGGTTCGAGGCCGGGGGCGCAGGCGGCGAAGATGCGCTCCCGGGAGGAGGAGGAGACCTCGGCCACGGTCGGTGTGTCGGCTCCGCTGCCACCCCTCACCGGAGCGTGCCCGCGGGTTCGGAGCGCGGCAGAGGCATCCGGGACAGGACCTGGAACAGGACGAGATACAGAAGCGCCGTGGCGATGGGCGCGACGAGCGCGAAGACCGCCATGGCGCGCAGGTTCGCGTCCCAGTACTTCGCCATCGCGGAGAAGAAGCCCGCGTCGAACTCGGCCCGGATCTGGGCGAGCGTGAGCGGGACCGGCTCGGCACCGAACACCCAGGACCCGGCCCGGAAGAAGGGAACGAAAAGGGCCACCTGGAGCGGGGTGGCGGCGTAGTTGGCGGCGAGGATCGCCGGCTGGTTGAGGCGGAGGGGAGCGGCGAAGGCGATGCAGATGGCCCCGGTGAACCCGAGGAGCGGCATGGAGGAGAGCACTAGGCCCATGGCGAGCGAGAGCGCGAGCCGGGAGGGCGTCACGCCCTGTCGGAGCTGCTGCATCACCGGATCCGCCACGCGGCGGCGCAGGAAGCTCGTGACCTTGGCCCTCACGGGAGCACCTTAGACATCCGGCGAGGGGGCTGCAACCTCGCCGCGGGCGAAGACCGAGGCGCGGGACGGGGCGGCGGGGGTAGCCCGGCGACGATCGGCCACGTGTTGCGCCGCAGGTGTTTCTCGCAAATCCCAGCATTTCGAGTTAGATCCGCGCCTTCCATGATCAGCGTGCACGACGTCACCAAGGCCTTCGGGCCGAAGAAGCTCTTCGAGAACGTGGACGTCACCTTTTCCCCCGGGAGGCGCTACGGCCTCACCGGGCCGAACGGGGCCGGCAAGTCGACGTTCATGCGGATCCTGTCTGGCGACGAGGAGGCGGACGCTGGATCGGTCCACCGCCCCAAGCGCCTCGGCATCCTCCGCCAAGACCACTTCCGCTACGAGAACGACCGGGTCCTCGACGTGGTCCTGATGGGCAATGCCGCGCTCTGGAAGGCGATGAAGGAGAAGGACGACATCCTCGCCCAGGCGGACGTCTCCGAGGAGGACGGGCATCGGCTGGCCGAGCTGGAGGGGGTGGTGGCGGAGGAGGACGGCTACGAGGCGGAGGCGCAGGCGGCGTCGCTCCTGCAAGGGCTGGGGATCGACACCGCCTGGCACGACCAGCCCATGAGGTCGCTCGCCGGCGGCATCAAGCTGCGTGTGCTGCTCGCGCAGGCGCTCTTCGGCAAGCCGGACGGGCTCCTGCTCGACGAACCCACGAACAACCTCGACCTGGACTCCATCCGGTGGCTGGAGGCCTTCCTGCGCGACTTCGAAGGGGTGCTCGTGACCATCAGCCACGACCGGCACTTCCTCAACTCCATCTGCACGCACATCGCCGACATCGACTACGAGGCCATCATCACCTACGCCGGTGGCTACGACGACATGGTGCGCCAGAAGGGCGAGGTGCGAAGCCGCGTCGAGGCCCAGAACGCCGAGAAGAAGAAGAAGGTCGAGGCGTTGCAGGAGTTCGTTTCCCGGTTCTCGGCGGGAACACGCGCCTCGCAGGTGCAGAGCCGGGTGCGGCAGATCCAGAAGCTCCGCCTGGAGGACCTGAAGCGCTCGAACATCCAGGCCCCCTTCATCAAGTTCGAGATGAAGGCGCAGAGCGGCAAGCAGACGCTCACCGTCGAGGGATTGGAGAAGCGCTTTCACGGAAACGAGGTCATCCAGCCGTTGAGCGCCCTCCTCGCCCGCGGCGAGAAGGTCGCGGTCATCGGCAAGAACGGGGCGGGGAAGAGCACGCTCGTGAAGCTCCTCACCGGGGATCTCGAGCCCAGCGCCGGCGAGGTGAAATGGGGCCACCAGGCCATGGTCGGGTACTTGCCACAGGACCACGCCGGCCTCATCCGCCCCGGGACCACCGCCTTCGGCTGGCTGCGGGAGCTCGAGGACAAGCTCAGCAACGAGGAGATCTCCGGGCTGCTCGGGCGCATGCTCTTCTCGGGGGAGGAGCGGATGAAGCCCACCGCCACCCTTTCGGGCGGCGAGACGGTCCGGCTCCTGATGGCGAAGCTCATGATGGAGAAGCCCAACGTCCTCGTCCTCGACGAGCCCACGAACCACCTGGACCTGGAGGCGATCACCGCTCTCTCCGAGGGCCTCAAGCGTTTCGAGGGGACCGCCATCTTCGTCACCCACGACCAACAGCTCGTCGACGAGGTGGCGACGCGCATCTGGCACGTGCGCGCGGGCGAACCGGTGAATGACTTCCCCGGGACCTTCGCGGAGTACCTTGCGAAGCACCCCGACCTGGCGTCTCAGCATCGCTGAGTCGCGGCGGAGACCTCGTCGCGGCGCCGGGAAGGTCAGCGGCCGAGGAGAGGGGGCAGCTCCGAAAGGGACCGGATCTCGGCGTCGGGCGGGGAGGGGATGCGTTCGGCCGGCTGTCCCGAGCGGTTGCACCAGGCCACCGACAAGCCGAAGGCCTTTGCGGAGTACGCGTCCCAGCCGTTGGCGGAAACGAACGCGATGCCGTCGGCGGGGAGGCCGAGCCGGTCCACCGCCAGCTGATAGACCGACGGGTGGGGCTTGTAGATCCCCACCTCCTCCACCGACAGGACGAGGTCGAGGAACTCCGCGATCCCGGCGCTGCGGGCCGCGGCTTCCAGCATGCGCGGCGACCCGTTGGAGAGAATGGCGAGCCTGAGCCCGCCGCCGCGGAGGCGCGCGAGCGCGTCGCGGGCGTCCGGGTGCGCGTCGAGCCGCTCGTAGAGCTCGAGGAGGCGCTGGCGGACCCCGGCATCGTCGACGCCCAGACTCGACAGCGCGAACTCGAGGGCTTCGCCGGTCACCTGCCAGAAGTCCGCGTGGCGCCCCTGGAGGCTTCTCAGCCAGGTGTACTGGAGCTGTTTCGCGCGCCAGAGGTCGGCGAGCGTCCGCCACCGATCCCCGAGCACGTCGGAGAGCCGCTGGGCTGGACTGCCGAAGTCGAAGAGCGTGCCGTAGGCGTCGAAGACCACCGCTCGCGCGCTCCGCATCTTGTCCGTCATGCGTTCCGCCCCTCGAAGGCTCACGGTATCGCGCGGACGACGCCGCCGTCGACCCGCAGGGCAGCCCCGTTCACCGCCGATGCCTCCTCGCTCGCGACGAAGGTGACGAGCGCCGCCACCTCCGCGGGGGTGGCGAAGCGCTGCAGGAGCGACGAGGGGCGGGCCGTCCGGAAGAACTCCCGCTCCACCTCGGCGGCTGACCGCGCCTCCTGGCGCGCCAGGGACTGGACGAAGGCGTCCACGCCCTCGCTCCGGGTCGGCCCGGGGAGGATGGAATTCACGGTCACCGCCGAGCCGCGGGTCAGCTCCGCCAGCCCGCGGGCGAGGGCGATCTGGGCAGTCTTGGTGACGCCGTAGTGGATCATCTCCACCGGGATCTGCAGCCCGCTCTCGCTCGAGATGAAGAGAACGCGGCCGAAGCCCCGCGCGAGCATGCGCGGCAGGTGATGGCGGGACAAGCGCACACCCGAGAGGACGTTCACCTCGAAGAAGCGAAGCCACTCCGCGTCGCCCACCTCGTGAAAGGGCTTCGCCTCGAAGATCCCGACGTTGTTCACCAGGATGTCGACGTCCGGGTGGCGGCGAACGAGGTGGTCGCAGCCCGCGGCGGTGGCCAGGTCCGCCGCCACTCCCTCGACGTCGGCCGTCGCTACCTCCCGTCGCAGGCGGCCAAGGGCGCCCGCGACCCGCTCCTCCGTGCGTCCGTTGACGATGACGCGCGCCCCCTCCCGGGCCAGGCCGGAGGCGATGGCGAAGCCAATCCCGGCGGTCGATCCGGTGACGAGGGCCCGCCTTGCCGAGAGCCTGAGGTCCATGGCTTCCTGTCCTGTGAAGGCCGGAGCCTAGCGCGCGTGGAGCAACACAGCTCGGTAGCGGACCTTGCCGGCCGCGAGCCGATCGCGCACCGCGTTGGCCTGCTCGAGCGGGTAGGTCTCGAGGACCGGCTTTACCTTCCCGGAAGCCACGAGTTGCAGCGCCTCGTAGAGATCGCTCCGCTCGTCCTGGGAGCTCCCCCTCAGCTGGCGCTGACCCATCATCAGGGTCATGGGGTCGACCGCGATCGGGGCATCGGTGACGCCCATGTTGACGAGGCGTCCCTCGGGGCGCAGCGCGCGGAAGGCGCTCCCCACCTGCTTGCTCGAGTTGGTGGTGGAGAGGATCACGTCCGCGCCGCCGGCGTCGGCCAGCGCCTTGCCCGGGTCGTCTCCCGCCACCAGCACCTCGTCGGCGCCCATCCGCCTCAGCTCCTCCGTCTTGCTCGCCTGCCCGGTGAGAGCGATGGTCGACAGGCCGAGGGCGTGCGCGAACTGGAGGGCGAGGTGCCCCAGGCCGCCCAGACCCAGGACGGCGACGCGCTCCCCCGGCTTGGGCGAGGCGTTGCGAAGACCGCTCATGACCGTGTACCCGGCGCAGAAGATGGGCGCCGCCACCGCGTCCTCGACGCCGTCGGGGATGAGAGTACAGCCGGAGGCCCAGGCGAGCATGAGCTCCGAGTTGCCACCGCCGAGCTGCATCCAGCTCTGCGCGCTCGGGCAGGCGTCCTGTCGCCCGGACAGGCAGGAGGCGCAGCGGCCGCAGCCCTTCTGGTTCCAATGGACCCCGACCCGGTCGCCGACCCGGATCGCTCCGGCGCCCGCTCCCACCTCCACCACCTCGCCGACCGGCTCGTGCCCTGCGACGAGGGGAGTCGGCAGGGGGAACAGCCCGTGGTGCACGTGCAGGTCGGTGCCGCACATTCCGCTGGCGCGAATTCGGATGAGCACCTGTCCGGGCTGCGGGTGCGGATCGGGGAGCTGACGCAGCTCCCAGGGCTCGTTGTACTTGGCGATGACGACTGCGCGCATCGTTCCTCCCATCCTGATTCGACCGGCCCGCCCATTAACCGCTGTCGCTGCCGGCGCCGAGCTCCTTCCGGGTCTCGAGGGTCGCGACCCCGCCCCGAACCCCGGCTCACAGGCCCGGCGGCACCTTGCCCGGAGGTCCCGGGCTCCACCCTGGAGGATGGCTGGGCGAGTTCCTCATGGACGGGACCTCGAAGTCGACCTCGTCGACATAGCACCAGAGCCAGTCCTCGTCGGGTTCGTAGGACTGGACGATGGGGTGCTTCGCCGTGCGCGCGTGCCGAGTGGCGTGCTTGCTGGGGCTCGAATCACAGCAGCCGACGTGCCCGCAATCGACGCAGCGCCGCAGGTGCACCCACCACCCGCCGGTAGCCAGGCACTCGACACAGCCCGGCCCGCTCGGGGCCGGGTTCCGGATCTCGGACGCGTGCTGACACGGCCTTGCCATCCGCCTCCTCGACACCCTCCCGCTCACCTGGTGATAACGGCCGGGGAGCCCTGCTGCGAGGGCAGGACCCGTGCGGGAGGGAGGACGTCCCGAGGCGCCCGGTTAAGACGCCGGCGACGGCTCTCGAAGGAGAGGCTAAAACCATGGCGACGAGTCCGACGGACGCTTGGCCTTCACTCCCCTACGATGCCTTCGCGCCAACCGGGCATCTCCTCCACATGGGCCTGCAGGCGATCGGCAAGCTCAGCCTGTGGAAGCCCTTCGAGCCCGAGTGGGCCAATGTGGCTCTCGAGGTGACGAGCCGGGGGCTCACCACCGGCCTCGTGCCCTTGGGCAGCGGGGCGTTCAGCGTCGACGTCGACCTGCTCGCGCACGAGATCCGGTGCGACACCACCTCCGGGAAAACGGGTCGAGTCGCGCTCGGCCCCATGTCGGTGGCCGAGCTCACCGGGAGAATCGACGACATGCTCGGCGCCGCCGGGGTCGAGGCGCGCGTGAATCGCATGCCCCAGGAGGTGCCCCACCCGGTGCCGTTCGACGAAGACCGGCAGCCGCGGCCCTATGACCGCGCGCTCGTCCACGCCTGGTGGCGGATCCTTGTATCCGTTCACCGGGTCATGCAGCGCTATCACGCTCGATTCCGAGGAAAGACCCAGCCCATCGGGCTGATGTGGGGCACCTTCGATCTGCGCGACGTCCGCTACGACGGCCGCCCCGTCCCGCCGGAATCGGGCGCGGGGTACATCCGTCGCAACGCCATGGACGCGGCGCAAATCGAGGTGGGGTGGTGGAGCGGAAACGAGTCCTACCCGAAGCCGGCCTTCTACTCGTTCACCTACCCCCAGCCGGAGGGAGTGGAGCACGCGAAGGTGAAGCCGGCGGGCTCCCGCTGGGACCCGACCTTACGTGAATTCGTCCTCGACTACGACGACTTGCGCGCCTGCGCGCACCCCGAGGCCGACCTGCTCGGCTTCTTCGAGTCCACCTACCTGGCGGGCGCGGAGCGGGCGGGCTGGGACCCGAAGCTCATCGGTCCTGCCCAGCCCGTTTGAGGGCGCCCTCGCCCCCAAAGGGTCCAGATGGCGCACTCGATGGCATGCCCCTCGGCCATCGCTAGATCGTCCCGAATGGTTCGCGCGTCCACGAACGCTGTTCTCCGGTCCTTGGGCGAGAGGGCGGGGGCCGGAGGCACGGAGCACCGGAGGTCCGCGTCGGCCGCTGCGCGCCTCGCAGGAGGAGCGGGGGATTGCCGCGGTCCCAGGCTCGGGGAGACCAAATGATGCGGACCGGCACCGCACGCGAGACGAGGTCTTGCCGCGCTCCCGATCCGGTCGGCGCGCGCGCCGACCCGCAGAGCTTCCGCGACGCCGTCCTCCGGGGGCTCTCCTCCACGCCTCGCTTCATCCCCTCCCTCTACTTCTACGACGCGCGCGGCAGCCAGATCTTCCAGCGGATCATGGCGCTCGAGGAGTACTACCCGACCCGATGCGAGCGGGAGATCCTGGAGCGCGACGGCGAACGCCTGGTCGCGTGCTTGCTCGAACGGCACGGGACCTTGGTAGACCTGGGAGCGGGTGACGGCACCAAGACCCACCTTCTCCTCTCGCGGCTCTTCCAGCGGTCTCCCGGGCTTTCCTACGCGCCCATCGACGTCTCGCCCTCGGCGCTCTGGGACTCGCTCTCCCGGATGGCGACGGCGTTCCCCGGACTCCACGTGGTCCCGGTCGTGGGCGAGTACGCGGAAGGGCTTCGCTGGCTCGGCGCGCGAGAGGGCATCGGGGCGCTGCTGGTGCTCTTCCTGGGCAGCAACATCGGCAACATGGAGCGCGAGGAGGCGCGCGGGTTCCTGCGCGGGCTCCGCTCCGCCCTGCGTCCGGGCGATCACGTCCTGGTGGGATTCGATCTGCTCAAGGACCGATCGGTGCTGCAGCGCGCCTACGACGATGCGCAGGGCGTCACCGCGGAGTTCAACCTGAACCTGCTTGCCCGCATGAACCGCGAGCTCGGCGCCGATTTCGACCTTTCGAGCTTCGCGCACCGGGCCACGTTCGATCCGGCTCGCCCGGCGATGGAAAGCTGGATCGAGAGCCTTCGCAGCCAGATCGTGACGGTGGCCGGGAGAAGGTTCGCCTTCGCGCCCGGGGAACTCGTCCACACCGAGATCTCCTGCAAGTATCGGGAGGGGGACATCACCGAGCTGGCGCGCTCGGGGGGATTCGCCGAGGTGGGTCGGTTTCGCGACCGGCGCGGCTGGTTCGCCGACGCGCTCTGGCGCGTCCCGGATCGGTGGCCGTGAGCCCGACGAAGCGGGGCTCCAGGAGATGCGTGTGAGCGCGTCGGCCCGCCCCGAGCTGACGGAGCTCGCCCATCGCTTGGCCGGGGTGCGCGCCTTCACCGAGCGGCTCTGCGATCCACTCGCCACCGAGGACTTCGTCGTGCAGTCCATGCCGGACGCCAGTCCGGCCAAGTGGCACCTCGCCCACACCACCTGGTTCTTCGAGACCTTCGTCCTCGCCCCCTACCTGCCGGGCTTTCGGCCCTACCGCGAGGGCTGGAGCTACCTCTTCAACTCCTACTACGTCGCGGCCGGGCCCCGGCACGGTCGGTCGGAGCGCGGTCTGCTGACGCGCCCCACGGTGCGGGAGGTAGGCGAGTACCGGGCGGCGGTGACCGAGCAGACGCTCGAGCTGCTTCGCGCCCCGCCCAGGGAGCGGGACGCCATGGCCAGCTTGGTGGAACTCGGCATTCACCATGAACAACAGCACCAGGAGCTCCTTCTCACCGACCTTCAGCACGCCTTCTCGCTCAACCCGCTCCGGCCGGTGTACTCGCCGAGGCAGCTACCGGGTCCTTCGCCGCCTTCCCCCCTCACCTGGTCGCAGCACCCCGCCGGCCTGGTCCGCATCGGCCACGAGGGGGATGGCTTTGCCTTCGACAACGAGTCCCCGAGCCACCGGGCCTACCTCGAGACCTTCTCCATCGCCTCCCGGGGCGTCACCGCCAGCGAGTACGTCACCTTCGTCGATGAAGGGGGCTACCGGCGACCCGAGCTCTGGCTGTCCGACGGATGGGCGGCCTCGCAGCAGGGGGGGTGGCAGGCGCCGCTCTACTGGGAGCGGTGCGACGGCGGGTGGACTCGATTCACGCTGCACGGAGTGGTCCCGCTCGATCCGGGCGCGCCGGTCACCCACGTGAGCTACTACGAGGCCGATGCGTACGCGCGCTGGGCCGGTGCCCGGATCCCCACGGAGGCGGAGTGGGAGACGGTGGCGCGAAAGGAAGCGCTCTCGGGCCAGTTCGTGGAGGACGGCGCCCTGGTCGCACTCCCCTCCCCGTCGGAGGCGCCCGCGTTCGGAGGGGCGTGGACCTGGACGGCGAGCCCGTACGTTCCCTATCCGGGGTTTCGTCCCGCCGCCGGGGCCGTGGGCGAGTACAACGGCAAGTTCATGGTGAACCAGCTGGTGCTTCGGGGAGGGTCGTGCCTCTCCAGCCGCACGCACCTGCGACCGTCATACCGCAACTTCTTTCCACCCCACGCGCGCTGGCAGATGACCGGGATCCGCCTGGCCCGCTGATGCCCCCGTTGGGTGCCCCCGGGTTCCCGCGAAGCGATCCCCATGGCAGCCTCTCCCAAACGACGGGGAGGAGGCGGACCATGAGAGCGACGCGGCGAACGTTCCTCAAGACCGCGGGGGCGGCGGGCATGGCCGCGCTGGCGGGGGACCTCCTGCGGGGCGAGGCGAGCGCGGCGGAAAGCGTTCCCTCGAAGACGACCTCGCCCCAAGGGACGGCGCGAGGGCTTACCCTCTGCACCATCAAGCGCGGGGACCGACTCACGCTCGGGGTCCGCACGCCCAAGGGAGTCCTGGACGTGGAGCGGGCGGCGTCGGCCGAGGGGGTGCGCTTCCCGCTCACGCCGGACGATGTCATCCACGGCAAGAACCTCGACGGCCTGCGCAAGGTCCTCGGCCGCACCGGCAAGGGAAGGAAATCGTTCCTGCTGAAGGAAGACGAGTTCACCTTCGGTCCCTGCGTCACCAACCCGCAGAAGATCATCATGATGGGCTTCAACTACCGGAAGCACTGCAACGAGCTCAAGATCCCCATCCCGACCCTCCCGGTGTTCTTCAACAAGTACAACAACGCGCTCCTCGGCCACGGGGGCACCATCCGGCTCCCCACCGGGGTCGCCAAGAACTTCGACTACGAGGTGGAGTTGGTGGTGGTGTTGGGCAAGACCGCCCGCGACGTGAGCGTCGAGGACGCGCTCTCCCACGTAGCCGGGTACTGCACCGGGAACGACTTCACCGCGCGAGACCTGCAGTTCAAGACCACCCAGTACATGGTGGGAAAGACCTGCGACGGCTTCGCCCCCATCGGCCCCTGGCTCGTCGGCGCCGACCTGGTGGGCGATCCCCAGAAGCTGAAGCTGGAGTGCCGCGTGAACGGTGAGGTGCGCCAGTCCTCCAACACCGACGACATGATCTTCAGCTGCGCGAACCTCGTCAGCTACGCCTCGAGCGTCATGACGCTCGAGCCCGGCGACATCATCTTCACCGGGACCCCGGAGGGAGTCATCCAGGGAAAGCCCGAGGCGCAGCGCGTCTGGCTGAAGGCGGGAGACAAGCTCTCGACCGAGATCGAGAAGCCGGGAGATCTGCGGTTCTCGCTCGTCTGAGCCGTCGAGCGCGAGGGGCACCGCCTGCGTCAGGAAGCTTCCCGATGCGTCGGCAGGTGAAGCGGCCGCTGGTGGGGAGAGAGCTCGTGCCGGGCCAGTCCCCCGAGCTGCTGAAGGAGCTGCACCTCCTCACCCGCGACGGCGATCTCAATGCCGACAGCCTACGGAAGCTGAAGCAGGTGAACCACCTAGTGCGGCTCATCACCCCCGCGGTGGAGGACGTGCTCGAGCGCTTTGCCGACCCGGTGGTGGTCGACTGCGGCGCCGGGAAGGGGTACCTGGGTTTCATCCTCTACGAGCTCTTCTTCGGGCCGGCGGGAAAGGGCACTCTCCTCGCCATCGAGTCGCGCCCCGAGCTGGCGCGCTCCGCCGAGGAACTCGCCCGGAGGCTCGGGTACGAGCGCATCCGCTTCCTGGCCGGGTCGGTAGAAGAAGCCCCGGTCCCTGCGCGGGTGCACCTCGTCACCGCGCTCCACGCCTGCGACACGGCGACCGACGACGCCCTGCTCGTCGCGGCCCGTCACAACGCCGACCAGGTGGCGGTGGTTCCCTGCTGTCAGGCGGAGGTGGCGCGCCAACTCGAGGCGAAGGGTGGCGAGAGCCGGCCACTCCTCGAGCTCTCCCGGCACCCGTGGCACCGGCGGGAGTTCGGATCGCACCTCACCAACGTGATCCGGGCCCTGACCCTGGAGGCGATCGGCTACCAGGTGACCGTCACGGAGCTCACCGCGTGGGAGCACTCGCAAAAAAACGAGCTCATCCTGGGACGCAGGATCCACGGCGAGTCCCGCAGCGCACGCGAGCGGCTCGACTCCCTCCTCTCCGCCGCGGGCGTGAGGCCCAAGCTCGTCCGGGAGCTCTTTGGCGAGGAATCACTTCTGGCGCTCTGAGTCGCACGAGCGGAGGCTGCTCGCCCCCGTGTCAGGACGGCCTTGTCAATGCCCGGGGCCCGGGTTATGCCACGCCGCCGTGCGCTCGCCGTCGTCGCCAGGGTATCGAGCGGCGTCCGCGCGCCTCGCGGAGTTCCTCGGCGCTCCAGGCCGGGCCGGAGCAAGGCGCCGCGGAGCCCGACACTCGGGGGCGGCGCTCGTCCTCGCCCTGCTGACGGCCGGCCCCGTCGCCGCCCGCGCACAGGCGGAAGCGCCCGCCGCCGCGAGGGCGCTCCTCCCCCCGGAGCTCTCCCCGCTGCCGGACGCCATCCTGAAGGCCCGGGTGGCTGGCCCGGAGGCGGTCACCTTCGAGGAGGCGGTGGAGCGCGCCGTGCGCTACGGGACGAGCTCGCTCGTCTCGCTCCAGGAGATCGTCCGCGCCCAGGGATTGCTCGGGCAGGCGCGCTCTGCCGCCCTGCCGCTCGTCACGCTCAGCGGGAGCTACACCCTCATCGATCACCAGCGCGCCATCGTCGGGGGTATTCTCATCCAGGGGCAGCAGACCCTCTACGGCAGCGCAACCCTCTCGGTGCCGCTGGTGGCGCCCCAGGCATGGGTGGGGTGGGCCCAGGGGGCCGAGGGAATCGACGTGGCGGTGGCCTCGGATGCGAGCGTGCGCCGGACCGCGGCCATCACCGCGGCGCACGCCTACCTGACGGTGGTCGCCGCGCACCGGACGGTGGAGGTGAGCGACACCGCGGTGGCCACCTCACGAGCTCACTACGACTACTCGCTGGCACGGCGTCGGGGGGGCGTCGGCAACGAACTCGACGTGAAGCGCGCCGAGCAGGAGATGGCGGCGAGCGACGTGCAGCTGCAGGCCGCCTACACCGCCCTGGCGAGGAGCCGCGAGGCGCTCGGGATCATCTGCGGTTCCCAGCTCCCGCTCGACTCGACGAGCTTGCCCACGGCCCCGAGCTATCCCGACCTCGAGCAGGCGGAGGGGGGGATCGAGGGTCGAGAGGACGTGCGGGCCGCGAAGGAGCAGGCGAAGGCGGCCAGGGCGGTGTGGAAAGAGAGTTGGGCCGACTGGATGCCCATCTTGACCGGGAGCCTCCAGGGGTTTCTCCAGAATCCCGCCACTACCGCCACCCCCAGCGAGGGGTGGATCGCGCAGCTCATCCTCACCCTCCCCCTCTTCGAGGGCGGTCTCCGCCCGGCGCTGTCGCAGCAGCGCGAGGCACTGGCTCGCGAGAGCGAGGCGCAGCTCCGGGGCGCCCTCCTGCAAGCGGGCTCGGACGTGCGCGTCTCCTTCGAGGCCTTGCGCTACGCCTTTGCCGGGTACGAGGCTGCCCGGCGCGGAGCGGTGAGCGCGGTCGCAGCGCTCGACCTCGCCAACCAGGCCTACCGGGCGGGCGCCACGAGCAACCTGGAGGTCATCGACGCCGAGCAGCGCGCCCGCGACGCCGCCCTGACGGCGGTGATCGCCGAGGACGCCGTTCGCCAGGCCAGGGTCGACCTGCTCGCGGCGGCCGGCCGGTTCCCGTGACCGCGGCCCAAGCCCGAGAGCCAGCGGCGGACGCTTCGGCACCTGCCCCGACGGGCCGGCACCGCAGCGGCTTCAGCGTCCGGCAGGCGGCGTCCGCGGTACGGGCGCAGTGGCGGGAGGTCGCCGGCGCGCTCGCCTTCCGCTACGCTGCCTACGGCGTCATGACCGCCCTGGCGCTCTGGGCGGAGGGGCGCCCCGCGCCCACCCTGCCCGACCGGGTCCTCGAGCATCTCCCATACCTGGCTGTCGCCGATCGGCTCAACTACCTCGCGTGGCTCGCCGTGTACCTGCCGCTCGCCGCCGCCCTGCTCCTCACCGACGTCCGCCGCTGGGTGCGCTACATGGTGACGGGTGCCTACGTGTCGCTCGTCCGCGGCCTCACCATCGCGCTCACCGGACTGGGAGCCCCCGATCCGGCGCACGCCGGGCTGGGCGCCGGTTCGGGCGATTTCGGCGCCGCCTTCCTCGAGCTCATGTCGCCGCTCGGGGTCTTTCAGCGCGGAGCCATCGCCGCCCACCTGACCAAGGACCTGTTCTTCTCTGGCCACGCAGCCACCACGTTCCTGCTCCTCCTCTACCTGCGCGACCGGCCGTTCCTGCGGCTGGTGGCGCTCGCCGGCCACCTGGCGGTGGTCGCCTCGGTGCTCCTCGCCCACATCCACTACGCCATCGACGTGGTGGGCGCCTGGGCGGTCACCTTCTGCCTCTACGCGCTCCGCGAAGGGTGGCCGTCGCCGGGGGCGGCACCCGAAGGCCGGTGACCGCTGTTAGCCCTTCACCAGCCGCACCACGCCGGTGGTGATGGGCTCGAGGTAGGTGATGAGGAGAACCCCGGCGGCCATGATGGCCAGGAAAGGAAGGGCCCTCTTGTAAACGTAGGGCAACGGCTTCCCGAAGCGCTGGGCCGAGAGGAAGAGGTTTAGCCCCATGGGCGGGAAGAGGAAACCGAGCTCCAGGTTGGCGAGGAAGACCACTCCCAGGTGGATGGCGTCGATGCCGTAGGCTCTGCCCAGAGGGGCGACCAGCGGTGCCACCACCACGATGGCCGAGTAGATCTCGAGGACGCTGCCGAGGACCAGGAGCACCACGTTCAGCATGAGCAGGAAGAGGGCGGGGCTCCTCACGTGGGCCGTCATCCACTCGACGAGCTGGCTGGGGATCTCGGCGTCCACGAACCAGCTGGTGAGCCCGAGCGCCACCCCGAGCAGGATGAGCACGCTGCCCACCAGCGTGCCGGCGTCGAGGAGCACCTTCGGGAGTCCGCTGAACGGCTTCACCTCCCGGAAGACGACCAGCTCCACCACTAGGGCGTAGGCGGCGGCGATGGCCGAGGCCTCGACGATGGTGGCGAAGCCAGAGACGACCGCCACCACCACCAAGGTGGGAAGGCCGAGGTCCCATTTCGCCCCCCAGAGCGAGGTGAGGGCCTCGCGCGGACGGAATGGCTGGCGCGGGGCACCGTTCTTCACCCCCGTCCACACGCCGTAGGCCGCCACCAGCACGATCATGAGCGCGCCCGGCAGGACGCCGCCGAGGAAGAGGTCCTCGATGGGCGTTCCCGCCACCACCCCGTAGAGGATGACCGGCAGCGAGGGGGGAAACAGGAGCCCCAGGGACCCGGCCGCCGTGACCAGTCCGACCGAGAAGCCCTCCGGGTACCGCTCCTCGATCAGCGAGGGGAGGAGCAGCCCGCCGAGCGCGAGGATGGTGACCCCGGAGGCGCCGGTGAAGGTGGTGAAGAGGGCAGCCACCACCGCCGCCATCACCGCCATGCCGCCCGGCATCCACCCGAAGAGGCCGCGGTAGGCGCGGACCAGGCGCTGGGCGGCGCCGCCCTCCGCCAGGATGTAGCCGGCGACGGTGAGGAGCGGGACCGCGGCCAGGGTGGGCGACGACACGAGCGTGAAGGTCTGGGTGGGGACTGCGGCGACTGGCGTCCCGTCCTTCACGAAGAGCACCATGGCGAGACCGGCCATGCCGACGAACACCGGCGCGCCGAGCAGGAACGCGAGCACCACCGCGGTGCCGCACACCCAGGCGACGGCGCGGGGAGTCGCGAGCGGCCCGAGCAGGGACCCGAGCGCGGCGGCGGCGGCCGAGAACTCCCGGCCGAGGGCCCCGAGCTGCGAGAGCGGCCACCCGGCGGGCTCGGGCAGGGCCGCCTCGCCCCACAGGAGCACGAGCGCCACGATGCCCAGGCCGCAGAGCCGCTTCAGCCAGCGCAGGCGCCCCGGCTCGGCCCGCCAGGCGAACACCAGCGAGATGGCGCCGCAGGCGACCGGCATCACCGTCATGCTCCACCAGAAGGGGATTCCGGCGACGACCAGGCGTGGCGCCTCGGTCTCGGCGCGGACGAGCTTCGCCGAGGCGTACGCGAGCACCGCGGTCACGGCCGCCGAGATCCAGTTGGTGCCGAGCTTCACCAGGTCCCGAGGGCGACCCGCGGGGACGAGGTCGAGGGTGGTGAGGTGCAGGTGCCTGCTCGCCCGGGTGGCGAGGAGCGCTCCCAGGAAGCCGATCCACAGGGTCAGGTGCTGCACCAGGACCGCCGCGCTCACGAGCGACTGCCCGGTGAGCCGGCGCCAAAGCGCGGCCACCACCGGTAGCGCCACCATGGCGAGCAGGACGAGCACCACCGCCAAGTTGCCGGCTTCGACCGACGCCTTCCTTCCCAGCACCCGGAGGCGGCGCAGGCCGCGCACCGCGTCCGAGGGGTCGCTCGTCGGGAGGGGAGCCGGGTCCGGGGTCGGGGTCTCGAGGGACATGCGAGGCGGAAGGGCGCGGAATCGTTGATTGACGGGGCTGTGCGGGCCGCATAGAAGTACCACGATTCCTGTGACGACCTGGAAAAAGAGGGCTCTCTCGGCGGCGGCGCTGCCGCTCGTCCTCGCGGGGTGCAAGACCATCGCGACGGGTGCGGTGGCCGACGCGGTGTCGGAGGCGAGCGACACCTACGCGCGAGACGACGACCCGCAGCTCGTGAAGGCGGCGGTGCCGTTCGGCCTGAAGACGATGGAGGGGCTCCTCGAGAGCCAGCCGAAGCACGAGGGGCTCTTGCGCGGCCTCACCTCCGGCTTCACCCAGTACTCGTACGCCTTCGTGCTGCAGGAGGCGGACCTCGCCGAGCTGTCCGGCCGGAGCGCCGAGGCGAAGGCGGGGCGCGAGCGCGCCCGGAAACTTCTCCTGCGGGCGCGCGACTACGGCCTCCGTGGCCTGGAGCAGAAGCACCCGGGGCTTTCGGCGCGGCTCAAGAGCGCGAAGGACCTGGAGCCGGCGCTCGTCGAGGTGAAGAAGGAGGACGTGGCGCTGCTCTACTGGACGGCGGCGGCCTGGGCGCTCGCCATCTCGACCGCCAAGGGCGACATGGAGCTCGTCTCCGAGCTCCCGGCGCCGGTGGCGATGATGCGGCGGGGGCTCGAGCTCGACGAGAGCTACGACTTCGGGGCCTTCCACGAGTTCTTCGTCACCTGGGACGGTTCGCGCACCGAGGCCGACGGAGGAGGGCCGGCGAAGGCGAAGAGCCACCTCGATCGCGCGCTCGCGCTGAGCGACGGGAAGAAGCTCGGACCGCTGGTGAGCTACGCCGAGACCGTGCTGGTGCAGACCCAGAACCGAGCCGAGTTCGCGAAAGTCCTCGGGCAGGTGCTCGCCGCCGACGTGAACGCCGCGCCCCAGTTCCGCCTCGCCAACGTCTTGGCGCAGGAGCGGGCCCGAGCGCTCCTCGATCACTTGGACGACCTCTTCGCTTGAGGGAGGAGAAGACACCCGTGAAGAACATCATCCTGGCGGCGGCTCTGTGGGCCTCCGCCGCCCCCGCGCTGGCCCAGCAGCAAGTGCAGATCAAGCTGGGAACGCTCGCCCCCAACGGATCGACCTGGCACGAGCTCCTGAAGGAGATGTCGGAGAAGTGGTCGGCGGCCTCGGGAGGGACGGTGAAGCTGCGCACCTACCCCGGCGGCACCCAGGGCAGCGAGGGGGAGATGATTCGCAAGATGGCCGTCGGGCAGCTGCAGGGCGCCGCCATCACCAGCGTCGGCCTGCACGACATCGTTCCCGAACCGCAGGCCGTCACGGTGCCTCTCATGTTCGACACGCCCGAGGAGGTGGAGAAGGCGCTCACGGTGCTCGTTCCCAAGTTCGACGCCCTCCTCGAGAAGAAGGGCTACGTGGGGCTGAGCTGGGGCGTCATCGGCGCCATCAAGCTCTTCTGCAACCGATCCTACAAGACGCCGGCCGAGGCGGCGGGGGCGAAGGTCTTCACCTGGGAGGGCGATCCGGGGAGCGTGAAGGCGTGGAATGCCGTCGGCTTCACCCCGGTGGTGCTCTCGTCCACCGATGTCGTCACCTCGCTCCAGACCGGCATGATCAACTGCGTGCCGAACGTACCTCTCTACATGCTGACCGCCCGCCTGTTCGAGAAGGCGCCCTACATGATCGACGTGCCCTGGGGCTGGCTGGTCGGCGCCACCATCGTCCGCAAGGACGCATGGGACAAGATCGCCCCCGACGTGCGGCCGAAGCTAGCGGCGATCGCGCGCGATCTCGGCCACCGGGTGGACGCGGAGGTGGCGAGGCTCAACTCCGACGCGGTGGCCGCGATGAAGAAGCAGGGGCTCACCGTGGTGGACGTCGACCCGGGCCCGTGGCGGAGCGTGGCGGAGAAGTCCTGGTCGGTGGTGCGCGGGGAGGTGGTGCCCGCCGCCTTCTTCGACGAGGTGAAGGCGGTACGAGACTCCATCCGCGCCGGCAAGAAGGGCCCAGGCTAGAGCACGGCTACCCCCGGGAAGCGACGAGGAAGCCGCCGACGTCCCGCCGCAGCGCTCGGCAGGCGAAGAGCAGAGTCATGTGCCCCCGGCTGTAGGCGTGCCAGGGCACTCCCCAGGAGCGCGCCAGCGTCTCCGGCCCCCGGAGCGCGATGGCGTCGTGGGCTCCCCCGGCGACGAAGACGTGCCGCGCCGTCGGCCTTCGCTCGAGGGGGGCGAGAGGCCGCAGCCAGCCCGCCAGCTCCGCCGGCGGCGGGAGCGGCGTCCCCGCCCTCGCGGCCAGCCGGGCGTACCGCGCCCCGATGGGCGTGCCCTGGAAGACCGCGGTCACGTCGGCGGGAGCGGCCACCAGCGCGGCCTGATCGACACGCTCTGGCCCGGTGGCGGCCCAGGCCGCGCCGAGGGCCCCCAGCGAGAGCCCCACGAGCGCCACCTCTCCCTCTCCGGCGGCGAGCGCCGCGCACAGCCGCAGCTCGAGCACCATCTGCGAGAGCGCCTCGCGGAACCTTCCCAAGTCGGGCGAGACGAAGCCCTCGCCGCTGCGAGCGCCCGGTGCGGTGCGCTCGAGGTGGAAGGGAGGGACGTACAGCCAGGCGTCGAGGCCCGCCCGCGCCAGGAGCCGGACCCAGCCGCGCAGCAGCGCGCGAGACGGGATTTTCCAGGGTGGGACGAGGATCGCCGTGCCCCATCTCCGGCCATGCGACGGTGCCGCGTAGAGGGTGAGGCGGTCGCCTTGAAACGGCCAGGGCGACGGGGCGGTCCAGCGGCCCGACCGCGGCGGCGGGGAGGGCAGCGGGCCCAGTTCCGAGAAAGGATCGAGAGGACCCGCGGGGCCGGGGTGGAAGCCCTGGGGCGCGCGCCGCCACCGGTCCTCGTAGGCCATGGCGAACCGGTCGAGGCCGCTGTGGACGACCTGCGCGAGCATGCGGAATCGATTATGGATGAACAGTCGAGGAGGCGACATGGCAGTCTGGAAGCCCGATCTCTCCGAGCGGGAGGCGACTCCTGAGCCCGTGTACCTGCGACGGAGGGAGTTCCTGAGGCTAGGCGCTGCCGGCGCCCTGGCCGCGGCCCTCCCGGCGGCGGTCCGCCCCGCCGGACCCGCCGGGCCCGAGCTCCGGATCACGAAGACCACCAACCTCGCGGGGAGCGAGAAGCCGACCCCGTGGGAGGCCGTCACCACCTACAACAACTTCTATGAGTTCGGCACCGGCAAGGACGACCCGGCGAAGAACGCGGACTCGCTCCGGCCCCGCCCGTGGACAGTGACGGTGGACGGTGAGGTGAAGAAGCCCGAGCGCCTCGACCTGGAGGCCCTCCTCAAGGAGTTCCCGCTGGAGGAGCGCATCTACCGCCACCGGTGCGTCGAGGCCTGGTCGATGGTGGTTCCCTGGCTCGGCTTCCCGCTCGCCGACCTCATCCGCAGGCTCGAGCCCACCTCGAAGGCGAAGTACGTCGAGTTCCAGACCCTCTACGATGCGGGCCAGATGCCGGGGCAGAAGCGAAGCGTCCTCGAGTGGCCCTACACCGAGGGACTGCGGATGGACGAGGCCACCCACCCGCTCGCCTTCGTGGCAGTAGGGCTCTACGGGCGCGTCCTTCCCAACCAGAACGGCGCGCCCCTCCGGCTCGTCGTCCCCTGGAAGTACGGGTTCAAGGGGGCGAAGTCGATCGTGCACATCCGCTTCGCGGAGAGCCAGCCGCGCACCACCTGGGCGCAGATGTCGCCTGCCGAGTACGGGTTCTATGCCAACGTCAACCCGGCGGTGGATCATCCCCGCTGGAGCCAGGCCAAGGAGCGGCGCATCGGCGAGTTCTTTCGCCGGGACACCTTGCCCTTCAACGGATACGGGGCGGAGGTCGCGAGCCTGTACGCGGGAATGGACCCCCGCAAGCTCTACTAGGAATCCGTGAACCGAGCCCCCGAAACAGGAATCCCGGCCCGGGCCGGCGTGCGGCGCCTGCTCAAGCCGGCGGCCTTCGTGCTCTGCCTCGCCCCGCTCGCGAAGATGGGGGTGGACGCCTTCACCGGCGGCCTGGGGGCGAATCCCATCGAGGCGGTCCTGAACCGCCTCGGCTTCTGGACCCTCACCCTGCTCGCGCTCACTCTCGTGCCCACACCGGCGAAGGACCTCCTCGGTCTCGCCTGGCCGGTGCGGGTGAGGCGGATGGTGGGCCTGTTCGCCTTCACCTACGCCTCGCTCCACTTCGCCTTCTACGTGGGAGTGGACAAGTTCTTCGACTGGCGCACCATCGGCGTCGATCTGACGAAGCGCCCCTTCATCATGGTGGGCTTCGCGGCGCTCTTGGTCCTGGCGCCCCTCGCGATCACCTCGACTGACGGGTGGGTGCGGCGGCTCGGGTACCGCCGCTGGAAGCGCCTGCACCGGCTCTCGTACGCCGCGGCCGCGCTCGCCATCGTCCACTTCCTCTGGCGCGTGAAGGCGGATCACCGCCGGCCGCTGATGTTCGCGGCGGCCTTTGCCGTGCTTTTGGCGGCCCGGGTGCCCGGCTGGGTGCGGCTGGCGCGCGGCCCGACGCGAGTGGCGTCGGACCGCACCGCCCGTCAGCCCGAGGGCACCTAGTCCCGCGACCTACTGCACCGTCTCGGCGGGCGCGAGCACGATTTCGATGCGCCGGTTCTGCTGGCGCCCCTCGGGCGTGTCGTTCGTGGCCACCGGGTGGTACTCGCCGAAGCCGGCGGCGCCCAGCATCTTGGGATCGACGTCCTTCGACTGGAGGTACTTCACCACCGCCAGCGCCCGCGCGGTCGAGAGCTCCCAGTTGGAGGCGTAGCCCGTCGTCTTGGGGTTCACCGGGACGTTGTCGGTGAAGCCGGAGACCACCACGCTCTTCCCGGTCAGCGTCTTGAAGGAGCTTGCGATCTGATCGAGAGCCGCCCGCCCCTCCTTGTTGATGTTGGCCGACCCGGAGGGGAAGAGCACCTTCTCGGACATCCGGACGAGCATCTTGCCCTTCAGGTTCTCCACCTGGATGTTCCCGGCCTCGATCTGGCTCTTCAGGCCGGCGGTGAGCTGCTCGTACTGGCTCTGCATCGCCCTCTTCTCCTGCTCCAGGCGCTCCTTTGCCTGGGAGGTCTCGGCGAGCTGGGCCTTGTAGTTATCGATCTGCTTGTTGGCGTCGGCGAGCTGCTGCTGCGCGCCCGCCAACTTCTTCTCGAGGTCCGCGCTCTTTGCCGACTCGTCCTGGTACTGTTTCAGGTACTTGTTGGCGTCGGCCACCTGGGCGTCGTACTTCTCCTTCGGGATCCCGCAGCCGACCAGAAGCGCGAGACCGGCTGCCACTTGCAAGCTTCTCTTCATGTTGCCTCCACTGTGGGATGAGGACGTTGCCTTGAGGCCCGACCCTATTACCACAGGGGTCGAATCGGCTCAGCCCCGATCGGGCCGCACCCCCAAGGGACCTGGACGCGGGAGGCGGTTGACCCTCTTCCGCCCCCACGGTAGGAGCAATCTCCATGGCGCCGAGTCACGAGACCGATGGAGTGGCGCCGCCTTCTTCCGCGCACGGACGCTGTCATCCACCAAGAGTGAAGCTTCCTCAACGCGGGATCTTCCTGGGTTTCGCCTGGAGTGGGGCCGACGACGCCGGCCACCGGATCGTGGCCGCTCAGGTCGAGTGCGAGGTGGAGCGCGCGCGGCTCGCCAAGGTGTGGCGCCCCTTCCAGGAGGTGCCGGGACGGCACGAGGTGCTCGACCGCTTCTCCGACTGGGTGACGGAGCAGGCCCGGTGGGCGGAGGGGCGGCTCACCATCGGGCTCGATGTCCCCTTCAGCCTGGCCGAGACGCACCTGCGGCAGCTCGGGCTGCTGCGCCAGGCCCTGCGCGGCCCGGCGTCTCTCGGCAAGGGGCTCCGGGAGAAGTTCCAGTCGCTCGTCACCGACGTGGGCAGCGCCGCCGACGCCTTCCGCGCCGAGCTCGGCAAGGACCGGCCGCGGCTGGCGGACTGCTACCGCGCGGTGAGCCAGCCCCCCACCGCGGCGCGCAACTACCGGCGCACCTTCTTCGGCCTGCTCGCGCTGGCTCGCCTCGACGCTGCCTTCCTTCCCTGGGACGATCCGCAGCTGGGCAAGCCCACCCTGGTCGAGGTCTACCCGCCGCATCTGCCGCGGACCCTCGCGGGCATGTGCAGCTACCGCGACGACGACGGCGTGGCACGGCCGAGCGTGCGCGCCGCCGTCCTGCGCACGCTGCGCACCGCGGCTCGCCTGGAGTTCGAGATGGAGCAGGCGGCTCAGATCGTGGAGGACGGCGAGGGCGAGACCCTGGACGCGGTCCTGGCCGCGGTGGCGGCGGCGGGGGCGCAGGAGGAGGGCTATCAGCAGGTGCCGCACAACGTCCCGCGCAGCGAGGGCTGGATCTACTCGGTGCGAGAGGAGCCGTGGCGCGGCTAGCAGCCCCTGAGCGGCAGGCGGCCCTCGAGGCGGTGCAACGCGACATCCGGGCGCTGCGCATGCCGGGGCTCATTGGCCCGGCAGTGCACGGCCCCCCGGTCGTCTCGAGCGTGTTCCTGCTCGGCCAGGCCCCCGGCCCCCACGAGGCCCGGTTCGGCCGGCCTTTCGCCTGGACCGCCGGCAAGACCCTCTTCTCCTGGATGCAGCGCGCTTTCGGCGCGACCGAGGAGGAGTTCCGTGCCCGGGTCTACATGGCGGCGGTGGTTCGGGCCTTTCCGGGGAAGACGAGCGGGGGAGGAGATCGGGTACCGTCCCCTGCCGAGATCGAGGCCAGCCGCGGCTTCATCGAGCGGGAGATCGCGATCCTCCGGCCGCGCCTGCTCGTCCCGGTGGGACGGCTGGCCATCGAGCAGGTGCTCGGGAAGAAGGTGCAGCTCGACCACGTGGTGGGGAGGCGAATCCAGACCCACTACCACGGGGTGGCGGCGGACGTCATCTGCCTCCCTCACCCGAGCGGCGCCTCCACCTGGTTCAAGATGGAGCCGGGGCGGACGCTCCTCGAGAAGGCGCTGAGGCTCCTCGCTCGTCACCCAGAGATCGCCCGCGCCTTCCGCGAGCGACGAGGGCTCACTCGAGCCGGGACACCCGCACCCGCGCCAGGCCGCGCTCCACCATCCCGAGTTCCCTCGCGGCGGCGAGGGACAGGTCCACGATCCGCCCCGCCACGAAGGGACCGCGGTCGATGACCGTTACCCGCACCGAGCGCCCCGTGTCGAGGTCGACCACCTCCAGGACGGCCCCGAACGGATGGGTGCGGTGGGCGCAGGACAGCTCCGCGGCCCGGTAGGGCCGGCCGCTGGCGGTGCGCTTCCCCTCCCTCTCCCGGCCCTGGTAACTCGCGAGCCCCACCTCGGGGGCGGAGCGGGACACGGGCGCATGGGCGCAGCCCAGGCCGGCGAGCGAGCCGAGGAGCAGGAGAGCGGCCGCTCGGGGGGCGGGCCGCGGGCGCCTCACTCGCGCGCGCGCTCCGCGCCTTCCCGAATCCCCCGGATGGCCCGGGCGTAGTCGGGCGCGCCGAAGACGGCGGTGCCGGCCACGAACACGTTCGCTCCCGCTCGGGCGGGCTCTCCCACGGTGTCCTCCCGGATCCCCCCGTCCACTTCGATCTGGAGCGGCAGTCCGAGTTGGTCCGCCGCTTGGCGCAGTCGCCGGACCTTCTCGGTGCAGGCGGGGATGTACTTCTGCCCCCCGAACCCCGGGTTCACCGTCATGAGGAGCACCATCTCGCAGTCCGCGAGCACGTACTCGAGATGCTCGAGCGGCGTCGAGGGGTTGAGCGCCACCGCCGGAGCCGCGCCGGCGGCGCGGATAGCCTGCAGGGTTCGGTGCAGGTGGGGAGAGACCTCGGCGTGGACGGAGATGGAGTTCGCCCCCGCCCCGGCGAAGGCCTCCACGTAGCGTTCGGGCTCGACGATCATCAGATGGACGTCGATGGGGAGCCTCGTCACCTTGCGAACCGCCTCCACCACCAGCGGGCCGATGGTGATGTTCGGCACGAAGCGCCCGTCCATCACGTCGACGTGAATCACGTCCGCCCCGGCCGCCTCCGCCTGACGCACCTCCTCCGCCAGGCGCCCGAAGTCGGCGGAAAGGATGGAGGGGGCGATGCGGACGGGCAAGGGCATGCCGGGAGTCTAGACGAGGCGCGGGGTCACGCGCCAACGAGCCGCGCCGCGTAGAAGCCGTCGCCACCGTGCCGGTGCGGCAGGAGGAGCAGGTCGCCGGCGTCGGTGAGGACGTCCCCGGGCAGGCTCGGGGGCGCCGAAGCGCGGCCGGCGGACCGTGCGAGCGCGCCCGCCACCACCTCCGGACCCTCTGCCCGGGAGAGCGAGCAGACCGAGTAGGTGACGGGCGCTCCCCGGTGTGCGTACCCGAGGGCGGTCTCGAGGAGGGGTCGCTGGATGGCCGCGAAGCGCGCCAGGTCAGCCGGTTGCCGGCGGAGCTTCAGCTCCGGGTGACGGCGCAGCGTCCCCAGGCCGGCGCAGGGGGCGTCGACCAGGACGGCGTCGAAGGAACCCGGCTCGAGGCCCGGCACGGGATGGGCTCCGTCGGCGCAGACGACGCGCACTCCCGCGAGGCCCCGTTCGGCCGCCTCGCGCCGCAGCGCGTCCGCCTTGCGCGGGTGGAGCTCGACCGCCACCACCTCGGAACCGGGCCCGAGGATCTCGGCGGCGTGAAACGACTTCCCTCCCGGCGCGGCGCAGAGGTCGAGGACGCGGGCTTTCTCGCCGGTGAGCTCCGCGAACGCGTAGAGGGAGACGATCTGGGCCGACTCGTCCTGGACCTGGAAGGGGACGCCGCCGGCGGCGCGCGAGACCTGCTGCACCGAGGCCGCCGAGACGAGGACGCCGTGCGGGGAGCGCGGGGCCGGGCGCGCCTCCACTCCGGCGCGGGTCAGCCGCTCGAGAAGGTCGGCCGGGCGAGGAGAGCGCAACGACAGCGGGGCCGGCTCGTTCATGGCGGCGGCGAGCCGCCGCGCTTCCGCGAGACCCAGCCATGCCATCCACTCCTCGGCGACCCAGCGGGGCAGGGACTCCGCGGCGGACAGGTGGCCGGCTGGGTCGAGCGCCTCGGGTGGTGGCGTCGGCAGGCTGGGAGCACGCGCCAGCGCTCGCAAGACCGCGTTCACGTAGCCGGCCGCCTTCCCATGGTCGACCTTCTTCGCCAGTTCCACCGTCTCCGCCACGGCCGCGTGCGGCGGCGTCCGCAAGAAGAGGATCTGGTAGGCGCCGAGGCGCAGCGCCACGCGCGCCGCCGGGTCGAGGTCGCGAAGGGCGCGGCGGGAGAATGGGGCCAGGGCCAGATCGAGCTGGAGCGCCCGGCGCAGCGATCCGTACACGAGTTCGGTGGCGAGCGCCGCCTCGCGCGGGTCGAGGGCCCCCGCCTGCGCCAGGGCGGCGTCGAGCGCCCGCGAGGCGTACGCGCCCTCCTCCTCCACCTTTCTCAGGACCGCGAAGGCGACCTGGCGGGCGGTCATGTTCCGAGCAGGGTGCCGTCGGGCACGGGCTGGCCCTTCACGAAGTCCGTCGCCGGGACTCGCTTCCTTCCCTCCTGCTGTACCTCGAGGAGGAGGAGCGAGGTGCGCTCCCCGCAGCCTACCCGGAGCCCCTCTGCCTCGGCGCGGGCGGCGCCCGGCGCCAGGCCGGCCTCCCCGCCCGCCACGGCCCGGTGCACCTTGAGCGTCCGGCTCGCGAAGGTGGTGAACGCCCCCGGCCAGGGACGGAAAGCGCGGATGCGGGCGGCGAGTCGCACCGCCGGGAGATGGAAGTCGAGGCGTCCATCCTCCTTCTTCAGGATCGGCGCCAGCGTGGCGAGGGCCGAGTCCTGGCGGACCGGCGTGATGCGCGATGCCTCGAGGAGGGCGAGCGCCTCCACCAGCGCCTCGCCGCCGAGGAGAGAGAGACGCCGGGCGAGCGTCTCGGCATCGTCGTCGCCGATCGGCGCCACCCGCTGCAGCAGGACGTCGCCGGTGTCGAGCCCCTCGTCCATCTGCATGACACTCACGCCCGTCTCGGCGTCCCCCGTGGCGATGGCCCATTGGATGGGAGCGGCGCCGCGGTACCGGGGAAGGAGCGACGCGTGGACGTTCACGGCGCCCTGTGGGGCGAGCTCGAGCAAGTCCTTCCCCAGGATGCGGCCGTAGGCGACGACCACGAGCAGGTCGGGGGCGAGCGCTGCCAGCTCGGACGCCAACCTCCCGTCGCGGACCTTCTCGGGCTGGAGCACAGGGCAGCCGTGCTCCCGCGCCCAGGCCTTGGTGGCTGGCACTCGGAGCTCCTGCCCTCGCCCGGCCGGGCGATCAGGCTGCGCGACCACGGCCGCGAGCTCGTGGCCGGCGCCCTGAAGGGCGGAGAGCGCCGGGACCGCGAAGGCGGGAGTGCCGAGGAAGGCGATGCGCATCGGCCCTCCTATAGCACCGAACCCCGCGCCGCCGTCATCTCCCCGCTGGGCTAGAATCGGGGCGCGCTCGCACCCTGGGTTGCGGCGCGCACTGGAAAGGGGACGAAATGGCGAACCCGCCCACCGAGGTGCCCGCGCCCCAGCCCCGGGCGGCGAGGCCGAAGCGCCGCGTCTACCTGGTCGACCGGCGCTTCCAGCTCAAGTACGCGCTGCTGCTGGCCGGCGCCGGCATGCTTCTCTCGCTCGTCTTCGGGGCGTGGGTGTGGCAAGCACACCGGCAGTCCGTCGAGCTGGCGGTGACCGAGCCGACCCTGCGGGCCGTTCTGGAGGCGGGAGACCGCCAGCTCTTGCTCGTCTTCGTGGGCATCTCGGTCGCCCTGTCGGCGGCCTTGGGGCTCGTGGGTCTCATTCTCACGCACCACGTGGCCGGCCCCGTCTACGTGATGAGCCACTACCTCTCGGCGCTGGCCCAGGGACGGTACCCGCGGATGCGTCCGCTGCGCCGCGGGGACGAGCTGAAGGACTTCTTCCAGCTGTTCGAGCGCGCCGTTTCCGCGATGCGCGAGCGCGAGGCTCGGCACGCCGCCGTGTCAGAGGAGGTGATCCGGACGCTGCGCCTCGCGGAGGCCAGGCTTCCCGAGCTCTCCGGCGCCGTCTCCACCCTCGAGGCGTTGGTCCAGGAGGAGCGGGCCGCCATCGGGGTCGAGGCGGTGGGCGCCGACTAGGCGGCGTCCTCGGGAGGCGAGTCCTTCCGCCGCGATTGGAAGGCCGACGGGAGCAGGTTGAAGGGGAGGAGCTTGGCGAGCAGGGGCAGGAGCACCAGGCCGCCGGGGGCGGCGAAGATGGCCAGGGCCGGCACCGCCTTGGCGAGGTCGATGAGCTGCTCCTTGACCTTGCGACGCTCGGGGGCGGTGAGCTTCTGGCCCTTGGCGGCCTTGGCGAGGAGGGACCCGAGCTCGCCGGTCTCGCGGAGCTCGGTGGCAATCGCCTCCATGTTCTCGGCGACCACGGCGGCCACCTTCGCCACCATGCGCTCCCCGAACTCGTTCCACTCCTCCGCGAGTTCGTTCCATTCGGGAGCGGCGGGCAGCCCGAAGGCGCGGAACCACTCCTGGTGGTCGGCGTGGAAGGCCGCCGCCTCGATCTGGAGGGCGGCGAGCTCCTCGGGCGAGATCCCGGCGGCCTCGGCGAACCGGGCGATGAAGTCCCCGTGGGCGGTGGTGCCGTCCGGCATCCCCAGGGCGGCGAGCAGGAGCTGCTCCAGGAGGAAGCGGTGCAGGCGGGAGGGCGCGGCCGCGCAGATCTCCTCCGGGTCTCGCGGGGACGCCGCGCAGCTGCGCGCCGTTTTCGCCCGCTCCCGGTCGAGCCCGAGGCGATCGAGCTGGTGATAGATGACGTGGCGGGCGTGGAGCTGCCCCGGCGCCTCCGCGCCGCGGAGGCCGGCGAGGGCCTCGACGAGCAGCACCTCCTCGTCCTGCGCCTGGTCGAGCTGCTCGACCGCGTGGTCCGGGTCGAGGCTCCCGTGGCGGAAGAAGTGGATCGCGATGCGAGCGAGGAGCCGCCGCTGGATGGCGATGGTCCCGGCGTAGAGGCGCAGGCCCCCCTGCGGATCCCCGGGAGGGTAGTGGAGGCGCAGGAGGACCGCGCCGCTCTTCTCCAGGGCTCGCTCGACTGTCGAGGGGGAGGCGGCGCGCCCGGGTCCGGGTGCGGCCTTCAGGGCGGAGGCGAGGTCGCCGCAACCGGCCGCCAGCACGCAGGCGAGCTCGCCGCGGCGACGGCTTTCGTCGAAGGGAGCGCCGAGGAGCAGCGCCAGATCGAGGAGCAGGGCCACGTCCCCCTCGACGATGCCGACGAAGGCCTGCCCGGGAGCCGCCCCCGGCTCCACCAGGCGCCGGCGCAGGGACCGCACCACCAGCATCCGCGCCCGCGATTCGAGATCGGGCCCCTCGGGATCCGGATCGCGCAGCTCCCGGGGAAGGCGCAGCCGGGCCGCGGCGGGGTCGTACCCCTCGAGCTGGTGGCCGATAAGATCGGCCAGCCAGGCCTTCTTCTTGAGGTCGACGGGCACCGGAGTCCAAAGTCTGCGCGAAGGACCTGGCGCGTGCAACCTGGGCTGGAGCTACCGCACCGCCTTGACCTTGGCCCGCTTGCCCTCCTCGGCGGGCTCCTCGGCCACCGGCGCGGCAGCCGGGCCGCGGCGGACCCCGAACTTCTCGAGGACCTTGTCCTCGATCTTCTGCAGCGCCTCTGGATGCTCCTTGAGGAACGCCTTTGCCTGCTCCCGCCCCTGCCCGATGCGGTCGCCGTCGAAGCCGAACCAGGCGCCGCTCTTCTCGACGATGTTCTCCTGGGCGGCGAGGTCGAGTAGGTCGCCCTCCTTAGAGATGCCGACGCCGTACATGATGTCGAACTCCACCTCCTTGAAGGGGGGAGCGACCTTGTTCTTCACCACCTTGACGCGCGTGCGGCTGCCGATGACCTGCTCGCCGTCCTTGATGGCGCCGATGCGCCGGATGTCGAGGCGTACCGAGGCGTAGAACTTGAGCGCGTTGCCGCCGGTGGTCGTCTCGGGGTTGCCGAACATCACCCCGATCTTCATGCGAATCTGGTTGATGAAGATGACGATGGTGGACGACTTGGCAATCGTGCCGGTGAGCTTGCGCAGGGCCTGGCTCATGAGGCGGGCCTGCACGCCCATGTGGGCGTCGCCCATCTCGCCCTCGAGCTCGGCGCGCGGCACCAGCGCCGCCACCGAGTCGATGACCAGCACGTCGATGGCCCCGGAGCGGACCAGCGTCTCCACGATCTCGAGCGCCTGCTCGCCGGTGTCGGGCTGCGAGATGAGGAGGTCGTCGGTGCGGACCCCGAGCTTGCGGGCGTAGCCCACGTCGAGGGCGTGCTCGGCGTCCACGAAGGCCGCCACCCCGCCGCGCTTCTGCGCCTCGGCGACCGCGTGGAGGGCGAGGGTGGTCTTGCCCGACGACTCCGGGCCGTAGATCTCGACGACGCGTCCACGGGGGAGGCCACCCACGCCCAGGGCGATGTCGAGGGAGACGGAACCCGTCGAGATCGCCTGGACGTCCTTGACCAGGGGCTCCTCGTTGCCGAGGCGCATGATCGAACCCTTGCCGAAGGCCTTCTCGATCGAAGAGACCGCCAGCTCGATTGCCTTTTCCTTCTCCGGTGCCACGGGCATCTTCCGCTCCTTGCCAGGGCGCCTGCCGCGCCCCCTCGTTCCGCCTCGTTCGTTTCGACGCCCCGGTTTCTAACGGGCCCGTCTGACATCTGGACTGAACGGAAGATTAACTGAACACATGTTCCCGAGCAAGTTCCCGGGGGCGGGGCCCGGGGCCTTCAGGCCGCCGCCGGGCCGAGTCGAAAGCGGCCGATGGCCTCGTGGCGCGCCCCCCCCGGAGAGAGATGCGAGCGGAAGAGGACAATCTCCTCGGCCCTCCAGGGCACGGCCTCCTCCGAGGAGGCGGAGGCGAGGGCGCCGCCGAGGCCGGCCGCGCCGCGGCCGTCGCGGGCGCGCCCGTGGGTGAGATGGGGGGAGAAGCGCCGCTCCTCGGGAGGGAAGCCGAGCGGGGAAAGGCGAAGACCGATCTCGGCCACCAGCCTGCCGAGCTCCTCCACCTCTCCCCCGAGCGAGGTGAAGAGAACGCGCGGGCGTCGCGCGTTCGGGAACCCACCCGCGCCGCGCAGCTCGAGCCGGAGCGGGCGGGAGCCGGCGGCCACCTCCTCCACGGTCCGTTGAATCGCTTCCACCCGCTCCTCGGGGACGGCCCCCAGGAACTGCAGGGTGAGGTGGATGCTCCCCGGCGCCACCCATCTCACCTCGTCGGCGTGGCGTCCCGCCTGGTGGCGCAGGCGCTCCTGGATCGCGGCCAGCCTGCGGCGCACCGGATCGGGCGGCTCGAGCGCCAGGAAGAGGCGCAGGTTCACGAAAGGGACGCCTCCGCTATTCGACCGTCACGCTCTTCGCCAGGTTCCGCGGCTGGTCCACGTCGGTGCCCTTCAGGTCCGCGACGTGGTAGGCGAGGAGCTGGAGCGGGAGGATGGTGAGGAGAGGCGAGAGCAGGGCCGGGGCCTCGGGCACGGTCAGAGCCATCCAGGCCAGGCTGGCCGCGTGGGCGTCTCCCTCCGCCACCACCGCGATCACCTGCCCGCCGCGCGCCCGCACCTCCTCGATGTTCCCGAGCGTCTTCTCGTAGCTTTGCTCCTTCACCGCCAGCACCACGACCGGGAGCGTCTCGTCGATGAGCGCGATGGGGCCGTGCTTCATCTCGCCGGCCGCGTATCCCTCGGCGTGGATGTAGGAGATCTCCTTCAGCTTCAGCGCGCCCTCCAGCGCCACCGGGAACTGCGTCCCCCGCCCGAGGAAGAGGACGTCCCGAGCGCCGGCGCAGCGCCGCGCCGCCGGCAGCACCGCCGCCTCCTGCCGCAGCACCTCGTCCATCTGCTGGGGGAGCAGCACCAGCGCCTCGAGCTGCTGGCGAGCGGCGTCGGCGCTGAGGGTCCCGCGCAGCCGCCCCAGCCTCACCGCCAGGAGGAAGAGCGCCGCCAGCTGGGTGGTGAAGGCCTTGGTGGAGGCGACGCCGATCTCGGGGCCGGCGTGCGTGTAGAGGGTCCCCTCGCACTCGCGCGGGATGGCCGAGCCCAACACGTTGCAGATGGCGAAGGTCCGCGCCCCCCGCTTCTTCGCCTCCCTCACCGCGGCCAGGGTGTCGGCAGTTTCCCCCGACTGCGAGATGGCGAGCACCAGGGTGCGCCGATCCACGAGCGGGTCGCGGTGGCGGAACTCGCTCGCCAGCTCTACCTCGACCGGCAGCCGGGCCAGGGCCTCGATCATGAGTCGCCCGGAGAGGCCGGCGTGCCAGCTCGTCCCGCAGGCCACCACCACGACCCGCCCGATGTCGCGGGCATAGGTGGAGTCGATCTCGATCCCGTCCAGGGCGACGTCGCCCTCCTCCAGGGAGACCCGCCCGCGGACCGTGTCGGCCACCGCCCGGGGCTGCTCGAAGATCTCCTTGTGCATGAAGTGCTTGTGCCCGTCCTTCTCCGCCGCCACCGCGCTCCACTCGATGCGACGCGGCGCTCGCCCGACCGGTCGGCCTTCGCGGTCCTCGAGGGCGATCCCCTTCGGCGTCAGCACCGCCAGCTCGCCCTCCTCGAGGTAGTTCACCAGGCGCGTGTGCTCGAGGATCGCCGGCACGTCGGAGGCGAGAAAGCTCTCCCCGTCGGCGTAGCCCACCACCAGCGGACTCGCGTTCTTGGCCGCCACCACCGTCCCCGGAGACCGCTCCGAGACCACCGCGATGGCGTAGGTCCCCCGCACCTCCCGAAGGGCGTCCCGGACGGCCTGGGGGAGGTCCCCGCGCGCCGCCCCCTCGAGTGCGGCGGCGATGAGGTGCGCGAAGATCTCGGTATCGGTCTCGGAGGAGAACTTGTGCCCGCGGGCTTGCAGGGCGGCTTTGAGCTCCAGGTGGTTCTCGATGATGCCGTTGTGGACCACCGCCACGCCGCCGTAACTGTGCGGGTGGGCGTTCTCATCGGACGGGCGCCCGTGGGTGGCCCATCGCGTATGGCCGATGCCGGTGGTGCCGGCCAGGGGGGCGGCCTTGAGCCGCTCCACCAGGTTGGAGAGCTTTCCCTTGCTGCGCCGGATCTCGAGACCCCCGGGGCCGACGACGGCCACGCCGGCCGAGTCGTACCCGCGGTACTCGAGGCGGCGGAGACCGCTGATGATGAGGTCCACGCAGGGGCGCGGACCGACGTAACCAACGATTCCGCACATGCAGCCTTCCTACCTTCTCGCCCGGCGGGAGTTGGCGCGCTTCCTCGCCCAGCCCCGCTTGTTGACCTGGCGCGCCCTCCCAAGGGCCAGGGCTCCCGCCGGTACGCTCTCGGTGAGGGTGGACCCCGCCGCCACATAGGAGCCCTTCCCGATCCGGATGGGGGCCACCAGGATCGAGTCGGAGCCGACGAAGACGTCGTCGCCGATGATGGTGGGGTGCTTCTTCTCTCCGTCGTAGTTGCAGGTCACGGTCCCGCAGCCCACGTTGACTCCCGAACCGACGCTGGCGTCGCCGAGGTAGGTGAGGTGGTTCGCCTTCGAGCCCGCGCCCACCCGGGTCTTCTTCAGCTCCACGAAGTTTCCGACGTGTACTCGCTCGGCCAGCTCCGTTTCCGGGCGCAGGCGCGCGAAGGGCCCCACGATGCAGTGGGAGGCGATGCGCGACTTCTCGATGTAGCAGTAGGGGTTGATCACCACCCCGTCCCCGATCTCGGTGGAGCCGATGACGGCACCCTGGCCGATGCGGCAGCCGGTCCCGATCCGCGTCGCGCCGCGCAGCCGCACGCACGGCTCGATGAGCGTGTCCGCCCCCACCTCGACGCCGTCGTCGATGTCGAGGCGCTCCGGATCCTCGATGACCACACCCTTTTCGAAGAGCGCCTGCACGAGGCGCCGGGTGAGGGCCCGCGACGCCAGCGAGAGCTCCTCCTGGTCGTTCACGCCCGCCGCCTCCACCGAGGAGACGCGCGCCGCCACCGCGCCCGGACCGTCGGCGGCCAGGGCGACGAGATCGGTAAGGTAGAACTCCCGCTGGGTGTTGTTCGAGTCCACCCGTCCGAGCGTCTTCCACAGGAAGTCGGAGTCCGACACGTAGAGCCCCGCGTTTACCTCCTTGATCTGGCGCTCCTCCTCGGTGGCGTCCTTCTCCTCCACGATGAGCGCCGGGCCCTTCCCCGGGGCGTGCACCACCCGCCCGTATCCCTCGGGGTTCTCGAGCGTCATGGTGGCGAAGGCGAGCGAGCCGGGCGCCGTGCGGGCCGCCATCACCGTCTCCAGCGTGTGAGCGGTGAGCAGCGGCGTGTCGCCCGACAGGATCATCACCGGGCCGTGGTGCCCGCGCAGGGCGGGCTTGGCGGCCAGGACGGCATGGGCGGTGCCGCGCTGCTTCTCCTGGCGCGCGAAGAGGAGGGGAGCCTGAGGGAAGAGGCCGCGCAGGGCTGCCTCGACCTCCCTCGCCTGGTGCCCGACCACCACCACCACCCGCTCCGCCCCCACCTCGAGAGCGCGCTTCACCGGATAGTAGACGATGGGGCGGCCACACACCTCGTGCAGGACCTTGGCGCGGTGCGTCCTCATGCGCGTGCCCTTGCCGGCGGCGAGCACGATGGCGGCCATGGGGGCCTTGCGGCCGGTGCCACGCTTCCTGGAAGTCTGCATGCGGGGCAGGCTAGGACCCTATCCCGGCGAGATCAAGAACCGATGCGGCGGGACACCCCTTCGTTCCGGCGAACCGGACCGAGGGGTGAGACGGCGGATCGGGGCCGGGCGGGGCCGAGGGCGCGAGGGTATGAAGGACCGGCATGGCCGCCCCCGCCGCACTCGCCCTCCCGGCTCTCCTCGGCTACGTCGCCGTCTCGCCCCAGGCCGCCGTCGCCACCGCTCACCCCCTCGCCAGCGAGGCGGCCGCCGAGGTCCTGCGCCTCGGAGGAAACGCGGCCGACGCCGCGGTGGCGGCCGCCTTCGCGCTCTCGGTGGTGGAGCCGGAGAGCTCGGGCATCGGGGGCGGCGGCCTGGCGCTCGTCTACACGGCGCGCGATCGGCAAGTCCACGCCATCGACTTCCGCGAGACCGCTCCCGCGGCGGCGCGCCCCGACATGTTCCTGCGCGACGGGAAGCCGTCGCCGGCGCTCTCCCGCTGCGGCGGCCTCTCGGTGGCGGTCCCGGGTGCGGTGAAGGGATACGCCGAGATCGCCCACCGCTTCGGCCGGATCTCGCTCCGCCGCCTGGTGGAGCCGGCGGCGCGGATCGCCGAGGGCGGGTTTGCGGTGGGCAGCCACTACCGCCAGGCGGCCCAGGCAGCCCTCGCCTGCCTGCGGGAGAGCCCGGCGGCGGCGAGCTCGCTCCTCGCCGCCTCGCCCGCGGGCCCGCAGGTGCCGGCGCCGGGCCATCGCCTGGTGCGCAGGGACCTGGCGCGGACGCTGCGGCTCGTCGGTCGCGACCCGGAGAGCTTCTACCGCGGGAGCCTGGCGATCCGGATCGCCGCGGCGGTCCGGGCCCGGGGTGGGATCCTCGATGCGTCCGACCTCGCCGGTTATCGAACCCGGGAGCGCCAGCCGCTCTGGGGCAGTTACCGCGGACATCCGGTCGCCGCCTTCCCTCCGCCCTCGAGCGGGGGCGCCATCGTCCTCGGGCTCCTCGGGGCCTTGGAGGAGGAGGACCCGCGGGACGGTTGGCGAGCCGAGCGGCTCCTGCACGTCTTCGTCGAGGCCGAGAAGCGGCTCTTCGCACGGCGAGCGGGCGAGCTCGGGGACCCCGACCTCGTCCCGGGCGCGCTGCGAACCGCCGAGGAGATGTCCTCCAGGGAGTTCGCGCACCGGATCCACGCCTCCATCGGCGAGCGGGCCACCTCCTCGGAGGACCTCTCGGCACCGATCGCGCCCGGCCACACCTCGCACATCTCGGTGGTCGACGGGGAGGGCAACGCCGTGGCGCTCACCACGACGGTGAACCTTCCCTTCGGCTCGGGCATCGAGGTGCCCGGCACCGGGATCCTCCTCAACGACCAGATGGACGACTTCGACGCCGCCCCGGGGACGCCCAACGCCTTCGGCCTCGAGGGGACCGGCTCGAACGCCCCGGAACCCGGCAAGCGGCCGCTCTCCTCGATGGCGCCGACGCTGGTGTTCGCCCCCTCGGGTGAGCTGCTTCTCGCGGTGGGCTCGCCGGGGGGGTCGACCATCCCCGCCACCGTGGCCTGGACCATCCTGCACCTGCTCGACGACCACATGCCCCTCGACCAGGCGCTCGGAGCCCCCCGCGTCCACCACCAATGGAGGCCGGACGTGGTGCTGGTGGAGCCGTTCGCTCTCTACACCGAGACCCGGAGGGCGCTGGAGGCGCGCGGACATCGGCTGAAGGACGCCGAGCGCCCCTTCGGCAACCCCCAGGCGGTCCGGGTCGATCCGGCGACCGGCTGGCGCGAGGGAGCGAGTGAACCCCGCTACGAGGGGAGGGCGGCCGCGCCGTAGGCGATCGCGCGACCCCGCTCCCGGGGTGGAACCGGTCGCCTCCCGCTCCTCGATGGCGTATCCTCGAAAGGGGTCCGCGGCTCGCTCGAGCGAGGGAACCGTGGCAGCGGAACGCATGGGCATCGACGAGGGGGACCTGGCCGCGCTCGAGTCGCTGCTTCGCGGCGCCTCGGGCCTCTCCCTCTCCGCCGGCATGCGCGGCGCGCTTCCCGGCGCGGTGCGCGAGGCGGCCGTCGCCGCCGGCACCGACCCGGAGACGCTGCTCCGCCGCGCGCTGGCGGGTGGCGCGGAGGCGGTGGCGGCGCTGGTGGAGCACACGGTCGTCGGGGAGACCTGCTTCTGGCGCCATCCGGAGCAGCTGGCCGCGCTCCAGCAGGTGGTCGGCTCGGGGAACGGCCCGCTGCACCTTTGGTCCGCCGGGTGCGCCTCGGGCGAGGAGCCCTACAGCCTCGCCATGGTGCTCCTGGAGGCCGGAAGGCGCGGCCGGGGCGATCGGATCCTCGCCACCGACATCTCGGCAGGCGCCATCGCCCGGGCGCGGACGGCCCGCTACCCCGCCTGGTCCCTGCGACGCCTCCCGGACGACCTGCGCCGCCGCTACCTGGAGGGCGAGCCGCCCGCCGCCGGGGTGGTGCGGGAGGTGCGGGAGATGGTGAGCCTCTCCCGCAACAATCTCGTGTCCGACCCGCTCCCCGGGAGCGAGTTCGACGTGGTCGTCTGCCGCAACGTCCTCATCTACTTCGATCCGGTGCTGGCGGCCGAGGTTCTCTACAAGCTCTTCGCCGCCACCCGTCCGGGCGGCATCTTGGTCCTCGGCCCGGTGGAGCTGCCGCTGGCGCAGGAGATCGAAGCCGAGTGGCTGGACGTGGCGGGAGCGAGCCTGCTGCGGCGCCCGGCCACCCGCTAGTTGCCTCGCTCCCCCCTCCCTCGCCGCCGGCGGTGGTACGATCCGCGAAGGGTGCTCTTTGACGCCCACCTGACGGCCGAGAGCCTCACGTCGCGGGACGTGGCCGACCTCCGCTTCTTTGGAGTGGAGGGGGCCCTGTGCCCGGCGACCGCGGTGGCCCCCGCCACCGCCGTCCGCCTGCGCCGGTCCTGGGAGGAGCTCGCGGGGCCCACCCTCGGCCGCCTGCGCCGGGCGGGGCTCGCGGCCTGGGCTGCTCTCGGGATCCCCCCGCGCTGCATTCCCGCGCGCGGGGTCGAGGCGCTCTTGGCCGAGCTCCCGGAACTCCTCTCCCAGCCCGGGGTGGTGGCCATCGGCCCGGTGGGCCTGGAGCGGGGGACCGAGCGGGAGGAGATGGTGTTCCTCCGGCAGCTGGAGATGGCCCAGGAGCTCCGGCTGCCCCTGCTCGTCCACACGCCGGCCAAGGACAAGGTGCGCGTCACCCGGCGCGTTCTCGGGCTCATGCGCCAGACGGAGGTGGAGCCCCGCACGACGCTCGTCGACCGAGCGGACGCCCGAACGGTTCGCATCATCCGCTCGGTGGGCTACGGGGCCGTCCTGTCCCTCAGCGCCGGACGGCCGGGCGGGAAGAGCGCGGTGGAGGAGGCGGCGCGCTTGGTGGGCGAACTCGGGCCCGAGGGGCTGGTGCTCGCCTCCGACGCCGGCGAGGGGCTCGGCGACCTGCTCTCCCTGCCGCGCGCCGCCGACCGGATGGCGAAGCTCGGCCTGTCCGAGGCCGTCATCCGGCGCGTCTGCGGCCGGAACGCGCTCGAAGTGCTGCGCCTCGACGTCTCCGCGGTGCGGGCTCTCGACCGCGCACCCACAGTCCGGTCCGGCCGCCCGACTTCTCCATGAGCTCCAGCGACTCGATGCGCATGCCGCGCTGGTAGCGCTTCAGCATGTCGTAGACGGTGAGGCAGGCGGCGGATACGGCGGTGAGCGCCTCCATCTCCACGCCGGTGCGGTCGACGGTGCGCACCGTGGCCGTGATCTCGACGCCTCCGACCCGGGCGGCCGCCGACACGTCCGTGGAAGAGAGGGCGATGGGATGGCAGAGCGGCACGATGTCCGGCGTGTGCTTCGCCGCCAGGATCCCGGCGAGCCGCGCCGCGGCGAGCACGTCTCCCTTCTCCGCCTCTCCTCGCCGCAGGATCCGCAGCGTGTGGGGATCCATGGAGACGAAGCCGCGCGCCACCGCCACCCGTTCTGTCTTGGGCTTCGAGCCCACGTCGATCATCTTCACGGGGGGCCCCTAGTGCACGCCGTGCTCGCCGAGCCAGCGCTCGGCGTCGATCGCCGCCGCGCATCCGGACCCGGCCGCGGTCACCGCTTGGCGATAAGTGGGATCGGCGACGTCCCCGGCGGCGAAGACCCCCTCGACGCTGGTCCGCGTGCTGGGGGCGCGCACCTTCAGGTACCCGACCTCGTTCATCTCCAGGGCGCCCCGGAAGATCCGGGTGTTGGGCTCGTGGCCGATGGCGAGGAAGAACCCCTGGACCGGCAGGATCCACCTCTTTCCATCCTTGGTGCTCTCCAGCCGCAGGCCCGTCACCGCTTTGTCGTCCCCGACGACCTCCACCACCACGGCGTTCCAGACGAACTCGATCTTGGGGTTCTTGCGGGCCCGCTCCTGCATCACCTTCGAGGCGCGCAGCTCGCCGCGCCGGTGCACCAGGTAGACCTTGGTGGCGTACTTGGTGAGGAAGGTGGCCTCCTCGACGGCGGTGTCCCCCCCTCCCACCACCGCCACCTCGACGCCGCGGAAGAAGAAACCGTCGCAGGTGGCGCAGGCGCTCACGCCCTTGCCCATGTAGGCCTTCTCCGAGGGGATCCCGAGCCACTTGGCGGACGCCCCGGTAGCCACGATGACCGCGTCGGCGGTGTAGAGCGTGTCCTCGCTCCACAGCTGGAACGGGCGCTTCGAGAAGTCCACCCGGGTGACGTCGGCAGAGACGAGCTTGGTACCGAAGCGCTCGGCTTGGGCCTTGAACTTCTCCATCAGCTCCGGGCCCATCACTCCATCGGGGAAGCCAGGATAGTTCTCCACGTCGGTGGTGATGGTGAGCTGACCCCCTGGCTGCATCCCCTCGAAGAGCAGGGGCGCGAGGTTCGCCCGGGCCGAGTAGAGCGCCGCGGTGTAGCCAGCGGGCCCCGCTCCCACGATGACGAGCTTCTCGTGCTGGGACATGGTTCCTCCAAGGCGGAAGGACGCGATCTCTTTAGCCCCTCGGCGCCCCCTTGTCACGGTCGGCCTTCCCAGCGGCAAGGGGGCGCGCGCCGGGGGGGCGATCGCCGGCGACGCAGGGTTCGGGGCGCGGAGAAGGCGAGAGAGGCGGGCACCGGAGGCGAGTGCCGGGCGCCGCTAGGCCCTCTTCGCCGCCCGTGGAGCGGTCGCGCTTGCGGCCGTTTCCGGCTCCACCGCTCGCAGCATGAGGTCGAGCGCCTCGCGGCGGAGGGGCTCCATCCGGGCGTCGCCGAGCCCGAGCGCCTCCCGCGCTTCCAGCACCACCGCCTGCGGGTTGGCGTCGAGCGCTCCGGGCGGCGGCGGCAGGGGCTCGGAGGCGTCTTCCTCCGGCCAGCGCACCGGGACCATGCCGCCGTCGTTCTCGTAGGCGAGCTGCTCGGCCACCATGATCACCGCCACCATTCGATCGACCTGGCCGCCCGACCGGAGCTGATGGTGGCGCGAGACGGCCTGCTTCACCTCGGGAACGAGCTTCCACACGTCAGCGAGGAGGCCAGACGCCTGGGCGTGCACCGAGTCGAGGATGAGGGTCAGGTCCTCTACCGGCATCGGGCGGCCCTTCAGGTCCTCGCCGATGGCGACGAGCGCCGCCGCCATGCCGACGTCGTGCAGGAGGCCACAGATGAAGGCGGTGTCGGGGTCGAGCTTGCAGTGCTTGGCCACCAGGCTGGCGAGGTGCGCGGTCGAGCTGGCGTGCACCCGCAGGCGCTCGGTCAGGGGCTCGAAGCCGGGGACGCGGAAGATGCGCATGTTGAGCGCGGCCTCGAGGACCACGTTCCGGAGGGTCTTGATGCCGAGCCGCACCAGCCCCTGGCGGAGGGAGGTGACCGGGGACCGGCTGGAGTAGAGGGCCGACTGGGAGATGGCGAGGACCCGGCCGGCGAGCATGGCATCGGTCTCGAGCACGCTCAGGACGGAATCGAAGTCGACGTCGGGCTTCCGCGACAGCTCCATCACCTTGAGCGCCACCGTCGGGAGCATCGGAGGACGGTACGCCGGGGACGAAAAAAGGCGCCCGAGGCGAGCCGTCACCTCGGAGGGGGCGAGGTTTCGGGTCGCCTCGGGCTCGGGGGACCCGATGGGCAGCAGCACGGGTGAGCACTACTGCGCGGCGCGTGCCACGGCGGCTCCGCCGCGGCGGGCCCGGGTTACGGGGGGTTGGCCGCTCGCCGGCGAGGGTGCCGGCCCGCCCTGGGTTCCCCAGACCCGACCATCACCGGCGCCCCCAGAAGAGGATGCGCGGGTAGGGGTACGGGTAGGGCCGCTCCTCCGGCAGCGCCGCCGCGAGGCGCTGGCGGTAGGTGGCGAGGTAGCGCTCCCACAGGTCCTCGGGGAGCCGCTTCTGGTAGTCGGTGAGGAGCGTGCCCCGAACCCAGTCGGCCACGGCCGCCGCCCCTTCGAGCTCGTGCAGGTACACCTGCAGGCGCACGTGCTGCTCCCGGTACCCGAGGCGGCGGAGCAGGAGCGCGTACTCCGGTGGATCCAGCACCGGCTTGCCGCGCACGTACCCGCCGAGGGCCGAGGCGTAGGGCTCCTCCGCCGCCAGCGCGTGCGCGAGGCGATGGGAAGGGTGATCGTGGTTCGCGGGAACCTGCACCGCGAGCTGCCCACCCTCGGCCACCGCGGCGGTGAGGCGGGCGATGAGCGCCTCGTGATCCGGGAGCCACTGCAGGGCGGCGTTCGACAGGACGAGGTCGTAGCCCGCCGGTTCTTGGGGCTCGAACCCGGCGATATCGCCGCGGGCGAAGGAGAGGCCGGCGCCGGCGAGCGCCGCCGCCTTCTCGAGCATCGCGGCGGAGGAATCGATGCCGAGCGTGGAGCGGGCCCCGAGCCGGCGATGGGCCTCCGCCGTCAGCTCGCCCGAGCCGCAGCCGAGGTCGACGACGCGCATGTGGTCCTTCGGCCGCACCAGCGAGAGGAGGTCGAAGAAGGGCTGGGCGCGCTCGTCGCGGAAGCGGCGGTACTGCTCCGGGTTCCACACGTCCTTCGGCATCGCGCTCTCCGATTCCGGGGGCCGAGCGCATTCTTACCGATCGCCGCTCGATGTGGCACTCCCGTCGCAGGAATGGCGTTGACCTTTGACGGGTTATCTCGAAGAATCCGGCGCTTTCCACCCCCGCCTTAGGAGCCTCATGTCCTCGCACGTGTTCTTCGCTGCCGCCGCCACCCTGGGGGCGCTCGCCTGCAGCTCCCCCTCCGCCTCCCCGGCGAAGGGCGCCGCCGCCCAGGCTCCCGACGCCGACGCCGCGGTGGCCAAGATCGGCAGCCAGGTCATCTCCAACAAGGAGCTCGACGAGTACGCCAAGGCGGAGCTGACGAAGCTCGACACCCAGTACCAGGAGCAGCGCTACCAGGTGCGCCGGGGGAGCCTCGACGCGCTCATCGTGAAGCGGCTGGTGGAGGCGAAGGCCAAGGCCGCCGGGAAGTCCTTCGACGACTACATCCGCGCCGAGGTGGTCGACAAGATCCCTGATCCGACGGACGCCGAGGTGAAGGCGCTCTACGAGGCCGCCAAGGGGCAGGGGCGCGACCTGCCGCCGCTCGACCAGGTGCGCGAGAGCATCGTCCGCTACGTGAAGCAGCAGAAGGCCCAGCAGGCGCTCCAGGCCTACTACGACAAGCTCAAGACGGAGGCCAAGGTCGAGATCCTGCTCGCCGCCTACAAGCCGCCGCGCCAGAACGTGGAGGCGAAGGGGCCGACGAAGGGGCCGGACAAGGCGCCCATCGTCATCGTGGAGTTCTCCGACTTCGAGTGCCCCTACTGTGGCCGCGCCGAGGCCACCGTCGCCGAGGTGTTTCGCGCCTACCCCGACAAGGTCCGCATCGTCTACCGCGACTTCCCGCTCCCCATGCACCAGAACGCCCCCAAGGCCGCCGAGGCGGCCCACTGCGCCGGAGACCAGGGCAAGTACTGGGACATGCACTCCAAGCTCTTCGCGAACCAGCGCGCCCTCGACGTGAAGTCCTTGAAGGGGTACGCGAAGGAGCTGAACCTCGACCAGGCGAAGTTCGACAAGTGCCTCGACTCGGGCGAGAAGGCGAAGCTGGTGGAGGAGGGGTACAAGGCGGGCGGAGAGCTGGGCGTGACCGGCACCCCGGCCTTCTTCGTGAACGGGATGCTGCTCTCCGGCGCCCAGCCCTTCGAGGCCTTCAAGGACCTCATCGAGGCCGAGCTGGCCCAGAAGTAGCCTTCCGCTGGCAGGCCCGGCCGCTCCTCGATAAGTAAGGAGCCGCCGGGCTACCTCCCCATGGGCGCCTACGATCACGGAAACATCGCGGCCATCGCCGCGCGCCGCAAGACGCGGCAGATCCGCGTCGGCTCGGTCGCAGTCGGGGGCGAGGCGCCCATCGCCGTGCAGTCGATGACCACCACCCAGACCGCCGACGAGGCGGCCACGCTCGCCCAGATTCGCGCGCTCGCCGAGGTCGGGGCCGACATCGTGCGAGTGGCGGTGCCGGACGGGGAGGCGGCCGCGGCCCTGCCGGGCATCGTGCGGGGTTCGCCGGTGCCGCTCGTCGCCGACATCCATTTCGACTACCGGCTGGCGCTGCGGGCGATCGAGGCCGGAATCCACTGCATCCGCCTGAACCCCGGCAACATCGGAAACCAGAACCGGGTGCGGGAGGTGGTGAAGGCGGCTCGCGAGCGCAAGGTCCCCATCCGCATCGGCGTCAACGCGGGCTCGCTCGAGGAGGACATCGTCGCGAAGCACGGCTGGCCCACGGCCGAGGGCATGGTGGAGAGCGCCGAGCGCCACATCCGCGTGCTGGAGGACGAGGGGTACCGGGAGATCAAGGTTTCGCTCAAGGCCCACGACATCGGCATGACCGTGGCGGCCAACCGCCTCTTCTCGCGGACGTTCGACTACCCGCTCCATCTCGGGATCACCGAGGCGGGGACGCTCCTCTCCGGCACCATCAAGAGCTCGGCCGGACTCGGGATCCTGCTCGCCGAGGGCATCGGAGACACGCTGCGCGTGTCGCTGGCGGCGGATCCCCTCGAGGAGGTGCGGGTGGCCCGCACCCTGCTCAAGGCGCTCGGACTCAAGTTCGGCGGGGCGACGCTCACCGCCTGCCCGACCTGCGGGCGCTGCTCGGTGGCAATGATCCCCATCGCCGAGCGCGTCGAGCAGCGCCTCTCGACGCTCAAGGGCGAGGTCAACGTGGCCGTGATGGGATGCGAGGTGAACGGTCCCGGTGAGGCCTCCGCCGCCGACGTGGGAGTGGCTTACGGCCACGGCGGGGTCGGGCTCCTCTTCAAGAACGGCCAGATCGTGAAGCGGATGAAGGCGGAGGAGCTCGAGGAGGCGCTCGTCGAGGAGGCGGTGCGCATCTCCTCCGAGCGCGCCCCGAAGTAGCCTGTCAGCCGGAGACGTCCCCCCCCAGGTAGGCCGCCTGGACGCGCGCGTCGGCGGCGAGCTCGCGGCTCGGCCCCTCGAGCACGATGCGCCCCCGCTCGAGGACGTAGGCGTGGTCGGAGACCTTGAGGGCGAGGCGCGCGTTCTGCTCCACGAGCAGGAGGGTGGCCCCCTCGCGGTGGATGGCCTCGACGATGGCGAAGATCTGCTGCACCAGGAGCGGCGCGAGCCCCATGGAGGGCTCGTCGAGGAGGAGGATGCGCGGCCGCATGAGCAGCCCGCGCGCGATGGCCAGCATCTGCTGCTCGCCGCCGGAGAGGGAGCCGGCCGGGAGTCGCCGGCGCTCGCCCAGGACCGGGAAGCGCTGGTACTGCGCCTCCACCATCTGCCGCACCTCGGCGCGCCCGGGCAGGGGCGGCCTCCCCTCGATGGCGAGCAGCAGGTTCTCCTCGATGCTCATTCGCCCCAGGATGGCCCGGCCCTCCGGGACGAGCACGATGCCCTCCGACACCGCCCGGTGAGTCGGGAAGCGAGTCACCTCGCGCCCCTCGAGGAGCACCTGCCCGCGCCGAGGCGGGACGGTCCCGGCGATGGCGGCGAGCGTGCTCGTCTTCCCGGCCCCGTTCGGCCCGATGAGGGCGATGATCCGGCCGGCGTCCACCCTCAAGGAGAGGCCACGTACCGCCTGCACGTGGCCGTAGGCGACGTGGAGATCCTTCACCTCGAGGAGGGGAGTGCCGGGCGCGCTCATCCCTCGGCCCCCAGGTAGGCGGCGATCACCGCCGGGTCCTGGGCCACGGCGGCGGGAGTGCCGTCGGCGATGACCCGCCCGAAGTTGAGGACGGTGATGCGGTCGCAGACATCCATCACCAGCTTGACGTTGTGCTCGACGAGCAGCACCGAGTGGCCGGCGCGCGCCACCTCCTTGATGAGCGCGCCGATGGACGCCACCTCGCTCGGGTTCATGCCGGCGGTGGGCTCGTCGAGCAGGAGAACGCGCGGGCCGGAGGCGAGAGCGCGCGCGATCTCCACCCGGCGCTGCTCGCCGTAGGAGAGGTTGCTGGCCCGCTCCCGGGCGCGATCCTCGAGGCCGACGCGGGCGAGCAGGGAGAGCGCTCGCTGCAGCGCGTCCGCCTCCTCGCGCCGGTAGCCGGGCGCGAAGACCATCCGCCTCCACAGGGGATCGGAGCGCCGCAGGTGCGAGCCGACCAGGACGTTCTCGGCCGCCGAGAGCGCCGGGAAGAGGCGGATGTTCTGGTAGGTGCGCGTGATGCCGAGCGCCGCGATGCGGTGCGTCGGGAGCCGCTCGATGCGACGGCCCTCGAGCGTGACGGCGCCGGCGGTGGGGCGGATGAGCCCGGAGACCAGGTTGAGGAGGGTGGTCTTGCCCGCGCCGTTCGGGCCGATGAGGCCGTGGACCTCGCCGGCGTCTACCTCGAAGCCGACGCCGTCGACGGCCTTGAGCCCCCCGAAGGTGCGCCGCACGTCGGCCAGGCTAAGCCGCATGCGCCGCCGCCCGCCGCGCCTCCAGCCAGCGGCGGATGCGCCGCGGCAGGGAGACGAGCCCGCTGGGGAGGAAGAGGATGACGAGGAGCAGGACCAGGCCGTTCACGAAGAGGCGCAGGGGGCCGGGCTGCAGCCCAATCCGTCCGCCCACCTCGCGCAGCACCTCGGGGAGGAGCGTGAGGAAGGCCGCCCCCACCACCGGTCCGTAGAACACGGTGGTCCCGCCCACCACCGCGAAGACCAGCATCTCGACCACGCGTCCGAAGGAGTAGCTGGAGGGCTCCACCATGAAGTTGAAGTGGGCGTCGAGGGCGCCGGCGAGCCCGGCCAGCGCCGCGCCCAGCACCAGCATGGAGAGCTTGTAGGCGGTCGCGTGGATGCCCATGGTGCGCGCCGCCGGCTCGTCCTCGCGGATGGCCTCGAGCGCGTAACCGGCGCGCGAGCCCTGGATCCGCCAGAGGACGAAGAGGGCAACCGCGAGCGCCCCGTAGATGGTGAGGACGTGGGTTCGCTGCGGGATGGCCACGAGCCCCAGGGCGCCGTTGGTGAAGTCGAGGTTGACGAAGAAGATGCGGACCACCTCGCCGAAGCCGATGGTGGCGATGGCCAGGAAGACCCCCTTGAGCCGGAGCACCGGGAGTCCGAGCGGCACCGCCACGAGCGCCGGCACCAGCGTCCCGGCGAGCAGGACCGCTGGGAAGGGGGCCTGGGTGTGCAGGGTGAGGACGGCGGAGGCGTAGGAGCCGAGCGCCATGAAGCCGGCCTGGGCGAGGGAGAGCTGGCCGCAGGAGAGCGTGGTGTAGACCGAGAGCGCGAGCAGCCCGTTCAGTCCGATGAAGGCGACGGTGGACTGGTAGGTGAGCCACAGGTCCCGTAGCGACTCGGCATTCACGGGTCGCTAGGCCTCCCGGAGCGCGGCCGGGCCGAGCAGGCCGCGCGGCCGGACGACGAGCACCAGGAAGAGGACCCCGAAGGCGATGGCGTCGCGGTAGGACGAGCCGATCTTCGCCACCGTGAAGACCTCGAGGAGCCCGAGTGCGAAACCGGCGACGGCGGCGCCCGGCATGCTCCCCATGCCCCCGAGGATGATGACCGCGAGGCCCTTCAGCTCCACCGTCCGGCCCATGTCGGGGGAGACGCTGTTGAAGGCGAGCCCGAAGAGGATCCCGGCCGCCCCCCCCAGCGCCGAGGAGACGAAGAAGGAGGAGGCGATCACCCGGTCGACGTTGATCCCCAGGATGCGCGCCGCCGCCGGGCTCTCGGCCACCGCCCGGATGCGGCGCCCGAGGACCGTGCGCCGCAACAGGTAGGTGAGGGCCGCGAGCATCGCGAGGGCGATGGCGATGATCACCACCTGTAGTTCGGAAACCACCGCGTCGCCGAGCCGGAGGCTGCGGTCGGGGACCACGCCGAAGGGGAAGCGCTCCACGTCCGGACCGAACAGCTGGAGCGCCAGCGCCTCGAGGACGGTGGCGAGGGCGATGGAGCTGATGAGCCCGGAGATGTTGGAGTCGGACCGGCCGCGGAGCGGGCGGAAGGCCACCCGCTCGACGAGGACGCCCAGCACCCCCCCCGCCGCCACCGACACCGGGAAGGCGAGCAGCATGGGGAGGTGAAGGTGGAGGACGAGTGCGAGCGCCACGTAGGCGCAGAGCATGAAGACCGCCTGGTGCGCCAGGTTGAGGATGTCGAGCACGCCGAACACCAGCGTGTAGCCGAGCGCGAAGAGCGCGTAGATGCTCCCCAGGAAGAGGCCGTTGACGATCTGTTGGCCCACTCGGCGCCGCCGGCTACTGGAGGATCTCGAACTTCCCGCCCTTCACGATCTGGACCGCGGCGGGGTGGTTGCCGTCGCGGCTGGGGAGGAAGGAGAACTTCCCCAGGGGAGTGGGGAGGTCCTTCACCTTGGCGAAGCCGGCCTTGATGTCGTCCCGGCCGCCCTTCATCCCCGCCTGCTGGATGGCGTCGGCGACGACGAGGAGTCCGGTGTAGGCCTGCGCCGCGAACTGGTCCGGATCGGTCCCGCGCGCCTTCATGGCGGCGATGAACGCCACGTTCACCGGGTCGGTGCTGGCGCGGTTCCAGGCGGTCCCGACGAGGACGCCCTCGGCGGCGGGGCCGGCGAGCTGGATGAACTTGGTGCTGTTGAAGCCGTTGCCGCCCATGATGGGGCCGGTGTAGCCGAGCTGGCGCGCCTGCAGGGCGATGCTGCCCGCCTGCTCCACCAGGGCCGACACGAGCAACACGTCGGGCTTCAGGTTCTTGAGCGCGGTGAGCTGGGCGTTGAAGTCGCGGTCCTTGGTGGCGAAGGTCTGGATGCCGAGGATCTGGACGCCCGACTTCTCCAGCGAGGACTTCATGACGTCGAAGCCGGCCTTGGTGAACGCGTCGTCGTTGCCGTAGAGGAGGGCCGCGGTCTTGAAGCCCAGCTTCCGCCGGGCGATCTCGATCGCCGACGGGATCACCTGGGCCTCCGTCAGCGAGACGCGCCAGATGTAGTCGCCGATGGTGGTGATGGCATTGGGCTTCGTGTTGGAGACCGCCACCACCGGGGTCCGCTGCGCCTGGGCGCGCGGGTCGGCGGCCTCCGCCAGGGTGGAGAGGGTGGGCCCGATGAGGGCGCTCACCTTGGTCATGTTGATGAGCCGGTCGAAGACCGAGATCCCCTGCTGGGGGCTCGTGCCGTCGTCCTCGAGCACGACCTCGAGCGTGATCCCCGGGAGCTTGCCGCTCTTGTTGATCTCGTCGGCCGCCAGCTGGACGCCCGCCCTCTGCTGGGCGCCGTAGGCGGCGGCGTTTCCGGTGAGCGAGAAGACGGCGCCGATCTTGATCGTTTCCGTGGCGGCGGCCGGCCGGGCGGCGAGAAGCGCGATCGCGGCGACGGCGAGTGAGTGAAGAGGAAGGCGCATGTTTCCCTCCAGGGTCGGAAAGATGGGAGCGATCGCTCGGGTCCTACACCAAGCAAAGCCCGCGGGGCAAGAGACTCGAGGGAATCCGCGAGCGTAGCGGCAAACACGACGGGGGTGACGGACGGTGTAGGTCGCGATCGGCCGCCGCCGCGAGGAAAAACACACCCGAGCGCCCGTCGAGAGACCCCGGACGCGCAATGTTAGCGACGACCGCGTGCAAAAAGCACCAATTTTTGATTCACGTCAAGATATTTCCGCGATTGTTGCATCCCCGGAGGGTGCAATGACGCAATGCAACTTGCGGGAATAAAGGGACGCATGCGAGAAACTCACACACTCGTCACGGATGGGAACTGTCCGGCGAGCGGCGTCGCTTCCTCGATTCAGTGCTTTGAACCGGAGGACACACGTGAGAATCAAGGCCATCTTCAGTCTGTTGCTTCTAACCGTGGTTGGAGCCGCCCGCGCCCAGTCCACGCCAGTCGTCGTGGAGGAGAAGAAGACCGAGTCAACGACCGTGGTCATCAAGGAGGAACCGAAGCCCCCGGCGTTCGAGTTCGCCTTCCACGGGTTCATCGGCGGTACCCTGTACCTGCAGGACAGCCCGACCGGGATCAGCGGCGGCACCCAGGCGCTGTGGGCGGCTTCCCCGGGCGCCCCTGCCTCGAACTACGTCACCGACAAGGCCGTCTTCAACGGCGACGTCCGCCAGACCCGCCTCAACTTCTCGATCAAGGGGCCCGAGGTGATGGGCGCCATCCCGAAGGGCGTGGTCGAGATCGACTTCTACGGCGCCTACCAGGTGACCGTGGGCACGGCCGTCCCGGTGTGCGCGAACGCCGGCTGCACCACGACGACGACGGTCACGAACGCGGCCTACAACGCCTTCGGCCAGCAGTCGATCATGCCGCGGCTCCGCTTCGCCTACGCCGAGCTCAACTGGGAGAACACCACCATCTGGATGGGCCAGCAGAACAACCTGTTCTTCGCCACGGCGCCGGTGAGCGACGCGCACATCACCTTCCCGCTCGGCTACGCCACGGGCAACATCGGCTGGCGCAACCCGGGCTTCTTCCTCTTCGAGCGCTTCGGCAAAGGCGACATGAAGAGCGAGCTCGCCCTCGAAGTCGGCGCATCGACCTGGACCTTCGCCGGGTTCAACGGCTCGACCGCCGGCGGCGGCTTCAACTACACCGCGGCCGACGCCTCCGGCCTCCCCATGGTCGAGCTCCGCTACAAGCTCAACAGCAAGATGTTCAATTTCTGGGTCGCCGGCCACTGGAGTGAGCTCGACCTGAATGGCCCGAACGTGACCGTGAGCCAGGCCCCGGGCAGCCCGAGCCAGTCCGTCAACCGGACCGTCCTCGCCGGCGGCGGCGGCCTGCAGCTGAACCTCGGGCCCCTCACCATCTACGGGACCGGCTGGTACGGCAAGAACACGGGTGGCCTCCTCGGCAACCTGGTCCAGTTCCTCAACGCCAACGCGGCCGGCGCCTACACCGACCTCTTCGGCTGGGGCCTGGACGGCCAGATCGGCTTCAACTTCACGAAGGAGCTCTCGCTCTGGTACTTCATCGGTACCGGCCAGCTCATCAACTGGGCCGAGGCGCGCGCGCACGACTACGCCCGCCTGGCGAACGTCGACAACTCGCTCTTCCTCCGCTACCGGGTGGGCGGGTTCTCCTGGTCGTTGGAGTACGTGAACTTCTTCACGACGAACCGCCTCACCGCGACGAGCAACTACAGCGTCCACGCGAACCAGTACGCCGTGACCGGTCAGTACTACTTCTAGTCACAGCGCAAAGAGGCATCCGGCCCCTGCGTGCCCGTCCGGGCGCAGGGGCCTTTCGTTTTCTCGTCGCGGTGCGGCCGACCCGGTGCGAGCCCCCTTCGACTGGCTTCCAGGCCGGGGAGGGCGGCCCTCGCCGCGGGGCGGAACCGGCAAGGCCGGAACTTGGGGGTCGCCCCCCGGGGGCTCCTTTTCCCTGTCGACGCGCCCGGGCGAGGCTCCTAGGATAGCGGGCCGTGCTCGCTGATACCGCGCTCCACTTCGAAGTCGACGACGGCCCCGAGCCGCACCGCGCCCGGACGAAGCAGCTCCTCGCGACGCATCCGGAGGCGAAGGCGCTCCAGGGGCCGGTCCCGTGGTCCTTCGCCATCATCGTCCTGCTGGTGGCCTTCCAGCTCGGGCTCGCCTGGCTCCTGCGCGACTCGAGCCCCTGGATCGTGCTCGCCGTCGCCTGGCTCGTGGGAGCGGTGGCCGACCACGCGCTCTGGGTGCTCATCCACGAGTCGGCCCACAACCTGGTGTTCCGCCCTGCCTGGGCCAACATGGTCTCGGCCGTGGTCGCGAACCTCCCCATCCTCTTCCCGGGGGCGGTGGCCTTCCGGCGCTACCACCTCCTCCACCACGCCTGGCAGGGAGACCCGGAGATCGACGCCGACCTCCCCGGGCCCACCGAGGCGAGGCTCGTCGGGAACTCCACCTGGCGCAAGGCGGTGTGGCTCCTCTTCTACTTCCTCATCCAGGGGCTGCGCGCCACGCAGCTGAAGCGCATCAAGCTCTGGGAGCCCTGGTACATCGTGAACGTGGCGGCGCAGGCGGCCCTCGTCGTCGCGGTGGTGCACTTCGCCGGGTGGACGGCGCTCCTCTACCTCTTCCTCGCGAGCGCCTTCGCCATCGGCCTCCACCCCCTCGGGGCGCGCTGGATCCAGGAGCACTACCTGACCTTCCCGGGGCGGCAGGAGACGTTCTCCTACTATGGCCCGGCGAACGTCGTCGCCCTGAACGTCGGCTACCACAACGAGCACCACGACCTGATGCGCGTCCCCTGGACGCGCCTCCCCGCGCTGCATCGCATGGCCCCGGAGCTGTACGACGGGCTCCACAGCCACCGGTCCTGGTCCCGGCTGTTGTGGCGGTTCCTCACCGATCCGTCGCTCTCGCTCTACAGCCGGATGATCCGGCGGGGCACCGTCGCCGAGGAGCACCCTCAACCCGTCGCCTGAGCGACAGGCGTCTCCTCCTCGTCAGCGCGGCCGGCCCCGGATGGCCGCCCGTGCCATCCAGGCGACGGCCAGGGCGCCTGCGAGCAGGACCGCCGCGAGCAGGGCGGCGGCGCCCCACTCCGGGACCGAGCGCTGCGCCGAGGCGTCGAAGGCGCCACGGAGCGCCTCGCCCCGCACCACCTGGCGCAGGAAGGCCATGAGAAGGAGCACCAGCGCCGCGAGCGCCGCCGCCCCCCGCACGGCCCGCAGGGGGTCGCGTCGGCGCGGGGCGCTCCACGCGAGCGCCGCCGCCGCCAGCGTCGCGAGCGCGGAGGCGGCGAGCGCCGCCGCGGGCAAGGGTGCGCCACCGAGGATCGGGCGCGCCACCGGGATGGGCAGCGCCGAGAGGAACCAGGCGCCGGCGACCCCGCCGAGGAGGGCGACGAGGGCAAAGCCGCGGGCGCCGAGCGAGACGATCGCTCGGCCGCCCGCGTCATCCCCGCTGGCGATGGCGCGCCCGCCCAGCCACGACACCCACAGGCCCCCGAGGGCGACGGCGCCGAGGACGACGTGGAGCGCGCGCGCCCAGTAGGCGGCCCCGCTGGCGAGGTGCCACCCCGAGCGGCCGACACGGTAGAGCGCGGGGAGCTCCTCGGGGCGGAGCATGAGCGCGGACTGGCTGCTGAAGGCGGCGGCGGTGGCCGCGAAGGCGACGAGGGCCACCATCGCGAGCGCGAGGCGGGCCCCCCGGGCCGGGATCGCGTCCCCCAGGTAGTACGCCGCATAACCCACGAGGGCGATCGCCGGAGCGGCGACCCAGGGGACGGCGCCCACCACGCTCGCCCGGAAGAACGGAGGCCCGTAGAGCGCCTCCAGGAACACGAGCGCTCCCCCGCCGGTGGCCACGGCCGCCGCCGTCCACCAGGGGAGCCAGCGGGCCATGCGCCGCTCCAGATCGCGGTAGGCGGGCTCCGCGCGCCGCGCGGCGAGCACCGTCCAGAAGGCCCCGCCGAGCGCGATGGAGAGCGGCAGCGCGTGCAAGAAGAAGGCGCCGACGAGCAGGGCGCCGAGGAGCCCCGGGGGGCCGGGCAGGGGGAGACTGTCGGGGGCGGGGGCGCTCACGACCTCCCCTCCGCCGCGATCCAGGCGGCCAGCGCGCGGCGCTCGCGTTCGGTGCCGTCGAAATCGATCATCTCCGGGCTCGTCCGCGAGAGGCGCCCCAGGCGCTCGTAGGCTTCCGCCTCGCTCCAGTCGCGCAGGCGCGGCCGGAGGGGGAGCTTGACGGGAGGACCGTCGAGGACGTGGCAGGCGAGGCAGAAGTCCCGCCCCACCCTCGCCCCGAGCGCTCGCGCGTCGAGCGAGCCCGGGTCGGGCTCCGAGGAGACGACGCCGTCGAGGCCGTCGAGGTAGCGGGCGAGCAGCCGCATCTCCTCCTCGGTGCCGGGGAACGGGGGCATGCGCCCCGGGCGCCGCTCCAGGGCCCGAAGGACCGTGAGGATGGCCCCTCGGCTCCTTCCGTCGACGAAGCGTCGCACCCCGCCGTACCCTTCCACGCTGTGGCAGCACAGGCAGGCGTGGCGGAAGACGTCGGCGCCGCGGGCGCTCTCGTCGGCGAGCGCGGGCGGACGCCCGGCGTCGGCGCGGAAGGCCGCGCGACGAAGCAATCCCTCCCGGCGCGCCTCCTCCGCCTGGGGCGCGGTGAGGCCGTCGTCGAAGATCCAGCCCTCCGCGGGGTTCCCCACGATGTAGGGCTTCCGCAGCGACTCGCGCAGGTACTCGCCGCCGGCGAGGGTGAGGTAGCCGAGCGCCAGGAGCACCGAGGCGGCGAAGCTCGACACCACGCTCGGGCGCTGCCGTGCCAGGGCGAGCAGGCTGAGGAGCACCGTGGCGAGGAGGAACCCGGCGGAGAGGGCGAGCCGGAGCGCGTTCGCGGCCCGCGGGGAGGCGCCGCCGACGGCCTCGCGGCCGAGGGGGGTGGTCTCGAGCCACCAGAAGCCGAAGGCGAGGGAGGCGGCCAGGCCGGGCAGGGCCCAGCGAGCGGACAGGCGCGCGATGCGCGTCCGCAGCGCCGCCGGGGCCCTCCAAGCGGTGCTGAAGGCGAAGATTCCGGCGAACGCCACGGCGAGCGAGAGGCGAGTGGCGAGGGCCGGCCAGTAGCCGGCGTTCCAGAAGGCCCCCGACAGACCGCCCCCGCGCAGCCAGCGCCCCGGCGACAGCATGAAGGAGAGGATCCCGTTCACGAGGGCGAGCGCGCCCAGGGAAGCGGCGGTGTAGAGCGCCCCGAAGGCGAGGTGGGTCCGCGGCCCCACCCGGTCCCAGGTGGACTCGTAGAAGAGGGCGGCGGCGGCCGAGACCGCGAAGAGCACCCAGGTCACCGCCCAGGTCCACAGGAAGAGCCGGGAGAGCGCCGAGGTGGCCACCGGTTGGACGACGCCCACCACGACCCAGAGGAGGACGCCGGAGAGGGAGCCCAGGACCAGCGAGAGGAGGGTGAAGAAGCGGGAGTGGGCCTCGAGCCACCCGAGCATGGGCCGGTCGCCGGCCCGCCTCGCTCGCAGCTCGGTGACGGTGAGAAACAGCCCGCCCCCGACCGCGAAGTGAGCCACGAAGGAGTGGACGGTGGCCACGAGCGCCACCGCCAGACCGGTGCCCGGGCCGATCTCCCAGACGGGGTAGTTCACGGACGCTCACTCGCCCGATACCGCGAGGGACGATTCGCCTGTTCGTACACCAAAGGCGGGACCGCGGGAAGCCGGAACGACCGGCCCCGGGGAGGCGCACCGGGGCCCTCCCCTGCGGTATAACCCGCCAACCATGTCTCTCGCCCGCTTCAGCCAGCTCTTCATCCCCACCCTCAAGGACGCCCCGGCCGACGCCCAGGTCGCATCTCACAAGCTGCTCGTCCGCGGCGGTTTCATCCGCCAGCTCGGCGCCGGCATCTACGACTACCTGCCGCTGGCGCAGCGATCGCTCGCCAAGGTCGAACGCATCATCCGGGAGGAGATGGACGCGATCGGGGGACAGGAGTTCCACCTGCCGGCGCTGCACCCGGCGGAGATCTGGAGGGAGAGCGGTCGCTGGGACGTGATGGGCGACAACATGTTTCGCCTGAAGGACCGCAAGGGGGCCGACTACTGCCTGGGCATGACGCACGAGGAGATCTTCACCGCGCTGGCGCGGGACGAGCTCCGCAGCTACCGGCAGCTGCCGCAGATCTGGTACCAGATCCAGACCAAGTTCCGCGACGAGCCGCGGCCCAAGTCGGGGCTGCTCCGGGTGCGCCAGTTCGCGATGAAGGACGCCTACTCCTTCGACGCCGACGCGGCCGGGCTCGACAAGAGCTACGAGGACCAGCGCGGGGCCTACGACCGAATCTTCAACCGCTGCGGGCTCGACTTCGTGGCGGTGCAAGCACACTCCGGGGCCATGGGGGGGAGCGCCTCGCAGGAGTTCATGGTGCGGACGGACGCGGGGGAGGACGACGTGGCCGCCTGCTCTCAGTGCCGCTACGCCGCCAACACCGAGACGGCGCGCAGCCGCGGGTCCACGACCCCGCTCGACCCGGGTGAGCGCCTCCCCGCCCCGCGGCGGTTCGCGACGCCGGGCGTCCGCACCATCGAGGGGCTCGCGCAGCCGCCGCACCGCCGCTCACCCGCCCGCCAGCTGAAGACCCTGGTCTACGTCGCCGACGAGCGACCCGTGCTCGCCGTGGTGCGCGGGGATGACGAGCTGAACGAGGCGAAGCTCCAGACCGCCACCGGCGCCGCAGCTCTGCGCCCGGCGCAGGCGGAGGAGATCCGGGCTCTCATGGGAGCGGACGCCGGATCTCTCGGGGCCGTGGGCTTCGCCAAGGTCCCGGTGTTCGTCGACGAGGGAGTGGCCCAGGCGGCCGGGATGGTCACCGGCGCCAACGAGAACGACTTCCACCTCGAGGGGGTGGACGTGGCCCGCGACCTCTTACCCCACGCCCGGGTCGCCGACCTCCGGAAGGTGAAGGCCGGAGAGGGCTGCCCGCGCTGCTCGGGTACGCTGGAAGTGTTCAAGGCCCTCGAGATCGGCCACATCTTCAAGCTCGGCACCAAGTACTCGGTGTCGATGAAGGCCAACGTGCTCCTCGCCGACGGCAGGGAGACCCCGCTGGTGATGGGGAGCTACGGCATCGGGGTCGAGCGCGTCATGGCGGCGGCGGTCGAGCTGCACCACGACGCCGACGGGATCGTCTGGCCCTTCTCCATCGCCCCCTTCCACGCCACGGTGCTCACCCTGGGCAAGGAGCCCGAGCTCGCCCGGGCCGCCGAGGAGGTCGCCGCCGCCCTCGGGCGCGCCGGGATGGAGGTCCTCTACGACGATCGCGACGAGCGGGCCGGGGTGAAGTTCAAGGACGCGGACCTGATCGGGTGCCCGCTCCGTATCGCGGTGGGGAAGAAGGGGCTCGCCGAGGGGAAGGTGGAGTGGAAGCTGCGACGCGGCAAGGCGGTGGAGCTCGTCCCGCTCGGGGGGGTGGAAGGACGGGCGCGCGATCTCCTGGCGGCCGAGGTGAAGTAGCGGAGGCCGGATGCGTCTCAAGCTCGCCATCGGACCAGACGGGAAGGTGGTGCTGCCGCAGCGCGAGGCCGAGGCGCTGGGCGTCCTCGACGAGGATCCCATCGACCTCCACGTGGTGCGCGGGTCGTTCGCCCTGGTGGAACGCCCCCGGGCGGCGGACCAGGGGTTCCTGGCCGGATCGCTGCAGGCACTCTCGGTGCCCGAGGTCTTCCACTTCCTCTCCACGTCGCTCAAGACGGGGACGCTCCTGCTCTCCTTCGCCTCCCCGGAAGAGCGCGCGACCCCGGACACGCCCGAGGGCCTGCGCCGCAAGACCATCAGCTTCCGCGACGGCCAGGTGGCCTTCGCCTCCTCCAGCGAGCGCGCCGATCGGCTCGGCGCCGTCCTGTGGCGCAACGGCCTCGCGACCAAGGGCGACCTGGATCGCTGCTCGCGCCTGGTCCAGGCCGGCCGACCGCTCGGCCAGGTCATGGTCGACGAGGGGCTTCTCGACTCCGGCCAGCTCTACGCCGCCATGACGCTGCAGGTGCGGGAGATCGTGCTGAACGCCTTCCTGGAGGAGGAGGGCGAGTTCGTCTTCGTGGAAGGCTCCCCGGACGAGCGCAACGCGGTGAAGCTGCCGGAGCGCACGCGCGAGCTGCTCCTGGAGGGGATGAGGCGGCGAGAGGAGGTCGAGCGCCTGTCCGCCGACGTGCCCGACCGCGACGCCCCGGTCCGCCGCACCGGGAAGGCGGCCGCGAGCCTGGAGGAACGCGACGAGAGGCTGCTGGCGGCGGCGGACGGGACCCGAACCGTGCGCCGGCTCCTCGACGAGACGCAGCTGGGGCTCTTCGAGGGCTTGCGCTCGCTCGCCGGTCTGGTGCGCGGAGGGCTCGTCGAGAGGATGGCTCCGCGAGCGCCCAAACCGGCAGCGCCGCAGGAACCCCCTGCCGCGCCCGCGCCGGCCGCGCCGCCGGCGAGCGGCCCGTTCGACACCTACGGCCGAATCTTCCGCTTCATCTACGAGGAGTTGGCGATGGTCCAGCCCAACGCCGCCCGGCGCCTCGACAGCTTCTTCGACCGGCTGCCCCCGGGGCAGCGCTCCATCTTCAAGGGGGTGAGGCTGGGGGCCGACGGCGACCTCGACGTGGCGCAGGTCCTCCTCAACGTCAGCGCCGAGGGGGGACGCCAGGGCGCGGCCGCTCGCGCGCGCGCACTCGAGGCCCTCGAGTCCTTCCTGGCGTTCGCCCTCTTCGAGGTGAAGAATTGCCTGCCGCGGGCGGCTGCGGAGCGGGCCTTGAAGGAGGTCGGGCGCATGCAGGTGGGCCGGGCGTGATGCTCCCGCGCGACCGGATCTGCGCCGCGGTCGACTTCGCGAGCTGGCGCGAGGCCGAGCCGTTCGCCCGGGCGGTGGCCGCCGAGGTGGGGATGCTCAAGGTGGGGCTCGAGCTCTTCGCGGCCGAGGGTCCCGGGGTGGTCCGCGCCGTCGCCGCGCTCGGCCGCCCGGTGTTCCTCGACCTGAAGCTCCACGACATCCCGAACACCGTCGAGGGGGCGGCGCGCTCCGCGGCCGAGAGCGGTGCCGCGCTCCTGACGGTCCACGCCTCCGGCGGGGAGGAGATGGTTCGCGCGGCGTTGAGAGGGGCGTCCGGCCGGCTGCGCGTCCTCGCGGTGACGGTACTCACCAGCCTCGACGACGACTCGCTCGGCCGGATCGGCCTCGCTGGCCCGGCGGAGGCGGCGGTGCTCCGGCTGGCCCGGCTGGCGGCGGGGGCGGGCGCGGGCGGCCTCGTCTGCTCGCCCCGCGAGGTGAAGGCGGTGCGGGACGCTTTGGGCCCTGGCCCGCTGCTCGTGGTGCCGGGAGTGCGTCCACCCGGCTCGCCCAGCGGCGACCAGGCCCGGGTGGCGACGCCCGCGGAGGCGGTGAAGGCCGGCGCCGACGTGGTGGTCATCGGCCGGCCGCTCCGGGAGGGCGGCGACCCGGCGAGGGTGGCCCGGTCCATCGCGGCGACGCTTTGACGAGCGGCCCCGGAGGGCCCTGCCCGGGCTAGCGCCCGAGGCGGCGCAGGAGCACGTAGACGGCCCCGGCTCCGCCGTCCTCCGCCCGGGCGGTGGCGAAGGCGAGGACGTGGCGGCCGAAGCGCGCGGTGGCGAGCCAGCTCCGAAGCGCCTCCTTGAGGACCGGTACCTGGTCGCGCGAGTGCAGGCCGCGTCCGTGGACCAGGAGGACGCAGCGCTTGCCCTTTCGCCGGGCCTCGCGCAGGAAGGCATTGGCGGCGGTTCGCGCCTCGGCGCGGCTCATGCCGTGGAGGTCGAGGTGCCCCTGCACCGAGAACTCCCCGCGCCTGAGCTTGCGCACCAGGTTCGGGTCGAGCCCCGAGACCGAACCCTCGATGAACTCGTCCGAGTCGGCGATGTCGAAGGGGCCCTCGCCCGACACCAGCGACTCGAGCTCGCGGATGGCGTCCAGGTCGGGGTGCCAGAACTCGGTCGGCGCCGCCCGCGGCGACCGCCCCGCGACCACCTTGTCACGCTCCTCGACCGGCCGGGCGCCCAGGACCGCCTGCGCCCAGAGCTCGCCGTCGCTGGGCTCCCGGGAGGCGGGCTCGGGAGGGGGTGGCGGCTTTGGCGGTGCCAGAGGGCCGGGCTCGGCCCGGCGATCCTTCAGCTTCGCGAAGGGGTTGTGGAAAGGCTTCTTCTGGTCGGCCACGAGGCGCGATGATAACCGGCCGGACGGCGGCCAGCGAGGCGGCGGCGCGCCCGCGCCGGGCCGCGCCCCACAGGGGCGGGGCTCTTGCCCAGGGCGGGCCGCGCGGATAACTGCCCGCCGTGGATGCCGAGGTGCAGTGCCCATACTGCGGGGAATGGGCGACGATCTTCGTCGACCCTTCGGGGGGAGAAGAGCAGACCTATGTGGAGGACTGCCCGGTCTGCTGCCGTCCCTGGCTCGTCCACGCCCGCGAGGAGGAGCCGGGCGGCTTTGCCGTGGGGATCTCGCGTCCGGACGGGATGGACGGGTGACCGGAATTCGCGACCGAGGTCTCGCGGCGGCTCTCGACCGGGTCTGGCTGCCGGGGCGGCTTCGCAGCGCCGCCCCGGCGCCGGGAATCAGAAGACGAACTGGTCGCCCTGGGCGCGGAGCGCCGTCAGCGCCGCCAGGTTCACGATTGACTGCACGCTCGTTCCCATCTGCAGCACGTTCACCGGCTTCCGCATCCCGAGCAACACCGGTCCAATGATCTCCGCTCCCCCGAGCGAGCCCAGCATCTGGTAGGCGATGTTGGCCGAGTCGAGGTTCGGGAAGACGAAGACGTTCGCGTCCTCCTTGAGTGTGGAGAAGGGGAACTCCGGGACGCGCACCTCGGCGGACGCGGCGATGTCCACCTGGATCTCGCCGTCGACCTGCAGGTCGGGGCGGAGCTTGCGGACGATCTCGGTGGCGCGGCGGACCTTCTCCGGGCTCGTGCCCTTGGCGGCGCCGAAGGTGGAATAGGAGAGCATGGCCACGCGGGGCGTCACATCGAAGTAGCGCGCCAGGTCCGCGGTGCTGACGGCGATCTCGGCGAGCTCCTGCGGCGTCGGGTCGATGTTCACGGTGCAGTCGGCGAAGAACTTGAAGTCGTTCTTCGTCACCACGACGTAGACGCCGGCGGCGCGGCGCCCTTCGCATGCCCCGATGACCTCGAGCGGCGCGCGGATGGCGTCGGGGTAGCCGGTGGCGAGCCCGGTGACCATCCCGTCGGCGTCACCCCGCTCCACCATGAGCGCGCCGAAGTGGTTGCGCGTCCGGACGCGCCGGCGCGCCTCCTCGAAGGTCATGCCCCTACGGGAGCGCTGCTCCCACAGGCGCGCCACGTAGCGGTCGAAATCCGGGCTGTCGACCGGGTCGATGATGGAGATGCCGTCGAGCTCCTCGAGGTGCTTCTCCTCGATGGAGGCGCGGATCTTGTCCACCGGGCCGAGGAGGATGGGCTCGGCGAGCCCCTCCTCGCGCAGGATCTGGGCGGCGTGCTGGATCTTCTCCCGGTCGCCCTCGGGGAACACGATGCGGGCGAGCTTCTTGCGAGCCTTGGAGTACACCAGGCTCATGACGCCGTGCACGCGGCTCTGGCGCTTGCGCAGCCGGTCCCGGTACTCCTCCAGGTCGATGCGCTGGCGAGCCACCCCTCCCTCCATCGCCGCCTTGGCCACCGCCGGGGCCACCCAGAGGAGCACCCGGGGATCGAGGGGCTTCGGGATGATGTAGTCGCGCCCGAAGCTGAATCGCTCGCCACCGTAGGCGCGCGAGACGGACTCGGGAACGTCCTCGCGGGCGAGCGCGGCGAGCGCCCGCGCCGCCGCCATCTTCATGTCCTCGGTGATCCCCTTGGCGCGCACGTCGAGCGCGCCGCGGAAGATGTAGGGAAAGCCGAGCACGTTGTTCACCTGGTTCGGATAGTCGGACCGACCCGTGGCCATGATGACGTCGGCGCGCGCCGCCTTGGCGTCCGGGTAGCTGATCTCCGGGTCGGGGTTCGCGAGCGCGAAGACGATGGGGTTCGCGGCCATGGACTGCACCATCTTCTGGGTCACCAGGCCCTTGGCGGAGCAGCCCAGGAGGAGGTCCG
>DATJZG010000007.1:0-3184 GCA_035499295.1 Anaeromyxobacteraceae bacterium
TCTTCCAGCGCAACCGAATCCTCCGCGATGAAAACTGGCGACGCCACCGCAAGCGCCGCGCACGCGCGGAGCACGCCCTGGCAAGGCTCAAAGACTGGCGCGTCCTCCGCGATCATCGCCGACGAGGTCGCTCCCTCTCGCAGACTCTGGCGGCAGTGGCATTCACAACTTGCGGATCGCCATGCCACAAGAATTGCGGGACAGCTCTTAGGCTGGGAGGCTCCGGCAGCGCGTCGAGGGGCGTGAGCACGAGGGTGTCACGCCCCTTCTCCTGCTCTACCCGGACCGCCGGGTTGCTGGCCATGTTGGCGGCCGTTCGCCGATACGCCTCGTCCAGCTCGGCAGCGAGCGCGGCGATCGCTGCCTGCGGCGCCGGTTCGCGCTGCAGGGCGCGGCACAGCCGCGGCCGTTCTGTCTCCCAAGCCTTCTCGTCGATCAGGAGCCGTCGTGGATCCCCCCAGCGTGTGCTCTCGTTCACGAACACGTCGCGACGGTACAGAGCTTCGCGCAGTTCGTCGACGAGCGCGAACGTCAGGGCGTGGCGATCAACCATCCCAGGGCAAGGGAAGACGTAGGCCCGCCATGCTGGCGGTACCGTGAAGGCCGGGTCGTCCGCCTCGAGATGGGTCACGCGTCTGCGGTGCTCGAGCTTCTTCAGCGCCCCGAGTTCGCCGAGCACCCGGCTCCCGGCCGCGGTGCCGTCGAACGGGATCGACTCGAGCAGTTGCGGCAGGAACTTCCGTAGGTTCGGGTAGCCCTTGAGGACGCGCTCGTAGTGCCGATCGTCAGGAGGGCGGGCGAGGTTCCCGATCGCCGTCAGCGCCTCCTCCACCTCGACGCGCGGGACGCGCGCGAAAGCGGCCTCGCGCATGCGGGCGATGTCAGTGAACCTGGGGTCGAGGAAGACGAGGCACGCCTCCCGCAGCTTCAGCGCCGCGCTATCCAGCTCCGGCAGCGTCTTCATTCGGCTCTTGATGCCCCGACGCTCAGCGCGGCCGAAGGCCGTCGCCACGAAGTCGTCGAACATGTCGAGCACGTCGTCGCAGGCCGTCCGCGCCAGTGTGTGCGCAAAGGCGAGCAGGGTCGCGCCTCGGCGATCGGCCGGCATCCGCTCGATGGCCTGCGCGCGCGCCGCGTTGGCGAAGCGCGCCAGCGCCGCAACCCGCCCGGGAGGCAAGCCGGCGAGGTCCAGACGGTGGACTCCCATCTCGCGGACCTGGCGCATGCGGGCCAGGGCGTTCGCAAGGGCACGGGCGTTGCTGCGCGTCGGCGAGCGACGCAGGCGATCGAGCAGTGTCTGGCGCTCGCCCTTGCCAGCGGGGGTGAGCAACGCCTCGAGCCGCTCGCGCTGCCCCCGCGAGAGGACACCACTCAACTTTCTCCAGAGGCGGGCGGAGGCGCGGTCGCGGACGCCAGCGACGACCCGCGCCAGTACCGACGCGCCCGGGAGCAGGCTCTTGTGCTCGACGAGCCAGGCCGTTGCGAGGTCGAAGAGCATCGACGGGCTCTGGCTCGCGACCCACGCGCGAGCGTAGATCCATCGCAGCAGCCGAAAGTATGCGGCCGGCTCCGTGAAGTCGCGGTAGTGGAAACGTTCGCGGATCCGCGCTGCGTGGTCCCACCGCGTCTCGCTCACGCCGTAGGCCGACAAGCACGCGGGATCGATGCGGAGGAGCGAGGCGACGTAGCGCACGACGCCCGCAGGCACGTCGGTCGGGTCTGGCAGGAACGTCCCGAGGAAGCGAACGGTCCCGAGCTGCAAGGCGAAGCCGAGCCGGTTCTCGTCGCCGTGGGCGCGTGCGGCGATGAAGTCCCGGGCCTCGAAGTCGAGTTGGAAGTACTTCTCGAGCTGCTCCTGCGTCGGTTCGCCGGCGAAGCGCCCGTAGCGCTGCTCCTGCTCCTCGGTCAGGAAGTCGACGGGCATGCCGGGATCAGAAGCGCGGGAGCTTCATGAAGAGAGCCCGAGCTCTCTCGTCGCGGGCGGTCGATGTGAGGAACGTGTAGATGCGGGTGTTCTCGATGTTGCGGTGGCCGAGCCAGTCCTGGACGAAGACCAGGTCCCCGCCAGCAGAAAGCATGTGCGTCGCGATTGAGTGCTTCAGGCAGTGGAAGTGGCTCTTGTCGAGAGGGAGCCCCGCCCGTTCGCCGTACCGCTTCATGAGCCAATCGAGGGTTCGCCTGGAGATGGGGAGGTTGCGCTGGCTCGGGAAGAGGAGCGGCGACTTCGATGCCCGAGCCCGGAGGTACGCTTTCAAGACCCGCACCTCGTCCGGTTGGAGGGGATGTTCACCGGAATGGCTGCCCTTCACGCGGTGGACCATGAGCCGGAGGCTCTTGAGGTCGAGGTCGTTTGTGTACAGGAGCCCCATCTCGCTCGCGCGCAGCCCGTGGCGGTACCCGGCAAGGAAGATCGCTCGGTCCCGCTTGTCGCGGATAGCCCCGAGAAGCGCCCTGAGTTCCTCGGGGGTCAAAAAACGGATGGTCCGGGTTCTGGAGGGGGCGCGGATGGCGGTCGTCATTGCTCAGAATGTTTCTTTTGAGCAGTACGCTACCCTTCCACCCACTGTGACTCAAGGATTCGTGAGCCCGAGGTTGCGCGGTCCTGGCCCTGTAATGGGCAATACGCGATTCTTAGCATCCGGCCGGAATCGGTCGAACTTCGCCTACAGCCCGGCCGGGGTCGCCGGTTGACACTGTATACCACGCGCTTTACACTTGAGATGTTATGCCGCCCCCGACCCGCCAACATGCCTTCCGCCTTTCACCGGAGCACGAACAGATTATCGACCGGGAGGCGCAGCGCCTCCAGCAGGTGACCGGCTTCCAGGTGAGCCATGCCGACGCTCTCCGTTCGATCCTCGAATCCGTCGACCGCGTAGAAAGGATCCGCGAGCAGAGGATTTCGTCCTACCGCGCCGAGATCGCGCGGCTCGAGCCACAGGGGCCGAGCGCGGAGTTGGAGCGCGCACGGCAGGCGCTCAACGACTGGCTCACGATGAGCCGTGAGCGCATGGCGGGTCTCGCCGGGCTACAGGCGTCGGGTATCTGGGCCACCGGGAAGATCCAGCGCGAAGCCGTCAAGCGCGGCTTGGACAAGATGAGTGACGAGGATATCGACAACGAGATCGCGGCGGCCCGACGGAGTCGGCGCCGCAAGTGAGAGTTGTCCTCGACACCAACGTTG
>DATJZG010000008.1:0-2928 GCA_035499295.1 Anaeromyxobacteraceae bacterium
CTACTTCGAGGGTCAGGGAGGTGAAACCCTTGGTCGATACGGCAAGAGCAAGGACCACCGGCCGGACGAGCGTCAAATGGTGGTGGGGCTGGTCCTCGACGGGAATGGACAACCAGTCTGTTGCGAGATGTGGCCGGGTAACACCTCCGATGTCAAGACGCTCATCCCCATAGTGGAACGTATGCAAAGCCGCTTCTCCATAGGGCGAGTCTGTGTGGTCGCCGATCGTGGGATGATCAGCAAGGAGACCATCGAGACTCTTGAGAGCAGCGACCGGCGGTGGCTCTTCATCCTGGGCGCGCGCATGCGCGCCCAGAAGGAGGTGCGCGATGAAGTGCTGGGACGTGGAGGGGGGCGTTACCGCGAAGTCCGTCCTCCACGCAAGACGAGCAAGGACCCCGCACCGCTCGAGGTTCGAGAGGTGCGAGTCCAGGGGCGGCGCTACATTATTTGTTACAATGAAGAGCGAGCGAAAAAGGACCGAGCGGACCGCAAGGCTATCGTGGTGGCCCTGCGCAAGCAACTTCACCAAGGGAATAAGTCACTTGTGGGCAACAAGGGCTACCGGAAGTTCCTCAAGTCGCGGGGAGATGCTTTCCGGATCGACAGGGATAAGATCCGCGAAGAGGCACGCTACGACGGGAAATACGTGCTGCGTACCAACACGGACCTTCCTGCTGCCGAGGTAGCCCTCCGATACAAGCAGTTGTGGATGGTGGAGACTCTATTCCGTTCTGGGAAGTCGCTGCTCGAAACGCGGCCCATCTTCCACAGGCGCGATGAGACGATCCGGGGTCATGTCTTTTGCTCGTTCCTGGCCCTCATTCTGCGCAAGGAACTGCAGGACCGGCTCGCCAAGAAAGGTCACGGCGATCTGGAATGGGAGGACGTGATCCGCGATCTGGACGCGCTGACCGTCACTGAGGTCGAGCATCAGGGCAAGCGGTTCCTTTTGCGCAGCGAAGCGCGAAGTGCCTGCGGAAAAGCATTTCAGGCCGCTGGTGTCGCCATGCCGCCGACGCTGGAGGCTCACCCGGAGCTGAGCAAATGACGTTTCGCGGAAACTCAATGCCGACGGGAAATGTCTGGTGCCAAGGCCTACGTACGTCCCGTCAAGCTGCTGTTCTAGCAGGGTTTTTTACTTTGCACTGTCGAAGATGCACCTGGGCCTTGTCCTCTGCCTGCGTAGGACGCGCGCATCGCGCCCACGGAGCCGCCTCGCCACGAGCCCGCCGCGCCTCCGCGATCTTCCCCTCGGAACAGCTGATCAACGACATTTACTTTTGCCGATCGACGACAACTACTTTTGCCGGTTAGCCAGCCGCCTCTTCGCCGTCGTCGTCGCGCTCCTCGCCATGTCCCTCCTCGCTTCACCACGGGCCGGCGCCCAGGAACTGGTCGTCTCGCTGACGCCCGCCCGCACATGGGCACCACCCACGAACGCCCGAGAGGCCCGACGCCGCGCCGAGCGGCCGTGGGCGCGGTGTTCGTCGCGGACGAGAGGCCTGACGGCGGCGACCTCGCGTGGCTGCTCGCGAGCACTTCGTCTGCCACCCGCCGAAGGGCGCCAGCCGCACCGAGAGCCCGTTCAGCCACAAGGGCCTCAACGCGAGGCCACACCTGCGCCAACTCTTTCTCGCCAAGTCCGGGACGCACCCACGCCGAAGGCGTCGAGGCCTGGGAGCGACTCCATTCGCGCCCCCGAGGGCGCCGAGGAGACGTCGTCCAGGCGCTGCGCGAGGAGCATCGCCAGCCCCGGGCGAGGAGGGTGCCCGCGAGCGCGAGGCCGCGCGAGGAACTGGTGGAAGCCTGGCGGCGCACGAAGGCCGGGGTAGGGCAAGTATGGCCAGGCAGTGCCGCTACAGCGGCGGCGGCACGCTCTTCAGTCCGACCTGGGCTTGCAGCGCGTGCCGGTAGCGCTGCGTCGTGACGATGTTCGCGTGGCCCATCCATGCCTGCAGGGTTCGCAGGTCCACGCCGTTCCACAGGTCGGGCCGAAGGTGTGCAGGTGGTGCGCAACGTAGCGCTTCATCCCGGCCGCCCGGCACGCCGCCACCAGCCGATGACCCGTCTGGCTCGCGCATCTCCGGGCGCGCATCCGAGCGAGAGGAGCCGGCAGCAGCAGTCCCCCCCCCGCCGCGCCCTCCAGGGCTCCGGCTCGACGGGCTCCGGGGGGCACACGTTCCGCTGACCATCTCGACCTTCTGGTCGTCGTCGCGGGCGGAGGGTCCTGCTCGCGCACCCAGGTCGCCAGCGACTTCAGCGCGGCGAGGTGCTGGTTGCGCGAGGCAGTGCGCGGCCGGTTCGCCTCGACCTTCACCGCGTTGCCCTCGGCGTTGCGCAGCACGTAGCCGTCGGCGTCCCGCGCCTTCTACTGGGCGGCTGGTGACGCGGCCCTCGACAAGGTCCGCGATGAAGACCTCGGTGTCCCCCTCGGTGAACGTGTCGAGCGAAGCAAGGCGGTCGCTGACCGAAGTGTGAGAGCTGGGCCGCCAGTCCATGCACGTAGCGCTCGCTCCTCTGCTCGATGGTGCATGGTGCGCGAGGAAGCGCAGGACGACCTCCTACCAGCTCCCGCCCTTCGGTGCCTGGCCGCGCGGCGAGTAGTAGTGGACCGGGTTTGACTCGAAGCGCTTGTGCTCCTCGAACGTTTCCGGTGTGCGGTGGCCGGTGGAGACCCGGTACGGCCGGCCGTGGACCGTCGGTCGATCTACGCGACCGGGCCGCCCCAGAACCTGAGGGTGGCGCCGCTGTGAAGGGTCCGACGCCTCGTACTATTGGTCATGACCCACCCTTTTGGTCTAAACCTCCCCGGGGATGAATCCCAGGGGCTCTGAGAGGTAGAGGTGATGCCATCTCGTCGGTTGCTCTCCGGAGCCCTCGCCTTGCGGCTACGACGTCTCCGGCCTCGCGCACGAGGTCACCTCT
>DATJZG010000009.1:0-5045 GCA_035499295.1 Anaeromyxobacteraceae bacterium
CACCCGGTCGCCGCGCGGGGCGCGGGAGCGCTCCCTCCCGTTCGCGAGCGCCACCGCCCCGCGCGGGACCTCGAGGGTGAGCGCCCAGGGCGCCTTGAAGGCGGGCTCGTCGAGGCAGGGGAAGACCCTGCGCGCGTCGGAGGCCTCGAACTGGGTCGCGGCGAGCGGGCCGGCGCGGTAAAGCCCGCGCAGCCCGGCGTTGAATCGGCCCGACCACTCGACCTCCAGTTCCACCCGGCCGGCCGGCAGCGGCGCGCCCGGGCGGAAGACCAGGGTCTCGCTCGCCGGGCGCGCCTCCACCCGGACCGGACGCTCCCCGCCGGACGCGCGCAGGGTGGCGCGCGAGACCGCGAGTCCTGCTCCGTGGAGAACGATCTCGGCCTGCGGTTGCTCGAGCTCGAGCCCGATCCGAACTCGCCCCTCGAAGCCGCCCTGGGCCAGGTCCAGGGACAGGAAGGCGTCGTAGCGATGGGGTCGGACGCCGGGGGGAAGGCGGAAGTCTCGATCGTCGGCGGGGCGTGCCAAGGGGCGGCTCCTCTCGGCCCACAGGATTATCGGGCGGGCCCGGTCCGGGCCAGCGGAAACTGCCGCCGGGCGCGCCCGCGGGCGCTATCCTCCTCCCGTGCGCTCCATGGTGCTCGAGGAGGCCGGGCGGCCGCTGAGGGCGAGAGAGGTCCCCGATCCGCTTCCCGGGCCGGGCCAGGTGCTCGTCCAGGTCACCGCTTGTGGCGTCTGCCGCACCGACCTCCACGTCGTCGATGGGGAGCTTCCCGACCCCAAGCTGCCCGTGACTCCCGGACACGAGGTCGTTGGCAGGGTCGTGGAGGCCGGTCCGGGTGCCCGCCGCTTCCGCGCCGGCGACCGCGTGGGGATCCCCTGGCTCGGCTCCGCCTGCGGGGAGTGCGCCTTCTGCCGCTCCGGCCGCGAGAACCTGTGCGCGCGGGCGAGGTTCACCGGCTACCAGATTGACGGGGGATACGCCGATCGCGCTCTCGCCGACGAGCGGTTCGCGCTTCCCTTGCCTCCGTCCTACGGGGACGCCGAGGCGGCGCCGCTGCTGTGCGCCGGCCTCATCGGCTACCGGGCCTGGAAGGGAGTGCGCTCGGCGCGGCGCGTGGGCCTGTACGGGTTCGGCGCCGCCGCCCACATCGTCGCCCAGCTGTGCCGGCACGCCGGCCAGGAGGTCTTCGCCTTCACTCGCAGCGGGGACGGCGAGGCGCAGGACTTTGCCCGATCGCTCGGCGCCACCTGGGCCGGAGCCTCGGGGGAGGCTCCCCCTTGCCTGCTCGACGCAGCTCTCCTCTTCGCTCCGGTGGGCGGGCTCGTCCCCGAGGCGCTCCGCCGGGTGGAGCGCGGCGGGACCGTCGTCTGCGCCGGGATCCACATGAGCGACATCCCGGCGTTCCCCTACGCCCTGCTGTGGGGGGAGCGCACCGTCCGGTCGGTCGCGAACCTGACCCGGGCCGACGGCGTCGAGTTCCTGGAGCTCGCACCGCGCGTGCCGGTGCGCACCTTGGTGACGCGCTACCCCCTCGCCGACGCCGACCGGGCGCTCTCCGACCTCCGCGAGGGGCGCCTGCGCGGGGCGGCGGTGCTCGTCCCTTAGACGCGAGGCGGATCGGAGCGAGGCGGGGCGGCCGCGATTACACTGGCAGGCGTGTCCAGCCCCCGACAGGAAGCCGCCGGCCGCGCCGCCGGTCCCCACGCCCCCGGCCGCTCTCCCCCGGCTCCCTGATGGCGAGGGTTCCACAGGAGCGGGTGCGGGCCGCAAACCCGGCGCCGGTCCGCGAGAGGGGACACTTCGTCCTCCTGTGGATGACGGCCGCGCGCCGCGCCGGGCACAGCTTCGCGCTCGACCGCGCCGCGGAGTGGTCGCGCGACCTCGGGCGGCCGCTCCTCGTCCTAGAGCCGCTGCGCTGCGACTACCGCTGGGCGAGCGAGAGGCTCCACGCCTTCGTCCTCCAGGGCATGGCCGACAACGCGCGCGCCTTCGCCGAGGCGCGGGTGGGCTACCACCCCTACGTGGAACCGTCGCCCGGAGCCGGCAGGGGCCTGCTCGAGGCGCTCGCCCGGCACGCCTGCGTGGTGATCGCCGACGACTATCCGGCCTTCTTCCTGCCCCGCATGCTGGCCGCGGCGGCGGCCCGGGTGCCCGTGCGGCTGGAGGCGGTGGACGGAAACGGGCTCGCTCCCATGGCGGCGGCGACCGCGGTCTTCCCGAGCGCCTACGCCTTCCGCCGCTTCCTGCAACGGGAGCTGCCGCGCCGCCTGCGGCAGCTCCCGGCGGCGAGCCCGCTCGGGCTGCGCTCGCTCGCCGGCGCGTCGGTCCCGGATGAGGTGGCGAAGCGCTGGCCGGCCGCCTCGGCCCGCCTGCTCGCGGCGGATCGAGAGCTTCTCGCGGCGCTGCCCATCGACCACCAGGTGCCGGTGGCCCCGCTCGCCGGGGGAACCTCCGCCGGCCGCGCCACCCTGCGCCGGTTCCTGCGCGATCGCCTCGACCGCTACCTGTTGCGAAGCCATCCGGACGAGGAAGCGTCGAGCGGGCTGTCCCCGTGGCTCCACTTCGGCCACGTCTCGGCCCATGAGGTCTTCCGCGCCGTGGCCGGGCGCGAGGGCTTCATTCCCTCCCGCCTCGGAAGTGAGCGCGGGGGCAGGAAGGAGGGGTTCTGGGGCATGAGCCCCGCGGCGGAGGCATTCCTCGACGAGCTCGTCACCTGGCGAGAGCTCGGCTTCAACATGCTCTCGAAACGCCCGGCGGCGGCCGAGTCCCTGGAGACGCTTCCCCCGTGGGCGCTGCGCTCGCTCGCCGAGCACGCGCGAGATGGCAGGGACCCCTGCTACGGGCGATCGACGCTCGAGGCGGCGGGGACCCACGACGAGGTGTGGAACGCGGCGCAGCGCCAGCTCCTGCAGGAGGGGCGAATCCACAACTACCTGCGGATGCTGTGGGGGAAGAAGATCCTGGAGTGGACGGCGTCGCCGCAGGAGGCGCTCTCGACCCTCATCGAGCTCAACGACCGCTGGGCTCTCGACGGTCGCGATCCGAACTCCACGAGCGGGATCTTCTGGTGCCTGGGGCGCTACGATCGGCCCTGGGGACCCACCCGGCCCGTGCTCGGCACGGTGCGCTACATGTCCTCGGAGAGCGCCCGGCGGAAGCTGCGCATGGCGGAGTACCTGGGGCGCTACGGGCCGGTCCCGACGTCCGACGGGCGTCCACGGGGCTCGGCCGGGCGGGAGCGAGCCTAGATCACGGCGGCGGACGAGGCCCGGTTGTCGAAGCCCAGGTCGCGCAGGTCGTCGAAGCGCGCGAAGGGCATGCCGCGAAGGTAGATGCGCTGGCCCCCGAACCAGGGGTGCTGGCCCAGGACCCCGGCTCCGGCGAGCCAGACGGAGCTCGTCCGGTCGTCGAAGCCCACCCAGTCGAGGACCGGGACCGTCCCGGCTACGGGCCGCCACCCCCCGGCGAGGCTGTAGGCGTCGAACAGCACCATGAGCGCCCCGAGGCCCGCGCCCTCCTCCAAGGCGGCCCGGCGCAGCAGCTCGTCCTCGGCGGGCTGGAGCCGGTGCTTCTCGGCGAGATCGTAGAGCTCGGACACCGCCCGGTCCGAGGCCTCCTTCACTCGCCCGTCGACGGGCTGCTCCAGGCGCACCCGGGTCACGAGGTCGTCGAGTTCCAGCAGCGCCTGGTTCGCCGGCGTCGACCGCGCCCAGGTGCGGAACGCCTCCTCGCTCTCGAAGACGTGCACCGTCAAGGGATCGGACGCGCCCGACCCGGCCGCCAGCACCGCGGCGCGGGCGGCGTCACCGCGATCGACGGTCTTCCCGGATTTCACGAACCGAGCATCCAGCATGTCGAGGCCCCCTGTCGTTGCTCCGGGGGACATGAGAGCACGCGCCGCCCCCCGCGTCGCGGTGGGAGGTAGCGCCCACGGTGGGGCGGCGTTTCACCCGCTCGCCCACTGCCCCGAAAGGTGCGGCCGGCAGGGCAGGACGCCCACCGGCGCCCACTCGTCAGGCGTGGTTGCGCAGCATGAGCTCCTTCGGGTGGGGCGAGAGGTAGCTCTGCCCCTCCAGGTAGCGGATGGCGTGCTTGCGCACGTGGTGGCGGAGAAGAGTGAGCGGCACGACGAGAGGCAGGATCCCGGCCCGGAAATCGGCGATGGCCTCGGCGAGCTCCACCTTTTCCATGGGGGAGAGAATCACCTTGAGGTAGCCGGCCATGTGCAGGAGCACGTTCGTCTGGCGCCCGAGGGTGGCCTTCTGGGCGAGCGCCTTCATGAAGAGCTCACCGTAGTCGCGCCGCAGCTCGGCCCGCGGGGCTCCCTTGGCCCGGGCCACCAGGCGGCCGAGCCGGCGGTAGCCGTCCGGGTCGTGGGAGAGGAGGAGGAGCTTCTCGGTCGTGTGGAAGCGGACCAGGTCGCCGACGCCCGGGCCCCTCGCGAGCAGGTCCCGGAGCCTCCGGTAGGCGTACACTCGCTCGACGAAGTTCTCCCGCAACCCCGAATCGGCGAGCCGGCCCTCCTCCTCCACCGGGAGGAGCGGAAATCGCTCCCGGAGAGCGCGCGCGAACGCGCCCACTCCGTCCCTGGAGGGCGGGCCGTCGCCGTAGAGGCGCACTCGCTCCATCCCGCAGCTGGGAGAGTCCCTCTTCAGAATGTACCCGCACAGCTCGAGCCGCCCGATCTCCTCCAGGCGGCGGCGCGCAAAGCGCTCCATGCGATCGGTGTGGTCGAGGCCGTTCCTCGGGTCGACGAGGCGGACCGCGGCCCCGCGCCGCTCCAGGCGGATGGCGGGCCGCGGCGTCCCGAGCCCCATCTCCACCTCGGGGCACACCGCCACGAGCTCGACGAAGCGACCGAGCAGGTCGGCGACGAAGGCGTTCCTCTTGTGCCCGCCGTCGTAGCGAACGCTCATCCCGACGAGGCAGGACGAGACGCCGACCCGGATCGGCCCCTCTCCCGCGCCGCCCCCGTCGCTCGAAGCAGTGGAGGCCGCCGCCGGGGGCGGCCGATCGCGACGACGGCGGGCCCGGCGCGCCACGC
>DATJZG010000010.1:0-6871 GCA_035499295.1 Anaeromyxobacteraceae bacterium
CGCTCCGCCGCGCTTCGCTACGCGAACGTGTACGGCCCCCGCCAGGACCCGGAGGGCGAGGCGGGGGTGGTTGCCATCTTCGCGGGGAGGCTCCTCGCGGGCTTGCCCTGCGTCGTGAACGGGGGGGGCGCGCAGACGCGCGACTACGTCTTCGTGGACGACGTGGCCCGTGCCAACCTGCTCGCGGCCGAGCGCGGCTTCGACGGTGCCCTCAACATCGGGACGGGGCGCGAGACCGACGTGAACCGCCTCTACCGCATCCTGGCGGACGCGGCCGGCGTCTCCGGGGCGCCGCTCCCCGGCCCGGCGAAGCCCGGCGAGCAGCGGCGCTCCTGCATCGACCCGGCGCTCGCCGGCCGCGCGCTCGGCTGGCGTCCAGAGGTGGCACTCGAGGACGGCCTCGCCCGCACCCTGGCCTGGTTCCGGGCTCGCCGCGGGCCGACCTAGCGCTCGGGCTCCGGATCGTCGTCCGTGAATTCGTCGGGGGGGCCTTCCTCCCCCGACGGCTCGGGCTCGCCCAGGATGCGCTCCAACTCCGCCGCCGCGCCGATGTAGGCGTCGTCGTCGATCTTTCCCGTCTGGCGCAGGAGCCCAAGCACCTTGCGGGCGCGACGCGCGAGCCAGCGCGGGGCCGGCGAGAGCCGGGCGTGCCCGGGCGCCGGGAGCATCGCCGCTAGCGCCGCTGCCTGCGCGACGTCGAGGTCGGCGGCGGCGACCCCGAACCAGTGGCGCGCCGCGGCCTCGGCGCCGAACACACCCGGACCCCACTCGGCCACGTTGAGGTAGAGGGAGAGGATGCGGCGCTTCGAGAGGGCGCGCTCGAGCTTCACCGCGACGCCCGCCTCCCGGAGCTTCCGCACGTAGCTGCGCTCGGTGCCGAGGTACAGGTTCTTCGCGAGCTGCTGGGTGAGGGTGGAGGCGCCGCGTACCGTCCTTCCCGCACGCCAGTTCTCCTCGGCGGCGTTGCGGATCTCGCGCCAGTCGAAGCCGGAGTGGCCGAAGAAGGCGGCGTCCTCGGACAGCACCACCGCCTCGGCGAGGGGCGGGGCGATGCGCTCGAGCGGGACCGGCCGGAGGTCCGGCCGGTACGGGCGCCCGGCCCGCCCCGCCTCGGCGCGCCGCTGCTCGAGGAGCGCCGTGGTCCGTGGCGTCCGGGCGGCGAGGGGCGAGACGTCGGGCAGGGAGGCCCAGAAGACCGCGACCGCGCCCGCCGCGAGCAGGAGGACGAGGACGAGCAGGCGGAGGAGCGGACCGGGGGTCTTCGGGCGCGGCGACACCTTGCTCCTCCCTACTGCGCTCTACGCCCGGCGCGAAGCGGGAAAGCGCGGCGAGCGCGCTCGCGGCGCCGACGCGCCTCCAGCGCGGGGAGGCGAGAGGCGAGCGGGCTTCTCCGGCCTCCGGGAGGGACGGGCGCGCCGACGCCTCGCGGATTACGCAAGGAAGCATACGGCCCGACCGGTGCCTTGACAGCCCCCGGCCGGGTCACGATCGTACGCGCGCAACGCGCGTCACCCACAGCGACGGCGGCCCGAGGGCTGCCCGGAGGCGGAACATGGCGGAGAAGCGCTACGCACCGAAGGACTACTCGAAGGTCCGCGGCCTCAGCGGGATCTCCAACGACCAGGTGGAGGAGCACCTCAAGCTCTACGAGGGTTACGTGAAGCGCACCAACGCCCTCACCGAGAAGCTCGAGGCGTTCGCCAAGGAAGGGAAGGCCTCCGGGGCGGACCCGGTGTACGCCGAACTCACGCGGCGGCTGGGCTTCGAGTACGGGGGCATGGTGAACCACGAGTACTACTTCGGCGCGCTCAGGGCCGGGGCCCAGGCCGAGCCCCCCGCAGGCTCCAGGCTCCGCAAGGCGATCGAGACCTCCTTCGGGAGCTACGCGACCTGGCTCGCCGACTTCCGCGCCATCGCCACCATGCCCGGCATCGGGTGGGCGATGCTCTTCCAGGACCCGGGCACCGGCTGGCTCTCGAACCACTGGGTGACCCTGCACGAGAACGGGATCCCCGCAGGCTTCCACCCAGTGGTGGTGATGGACGGCTGGGAGCACGCCTTCATGCGGGACTACAAGGCGTTCGAGCGGGGGAAGTACGTCGACGCGTTCTTCAAGAACGTCGACTGGGAGGCCTGCGAGAAGCGGCTGAAGTAGCCGAGCCGCTCCCGGGGGCGAAGCGCGCCGCGGGCCTGCCGCGGCGCGCCAGGCCCACACTACCCCTTTGCCCGCGACGTCCTCAGCCGCGAGCCGGCGCGCCAGGTCGAGCCCGAACCGCCTCGCGGGTTTGCGCCGGCGCCTGCTCGGCTGGTGGGACCGGGAGAAGCGCGACATGCCGTGGCGCTTCCCCCCCGGGAAGGCGGACCCCTACCGCGTCTGGATCTCGGAGGTCATGCTCCAGCAGACGCGGGTGGAAACGGTCGTCCCCTACTATCGCCGCTTCGTCGAGGCGTGGCCCACGCTTTCCGCGCTGGCGGCGGCGCGCGAGGAGGAGGTGCTCGCCGCCTGGAGCGGCCTCGGCTACTACGCGCGCTGCCGCCACCTCCTCGCGGCCGCGCGGCAGGCGCAGGCCCGCCACGGGCGGCTTCCGGGCTCGCTCGAGCTCTTGCGCGAGCTCCCCGGGTTCGGCCCGTACACGGCGGGTGCGGTGGCGAGCATCGCCTTCGGGATCGTCGCCCCGGCGGTGGACGGCAACGCCGCCCGGGTGCTTTCGCGGGTCTTCCACCTCTCGCAGGCGGGGCGCGACTCGCCCGCGCGGACCCACCTGGGGGAGCTCGCCGCCGCGCTCGCGGACTGCGACCGCCCCGGTGACCTCAACCAGTCCCTGATGGAGCTCGGCGCCACGTTGTGCCGCCCGCGCGGGCCCCTCTGCCGGCGCTGCCCGGTGGGGCGGTCGTGCGAGGCCCGGCGCAGCGGGCGGCCGGCGGCCCTCCCGGGCCCGCGGCGTCGCCCGGCGCAGCGGCTCCTCGAGCTCGCGCTCGCCCGCATCGAGCGGGACGGGCGCCTGCTCCTCGAGCGGCGCCCCGGCAGGGGGCTCTTCGGGGGGCTTTGGCAGCTGCCCGGCGTCGAGATCGCGCGGGGGCGGGGAACCCGGGCGCTGTTGCGCGGCGACCTTGGCGCGCGGCTCGGGGTGAGGTGCCGCCTCGGGGACGAGCTCGCCGTGGTGGAGAGGGCGCTCACGCACCGACGCCTGGTGCTGCGGGTGTTCCGCGGCGAGGTGTGGGGGGACCCATGCGCGCCCGCGCGCCCGGAGCTTCGCTGGCAGGGGCTCGCCCACCTCGACGGTGTGGCGATCTCGACGGCCATGCGCAGGGCGATCGAGGCCTCGGAGGGGTGGGGACCCGCGGGGCCCGCGGGCCTGGCGGGGAGAGGTGGGCGGCCGGGAGACCCCCGGCGGCGGGGCCGGCGAAAGGCCTTGACTTCACGAGGGCCGACCGTATAATTCGCGCCCTTTTGACGATGTCCCCGTCGGAGGCGCCCCGGGAAGTTCTCGGGGCGTTTCGTCAGAAAAGAGAACCGGATCGCATGCCGACGATCACCCAGCTGGTCCGCAAGGGCCGCGAGAAGCTCAAGACCAAGCGGAAGGCACCCGCGCTGGTGGAGTCGCCGCAGAAGCGCGGCGTGGCCACCCGCGTCTACACCACCACGCCCAAGAAGCCGAACTCGGCTCTGCGGAAGGTGGCCCGCGTGCGCCTCACGAACGGCTTCGAGGTCACGAGCTACATCCCGGGCGTGGGCCACAACCTGCAGGAGCACTCGGTGGTGCTCATCCGCGGCGGCCGCGTGAAGGACCTTCCCGGCGTGCGCTACCACATCATTCGCGGCACCCTCGACGCCGTCGGTGTCCAGGGTCGCAAGCAGGGCCGCTCCAAGTACGGCGCGAAGCGCCCGAGCTAGAGGATTTCATGCCCCGTCGTCGCGTCGTCGAAAAGCGGAAGATCCTGCCCGACCCGAAGTATCAGGATCGGATCGTGGCGAAGTTCATCAACGACCTCATGCGGCGCGGCAAGAAGGCGGTGGCCGAGCAGATCTGCTACGGGGCCTTCACCGTGGTCGAGGGCCGGCTCAAGGACGACCCGCTCAAGGTGTTCAAGAAGGCCCTCGACAACGTGAAGCCGATGGTCGAGGTGAAGTCGCGGCGCGTGGGCGGCGCCACCTACCAGGTGCCGGTCGAGGTGCGCCAGGATCGGCGCACGGCGCTGGCGATGCGCTGGCTCATCGATTATGCGAAGGCCCGTGGCGAGAAGACCATGGTGGAGAAGCTCGCCGGCGAGATCCTCGACGCCGCCAACAACCGCGGGAACGCGGTGAAGAAGCGCGAGGACACGCACAAGATGGCGGAGGCCAACAAGGCCTTCGCGCACTACCGCTGGTAAACCCAGGAGGAGAGGCACACCACTCAGAGACGAGGCCGACTCGGTCGGCAGGGCCCGCGAGGACCCGTTCGCTCTTTGACAGCTCGGTCAGGTTCAGGCGCCGCCCCCAGGCGGCCGGTTTGCGCACGCATCGGTTCGAAGGAAGAGGCACATGGCCCGCACCACATCACTCGAGCGCTACCGGAACATCGGCATCATGGCGCACATCGATGCCGGCAAGACCACCACGACCGAGCGGATCCTCTTCTACACCGGCGTCACCCACAAGATCGGCGAGGTCCATGAGGGCACCACCGTCATGGACTGGATGGAGCAGGAGCGCGAGCGCGGGATCACCATCACCAGCGCGGCGACCACTTGCTTCTGGCGCGACCACCGCATCAACATCATCGACACCCCCGGCCACGTCGACTTCACCATCGAGGTGGAGCGCAGCCTGCGCGTCCTCGACGGCGCCGTGGCGGTGTTCGACGCGGTGAGCGGCGTCGAGCCCCAGTCGGAGACGGTGTGGCGCCAGGCCGACAAGTACAAGGTTCCGCGGGTCTGCTTCATCAACAAGATGGACCGAGTCGGCGCCGACTTCTTCATGTCGGTCGACTCCATCAAGGAGAAGCTCGGGGCGCGGCCGGTCCCCATCCAGGTGCCCCTGGGCCGCGAGGACAAGTTCCGCGGCATGGTCGACCTCGTGAAGATGAAGGGAATCACCTTCGACGACGAGACCATGGGGGCGACCTACCAGGAGATCGACATCCCCGCCGACCTCGTCGACCAGGCGAAGGAGTACCGCGCTGCCCTCGAGGAGGCGGTCGCCGACGTGGACGACGAGCTCATGGCGAAGTACCTGGACGGCCATCCGCTCACCGCCGACGAGGTCCGGCGCGGGCTGCGCCAGGGCACCATCGCGATGAAGTTCTTCCCGGTGATCTGCGGCACCGCCTTCAAGAACAAGGGCGTGCAGCAGTTCCTGGACGCGGTGGTCGACTACCTGCCGAGCCCCGTCGACAAGCCTCCCGTGCACGGCATCACCCCGAAGGGCGTGGACGTGGTGTGCAACACCTCCGACAGCGAGCCGTTCGCGGCGCTCGCCTTCAAGCTCATGAACGACCCCTTCGTGGGGAACCTCACCTTCTTCCGCGTCTACTCGGGCAGGCTCGAAAGCGGCTCCTACGTCTACAACGCCACGAAGGAACGCAAGGAGCGCGTCGGCCGGCTCTTGCAGATGCACGCCAACAAGCGCGAGGAGATCAAGGAAGTCCTGGCCGGAGACATCGCTGCCGCCGTCGGCCTGCGCCAGACCACCACCGGGGACACGCTGTGCGAGGAAGGCCGCCCGGTGGTGCTCGAGAAGATGGAGTTCCCGGAGCCGGTGATCTCGGTGGCCATCGAGCCCAAGACCAAGGCCGACCAGGACAAGATGGGCATGGCGCTCTCGCGCCTGCAGATGGAGGATCCGAGCTTCCGGGTCCGCACCGACGAGGAGACCGGTCAGACCATCATCTCGGGCATGGGGGAGCTGCACCTCGAGATCATCGTCGACCGCATGCTCCGCGAGTTCAAGGTGGAGGCCAACGTCGGCAAGCCGCAGGTGGCCTATCGCGAGACCATCACCAAGAGCGTCGAGTCCGAAGGGCGCTACATCCGGCAGACCGGCGGCCGCGGCCAGTACGGTCACTGCTGGCTGCGCCTCATCCCGCAGGAGCCGGGCAAGGGCTTCGAGTTCGAGAACGAGACCGTGGGCGGCTCCATCCCGAAGGAGTTCATCGAACCCATCCGCAAGGGCATCGTGGAGGCCATGACCGGGGGTGTGCTCGCGGGCTTCCCCATGGTGGACCTGAAGGTGGAGGTCTACGACGGCTCCTACCACGACGTGGACTCGTCGGAGATGGCCTTCAAGATCGCGGGGTCGATGGGGTTCAAGGACGGCGCCGCCCGGGCGGGCACGGTTCTCCTCGAGCCCGTCATGAACGTCGAGGTGGTGACCCCGGACGCGTTCATGGGCGACGTCATCGGCGATCTGAACTCGCGCCGCGGAAAGATTCAGGGTATGAACCCGCGGGCGGGCGTCCAGGTCATCACCGCCCAGGTCCCGCTCGCCGAGATGTTCGGCTACGCCACCGACCTGCGGTCCCGCACTCAGGGCCGCGCCACCTACACCATGCAGTTCGGACACTACGCGCAGGTGCCGAACAGTATCGCCGAGACGATCATCACGAAGAGCAAGGGGGCGGCCGTCGCGTCCAAGTAAGCCGTCCAAAAGACGAAGGAGAAGACCATGGCCAAGGAAAAGTTCGATCGCAGCAAGCCACACGTGAACGTCGGGACCATCGGCCACGTGGACCACGGCAAGACCACGCTGACCGCGGCCATCACCAAGGTCCTCGCCCAGAAGGGCCTCGCGAGCTTCATGGCGTACGACCAGATCGACAAGGCGCCGGAGGAGCGGGAGCGCGGCATCACCATCGCCACCGCCCACGTCGAGTACCAGACGGCGAACCGG
>DATJZG010000011.1:0-4803 GCA_035499295.1 Anaeromyxobacteraceae bacterium
TACCGCCCCGAGAGGGGATTCGTCCGCCCGAAAGGCGACGACTCGGGGCAGCTCGGCTCCTGAGGCTGATGTCAGGCCGTCCCCGCCCCCCTCGCCAGGACACCACAGGCCCTCGCTGTCCCTCCGTGAGCCCCCTCTGTCGCGTGCCGGCCCTGGCTCCAGCCGGTCCGCAGAAGGAAACCCCTACCGGTAACGTCCTCCCTGCCGCCAGCGCCGTCCGGCGAGGCTGTCACCTACGAGATGACGCGCTACGGCACGAGGTATTCGCGGAGCTAAAGGGCTTGGGGTCCTATCCCAAGTACGAGCTCCTCCCGGCGAGTGCCACGTCCTTCTTCAGCACCAGCGGCCTGACCGTCGATTCCGTCCTCGATGCGTCCGGACGCGCAACCAGTGTCAGGATGGGCGAGATTCCCGGAACTCGGAAGCAGTGAAGTGCTGAGGGACTCTCGCTGCGAAGTGCGTCTCGCAGGCTGTGGGCGAGCCGGCGGCGCAGCCGGACGTTGGTAGCGATGCAGAGTGGACGTCCGTCGCATGCGTTGGCCGTGGATTGAGGGTCCATCGCCTCGTCTGGCCTGGGCGATTCAGGCCAGCACGCCGCCAAAGCCGCCCCCCGCCTGTCTGCGACGCCGCTCCCGTGCTCCGCGAGGAGTGACTCTCCGAGCTTTGCGGGGTCGTCTCGACGTTCGCGCGTGCGAGTGCTCCTCGACGTCGTACTCGAGCAGCACCGTCCCCGTGTTCGCGTAGAGCCGATGGCCCGTCAGCCGGAGCCTCGCGCGCGAAGCGCGGGCAGGGAGCAGCGGAATACCCCCGCCGAGGAGGACGGGGATGACGGCGACCTCGACGGTATCGACGAGCCCGAGGTCCAGGAGGCTGCGGAAGAGCAACCCGCCTCCGAAGAGCCAGATGTCCTTGCCACGCTCCTTTCGTAGCGCGGCCACCGCCTCCTCCAGGTGATCCGACACCACCTGCACGCCGGGGTGGTCGGCCTCTTTCAGGGTTCGCGACACGACGACGACCTTCTTTCCGGCGAAGGCGTCGCTGACTCCGCCCCCAGCTTCGGAGACGCTCTCGAAGGTCCGCCGACCCATGAGGAAAGTGTCGAACTGGTCGAAGAGAGTCGCGAAGTCGACCTCCGGGTCCCTGGGGATCCAGTCCGGCTCGCCGCCGTCCGGTTCCGCGATGTAACCGTCGAGGCTGGCCGCCACTTGGTATCGAACCCGCCTCATGCTCTCACCTCCGGCGGGATCGTAACTTAATGGCCATTAACTATTCAAGGTGAAAGTCACTTGTGATTTAGTATCGGGCGAGTGAGCCCCCGCCCCCGCAAGGCGACCGACGACGACATCCTCCGGGCCACCTTCCGCGCTCTCGCACGGCGCGGGCCTGGCCGGCTCACCCTGGCCGATGTCGCCGACGAGGCCGGGGTCTCCGCGGCAGCGCTCGTCCATCGCTTTGGCTCCAAGCGGGCTCTACTGCTGACGGCCGCAGCGGACGTCGCCACCGGCGCCGACTACATCTTTCCGGACCTGCGACTGCGCCACCGTTCGCCGGTCCGCGCGCTGCTCGGCCTGGCCGACTGCATGAGCGAGCTCCTCGGGTCAACTCCGGTTGGGATCACGCATTCGCTCGCGTTCCTGCAGATGCACCTCACGGATCCCCAATTCCATCGCCACGCCCTGGCGGCTTCGGCCGGCATGCGGGCTGGCATCTCCTCACTTGTCCAGGATGCGATGCTGGCGGGCGAGATCGAACCGTGCCCGCCGGGACCGCTGGCCTCGGTGCTTCACGCCGCGCTTTCGGGCTCGTTGGCGAACTGGGTCATCCACCGGACGGGCGATCCGGCCGCCTGGGTCAGGCGCGACCTGCGCGCCGTGCTGGTGCCGTATCGTACGTCGAGTCGCCCAGCCCGGACCCGACGAGGGGCGAGGGGGTAGGACAAGTAGGAACGATCGGTGGTCTTCCCGCAGCATAGGCCGTTGCCGGACATACGCGTGCGGAACCGGGCTCCGCTACTCGGAACGGAGAGCGTTCATCGGGTCGACCCGGGCTGCGCGTCGTGCGGGCAGCGAAGAAGCCAGCATTCCAACCAAGACGAGCAGGCTTAGCGTTGAAGCGAACGTGAGCGGGTCCGTTGGGCGTACCCCGTAGAGCAAGCGCGTCAACAAGCGGGTGACAGCGAACGCGGCGCCACAGCCCGTCAGCGCTCCCAGTGTCACCAGCAGGATTCCATGCCTCACCACCATGGACCAAATCGTGCTGCCCTGCGCTCCGAGAGCCGTGCGAACGCCGATTTCGCGCCCGCGGCGCTCCACATCGTATGAAAGCAGGCCGTAGAGGCCGACGCAGGCGAGCACGAGGCCACGCCAGCAACAAGGCCGAGAAGCCCGGCCAGCAAACGCTCATTGAAGAGCAGACGGCCGATCGAATCGGTTTGAGTGCGCATACGCATGACCGGGAGGTTCGCATCGACGGCATTCACGACCCTCTGCACGGCAGGCATCAACTCGCCTGGCGCCACAGCGGTTCGCACCGCAAACGTGGCCCCGCCGGACGTGAGCGGCAAGTAGACAGTCGGCTCATCGTCGCTGCGCAGCGAGGCGATTTCGTATTGCCGACGACGCCGACGATCTCTGTACTTGGTCCCTGCTGATGAGACTCTTCCGCGAGGGCCTGCTGGCGAGGCTCGCCCTTGCCCATGCCATCTCGCGCGAGCTCGTGAAGAAGCTCCTCGTCTGGAAGCACCCGGGCTTCTCCGAGCATGTCGGCGAGCCAATCGCACCCACAGACAAGGTCCGCCTCGAGGACACCACCGCATACCTCGTGCGCAACTCCCTGTCGTTGAAGAAGATCAGCACTCCATCAACAGAATCCTCGAACACCTCGACCTGCGCGCGCCGCGGCAGGACAAGCTCCCGCCCGCGCGCGAGATCCTCCGTGTCGCCGAGCAGGGGGAGGGTTGGGGAGTGCCGGCCGCAGCCGCGCTCCTGAGGCTGATGTCAGGCCGTCCCCGCCCCCGTCGCCAGGACACCACAGGCCCTCGCTGTCCCTCCGTGAGCCCCCTCTGTCGCGTGCCGGCCCTGGCTCCAGCCGGTCCGAAGAAGGAAACCCCTACCGGTTCGCGGTGTCGGCCGCCTTCCGCTCGAGGCTCTCCCGGCCCGTCGGGTAGATCGCGCTGAACGACCCGTCGGGGCCCAGCTCGAGGGCGGCGAGGTGCCCGCCGTACTCCGCCGTCATCCCCACGTCGATCATCACCACCCGCCCCTCGAAGCGCGGGCGGATCTTCCCGTCGCCGGTGGGCGTGTGCCCGATCACGACCGCCTTGACCTTCATGGACTGGAGCACCCTCTCGACGGAGGGGAGGAGGGTCGCCTCGTCTTCCTGCGCGAGGCCGCGGTACCACAGCGGGCCGCTCTCGCCGGTGGCGAGCGCCTCCCGCGGGTTCGCCCGGGTCTGGGCCAGGTCCGGGCCCAGCTCGCTCCGGACTTTCCGGTTGATCCCCTCGCAGCCGAGCGCGGCCACCTCGGGGGTGAGCCCGCCGTGCACGAAGGCGACGCCGTTGACCGTGGCGACCACGTCGTGCTCGCGCAGCCACTGCCCGTACTCGCCGCTCGCCGAGAGGGCCTGCACGCGCTCGACGAAGCCGGGGGGTGTCTGGTCGAGGATCTTCTGGCGGTAGGCCTCCTCGTCGAAGGGCTGCCCGGCGGCCTTCGCCTCCTCCCGGGCGCGCCGCGTGACCGCCTCGACGAACCGCATGCGCCGCGTCTTGCCCGGCGGCGTCTGGAACCTCGCGGTGTCCGGCTCCTTCCACTCCTCGTACTCCGCGGCCTGCACGTAGCGCAGGTCCCCGAGCATGTTCATCACCTCGTGGTTGCCGAGGAGCACGACGACGCGGCCGCCCGCCTTGCGCGCCTCCTTCTCGAGGCGCATCAGGAGATCGAGGACCGGGCGTGCCTGGACGCCGCGATCGAGCATGTCGCCCACCTGCACGTAGAAGGCCCTGCCCCCCGCCCAGTGAGCGGAGGCGTCCAGAAGGCCGGCCATGGTCAGGACCTTCAACAGGTTGTCGTAAGAGGCGTGGATGTCGCCGACCGCGACGACGCGGGGAACGCCCGTGATCCCGCAGGTGCCCTCCGCGGCGGAGGCGGCCGGGACGAGGGCGAGCGAGGCGACCGCGAGGAGGCCGAGAGCGCGGCGCCAGGAGAGACGGCCGAGGGGGGTGAGCTTCATCTCCTGCCAGTCCGACCGCCGAAGGGGTCAGGGAACGAACACCTGGGCCTCGCCCAGCTCTTTCGCCCGTGCCTCGAAGTGCGCGACGATCTTGTCCCGCCGCTTGAGGAGCCCTTTCACCGTGCTCCCGCTCATGACCCACGGCTTCAGCCGGGCCATGACGGTGGCCTCGTCGAGGGCCTTCAGCTTGTCGAAGAGCGGCCGGTCGATGCGGTTCATCTGCTTCCCGAAGGGCATCGAGTCGCTGGCGAAACACCGCGAGTGGTCGATGAGGATCATGTTCCGGAGGGGGTCCACCAGGATGTTGCCGGCGTTCTCGTCGATGTTGGCGATCAGGTCGTCGAAGACGCGCTGCCGGTAGATCTGGCGGTTCCAGGGGTCGGGGTCGTGGGGGACGTTCTGGTCCACGTCCTTGATGACCCGGCAGCCCTCCACCCAGAGCTGGACCGAGACGAGGTCCCTCTCGACCCGGCGCTCGACGGTCGGGGGCACCATGTCGAGGCCCAGGAGCCGGTCGAGCTCGTAGGCCGCGATCTCGGACTTGTAGCTCTCCCAGAACCCCCCCCGGTTGCCCGG
>DATJZG010000012.1:0-3015 GCA_035499295.1 Anaeromyxobacteraceae bacterium
GGATCCTGGAGGCCGCGCTCCGAGGCAGCGGAAGGGGGATCATCCAGCTCGGGCTGCTCTTCCTCATCGCCACTCCGGTGGCGCGCGTCATCCTCTCGGTCGCGGCCTTCGCGGCTCAGGGCGACCGGAAGTTCGTGGTCGTCACCCTGATGGTCCTGGGCGCGCTGCTCTACAGCCTCCTCGGAGCACTCGCCTGACGCCGGGTGCCGCGAATCCCGCTAGCCGGCGATTCGACCCGTGATCTCGCCCCCCGGGCCCACCTCGACGGCGAAGGGCACCACCGCCACCCCGTACTTCCTGGCGAGATCCGAGCGCCGCGAGATGTCCACCAGGACCGGCTCCCGGCCGGCGGCGGCGAGGTGCCTCGAGAGATCCTGGCAATCGGAGCACAGCGGGTGGGTGAACTGCACCACGGCCTTGGTCCCGGGAGCGATGCCCAGCTCGGCGAGGTCGATGCGGTCGATCGCTCGACGCCGGAGCCCCCGAACCCGGCTGGCGATGCGGTAGAGCACGCAGCCGGTGCAGAAGCCGGTGGCGGCCGCGAGGAGCGCGAGGGCGGCGACCAGTCCGCCGAGGGCCGCTCCCAAGGGACGCAGGCCGAGGGCGTAGGCGACGGAGGCGGCCCAGAGAAAGGCGGCACCCACCTGATTCGCGAAGCGGGGAGGGCGGCTGTCCTCGAGGGGCCCCTCCCCGAAGGACGGCTGCACGACCTCGAAGTAGAAGAGGCAGGGAAGGCAATAGCGGCGCCCAAGGACGAGCCCGACGGTGAGTTGCAGGGCGAGCAGCGCCAGCAGACCCCACCATCCCGCCCAGACCGCGACGAGGGCGCCCAGACCGACGGTGGCCTGGTTGAATCGCGGGGCGCGCTGGTCGATGACGTCGAGGTCGCGATAGGGGTCGGCTTGTCGTTCGAGCACGTTCGCCTCCTGGATGCGGATCTTCTCGGTCGACCCGCGCGCCTACGCCGGGATCCCCTCGAAGAGGATGCTCGACAGGTAGCGCTCCCCGGCGTCGGGGAGCACCGTCACGAGGAGCTTGCCGGCGTTCTCAGGCCTCGACGCCACCTTCACGGAGGCGGCCACCGCGGCTCCGCCGGAGATGCCGACGGTGATCCCCTCCTCCCGGTGCAGGCGCTTTGCGAAGTCCACCGACTCCTCGTTCGAGACGGTGACGACGTCGTCCACCAGGGAGAGGTCGAGCACGTCGGGCTTGAAGCCGGCACCGATGCCCTGGATCTTGTGCGGGCCGGGCTTGGGCGGCTCGCCGGCCCGGATGGCGGTCAGCACCGGCGAGTGGATCGGCTCGACCGCGATCGCCTGGATGGGGCGGCGCTTTTCCTTCTTGATGTACCGGGAGACGCCGGTGATGGTGCCTCCCGTGCCGACCCCGCTCACCAGGATGTCGATCTTGCCGTCGGTGTCGTTCCAGATCTCCGGGCCGGTGGTGTCGAAGTGAATCTGCGGATTGGCGGGGTTCTTGAACTGCTGCGGCATGTAGTGCCGCTTGGGATCGCTCGCCACGATCTCCTCGGCCTTGGCGATGGCGCCGGGCATTCCCTTCGCACCTTCGGTGAGCACGAGCTCGGCCCCGAAGGCTCGCAGCATTCGGCGGCGCTCCACCGACATCGTCTCGGGCATGGTCAGGGCGATGGGGTACCCGCGGGCGGCGGCCACGAAGGCGAGGGCGATCCCGGTGTTTCCCGAGGTCGGCTCGACGATGGTCACGTCGCGCGATCCGGGCTTGAGGAGGCCCTTCTTCTCCGCATCCCAGATCATCGCCGCCCCGATGCGGCACTTCACCGAGTAGGCCGGGTTGCGCCCCTCGATCTTGGCGACGATGGTCGCCGGCAGCCCTCTCGAGATCCTCTGCAGGCGGACGAGCGGGGTGTTCCCAATGGAGCGGCTGTTGTCCTCGTAGACGCGCATGTTCTCTCCCTTTCGAGCGCAAGCCCTCTAGATGCTGTAGTCGACGGCGCTCGAGGTCTCCCGGGCCCGGCGGGCAAGGTCCTCGAGCGACACCCCCTCCACCGTCCTCTGCACCACTTCCTCCACCTCTTCCCAGAGACCGCGAATGGCCTGGCCGGCACCGTCCCGACCTCGGGGCCGGCGCGACGAGCGGGACGCGAGGCTCACGGGGCCGTCCACCGCGCGCCAGACCTCGCCGGCGCTGATGAGCCCCGCCGGGCGCGCCAGGCGGTGTCCGCCGCCGGCTCCCCGGCGGCTCTCCACCAAACCAGCCTGCCGAAGCTGTCCCAGAATCGCCTCCAGGAACTTGGAGGGAGTGCCGGTGCGGCGGGCGATGGCCGCCGTGTGGCAGAACTCCTCCGGGCTCTCGTGGACGGCCAGGTCGACCGCGGCGCGTAGCGCGTAATCTGCTTTCTGACTGGGTTTCAATCCATTTCCTATAAAACCTATATGATTATATAGCTTCCGCCGCCCGGCCCGGCAACCGAGCCTTCGGGAGGCCGTCTAATCCCCCGGATTTGCGTCCTCTTCCCGGTCGGTGGGCGGCGTCGAAGGCGCCGAGGAGAAGGTGCCCGCCAGGGATCCGGGAGAAGACCCCTTAGACCGCGGGAGCCGGAAGGAGCGCACCCTCAGGGAGCGAGGGGCGCCGCCCCTCGAGCCAGGGCGGTACCGGCAGTGCCTTCGACCGCAGGAAGTCGGCGTTGAAGAGGCGCGACGCGTATCGCGTCCCGGAGTCGCACAGCACGGTGACGATGGTGTGGCCCGGCCCCATCTCGCGTGCCAACCGAACCGCCCCGGCGACGTTGATGCCGGAGGAACTTCCCAGCACCAAGCCCTCCTGGGCCACGAGGTCGAAGACGGTCTGCACCGTCTCGACATCCGGGATCTGCCAGCTGAAGTCGACCTTCAGCCCCTCCAGGTTGCGGGTGATGCGCGCCTGGCCGATGCCCTCGGTGATGGACGTGCCCTCGGCCTTGAGCTCGCCGGTCGTGTAGTAGGAGTGGAGCGCCGCCCCCGGCGGGTCGGCGAGGGCGATCTTCACCGACGCCTT
>DATJZG010000013.1:0-29687 GCA_035499295.1 Anaeromyxobacteraceae bacterium
GAGAGCGCCTCGCCGCGGTGCGTCGGCGGCCACCTGCGGCAGCGCGCCCCAGCCGCGCTTGACGGGCGTCAGACGCGGGGACCCCGCCTCTGCTAGGCTCCCGCCCCTACAAGGGAGGGTACCCATGCTCGCGCTCGCGGCGGCCTTACCGCTCGTCGTCCTGCTCGTCGGTCTTCCCATCCTCATGCGGCCCGCGGTGGTGGTCGCGCCCTTGGCCTGGGCGGTCACGGTGCTCGCCGCCATCCTCTTCTTCAACCTGCCGGTGGGGGTGACGCTGCTCGCCGCGGTGCAAGGCGGCCTCGTCGGGATCTTCCCGATCATGTACATCCCATTCGGCGCCCTGGTGGTCTACAACGCCCTCAAGGCCACCGGCTGGATGGACAAGATGCAGGGGGCGATGGCCAGCATCACCGTGGACCGGCGCGGGCAGGCCCTGCTCATCGCCTTCGGCTTCGGCGCCTTCATGGAGGGCATCTGCGGCTTCGGGGCCCCGGTGGCCATCCCGGCCAGCATCCTCGTCGGCCTGGGCTACGACCCCATGATGGCGGCGCTCGTGTGCCTGGTGGCGAACACCGGGCCCGTGCCCTTCGGCTCGCTCGCCATCCCCACCGATACCCTCGCGCTCATCACCGGCCTCGACCTGGCGCGCCTCTCGCAGATGACCGGGCGCCTGATGGCGCCGCTCGGCTTCCTGATGGCCTTCGCCACCGTGTTCTCCATGTCGCGCTGGAAGGGGATGAAGGGCGCGCTCCCGGCCATCCTCGTCACCGGCTTCAGCTTCGCGGCCGTGCAGCTTCTCGTCTCGAACACCGTGGGCGCGACGCTCGCGGACGTGCTCGCCTCCCTGGTCACGCTCACCGCGCTCTCGGCCTACCTGCGCTTCTCCTCGAGGCGAGAGCCCTGGCTCTTCCCGGGCGAGGATCGCGCGGCCGTCCAGCCCAAGGGGTTCCACGCCAGGGACCTGGTGCTCTCCTGGCTCCCCTACCTCCTCCTCACCGTGCTCATCATCCTCGTGAACCTGCCCTCGACGAAGCCGCTCTTCGCCGGGCGAGCGCCCGGCTGGGAGTGGATGGCGGTGAAGTTCCAGATCTACAACCCCGCCAAGCTCTACACCTTCGCCTGGCTGCAGAGCCCCGGCACCATCATGCTCATCGCCGGCTTCCTCGCCTTCCCCTTCCTCGGCATCGGCCCGGGAGCGGTGATGGGCCAGTTCGGCAAGACGGCCAGGCAGATGATCCCGTCCTTCGTGGCGGTCGCCTCCATCCTCTCCATCGCCGAGGTGATGAACCTGTCCTTGCCGCTCGTCGACCCGAAGACGAAGCTCGCCCTCTGGGGAGTGATCGGGGACAAGCACCCCTCGATGGTGGCGACGCTCGCGAACGCCATCGTCTCGTCGGTGAGCGCCAAAGTCTACCCCCTCTTCGCCCCTCTCTTCGGGACGCTGGGGGCGTTCCTCACCGGCTCCAACACCTCGTCCAACGCGCTCTTCGGGAACCTGCAGAAGCTCACCGCCCAGGGGATGGGCCTCTCCGACATCCTCATGGCCTCGGCGGGCAGCGCCGGGGCGAGCGCCAAGATGATCTCGCCCCAGAGCATCGTCATCGCCGCCACCGCGGTGGGGCTGCTGGGCGCCGAGGGCAAGATCATGCGACAGACCGTGAAGTACGCCGTCGGCTACGTGGCCCTGCTCGGGCTCATGACCTGGGTGGCGGCGTTCCTCGTCCCGGGCATCGTGCCCTGACGAGGGGCGGTCTCCGTTGGGAGGCCCCGGGAGAGGGCCGTGCTTCCCCGCATCGACGGAGCGCGCCGGGTCGGGGCCGGCGCGTTCTCTGACCCGGCGCCAGGCGAGCGCCGCGAGGTGGCGGCGCCCGGGCCGAGGAGTTCCGGGCCGTTCCGCCCCTGCCGCTCGCGGGCGCCTCCCGCCCCGGCGGGCACCCGGCCGGAGCGGGCGCCGGGGCGCGCGAGCGGTTAACGAACGCGGCCGGAGGAATCGGTATGCCACACACGATCTACGCGATACTGGGTGCCACCGGCCACGTGGGCGGGCTCGCCGCCTCGAAGCTCCTCGACAAGGGCAAGAAGGTCCGGGTCGTCGGGCGAAATGCGGGCAAGCTGAAGGCGTTGGGGGACCGCGGGGCCGAGGTGGCGATCGCCGACGTCCAGGACGCCAAGGCGCTCGCCAAGGCCTTCGCCGGAGCGGACGCCGCCTTCGTGCTCGTGCCGCCCAACTTCCAGACCCCGTCGTTCCGCACCTACCAGAGAAACGTGGTGAGCGCCCTGGCCGCCTCTCTCGAGGCCGCCGGGATCGGGAACGTCATCACCCTCTCGAGCGTGGGAGCGGACCGTCCCGACCAGAACGGCCCCGTCGCCGGCCTCTACGAGATGGAGCAGCGACTCAACCGGCTCGCCGGAAACGTCCTCCACCTGCGCCCCGGCTTCTTCATGGAGAACAACCTCATGAGCATCGGGATGGTGAAGGGGATGGGGATGCTCGGCTCGGCGACCCGCGGCGACGTCGCCCTTCCCATGATCGCGACGAGGGACATCGGGGAAGTGGTGGCCCGCCGGCTCGCGGCCGGCGACTTCTCCGGGAAGCAGGTCCAGGACCTGCTCGGGGCGAGGGACGTCACCATGTCCGAGGTCGCCTCCGCCCTGGGGAAGGCCATCGGGAGGGCGGACCTGAAGTACGTCCAGTTCCCGTACGAGGACGCGCGCAAGGGGCTCGTCCAGATGGGGGTGCCCGAGGAGATGGCGGGGCTCTACGTCGAGCTCTCGAAGGGCTTCAACGAGGGCGCGGTGAAGGCGACCCAGGCGCGCTCGGCCATGACCACCACGCCGACCACGATCGAGACCTTCGCGGAGCAGGTGTTCGCGCCCGCCTACCGGGCGAGCTAGCGAGGGGGCGTCCGCCGGCCGGAACGATGCTCAGGCGCCGCGCCGGGAGCGTCCGGGCGCGAGGTCGAGCTCCGGGTAGTGCCGGAAGATCCCGGCCTCGTTGAACGGGATGCGCCGCTCCGAGGAGAGGTAGGCGGCGACGCGCGGGAGGGCCGCGACCCGATCGTGGAGCGCCGCGAGCCGGGGAGCGCGGCGCTCGTGCCGTCCCATGGCGCGCGGGAAGGCGTAGCGGAGGCCGGCCACGACCTGGAAGGCGGAGAGGTCGACGTAGCTGAGCCCGCGCCCGACGAGCCACCGGCCCTTCCCGGCAGGATTGGAGTCGAGCGCGCCGTCGAGGTAGCCGAGGTACATGGGGATGCGCTCCCGCACGAAGGCCGCGGAGCGGCGCGCCGCCTCCGGCCTCTGGTCCTCGTAGTAGAGCGAGCCCGCGATGGGGTGATGGGTGTCGTGCACCTCGGCGACCAGGTCGGCGATGGTGAGCTGGATCTGGTGCGCGCGGAGCCGACTCGGCTCGTCCCGCGGCGCGAGGCCGAGGCGCGGTGCGAGGTACTGGAGGATGGCGGCGGTCTGCGCCACGAGGACCCTCCCGTGGCGAAGGGCAGGGGGGCCGAGCGGAGTGAGCCACGGCCCCTTCTCGCGGAGGAGGCGCACCACCGCCGCGGCGCCGCCGCCCCTCGAGGCGGGCAGGCGCGCCACGTCGGCGTAGGGGACGCCGGCGGCCTCGAAGGCGAGCCGGACGAACTCGCCGCGCCCCTGGATCCCGGGCCAGTAGAAGAGTCGGTAGAGGGTGGAAGGGCGTCTCGGCATCGGAGCTCCGCGGGGTGTGCGCGTCCGCGCGCGTCGAGCGTGGGCCGATCGGGGCCCACGCCGGGAGCATCATGGCCGAGCGAAGCAGGGCGCACAGCGCCCCGGGTGGGCGACCGGGAGGCCTCGCACCGGAAAGGGGGCTCGGGCCGGCCCCTGGCCAAGCACGGCGGGTTTGGGGCACCATCCGGCCGGATCAGAGGAAAGAGGCCCGATGACGGGGATCGCACGGCGGGAGGCGGTGGTGGTGACCGGTGGCAGCCGCGGGATCGGCGCTGCCGTGGCGCGCCTCGCCGCGGCCCGGGGCTACGACGTGGCGGTGAGCTACCTGTCCGATTCCGCCGCCGCGGCGGAGGTGGTGCGCGCCGCGTCCGCCGCGGGGGCGCGTGCGCTGGCGGTGGCGGGGGACGTCTCGCGAGAGGAGGACGTGGCGAGGCTCTTCGAGACCGCCGCCCGCGAGATCGGGCCGGTCCGCGGCCTGGTGAACAGCGCCGGCATCACCGGCGGCTTCGCGAGGGTGGCGGAACTCTCCAGGGAGACGCTCGAGCGCGTGCTCGAGGTGAACGTCACCGGAACCATCTTGTGCGCGCGGGAGGCGGTGCGCCGCATGTCCACGAGGCGTGGTGGGGCGGGCGGGGCCATCGTCAACGTGTCCTCGCTCGCGGCGCGCCGCGGCGGCGCCGGCGAATGGGTCCACTATGCCGCCTCGAAGGGCGCCGTCGAGGCCTTCACGCTGGGGCTGGCCCGCGAAGTGGCGGCCGAGGGCATCCGGGTGAACGCCGTCGCCCCCGGGATCATCGACACCGAGCTGCACGCCGCCGCGGGAGCCCCCGACCGCGCCACCCGGCAGGCGGGCACGATCCCCATGCAGCGGCCGGGCGCCGCGCTCGAGGTGGCGGAGGGGGTGCTCTGGCTCCTCTCCGAGGCCGCCTCCTACACGACGGGCGCCGTCCTGGACATCGGCGGCGGGAGGTGAGGCCCGGAGGCCGGCGGCGCCTCACCGCCTCCGGGCCGGGCCGCGGACGCACGCCGACGCGAGGCGCGCCCGCCCCCTGGGAGGGGCGTGAACGCCGCGTGGGGGCTCGGTATGTATCCGGGTGCGGAGGAAGGAACCATGGCCCAAGGAGCCGACAGCCCCCCCACCCCGCGCGCGGGCGCCGGCCGGGGCCGTGCCTGGGCGGCCGGGATTCTCACCGCCGCCCCCGCCCTGGCCCTCCTGTCGAGCGCGGTCATGAAGGTTGCCCGGCCGCCCCAGGTGCTCGACACGTTCGTGGGGAAGCTCGGCTACCCGGCGCACCTGCTCCCGGTGCTCTCGGCGCTGGAGGTCGCCTGCGTCGTCGTCTACCTGATCCCGCGCACCGCCGTGCTCGGGGCGGTGCTGCTCACCGGCTACCTCGGCGGCGCCGTCGCGACCCACGTGCGCGTCGGCGATGCCTTCCTCCCCCCTCTCGTCGTCGGCGTCCTCGTCTGGGCGGGCCTCTACCTGCGGGACGCCCGGCTCCGCGCCCTCCTGCCGCTGCGCGCCCCGGGATAGAGTGCGGCCGAGGGTGGAAGCCCCCCTGAATCTCGGGGTCGTCCTCGCGAGCGTGCGCGAGGGGAGGCGCGGCGAGCCCTTCGCGCGCTGGATCCACGCGCTCGCCGCCGAGCGGGCCGGGGTGCGCGCCGAGGTCCTCGACCTCAAGGACTGGCCCTTCCCGCACTACGCGCTCCGCGACCCGCCCGTCGTCGCCGAGCGGAGCTACGAGGCCGGCAGCCTCGCGGGGCGCTGGGCGGAGAGGGTCTCGGCGCAGGACGGCTTCGTCGTCGTCACGCCCGAGTACAACCACGGATACCCGAGCTCGCTGAAGAGCGCGCTCGACGTGGTCTACGCCCCATGGAGACACAAGCCGGTGGCGTTCGTGAGCTACGGCGGATCGGCGAGCGGCGCCCGCGCCGTCGAGCAGCTTCGCCTGGTGGCGGCGGAGCTGCGGATGGTCGCGGTGCAGGACGAGGTGAACATCCGCCTCGTCGGCTTCGCCGCGGACGAGCGGGGCTGGCCCGCGGATCCGTGGTACGCGAAGAAGGCGTCCGCGCTCGTCGACGAGCTCCTCTGGTGGGCGCGGGTCGCGAGGGAAGGGCGCGAGCGCCCCCCGCGCTGAGGACGACACGGGTCAGGCCCCGAGCCGGTCCGCGAGCTCGAGGAGATCGTCGCAGCAGACGTCGAACCTGGGATCGGCCGCGAGGTCCGGCTTCGCGCCCGGGCCGTGCTCCAGGGGGCGGCGCACGAAGGCGGTGCGCAGCCCCGCCCCGCGGGCGGCCGCGAGGTCCTCCTTGTGGGCCGCCACCATCATCACCTCCGGCGGCTCGAGGTCGAGGAGCGTTACGGCGCCCTGGTACACCTCCCGGTCGGGCTTGTAGTGGCGGAAGAGCTCGGCGGAGAGGACCACGTCCCAGGGCAGGCCGCAGTGCCTCGCCATGTCGGCGAGGAGCGAGACGTTGCCGTTCGAGAGCGTGGCGACGAGGAAGCGCCTCTTCAACCGCCTCAGCCCGCGCACCGAGTCGGGCCAGGCCCTGAGCCGGTGCCAGACGCGGTTCAGGTGTTCCTTCTCCGGCTCCCCGAGCCCGCGCAGGCCAAAGCGCACGACGAGGCGGTCGAGGACGAGTCGGTGGAGGCGATCGACGTTCGTCCAGGGGAGCTCGCCCGACCCCACCCGGTCCATCTCCCGCCGGTAGCCGGCGCGCCAGGCGTCGGCGAAGGCGCCCCAGTCGACCTCGAGCTCCCGCGCCCGGGCGAGCGCGCGTCCCTCGCGGAGGATGCTGCCGCGCCAGTCGACCACGGTGCCGAAGACGTCGAACGTGAGCGCCTTCACGGCGGGCGCCGGCCTCCTCGTTCGCGATCCGCTGGCCCCTCTCGGCGGGGACCTGCCCGAGCTCTCTTCGCGCCGCGGCATCCCGACCATCGTTACACCGCCACCTCGCGCAGCGGAGCGCTCGATCCGGCCGCTCCCCATCGGGGTTCGCCCGGAGGGGCTCCAGTCCGCCGGGCGGCTCCTCGTCGATCGCGCAAAAAGGGTTCTTTCGGCCTGTTCGGGACGGGCAACCTTTCCCGGCGGTGAGGGTTGTACTCGTTCGTGCCGGCCGGCTCCAACGTCCGGATGCGTCCGTTCCGCCCTGGCGAGAGTCACGCGTGGTGCAGTGTCGCCGGTGCCGCCGAGGGCAACCTCCCGCCGCCTCCGGCGCGGGGAACGGGCTGCCGGGAGCGCTCCCGGCGCACAGGAATTCTCGCCGCCTCGCTGTGGTGCGCGGCGCTCGGCGTCGCCTCCGGCTGCAGCTGCGCGCTCGAGCCCTCGGACGCCCTGCCCCGGATCGCGACGCAGCCGTCGTCCCGGTCGGTGACGGTCGGGAATGCCGCCACCTTCGCGGTGGTGGCGACGGGAACGGCTCCCTTCGCGTACCAGTGGCAGAGGGGCGGGGCGGACCTCGGGGGCGCCACCTCGGCGAGCTACACCACTCCCAGAACCACCCTGGCCGACGACGGGGCGACGTTCCAGGTGGTGGTGACGAACTCCACCGGCCGGGTGACGAGCGACGCCGCCACGCTGACGGTGCTCGCGGTGGGCACGGACGTCGTGACCCAGCACAACGACAACGCTCGCTCGGGACAGAACCCGACCGAGTCGGTGCTCACGCCCGCCAACGTGAGCGTCGCCACCTTCGGCCTCCGGGCGGTCTTCCCGGTCGACGGCAAGGTGGACGCGCAGCCGCTCTACCTCTCCGCGCTCGACATGCCTGGCGGGGGCGAGCGCAACGTCCTCTACGTGGCGACGGAGCACGACACCGTCTACGCCCTCGACGCCGACACCGGCGAGCGGATCTGGAAGGCGTCGATGCTGGGAGCGGGGGAAACGCCCAGCGACGACCGCGGTTGCGGGCAGATCACCCCCGAGATCGGGGTCACCGCCACCCCGGTGATCGACCGAAAGGCCGGCCTCATCTACGTGGTGGCCATGTCCATGGCCGGCGGCGCCTACTTCCAGCGGCTGCACGCACTCGACATCCGCACCGGCGCCGAGATGCTGGGCGGGCCCCAGGACGTGCAGGCAACGTACCCCGGCAACGGCGACAACAGCCAGGATGGCCTGATGACCTTCGACCCCCAGGCCTACAAGGAGCGCGCCGGCCTCCTGCTCCTCAACGGGGCGCTCTACACCGGATGGGCCTCGCACTGCGACACCCTGCCGTACAACGGCTGGATCATCGCCTTCGACGCCGCCTCGCTCGGTCAGACGGCGGCACTGAACATCACCCCCAACGGGTACGGCGCCGGGATCTGGAGCAGCGGCGCCGGGCTCGCCGCCGACTTGGCCGGGAACGTCTACCTCCTCGCCGGAAACGGCACCTTCGACACCGACCTCGACGAGAACGGCTTCCCGGGCTCCGGCGACTTCGGCAACGCCTTCCTCAAGATCGCGACCGCGGGCGGGCCCCAGGTCGTCGACTACTTCGCCATCTCCGACACGGTGACCGAGTCGGACGGCGACGTCGACTTCGGCTCGGGCGGCGCCCTCGTACTCCCCGACCTGGTCGACTCCGAGGGGATCCCGAGGCGCCTCGCGCTGGGCGCCGGCAAGGACAAGAACATCTACCTCGTCGACCGCGATTCGATGGGGAAGTTCCACCCGGATCGCAACAGCATCTGGCAGGAGATCGACGGAGCCCTGGCGGGCGGGGTCTTCTCCGTGCCCGCCTACTTCAACGGCCAGGTGTACGTGGGCGCCGTGAACGACCACCTGAAGGCCTTCCCGCTCGTGGGCGCGCTGCTCGCGACCACCGCGGCGAGCCAGACCCCGGGCACCTTCGAGTACCCCGGGACCACCCCGAGCGTGTCGGCGAACGGGGTCGCCGGCGGGATCGTCTGGGCGGCCGAGAACGGCAACGTCGCCGTCCTCCACGCCTACGACGCGTCCGACCTCTCCCGGGAGCTCTACAACAGCAACCAGGCCGGGAACGGGCGCGATCACTTCGGCACCGGAAACAAGTTCATCACGCCCACCGTCGCCGACGGCCAGGTGTTCGTGGGCACGACGAGCGGGGTCGGAGTCTTCGGGAACCTGCCCTGACCGTCCCCGGGGCGGGCCGCCGCCCGAGCTTGACCGCGGTGCGGCCGCGCACCATCCTCCCCCGCCATGGGAACTGAACTTCGCCTGCGCGCGGCCGACTGCGCCCTCGTGGTCGTGGACCTGCAGAAGGGGATCCTCGCCGTCCCCACCGAGCCACGGCCGTCCGAGGAGGTGGTGCAAAACGCCGCCCGGCTCGCCGGAGCGGTCCGCGCCGGCGGCGGGCTGGTGGTGCTCGTCCGGGTGGCACTGAGCCCGGACGGGAAGGACGGGCTCCGCCCGCAGCTGGACCCGGGCGCGCCCGTCCCCTCGGCCGCGCGCGGGCCGGACTGGGCCGAGCTCGCCCCCGAGCTCGCCGGCCACGCCCAGGACCACTGCGTCACGAAGAGGCAATGGGGAGCGTTCTACGGCACCGACCTCGAGCTGCAGCTGCGGCGCCGCTCCCTCGGCACGATCGTCCTCTGCGGCATCGCCACCTCCTTCGGTGTGGAGAGCACCGCCCGGGACGCGTACGAGCGCGGCTACCAGCAGGTCTTCGTCGAGGACGCCATGGCTTCCCGCTCGGCGGCCGAGCACGAGCACACCGTGGCGCGGATCTTTCCCCGCATGGGCCGGGTGCGGAGCACCGCCGAGGTGCTGGCGGCGCTCGGGGCGTAGGACCCCCGGCAGGGACGGCGCCCCATCCCCTTCGCTGAGGTCGCGCGCCCCCGGTTCGCGGGACAAGCGAGGCGTTCGCGCCGGCGGGGCCCGGCGGCGGACCTCGAGCACGCCCCCCCGCCCGGGTTCAGGGCACCCTTACCCAACTGCGCGTGTTGCGCGGTCAAATTGATCGTGGTCAACTTCCGTCTCCTTGCAGGGCTCGAAGGCGGAGGGGTGATGAATCGACCGCGGGGGACGGGCCGCTGGCGCCAGCTGGTCTTCGGCGTCGTGGCGATGGTGGCGATCGCCAACCTTCAGTACGGGTGGACGCTCTTCGTCGGCCCCATCGACGCGCGCTTCCACTGGGGCAACACGGCCATCCAGGTCGCCTTCACGATCTTCGTGCTCACCGAGACCTGGCTCGTGCCCATCGAGGGCTACCTCGTCGACCGCTTCGGGCCGCGCCGGGTGGTGGTCGTGGGAGGCGTCCTGGTGGGCGCCTCCTGGGTGCTCAACTCCTTCGCTACCTCGCTCCCCGCCTTCTACGCGGCGGCGGTGGTGGGGGGCGTGGGGGCGGGAGCGGTGTACGGGACCGCGGTCGGCAACTCGCTCAAGTGGTTCACCGACCGACGCGGCTTCGCGGCCGGAGTCACGGCCTCCGGGTTCGGGGCGGGCTCGGCCCTCACCGTGGCGCCCGTCGGCGCCCTCATCGCCACGAGCGGATACCAGGCCGCCTTCCTCCGCTTCGGGCTCCTGCAGGGGGCGGTGGTGCTCCTGTGCGCGCTCTTCCTGCGCGCCCCTCGGCCGGGCGAGTTGCCGGCCGCGCCGACCGGCAAGGGCACCCCGCAGTGCGTGCGCGACTTCCGCCCGGCCGAGGCGTTGCGCAGCGCGCCCTTCTGGATCATGTACGCGATGTTCGTGTTGGTCGCGACCGGAGGGCTGATGGTGGTGGCCCAGCTCGCGCCCATGGCGAAGGACTTCAAGGTGGCGAACGTGCCGGTCTCCCTCCTCGGCATCACCCTCCCGGCGGTCACCTTCGCCCTCTCCATCGACCGGGTCATGAACGGGTTCACCCGCCCCTTCTTCGGCTGGATCTCGGACCACCTCGGGCGCGAGCGGACGATGTTCGGCGCCTTCATCCTGGAGGGAATCGGCATCCTGCTCCTGCAGCGGTTCGCCGCCGACCCCGTCGTCTTCGTTGTCCTCTCCGGGGTGGTCTTCTTCGCCTGGGGGGAGATCTACAGCCTCTTCCCCGCGACCTGCGCCGACGTCTACGGCAAGAGGTACTGCACCACCATCTACGGCCTGCTCTACACGGCGAAGGGGGTGGCGGCGCTGCTCGTGCCCCTCTCCGGCGCGCTCAGCGCCACGAGCGGCTGGTCGGCGGTGCTGGTGGCGGCGGCGCTCATGAACTTCGTCGCCGCCGCGGCCGCCCTGCTCGTCCTCAAGCCCGCGAGGGCCCGCGCGGCGTCCACTGCGCTCATCCCGGACGCCATGGCCATCCCGCGCGTCTGACCGAGGTCTCCGGAGGACCGCATGCGGCCCATCCCCTCCCTGGCGAAGCTCCTCGAGCAGGGCGCCCCCGAGTCGGTCGCCCTGGCCGCCCCGGAGGGCGTGCCGCCGCTCTGCTACCGCGACCTCCAGGCGCTCGCCGCCCGCACGGTGGAGACCTTGAACGGGCTCGGCATCGGCCGCGGCGACCGGGTCGCCATCGTGCTGCCGAACGGCCCGGAGATAGCCTCGTCCTTCGTGTGCATCGCCGCCGGCGCCGCCACCGCCCCGCTCAACCCTGCCTACCGAGCCGAGGAGTTCGAGTTCTACCTCACCGACCTGCACGCCAAGGCGGTGGTGGTGCAAGCCGGCGAGGCGTCGCCGGTGAGGCAGGTGGCGGAGAAGCTCTCCCTCCCCATCCTCGAGCTCGTGCCCGAGCGAGAGAAGGGCGCGGGCTCGTTCTCCCTCGCCCCGCCAGCCGGCACCCGGGGGAGGGCGGCGCGCCCCGGCTTCGGCGACGGCGAGGACACGGCGCTCGTGCTGCACACCTCCGGCACCACCTCGCGCCCCAAGGTGGTCCCGCTCCTGCAGCGCAACGTGCTCGCCACCGCCCGCCACATCGTGGAGGCGATCGCGCTCACGCCCGACGACGTCTGCCTCAACGTGATGCCGCTCTTCCACATCCACGGGCTCATGGCGGCGACGCTCTCCTCCCTGGCCGCCGGGGGCCGGGTGGCCTGCAGCCCCGGGTTCAACGCGCTCAAGTTCTTCGGGTGGATGGACGAGATCCGGCCCACCTGGTACACCGCCGTCCCCACCATGCACCAGGCCGTCCTGGCGCGCGCCGGCCGCAACGAGGAGGCCCTGGCGCGCTCGCGCCTGCGCCTCATCCGCTCCTCGTCCGCGTCGTTGCCCACCCAGGTGATGGCGGAGCTCGAGCGGACCTTCCACGCCCCGGTGATCGAGTCCTACGGCATGACCGAGGCCGCCCACCAGATGGCGTCGAACCCCCTCCCGCCGCGCGCCCGCAAGCCGGGCTCGGTGGGCGTGGCCGCCGGCCCCGAGGTGGCCATCATGGACGAGGCCGGGAACCTGCTCGCCACCGGGGACACCGGGGAGGTGGTCATCCGCGGCCCCAACGTCACCCCCGGCTACGAGGGCAACCCGGAGGCGAACTCCAAGGCCTTCACCCGCGGGTGGTTCCGCACCGGGGACCAGGGCGTCTTGGACCCAGAGGGCTACCTGCGCCTCACCGGGCGCCTGAAGGAGATCATCAACCGGGGCGGGGAAAAGATCTCCCCGCTCGAGGTGGACGAGGCGCTCATGGCCCACCCGGCGGTGCAGCAGGTGGTCACCTTCGCCATGCCGCACGACAAGCTGGGTGAGGAGGTGGCCGCGGCGGTGGTGCTGCGCGAGGGGAAGACCGCCACCGAGCGAGAGCTGCGCGAGTTCGCGGCCTCGCGCCTCGCCGACTTCAAGGTGCCGCGCAAGGTGGTGCTCGTGGCCGAGATCCCGAAGGGCGCCACCGGGAAGCTGCAGCGCATCGGCCTCGCCCAGAAGCTGGGGCTCGCCTCCTAGCGCCATGGCGCTCTGGGCGCGCATCGAGCAGGGCGGGGCGGTCCGCTTCGGCGCGGTGGAGGGGGACGTCCTCCGCCTCCACGAGGGCGATCTCTTCGAGAACCCCCGGGCGACCGGGGAGGTGGTGCCGCTCGCAGGGGCGCGGCTCCTGACGCCCGTCGCTCCCCAGAAGCTCATCGGCCTCGTCACTAACTTCCGCGCCGGCGTCGAGAAGGCGGGCGGCGCCGTCCCGGCGGAGCCGCTCTACTTCCTCAAGTCCCCCTCGAGCTACCTCGCCCCGGGCGAGCCCATCCGGCTGCCGCCGGCCGACGTGGGCAAGGTCATCTACGAGGGCGAGCTGGGAGTGGTGATCGGGCGGCGGGCGCGCGACGTCGCCGAGACCGACGCCGATCGCCACATCTTCGGCTACACCTGCGTGAACGACGTCACCGCGCTCGACCTCATCGGCCGCGACCCCAGCTACCCGCAGTGGACGCGGGCCAAGAGCTTCGACACCTTCGGGCCCTTCGGCCCCTTCGTGGCCACCGGCGTCGACCCGGCCGGGCTCTCGGTGCGGACTCTCCTCAAGGGGAAGGTGCGCCAGGACTACCCGGTGAGCGACATGATCTTCGCCCCGCGCGCGCTGGTGAGCCGCCTCTCCCGCGACATGACGCTCCTTCCCGGGGACGTCATCGCCTGCGGGACCTCGGTCGGCATCGGGGTGCTCCGGCCCGGGAGCGAGGTGGAGGTGGTCATCGACGGCGTCGGCGCCCTCCGCAACCCGGTCGAGGGTCCGGGGGAGGCGACGTGAGGATCTGCGTCGTCGGCGCCGGATCGATCGGCGGGCTCATGGCCGCCAGGCTGGCGCGCGCCGGCGAGGAGGTGACGGTGGTGGCTCGCGGGGCGCACCTCGCCGCCATCCGCGAGCGCGGCCTCCGGCTCGTCGCCGAGGGCGAGGAGCTCGTCACCCGGCCGCGCGCCACCGACGACCCGGCGGAGGCGGGACGACAGGAGCTCGTCGTCCTGGGGGTGAAGGCGCACCAGCTCACCGAGGTGGCCCCGAGGCTCGGACCGCTGCTCGGGCCGGAGACCGTGGTGCTCACCGCCCAGAACGGCGTGCCCTGGTGGTACTTCTACCGGCACGGCGGGCCGCACGAGGGGACTCGGCTCGAGAGCGTCGACCCCGGCGGCGTCATCGCCTCCCACATCCCCGTCGACCGGGTCATCGGGTCGATCATCTACCCGGCGGCCGAGATCCCCGAGCCCGGGGTGATCCGCCACGTGGAGGGGAACCGCATCACCGTGGGCGAGCTCGACGGGACGAGGTCGGAGAGGGTGAAGGCCCTCTCGCAGCTCCTCTTCCAGGCGGGCTTCAAGTCCCCGGTGACGACCGACATCCGCTCCGAGATCTGGGTGAAGCTGTGGGGGAACTGCACCTTCAACCCCCTCAGCGCCCTCACCCACGCGACCCTGGCCGAGATCTGCGCCTTCGCGCCCACCCGGGCGCTCGCGGCGGCGATGATGTCCGAGGCGCAGGCGGTGGGGGAGAAGCTCGGGGCGCGCTTCGGCGTCTCGCTCGACAAGCGCATCGCCGGGGCCGCGGCGGTGGGCGAGCACAAGACCTCGATGCTGCAGGACGTGGAAGCGGGCCGTCCGCTGGAGCTCGAGGCGCTCCTCGGGTCGGTCCTCGAGCTCGGGCGGATCACCGGCGTGCCCACCCCGAACCTCGCGGCCGTGAGCGCCTGCGCCGGTCTGCTCGAGCGGACGCTCCGGGCTCAGCACGGGCGGCTCCGGGTGGAGCGAGCCTGAGCTCGAGGCAGGTGCCCCGAGCCCCCGCCAACCCCGGGATCGGCGGGGCGGCGTCGGGTGCCTAGAAGGAAAGGAGGCGGCCGTGGCGACTCTCGGCGTGCGCGCTCCCGGCTACCGGGAGCTCCGCCCCATGAGGAAGTCGGAGGAGGTGACCTCGGCGACCTTCCCCGTGTACCGGGACCTCGCCGAGCGGCTCCTCGCCGCCGGGCCCGGAGCCGACGAGAGGGTGGCCCACGTCCTCGGGACGTGCGCCGGGTACGCCTACTCGGACGCCGAAACGGTGGCGATGATCATGGCGAGGATGGGGCTCGAGGAGAACCGTTGCCTCCCCATCGCCATGTCCGTCGATGCCATGTTCATTCGATCGACGGCCTTCGTGGTCCAGAGCCGGTGCGGCCGGGTCGTCCTCGTCTGCTACCGCGGCACCGAGCCGGCGAGGTTCATCAACTGGCTCACCGACGCCGACGTGAACCCGGAGCGGGTCTCCTTCCCCTTTCCGGGAGAGTCGGCGCCGCTCTCGGTGCACGCCGGCTTCTACCGGAACGTGCGCGCCACCCGCTACCGCGTGGCAGGGGCGGTCGCGGAGGCGCTCGCGGGGAGGTCGGTGCTCGGCGACGGCGAGGCGACCGGGAGGCTCGAGGCGCTCTACTTCACCGGCCACAGCCTCGGCGCCGCCATGGCGGCGCTGCTGGCGGTGATGGTCGAGACCGAGCCTGCCTACCAGCCCATCCGCGAGAGGCTCCGCGCCGTCTACACCTTCGGGCAACCCATGATCGGGGACCCCGCGCTCGCCCGGGCCTGCGCCGCCCACCCGTTCCTGGGAAGGAGCGTCTTCCGCTACGTCTACGCCCACGACGTCGTGCCGGCGCTGCCGCCGACCGCGTCGGGCCCCTTCGCCCACTTCGGCCGGGAGTTCCAGTACCGGCCGGGGAAGGGCGGGGGCGGGACCTGGAACGAGAACGCGACCCCCGTGGGGCAGGTGAGCAACCTCCTCGACCTGCCGGTCGCGGCCCTCGCCTTCATGGCCCAGCAGATCCGCTGGCTGCGGCGCATCCCCTTCCCGCACTCGCTCGACGACCACGAGCCACAGCACTACATCGCCGCGCTCACTCCCCCCGGGGTCCGGAGCGAGTTCGGGGACTAGCAGCGCGCGGGACCTTGCCCGCGTGCCCCCGTCCGGGGGTCACGCTCGGTCCATCTTGGCGCGCGGCGCCGGTGGCGCTCGCCGGTTAGGAACGCGGGATGCGAGGCCTCGAACCGACCTTCGCGAGCCCCGCCGAGCGGGGCGCCGAAGCCCCCGCGGACGCGGTGGTCCGGTCCGCCCGCAGCCTTCCCGGGCTCCTCGTCCGCACCGCCGCGGCGCGCGGCGAGGCGTGCGCCGCGCGGTTCCAGCGCGACGGGCGCTGGATGGACCTCTCCTGGGAGGAGCTCTCGCGCCGCGTGCGGCGGATCGCGGACGGCCTCGCCGCCGCCGGCGTGCGCCCGGGGGATCGGGTCGCGGTCCTGTGCGAGACGCGCGTCGAGGCGGTGCTCGCCCATCTCGGCATCCTGGCCGCGCGCGGGATCTCGGTCCCCATCTACCCCTCCGAGCTGGCCCGCCAGTGGCTCCACCTCCTCGACAGCTCCGGTGCCGTCCTGGCCTTCTGCGGCGGCGCCGACCAGGCCGATAAGCTCTCGGAGGTCCGCGCCGGGTTGCCGGGGCTGCGAGGCGCCATCCGGCTCGACGGCGCACCGCGCGCCCCGTTCGAGCGCTCGCTCGCCGAGCTGGAGGCGGAGGGCGAGGCCGCCGAGCGACGCCGCCCCGGGGCCTTCGACGAGCGGCTGCGCGCCCTCGACCCCGACGACCCCGCCTGCATCATCTTCACCTCGGGCACGACCGGCGCCGCGAAGGGCGTGGTGCTCACCCACGACTCCTGGCTCTACTGCGCCGCCGCCTTCCAGCGCGTCGGCCTCATGAGAGCCGAGCAGGTCGGGCTCATGTTCCTGCCCCTCGCCCACGTGATGGGCTGGATGGTGGTCGCGACCTGGCTCGAGGGGGGCGCGGCGCTCGCCTTCGCGCGCTCGGTCGAGACGGTTCTCGAGGACGCCGGCGACTTGCACCCGACCGTCCTCGCGGCGCCGCCCCGCCTCTTCGAGAAGGCCTTCACCGCGATCGTCTCGAAGGGACTGGCGGCGCCGGGCGTGAGGGGGCAGCTCTTCCGGCGCGCCCTGCACGCCTTCGACGGGTACGTGGCGGCGCGGGACTCCGGGCGGCCGTTCGCGAGCGTCGACCTCGCCGTGGCGCGTGCGCTCGTCTTCCCGAGGCTCGCGCGCGCGGTCCGAGAGCGCTTCGGCGGGCGCATGGAGCTCCTCGTCTCCGGCAGCGCCCCCCTGTCCACCCGAGTGCAGCGGTTCTTCGAGCTCCTGGGCCTGCCCATCCTGCAGGGCTACGGGCTGAGCGAGTGCGCCGGGACCGCGACCATCACGCCGCCGGGCCAGGTGCGCGCCGGCACCGTCGGCCCCCCGCTCCCGGGGAGCACGATCCGGATCGCCGGGGACGGGGAGATCCTGCTGCGGAACCCCGCCCTGATGCGCGGGTACTGGCGGGATCCCGCCGCCACCGCCGAGGCGCTCGCGGGCGGGTGGCTCCACACCGGCGACATCGGCGAGCTCGACCCGGACGGCTACCTGCGGATCACCGATCGCAAGAAGGACCTCATCAAGACCTCCGGCGGCAAGTACGTGGCGCCGCAGCTCATGGAGAGCGGGCTGCGCGCCGATCCGCTCGTCTCGAACGCCTTCGTCCACGGCGACGGGCGGCGCTTCGTGTCGGCGCTCCTGACGCTCAACGAGGAGAATGCGCGCCGCTGGGCGGAGGCGAGCGGCGTGGCGCTCGAGGGACCCCTCGAGGCGCACCCTGCGATCGAGGCGCGCCTGCAGGCGGCGGTGGACGCCGTCAACGCCCAGCTGCCGCGCTACGCCACCGTGAAGCGCTTCGCCGTGGTGCCGGAGTTCACGCAGGCGGGGGGCGAGCTCACCCCGACGCTCAAGCTGCGGCGGAAGGCGATCGCCGAGAAGCACCGGGCGGTGCTCGAGGCCTTCTACGCCGAGGCCGAGACCCCGACGCTGCACTGAAGCCCGGGACCCGCGGGCAGTGGAAATCGGCACCGCGCTTGTGGCACGCTTCCCGGCGGGGCTCGTCCTCTCGCCTCGCCATGCCCATCCGGTCGCCCCGAATTCGCCGACGCGGCGTCCTCCTCGATGCGCCGGCGGACAGCCCTGCCCGCTGCGCCGACTGCGACGGCGTCTGCTGCTGGTCCTTCCCGAGCATCGCCCTCTCGTGGCCCGAGTACCAGCGACTGCAGGGACTCGGGGCGAGGAGGCTCGAGTTCACCCTCGCGCGCCCCTTTCTCCTCATCGAGAACGGCTGCGAGTTCCTCGAGGGAGGGCGCTGCGCCATCTACCCTCACCGGCCCGAGGTCTGCCGCCGGTTCGTCTGCGTGGGCGCTGCCGTGGAGGAGGAGGAGGGCGGCGAGCCCGCGCTCATGCCCCTCGCCTGAAGGCGGCGGCGGCCCTTCACCGAGCGAGGGCAGAGCGCCGGCGCCGGGGTTGGGATACGCTCCGCCGAGGCGGCCGGGAAATCGGTCTTCGCGTCCGCCGAGGTTCCGATTGGGCAAGCGCTCCTACCCGCTCTCCAGGGTCTACGGCCTCCTCGAGCCGGGGCCGGTGACGCTCCTGACGACCGCCTCCGGAGGCCGGGCGGACGTGATGACGATGTCCTGGCACACCATGATCGACTTCGAGCCCCCGATCCTCGGGTGCGTGGTGAGCGACCGGAACTACTCCTTCGGCCTGCTCCGGGCGGCGAGGGAGTGCGTCGTCAACATTCCCACCGTGGAGATGGCGCGGAAGGTGGTCCGCTGCGGCAACGCCTCCGGGCGCACCGTCGACAAGTGGAAGGCGTTCGGGCTCACCCCCGTCCCCGCCACCCGCGTCCGGGCTCCCCTCGTCGAGGAGTGCTACGCCAGCCTGGAGTGCAAGGTCGTCGACACGCGGATGGTGCCGAGGTACGGCCTCTTCATCCTCGAGGTCGTGAAGGCGTGGATCGATCCCTCGCGCAAGGATCCCCGGACGATCCACCACCGGGGCAGGGGCCGCTTCATGGTCGCCGGGCGGACGATCGCCCTTCCGTCCCGCATGAGATGACGAGCCGCGAGCGGGCGGCGTCACCGAAGCGTCACCGCCCGCCCCTCGCAGACTTGGAGGTGGAGGGGTCTCCTGCTAGCCTCCCGCCCCGATGCCGCAGCAGGGAGAGCAGCGGGTGTTCGTCCGGGCCCGCAAGCACTTCCGGCCGCGCTACTCGGTCAACGAGGCGCGACTCGGGGGCCTGATCCTCCTCGCCCTCGCCCTCGTCGGGGCCTGGATCGCCTGGCGTGGAGCGCACGCCGACCCATCGCTCACGGCGGCCGGTCCCGGACTCCCGCGCCGGAGCGCCGAGAAGGTCGACCGCGGGCCCCTGCCGGCGGAGCTCGCCCTCCCGGGCTGGCGCGAGGAGAATCTCGCCGCCTTCGGACCGTCCGACCTCTACGTGAAGATCGACGGGCGGGAGGGGTACTACAAGGCGCTCGGCTTCGAGCGGCTCCACTGCGCCACCCTCGTCGGGCCCGGCGGCGCGCCCACCGTCGACCTCGAGCTCTACGACCTCGGCCGCGCCGGCAACGCGCTGGGAGCCGCCTCCGGAGAGCTGCCGCAGGGCGCGCAGCCTTCCTTCCAGGACGGCAGCCTGGCGCTCGTCGACAAGAACGCGCTCTTCCTCACGCGAGGGAAATTCTACTTGCGCGCCGTCGGCTCCGACGAAGGGCCGGCGGTGCGCGCGGCGCTCGCCCGCGTGAAGGAGCGTTTCCTCGCGTCGCTCCCCGCAGAGCGGATGCCCTGGCCGTACGCCCTCTTCGGGGAGCTGGGCGTGGCTCCGGCCAAGGTGTCCTACCTCGCCGAGAACGCCTTCTCCTTCGGTTTCGCGAGCAACGTCCACGTGGGACTGCTCCCCGACGGGGACACCGAGCTCTTCGTCGCGCCGGCCGCGGACGTGCCCCGGGCGCGAGCGCTCGCCGCCCGCTTCGAGAAGGGGTTCGCGGAGTACGGCGAGCCGTTGGGAAGGCGCGCCGGCGTCTCGTGGTTTAAGGACAGGTACCTGTCGCGCGCGTCGGCGGCCGGTAGAGAGGGCAGGCTGGTCTTCGGCGTGCACGGCGCCGCCGACGAGAAGGTCGGGGCGGCGCTCCTCGGGAGGCTGGGAGCGGCCGTGCGCGCCCTTCCCGGGGGGACCGACTTCAGCGCCCCCGCGGCCGGCGCCAAGGAGGAGTGAGTGGGCGACGACGCCTATCTGCGGGACTCGCGGCGCCACTTCCTCCGCCAGGCGGCGATCGTGGCCGGTGGCGCGGCCGCGACGGGCGCGCTGACCTGGGCGCTCCGCGATCCCGACGGCGAGCGCGGCAAGGCGCACCGGCCGCAGATCGAGCTCCCTCCCGGCGGGTACGCGGTGGAGCGGAGCGCGGTCCTCCCGGCCCTGGGCGTCGCCGAGGGCCAGGACGAGGCCCGGATGGTGCGGGCCGCCATCGACGCCGTCGGCGGCATCGGCCGCTTCGTCCGGCCCGGGGACGTGGTGGTGGTGAAGCCGAACGTCGCCTTCGAGCGCTCGGCGGCGCTCGGGGCCACCACCAACCCGCAGGTGGTGCGCGCGCTCGTCGCGCTCCTGCGCGAGGCGGGGGCGAAGCAGGTCCGCGTCGCCGACAACCCCATCGAGTCGCCCGAGGCCTGCTTCGTCCGCAGCGGCGTGCAGCAGGCGGCCCTGGAGGCCGGGGCCCAGGTGGTGCTGCCGAGCGCGCGCGACTTCGACACCCTGTCCGTCCCGGGGGCCACCTGGATCGCGCGCTGGCCCTTCTTCTGGCGACCCTTCGCCGGCGCGACCAAGGTGATCGGCGTGGCCCCGGTGAAGGACCACAACCTCTGCCGCGCCTCGATGACCACCAAGAACTGGTACGGCCTCCTGGGCGGGCGGCGCAACCAGTTCCACCAGGACATCCACGGCATCATCGCCGACCTGGCCCTGATGATGCGCCCCACCCTGGTGCTGCTCGACGGCACGCGCGTCCTCTTCCGCAGCGGGCCCACCGGCGGGAGCCTGGCCGACGTCCGGCCGGGCAACGCCGTCGTGGCCTCGACGGACTCGCTCGCCGCCGACGCCTACGGCTGGGACGAGCTCCTCGGCCGCGGCGCCGAGCCGCTGCCCGCCTACTTCGCCAAGGCGGCGGCGCGCGGCCTCGGCAACCCGGACTGGAAGTCGCAGGTGGTGCGAAAGGTCCGGGCGGGATAGGCGGCCATGAGCCAGGTGATCGTCACGCCCGGGTGGGTGAAGCGAGGGATGCGGCCGAACAAGGACGGCTCGCCCTGGTGGGCGCGGGCCTTCCGCATCACCCGCATCCGGGTGGCCTCGCAGGCCTTCTTCTTCGCCCTCTTCGTCTTCCTCCTCTGGTGCACCTGGTTCAGCCGCCTGCGCGGGTACCCGGTCTCCCTCTTCCTCGAGGTGGACCCGCTCGTGGGGGCGGCGACCGCCATCTCCAACCACACCGTCTACCGCTGGCTGTGGCGCGGCCTCCTGGTGCTCGTGCCCACGCTGCTGCTCGGGCGGGCCTTCTGCAACTGGATGTGCCCCTACGGGACCCTGCACCAGTTCGTGGGCTGGCTCTTCAACATCTGGACGAACCGCGACAACATGGGGCGCAACCGCTACCGGCCCGCCTTCCAGATCAAGTACCTCGTCCTGGCGGTGTTCCTGGTGATGGCGGCACTCGGCTCCCTGCAGATCGGGCTCCTCGATCCCATCTGCCTGCTCGTTCGCACCTTCACCACCGCCATCGCCCCGGCGGCCGACCTGGCGCACGCCAACCTGGCCGCGGCGCTGCGGGTCCGCCTGGGGATGGACCCCGAGCCGCTCCTCTTCCTCTCCTCGGCCCCGGGCGCTCTCGAGCAGCGCGTCTTCCGAGGCGCCTGGTTCGTGGGGGCGATCATCGTCGGCCTGGTGGGGATGAACCTCGTCATCCCCCGCTTCTTCTGCCGGGTGCTCTGCCCGCTCGGGGCCTTCCTGGGGGTCCTCTCCCGCTTCGCGCTCTTCCGCATCGACCGGGACCTGACCCGGTGCACCGACTGCGACCTGTGCCTGCGCCGCTGCGAGGGCGCCTCCGACCCGCACCAGGCACTGCGCAAGAGCGAGTGCTTCGTGTGCATGAACTGCATCGACGACTGCCCGGAGGGGGCGCTCTCCTTCCGGCTCGCGCCTCTCCCGGTGAAGGACCGGATCCTGGGAGACCTTTCCAAGGGGCTCGCCACCCTCTTCGGCGAGAAGGTGATCTCCAAGGTGCCCGAGACCGAGCGCGCCGCGCCGGCGGTGGCCCGTCGCCGCTGGGTCTTCGCCGCCGTCGGCGGGGTACTCGCCTACCCCTTCCTGCGTCTCTCCGCCGCCGTCAACAAGCGCGGCTTCTCCCCCAAGGCCATCCGGCCGCCGGGGTCGGTGGAGGAGTCGGCCTTCCTGGAGCGCTGCATCAAGTGCGACCAGTGCATCCGGGTCTGCCCCACCAACGTGCTGCAGCCCGCCACCCTCTCCCAGGCGGGGCTGGAGGGGCTGTGGACGCCGGTGATGAACTTCGCCATTGGCTTCTGCCAGCTCAACTGCACCCTCTGCAGCGAGGTGTGTCCCACCGGCGCCATCCAGAAGACCCCGCTCGCCCGCAAGCTCGGGGTCGGCGCCTTCGCCGACAAGGGGCCCATCTCCATCGGCACCGCCTTCTTCGACCGTGGCCGCTGCCTTCCCTGGGCCATGGAGACCCCCTGCGTGGTCTGCGAGGAGGTCTGCCCGGTCACGCCCAAGGCGATCGGGACCTACGAGGAGGAGATCACCCGCTGGGACGGGAAGAAGGTGGTCCTGAAGAAGCCCTACCTGCGGCCGGAGCTCTGCATCGGCTGTGGCATCTGCGAGCACGAGTGCCCGGTGGTGGACTCGGCGGCGGTGTACGTGACCGCGGTGGGAGAGACGCGCTCGGAGGACCGCTCGCTCCTCCTCGAGGCCAGCCGGAAGGCGAAGGAGAGGACATGAAGGACGAGAGCGGAACACCCCCGAGCGGCTTCACCCGCCGCGAGTTGCTGCGGGCGACGGGCATCGGCGCCGCCGCCGGCCTCCTCCTGCCGCTGGGCGCCGGCCCTGCCCGGGCGGCCGAGCCCGGCCTCCCGCAGGTCCCGCGCCGCCGGCTCGGCAAGACCGGCCGGACCGTCCCCATCCTCCTCATGGGCGGCGGCATGCGCTTCGACCAGCGCTTCGACCCCAAGCTCGCCGAGGCGCTCCGCTTCGGGGTGAACTACTTCGACACCGCCGATTGCTACGCCGGCGGGACCTCCGAGACCGGCATCGGCAACTTCCTCGAGCGCACCGGCAAGCGCCCGGATGTCTGGATCACCACCAAGAGCGACAAGTGGGACCCCCGCGGGATGGTGGAGACGCTCGAGGTCAGCCTGAAGAAGCTCAAGACCGACCACGTCGACCTCTTCTTCTTCCACCAGCTGAACGACGGCAAGGCGCTCACCCCGCAGGTGGCCGAGACCGCCGAGCGCCTGAAGAAGGAGGGGCGCATCAAGGGGTTCGGCTTCTCGTGCCACGACGGCAACGTGGCCGAGCTCCTCACCCAGGCCGCCGGGCTCCCCTGGATCGACGCGATCATGTTCCGCTACAACTTCCGCCAGTACGGCAACAAGGAGCTGAACGCCGCCATCGACGCGGCCGCCAAGGCCGACATCGGGCTCATGGCCATGAAGACCCAGGGCTCGGAGAGCGGGATCGCCGACGCCTGGAGGAAGTTCGAGCAGACCGGCAAGTGGAACAAGTTCCAGTCGGTCCTGAAGGCGGTCTGGGCCGACCCGCGCATCTCCGCGGCGGTGTCCCACATGGACAGCCTCGAGAAGCTGAAGGAGAACGTGGCCGCCGCCGTCGACCGTCACGAGCTCGGGGCGGCCGAGCACGGCTCGCTCCTTCGCTACGCCGCCGCCACCCGCGGGCTCGCCTGCGACGGCTGCGACCACCTGTGCAACCCGGCGGTGGACGCCCCGGTGCGCATCGGCGCCACGCTCCGCTTCCTCATGTACCACGACGCCTACGGCGACCGGGAAGAGGCGCTGCGGCGCTTCCGGGAGCTCCCCGCCGAGGCTCAGCGCCTCGAGGGGGTCGACTTCGCCCCCGCCCGGCGCGCCTGCCCCCACGGCGTCGACGTGGTGGCGCAGATGGAGCGCGCCCGCCGGCTCTTCTGCGGGTGAGCGCCGACCCGGCGCCCGGGCTCTAGCGAAAGACGTCCGCCACCGGGGTGATGCGCACGCTCCCGGCGTCGATGCCGACCGACATCGCTCCGATGCGCCGGTCCTCCTCCGCCAGCTCCTTCGGCTGCCCCGAGACGTACTTCACCGGAGGCGGGGAGTCGGCGAGGAGGCTCCGCCTCAGGCCGGCCGCGTCCTTCGCCACCATCACCACCGAGAGGCTCTTCGCGGAGAAGTGGCGCCGGATGGCGGCGTTCACCTCGTCGCGGGTGAGCCGGGCGAGCCGCTCCCGCATGTAGGCCGTGAACTCCGGGATGCCGTACCAGGTGGAGTCGATGGCGTATCCGAGTTGCTGGTCCTGCGTGGCGGTGAGGAGGAAGACGTTCTTCATGAGGTACTCGCGGGTCCTCTCGAACTCCTCCTGCGACAGGCCGTCCTCGACGAGCCTCCCGAGCTCGTAGAGGGCGATGCGGAGCGCCATGGGGGCGTTCTCCGGGACGACGGGGCGGATCCACACCTCGAAGATCTGCGCGCGCCGCGGCAGGTTCGGGTCGGGGAAGACCTGGAACATGCCGCGCGGGAAGGCCTCGATGTAGGCGTAGTCGCCGTAGTTCATGCCGCGGAGCTCGCGGATCCTCTGGAAGAGGTGGGACTGCGACGACCGGTGCTCCCCGAGCCATGCCTTGGCGACGGAGAGGGCGGCGAAGTCGGGGTGAGCTCGCGTCACCGCGATGGGGGTGCCGAACGAGATGGCGGTGGCCCGCGTCTCCTTCTCGACGATCTCGACCTGGATGCCGTCCGGCCTGCGAGCGGCGACGCCCGCGGGGGAGGGGAGCCCGGGACCGGCCGGCAGGCGGCCCAGGTCGCCGCGCAGCCGGCCGAGGAGCTCCTCGGGGGCGGCGCCGGAGACCCCGGCGATGAGGGCCCCCTGGGTGTAGGCGGCCCGGGCGAAGGCCTTCACGTCGTCGAGGGTGAGGGAGCGGATCCCGCTCGCGGTCCCGAGCGCCGGGTGGCCATAGGGCGTCCCGGCGAAGAGGTTCTCCTGCAGCCGCTCCTTGGCGAGCTCCTCCTCGTTCACGTTCCGCAGGTTCTGGGTGAGCGCGTTCAGCTGCTGGTCCCGGAGGCGCCGGAAGTCGTCCTCCCGGAAGCCCGGGTCCACGATCTGCGGGAAGGCGTTCTCGGCGAGGACCTTCCAGTTGTCCCGGTGGACGACAGCGGTGAAGGTGGTGAGCTCCTTGTCCACCTGGACGGCGAGGCTCCCCGCCACCGGGAAGAGCGCCTTCGCGATCTCGTCGACGCGCTGCGACCGCGAGCCGCCCTTCGCGAGCATGGCCGCGGTGAGGGCCGCGAGCCCCTCCTTCCCGGGGGGATCGAATGCCGAGCCGGCGCGGAAGGCGAGCTTCACCACCACCTGCGGCAGGGTGGGGTTCTGGGCGAGGAAGGGGAGGGCGGTCGCCGCCGGGGGCGGGCCGAAAGAGGCGAGGGGCGGCACCGTGGACATCGACGCAGGCATGGGCTCCGGCGACAGCGTGGTGACGGCGAGCCGCTCGTCGACGAGGTAGCGGTTCGCCGCCGCGAGCAGGTCGCTCGCGGTCACCTTCCCCGCCGTCCGGTAGAACTGGTTCAGGGTGTCGAAGGAGCGGTCGAAGCGCACGTACCGGGCGAGGGAGGCGGCGATCTCGGCGGTGTTGTCGAAGGTCCGGGAGAGGGCGTAGCGACGGTGGGAGGCGGCCTCGGCCACCGTCCTCTCCGGGAGGGCCTCGGCCCGGGCCCTGGCCATGGCGCGCAGGATCTCGTCGCGCACGTAGGGCGCGTCCTCGAGCCTCTTCAGGCGCGCCGCCACCGTGAAGAGAGGCTCGTCCGCCCTCGCCGGCGCGCTCACCTCGAGCGCGTCCACCTTCTGCTCCTGCTCCACCAGCTTCCGGTAGACCTCCGAGGTCTCGCCGAACGCGAGGTCGAGGAGGAGCCCGAAGGCGGCGAAGTCCTTCGCCGTGGCGGAGAACGCCGGCCCCCGCGCCGCCACCGTCACCCAGGGCAGGGTGTCGCTCGCCCAGGCGACATGCGCCACCCGGGGGCCGGCGTGGGGCGGCTCCGCCGGGATGGCGGCCCGGTAGCTCCCGCGCTTCCACCCCCCGAACTCCTTCTCCACGAGCGACACGGTAGCCGAGGGGTCGACGTCCCCGGCGACGATCACGGTCGTGTACTCCGGGCGATAGAAGCGCTCGAAGAAGGTCCTCGAATAGGCGAACTGGTTCGGCATGTCCTCGATGTCCCGGAGGAAGCCCATGGTGGTGTGCTTGTAGGGGTGAACGTCGAAGGCGGCGTCGCGCTGCACCTCCGCGAGCTTCACGATGGGTGTGGCGCTGTTCTTGTTGTACTCGCCCAGGACGGCGCGCGACTCGGTCCGGAAGTCGGCCTCGGAGTAGGAGAGGTTCTGGAAGCGGTCGGCCTCCAGCCGGAGCATCGCCCCGAGGTCCTCCTTGGCGAAGGTCATGTAGTAGCAGGTGAAGTCGTCGGTGGTGTACGCGTTCGAGCGGGCGCCCGCTTGGGTGAGGGCGTGCTGGTACTGCTCCGGCGTCACGCTCTTCGTGCCCCGGAACATCATGTGTTCGAAGAAGTGGGCGAACCCCGACTTGCCGGGCTCGAGCTCGTTTCGAGAGCCGGCCTGGACCACGATCTGGATGGAGACGAGGTTCGGGAACCCGGTGCGAAGGACGATCACCTTGAGGCCGTTCGGGAGCGTCTTCTCCGTCGCGTGGAGCGGAAGCACGTCCGCGGCGGGGCCAGCTGGGTTCGGCACGTTCGGGTCCTCGGCGGGCGATGCGGCGGACGAGGCTAGTGCGGCTGCGAGGGCGACGGCGACGACGAAGGGGCGGCTCCGGTGCACGGGCGATCCTTCCTGGGCGCGGGGGAAGAGGGTCGGGGGGAGGCGGCGTCCATCGCGGGGTTCGGACGAGCCATGACGGGCGAGCGCAATGTAACGGAAGCGCGGGGCGCGCCCGCAAAAAAAGCGTCGCCTCGATCTCCGGAGAAGGCGCGCCTACCGCGGACACCGGCGTGGGAGGGATCCTCGTCGCCGTGGAGCCGTTCCCGGGCTGGCCGGCGGACCGCGCGGCGCGCGGCGAGGTCACCCGGCAGGTGCTTCGAGGTCAGGGCTTCCGCTCGGGCTGATGGGGCGCCGGGCAAGACAGGTAACCGTGCCGCTCGTCCCACTGCTGGTGGTAGGCCTCCGCGATCCAGAAGGGGCCGGCGGGCGCGATCTGCGTCGTGATCCGGTCGACGAGGTGCTTCTGCTCGGCGTCGCGCGAGGCGAGGGCGGCAGCTTCCTGCTCAGGCCCGAAGGTGAAGATGGCCGATCGGTACTGGCTCCCGGTGTCCGGGCCCTGGCGGTCGCCGCTCGTGGGGTCATGCGTGCGCCAGAAGACCTCGAGCAGCTGTGCATAGCTGACCCGGTGTGGGTCGAACTCGAGGAGCACCGCCTCCGCGTGGCCGGTGCGGTGAGAGCTCACCTCCTCGTAGCTCGGGTCCGGCGCTCGCCCGCCGGTGTAACCGACGGCGGTGGCGACGACGCCGGGCACCCTGCGGAAGCGCTCCTCGACGCCCCAGAAGCACCCCTGGGCGAAGATGGCCAGGGAGTTGCCGGGTGAAGGGGTGAGCGGTGTGCCGCGCCCCACCTTTCCAGGGTTCGTCCCGAGGCCAGGGTTCCCGATCCCCGCTCCCTCGCCCTTCCCTCCCGCCAGGGTGACGGCGGCGGCGGCGGCGAGCGCGGCCATCGCCAGGAGGAGTGCGAGTTTCACGCCCGATCTCCAAGTCGCGAGCCGGTCCCGGGGCCTCGAGGAAGGCAGCGGAGCCCTCCTCCGCCAACGGGGAGCCGCGGCGCTCAGTGCGGAAGCTTGTCGGCGAGGACGTCGACCTTCTCGATTGCCGGTGGCTTCGCGAGGAGATCCGGAGCCTTCGCCATGAGCGCGGCGGCCACGCGGCCGGAGAGGTGAGCCTGGCGCCCCGATTCGTCCGGGAAGGCGTCGAAGATCCCGAACGTGGAGGAGCCCATGCGAATCGCAAACCAGGCCGGCGTCGCCGGCTCGGCTTGCACCACGGGAACCGCATCCCGCAGGAAGCTCGCGACCGCCTCCTCCTTGCCGGGTTTCGCCTCCAGCCGAACGAGAAGTGCCTTCGTGGTCATCGCCGCTCCTTCCGCACCTTGCGGGCCGTCGAGTTTGGCTACTGCGCTAGCGGCGGATCGCCGGGCCCTCAACCACGACTTGGGGCGTAAGCGAAGCTGAACCGTCCTGCACCTCGCCGAAAGTGGGACTCGGGCGAGGGCGCGGAGCGTTGGCGCGCGGTCCCCTGCCTCGATGGGAGGGCAGGCGGCGCGCCTCCTCCTGGCTCCGGAGGCGCAGCGACACCGACGGCCGCACACACGGGTGAGGCGAGGTGGGTCGGGCGAACGATCTCGGACGGCCGGTCATCCACCCGGCACGGCGCCCACCCGGGTGACCCGCTCCCTGGGGCTGCCGAGCCTCCCGGGCGGGATCGCGTCGCGCCCGCCGACGGCGGTAAATCGCGACCTTAGCGCGCTCGCGAACGGCCGAGGGAGACGTCCTCGGCTGGCGTGTCCGATGCACGGAATGGGAGCGGGGCCTCGCTCCTCCGGAGGCGAACCGGATGGCCTCCCGGAGCGATGGCCCGAGACGACGGGCGTGCGCGCACGCCCTTCAGGCAGGTTCGAGAGAGGCGCAGAGCGATGGGTCGAGTCGAGTTCCTAGAGCACGGGCTGCACCGGATCTTGCGGCTGGACTACTCGGGGCTCGCCCCGCAGGAGTTCCTCGCCGCCTGGAAGAAGGCGGCGCGCATCATCGCGATGGAGCCGCTCGGATCGGTTCGGCTCCTCACGATTCCTCCCTTGCCCCTCGACGAGCGGATGGCCGACGCCATCCGGCGCGGCGCGCCGGAGAAGGCGAAGCACGTCCTCGCCGAGGCGCTCGTGGGAGCGACCGCCTTTCACCGGATCCTGTTCCTCAGCAACAAGGCGAAGTACCGCCTCGACCGGGAGGTCTTCAATGACGAGCTGCAGGCGAAGGAATGGCTCGTTTCCCGCTGAGAGCGGACCTCCCTCGATGTGCGACCGGGGAGCGGAGTCTTCCCGCCAGGGCGGCGCCCCCGCCCGCTCAACCCGGCAGACCCGGCGAGCGCGCCGGCGCGAGGCGGGGCGGTAGCCCGCCGGAGAGATCGATGGACTGGCCCACGGGACCGCTCGTCAAGGGAACCCTGATCCTGGCCCGGCGCAGGTACGTGGCCGAGAGGGGGCCCCATGCGCTCGAGGTGGTGCTCGAGGGGCTCTCGCCTTCCGACCAGCTGCAGCTGCGCGGGGTCGTCCTCCCGAGCTCCTGGTACCCGCTCGACCTCCTGCGTCGCTTCGAGGCCCAGATCCTGAGGGTGCTGGGGCAGGACGATGCCGAGGAGATCCTGCTCGACATCGGACGGGCGACCGCCACCGCCAGCCTCACCGGCAACGGCAGCCAGCGGTCGTACGTGCGGCAGGATCCCCACTACGTGCTGGAGCTCTCGCCCGGGATCTACCTCTCCCACTTCAACGCCGGTGCCCGCACCTACGAGAAGACCGGGGAGAAGTCGGCGATGGTCCGGACCACGAAGCCCTTCGAGGATGGCGAGCACGAGCCCTGCCGCGTCACCATCGGCTGGCTCACCCGCGCCATCGAGATCGCCGGCGGAAGGAACGTCCGCGTGAGCGGGACGCGCTGCCGGTCCGGCTGCGACGGGCGCAGCTGCGAGCTTCGCTGCGAATGGGACTGATGCCCCTCCGGTAGCGGCCGCGCGGGGTCGCCGAGGCGGCCGCGGAGGAGGACGGACGCCCTCCTTCCCCCGGCTCCACCCCCGCGCGGGAGTCGGCTATCTTGCCGGCGAGCCACGGCTTCACCCCCCTTCCGGCCGGCCGTGCGCCTCGGAGAGCGCGCATGTCGCCGTGGCACCGCAAACCGCCTGCCGTGGCTGTGGCCTACGCCGCGGCCGCATATCTCACCTGGGGCACGTTCCCGCTCTACTTCC
>DATJZG010000014.1:0-5661 GCA_035499295.1 Anaeromyxobacteraceae bacterium
CGCCCTCCCAACTCGGGTCGGCGCTCGTGGATATGGCAGCATCTATCCGGCTCGCCAGATACCGCAAACATCCTCGCGGGCCGAAAAAGCCAGTGCCGCCGCGTACACGCTTTCGAAATCACAGCCATGTCTCGACGGCGAGGCTTCTTGCCGCCGCGCGGAGGGCACCTTGAAAGGGCTGGCCTTGGGCACCTTGATGGTCGTGTACTCGTTCCCGCTAATCATGTAGCTACGGTATACCTTGTATACCCGAACTGCCCAGCGGCGCCCTGACCGGGGCCGGCGGGCGGCTAACGAGCCCTGCGCCGCCGGGCGGCCCGTCTGCCCCCGGAGTTTTATGCTCTCCTCCACGACGGCTACGACCCTGAGCTCGCAGACAACTTCCGGAACCTTGGCGACCGTCTCGACCCGCCGGCCGGCACCTGACCTCGTGCCCAGTGGCGTTCACGCTTCCTGAGGGGCTACACGCCTCCCCCTCATTCACCTTGCTCAGGGAAGCCCCTTCCGCCCTCAGCAAGCCTGCTCATGCTCACAATCGAGGTAATCGCCACCGCACATCGAGTCCAGACGCGCCGTCGGGGCATGAGCAGCGCGCCCAGGTTCGCAAGGTTCTTCGGAGAGCGGTTTCTACCTAAGGTCGTACAGATAAAGAAACGCCGCCCAGCCGCTCGGGAGCGAGCGCGGCGGCGCCTCGAGTTCGTACCCGTACCGGACTGCCATCTCGAGGAAGAACCGTGCATGGAAGAATGCCTCGAGCATCGGTCGCGTGACCTCGCACCAGCGCTCGTTATCGGCTATCTGGAACATGCGGCCGGTTCCTTCCCGCACTACCCGCGCGAACTCCTCGTTCAGCTCTCGGTGTGGAGCAAGGGCCTGCAGCGCGGCGACAATCTCCGTCGTCGCCTCCTGCAGCCGGTAGACTTTGAAGCTGTGGGGTAGAAGCGGTAAACGGGATCCTCGTACCCCCAATGATTGGAGCAGTCAGCCAGCATCTTCTGCAGCGAGGGCAGCGCCGCCTTCAGGTTCGAGAGGAGCTTGCGGACTTCGTGGCGTCCGTCCTCGCCGCGAGCACGGGCGTCCGGGTCATCCGTCCCCCCCCTCGTCCAGCTCCCGCATGGTCTTCCAGCGCTCGAAGCGCGCATTCGCTTCCGCGCGCTCGCGTGCGAAGTCTTCGGGGGTCGTCGGCCACGTCTTCGCGAGCGACGCGCGGGCAACAGTCCAGCCTGCCCGCTGCGGTCGCCGTGAGCGCGGCGCTGTGGCCGGTGAGGCCCTCGAGAGCCACGCCGTCGCGCTGTACGCGCGCCGAGAGCTTCTCGATCTTCAGTGATGACCGAGACCAGGTCGCGGTCCTCCATGCCAAGAGCAAGACCGTTGTCGCTGTTGCCTGCTCGCGACGTACCAGTAATGCCATCACAGGGAGGGTCTCTACGAGGGGCCAGCGTGCCCATCCATGCACCAAGAGAACAAGCGGGCAATAGGGAAAGTTCGGCGCGCGCCGGTACACGTTTTCTCGTAACAGAGCTACGGCCGCTCTTACGTCAACCTCGCCTCTCCAGAATCACGCCGAGGTTGGGGTTCCCATAGTAACGGGGCAAATCGGTCGAGTTTTCTGTTCCATTGATACGCAGACCCCGTGTGGAGCAGCTCCTTGTACGAAACGCCGTTGCCAACCCCAAGGCGCTTCAGTCCCGCGTTCGAGCCGAGGCCGTACAGGCAGAGCAGGAGGCGTCGCTGCACCTCGCTCCGATCTACCATCTCCCGCGCCGCCGCGGTCGTGAACGCGTCGGTGAACCCCACGGCCGGTTCGCTGGAGGCCGGTCGAGACTGGGCGAGTGTCCGCGCGTCCGTGGCGGCGTGGGCCGCCGCACTGCTCGGCCGATGATCTCGAGCTGCCGTGAGGTCGGCTATGATGGGGGGCAGGCGCCGCGAGCCGTCCGCAGCGCCTCCGCCACGAAGTCCAGGCGATCGTTGCCGACGAACATCTCCGTCCCGACGAAGAAGGTCGGCGCCCCGAAGGCGCCTCGCTCGACGGCCCCGGTCGTCTCCCGGATGAGCGTGTCCTTCTCCCCCGGCGCCTCCGACACGAGCGCGGGGAGCCCGACCCCTGCCGCGAGGCGGCCGAGCACCTCAGGGGAGGCGATGTCCTGGCCGTCCGTCCAGCAGGCTCGGAAGACGGCGTGCGTGAACGGCGCGAGCTGGCCGTGCCTCCCGGCAGCAAGCGCGCACCGGAGCGCCAGCACCGTGGACACCGGGAAGGCGGAGGGGAAGACGAGCGGTACCCCGAGCCGCCTGGCCCATCTATCGAGGTCCACCTTCAGGTGGGCCATCTTGGCCGGCGTCTCCAGGGGACCGTGGTTGCCGGTGGCCTTGAAGACGGCGCCCAGCAGGAAGGGGCGGTAACGCACCTCGCCCCCGGCTCGCCGCGCCACCTCATCGACCCAGGTGGAGGCGAGGTACGAGTAGGGCGAAGTGAAGTCATAGAAGAACTCGACGGCTGTCATGGCCTCTCCTCTCGCCGGCCTGCGCGCCGGTGCTCCCAAGCATCCCTCGTGTCGGCGTGCCAGGCAACGCGCGCAGCACGCTCCCGCGGCGAAGCACGGCCTGCGACGATCACGACTTCGCATGCGCCAGGCTGGCGCCGGCGCGCCCCGATCGGGACGGGGTCACTCGGAGCCTGGGATCGCGCTCGAACTCCGCCGCGAGGAAGTCGACCATCGCACTCACCCTGAGAGCCAGGTGCCGGCGTGACGGGTAGACTGCATGGATGGGCTGCGGCCGTGGCTCGAAGTCCTGAAGCAGCACCACCAGCCTCCCGCTCTCGATCTCGCCGTCCACGAAGTGCCACACCGGGGCTACGCCTATCCCGAGGCCCTCCAGGATCGCGGCGCGCGCCCCCTCGGTGCTGTTCACCTGAACTCGTCCGCGCACCGGTACCGAGACCGGACCCTCCGGCGTCAGGAACGCCCAGTTCGCCCCGGTCGCCAGGCCCGAATAGACGATACAGTCGTGATTGGCGAGATCTCCCAGATCGTGGGGGCGACCGCGACGCGAGAGGTAGCCGGGGGTCGCCACCAGCACGCGGCGGGTGGTGCCGATACGGCGCGCGATAAGCCCGAGGTCGTTGAGCTCGCCGACGCGGATGGCGAGATCGATGCCCTCCTCGACGAGATCAGAGAGGCTGTCGCTCATCGACAGCTCCACCTCGACCCCGGGATAGCGGTCCAGGAAGCGCGGCAGGAGTGGTATCACGTGGAGCCGCCCCATCACCACCGCCGAGGCGAGCCTGAGCCGCCCGCCGGGCTTGCCCTGGCGCCGGCCGACGGCGCTCTCGGCTGCGGCCACCGCGTCGATGGCGCCACGGGCGTGATCGTAAAGCCGGCGGCCGTCCTCGGTCAGCGTGAGGCTGCGCGTCGTGCGCTGGAGCAGCCGGCAGCCCAGGTGCTCCTCCAGCGCCGCGATCTGACGCGAGATCGTCGGCTGGCTGGTGCCGCGCTCGACGGCGACGGCGGTGAAGGAGCCAGCCTCGGCGACGCGGACGAAGGCGCGGAAGAGCCCGAGCGTGTCGAGCATTCATACATGCTACGTATGGAAGTCGTCCGGTCTCCGGTCAAAGCACATTATCGCCACCGAGCGCATATGGCATCTCTCCTCCCGAATGTAGCTCGCCGAACACCGTCAGTCCCTTCCACGGAGAGAGCGCCATGACCCCCTTCACCGTTCACTCGATCGAGACCGCCCCGCAAGCGTCCCGCCCCCTCCTCGAGGCCGCCAGAAAGGCATGGGGCTTTGTCCCCCATATCCACGGCGTCCTGGCCGAGAGCCCGGTGGCGCTCGAGGCGTACGACACCCTGTACGGGCTCGTGGCGCGGTCCTCGTTCACCCCCGCGGAGCGGCAGGTCGCATTCCTCGCGAACAGCGCCTTCCACCAGTGCGAGTACTGCACCGCCGCGCACACCTACCTGGCTCGCACGGCGAAGGTCGACGAGGCGACGGTCCAGGCACTGCGGACGGGGACGCCGGCCCCTGATGCCCGGCTGGAGGCGCTGCGCGTCTTCACCGAGAGCGTGCTCCGGGAGCGCGGCTTCGTCGGCGACCAGCGGGTCGAGGCCTTCTTGTCGGCCGGTTTCACCCGGGAGAACGTGCTCGAGGTGATCGCCATCGTTGCCACCAAGACCATCTCCAACTACGCGAACCACATCGCCGGCACGCCGAAGGAGGGCTTCATGACCGACCCGTTGCTGGCCTGGGCGGCGCCGCGCAATCGCGAGGGCGCGGCGTAGACTATGCTGAAGCCCCCTTCAAAGAGGAGAACATAAAACTCCGGGGGCAGACGAGCCGTTACTGTCCGCGCTGTGGCCTGGCCGGTGATCGCGACGCGATCTCGGCCACGCTGGCGGCTTTCCTCGTCTTCGAGGATCCCGCCGATCCCTCCACTGCCGCCGTGGACTTTGCCGCGGCGAAGGAATCATTGCGGTGCCCAGCCACGCGAGCACTCCTCGGCCGTTCCCTCAACTTCGTAGCATCCGGGCGGCAAGACGCCCGGTCCGAGTCAACCGCGAAGAACGCCCTCGACGGCTCGTCCGTTGAGGAAACGTGGCGGACACCATCCCCATCGGCGATGGTGGCTCGGCGAAACGTCGGCACGGCGCTGCGCCCAACCCCGGATGAGACCAGCCTTTCTAGCTGGACCACGCCGGACCGGACGCAAGCGCGAACCGACCTGTCCAGCGTGGCGGCGAGAAAACTGCCACCATTGCGGGATAGCTCTTAGACGATCGCCACTACGAAAGAGGCGTCAAGGTGACCGACAACGAGTTCAAGACCATTGCCTTGGAACGCGATGCGCTTCACGGTGACTGGAACTACACAATCCGGCCCAAGTGCGCGACGCCGACTTGAAGCGTTTGTTTTGAGACGATGCCTTAGGCTTCCCGTAGTTTCATGCCGACCCATTACTGACGAAGAAGCGGAATGAGGCGCAGCCAAGGCGGCTGTAGGCCCTACCCTGGGTCATCGCTGTTCGTACCGTTCGGGGCTACCGCAACAACTCCCGCAAGGGCCCGAACTCAGACCCTCGTCGTGTCGCCAGTACTGTTCTTTCCCGGCCGTCGATCTCCCATGCCTCGTCCCTGATGTAGCCCCCGGATGACGGCCAGACCGTCGCTCGTTAAGGGTCCGTGCCCGTCTTCGCGCCCCCGGATCCGAGGTTGCCCCCGGCGTCAAAGGAGTGGATCTCATGACCGGCAACAGGAAGGTTCTCATGATCGGGCTCGACCCGAAGGTCGTCGAGTACTCACGCCTGGCCGTAAAGCTCGACGAGCCCACGCTGCGAGCTCGTCTGGCGGCGGACGAGACGCACCTGCGCGACCTCGGATACGACGCCAGATGGCTACTCGTCGATCGCGGCGACACTGCCGAAGCCGTGGTATCGGAAGCGCTCAAGAAAGAGGCGTTCAACTGCGTCTTAGTCGGCGCGGGCATCCGAACTATCCCTCCTATGTTTCTGTTGTTCGAGAAGCTCGTCAACCTGGTTCACGAGGGAGCGCCGCGCGCGAAGATCTGCTTCAACACCGTTCCAGAGGACACTGCCGCGTCAGTTCAGCGCTGGGTCTGACCGCGGTAGCCGAGACCTCCTCCGCGGTCAGATCGAACTCGATGGTG
>DATJZG010000015.1:0-9970 GCA_035499295.1 Anaeromyxobacteraceae bacterium
CTCAGAAAGAAACATCCGAGCCAGCTCATTCCAACTCGCATTCGAATCAGGAACAGCCAACGTCCTTGCAATCGCCTCTCGAGTCCGTGGCGAATACGGTTTACGCAAGTGCTCCAGCAGAATAGAAATCGCCCTCGGGTACGGCTCTCTGCGATTAATCAGCGCCCACAGGTCCGGGACATCAACTCCGACATCACGAAGGTCAGCCAGGATAGGCGCCTGCTCTCTTCGCAGGCCCACAGCCAGCTCTCTTAACTCCGTTTCTCGCTTGGCTCGGCGGATTCTAGACTCAGGATCAGTCGCCCGCTCTTTAAGAATGTCATCCAGAGTCTTTCCCCCGGATTTGCCTTTACCTGGAGCGTTCATTTCCTTCCCGCGAGAACGTCGGCCGTCACAACTCGTGGCCGACATCCTCCATGGGACACGGATTCAAGGTGAGCCACTGCGGGGGCGGTCGCGAGATCTCGATGTCCTCCAAGTACTTCCGGTTGTGAAGCCAGACCGTGACAGCGTGCTCCGGAGCGAGTCGCTGGAGTTCGACCCGAACAACGACAACGCGGGGAGGATGCTCATGGAGCTGGGTGCCTCCCCGGCGACGCAGGGACGCGGTAGCGGCAATCCTTTCGCCTCGTCACGCCCCCGATGAAGGCAGGACGGCCACTCACTCGCGAACGCCGCAGCAGCCGGAAGGCCGTCCAGAGCCGCCTTCCCCACTCGGACTCCCTCCACTGCGCACCATCGCTCAATCTGAAACTTCCGTCCGCTCGGCCTCCGCCAACGCCTCATTGGCAGACGCAGGTCCCTCCCTCGTATCCCGGCTGGGCAAAGCACTGGGCTCCGCTGGGGCAGTTCTTGGCCACGACGTTGCAGCCGGTGGGAAACCAGAAGCGACTACTGGAGTCCAACCCCTGAATGCAGGTCTCGAAGATGACCTTCCCGTTCGTCCCCAGGCTGTCGTAGGCCGAGTCCACGGTGCACCGCGTGGCGCCGAGCGATGGGCAACCGTTCGATGCACCTCCGCATGCAGGAAGGGTGGCGGTGGCGAGAGTCCCGAGGAGAAGGAAGAGTCTCATGCCCTGTACTCGTTTCGCGAGGCGCCCAGAATCGAACTGTACGCCCTCTTCATGGACTTGGCCCGCAGGCGCAGCCAGGCGGCTTGTGACAGGCCTTGTCGCAGGAGATGCATAGGACTTCCCGGAGTTCCAATAGACGCCATCGATGGCCCCGTTCAGGGTGTAGCGGTGCCAGCGAGGGTGACTGCGAGGTCGTGGAACTCTTCGTGAACTGCAGTCCCGGGTGGAGATCCGGGCGGAGGCGGGCCCCAGCTGCTGCTGTAGGAACCACCTCCGAACGTGGAAACTCTACCGCAGGACCTCGAAGCGGTGCGGCCCTTGCTTCTTCACCTCAGTTCCTCGGCCAGCCCGATGAGGATGCCCTCCGGCCCCCGGATGTAGCAGAGGCGATACATGTCCTCGTACTGGACCACCTCGCCAACGAGCCGGGCACCGCGATCGACGAGACGGGCGAGTGTCTCGTCGATGTCCTCCACGGTGAACATGACGCGGAGATACCCAAGCGCGTTGACCGGGGCACGTCGATGGTCAGCGGCCACCGGCGGAGTGAGGAACCGAGAGAGCTCCAACCGGCTATGGCCGTCGGGAGTGCCCATCATGGCGATCTCGACGCGCTGGCCGTGCAGTCCCGTGACGCGGCCTGCCCAGTCTCCCTCGATGATGGCCCGTCCTTCGAGCTCGAGGCCGAGCGCGGCGAAAAACGAGATCACGGGCTCGAGCGATTCGACAACGATGCCGACATTGTCCATCCGCTTGACAGTCATGAGCCCTCGCGATTCCGACCGGCAGAACACCGGTCGCTGGTCAAGTGGAGTACCTGACCGCCCCGGCGGCGTGAAGGCCCACCCATGGGGGTGAGCTCGAAGCGTTCGCGGATCTAGAGAACAGCCGATACCCCGGCGCAATGCCCGAACACGAAACGGTACCTGCCTCCGACCCGAACATCCGCCTCGCAGGAAAGTAGGGACACGCCAGTCGACTTTGGTGCCGACCACCGTTTGAGCAGCTCGGGCTTGGTCCACGCCTCGAACACGATCCGCGCCGGGCCGTTGAAGGTTTCGCGCGATGACGAGCTCACGGTCGGGCTTCCGTTCCACCGTCGTTTCGTTCTTCATGGAAGTGGGCTCACTCTCTCTTTGTGCGTCCATCGACCTTCTCCTTCCGTTTCAGTTCCTCGACAACCTTGTCCAACTCGTCGAAGCGTGCGTCCCAGAGCTGGCGGTACCTCTCGATCCATGCCGTCTCTTCCTCCAGTCGACGCAGGCCGAGCCTGCAGGTCCGCACGCGCCCGACCTTTTCCGTGGTGACGAGCCCGGCGTGCTCCAAGATGCCGACGTGCTTCTTCATGCCCGTGAGGGTCATGTGGAACTTCTCGGCAAGGTCCGTGACCGAAGCGTCTGAACGTCCGAGCTGCTCCAGAACGCCGCGCCGGGTCGCGTCCGAGAGCGCGGCGAACGAGACATCGAGGCGGGCACCAGCATACTGAACCATGTGGTTCAGTATGCAGCGCAGGAATTGGCGGCACGCAAGGGGAGGCGGAGCGCGCGCGCCCAGACCCCTCGTGGCCTCGCGGCAGCGCGCCGCCCGCGTCCGTTCCAGCCGCCTCCTCTTCAGAGCCTCCCGGCACAGCATCCGGAACCGACACTCAACGAGGCTGGACGGCCACCGTCGCAGGTCGGAAGCGTCAGCGCCCGGAAGGCCGTCCAGAGCAACTTCCATTCCGTCGACCGCTGGCACTCACCTTGGGGATCTCGGCGCGCAGGCGTCGGCCGCCTGAGACGCCGGGCCGCCGCGAGGAGCTCTCTGCATTACTGCCACCGAGTAACCCGGTGTGCACCTCGGCCACGGCGGCGTATCGTCCTGCGCCCGATGCCGGAAGGAGGCAAACGTGCAACGGTTCACGACCTTTCGATCGTCCGTTCATTCTCGGGTGTCTGCGGCGCTGATGATCCTGTTCGCGGCCATCCTCGCGTGGGGTCCACGCGTTAGCCTGGCAGCCGAGAGCCAGGACCTGGCGGGGCTGAACGCACTGTATCCGTCGCTCGACGCGCTCTATCAGGACCTCCATCGGCAGCCCGAGCTCTCGAACCAGGAGCTCAAGACCGCGGTAAAGATGGCGGCGCGGCTGCGCGATCTCGGCTTCACGGTGACGGAGCACGTCGGGGGCAACGGCGTGGTGGGCATCCTGCGCAATGGCGCCGGACCGACCGTGCTGGTCCGCACGGACATGGATGCGCTCCCGATCAAGGAGGAGACCGGGCTCCCTTACGCGAGTACGGTCACGACGAAGGATGCTTCGGGCGTGAGCGTGGGGGTGATGCACGCCTGCGGTCACGACATCCACATGACCTCATGGGTGGGCGCGGCCACGCTCCTGTCGCGCTCGAAGGATCGCTGGAAGGGAACGCTCGTCTTCGTTGGGCAACCCGCCGAGGAGACCGTTAGTGGCGCCGAGGCGATGGTGAAGGACGGCCTGTTCAGCCGCTTCCCGAAGCCGGACTTCGTCATCGGCCTGCACGACACCCAGCTTCTTCCCTCGGGGAAGGTCGGGCTGATCTCGGGGCCGGCGTCCGCCGCGTCAAACGCGGTCGACATCACCTTCTACGGTCTGGGAGGCCACGGGGCGACGCCGCAGCGGACCATCGATCCCGTGGTCATCGCGGCTCGTGCGGTTGTCACGCTGCAGACGATCGTCTCGCGCGAGGTCAACCCGCTCGACCCGGCGATCATCACGGTGGGCACCTTCCACGCCGGCAGCAAGCGCAACATCATTCCCGACGAGGCAAAGCTCGAGCTGACAGTACGGTCCTACAAGCCGGAGGTGCAGAAACAGCTGCTCGCGGCAATCGAGCGCATCGCGAAGGCGGAGGCGGCGGCGGGCCGTGCTCCGCGCGAGCCGAAAGTGACAATCGTCGAGTCATCCGAAGTGGTGATCAACGACCCGGCGCTCACCCAGCGGCTCGGGTCGAGGCTACGCCGGGAGCTCGGCGACACCAGCGTGACCACGCTGGACCCGAACACCTCCTCCGAGGACATTGGCGTGTTCGGCCGGGTCGCCGGTGTGCCGAGCGTCCAGCTCCGGATCGGAGCGCCCGACCCGGGCGAGTTCGCGAAGGCTAGGGCAGAGGGCAAGTACCCCCCAGGGCCCCACACCTCGAAGTTTGCACCGGACCGCCAGCCCACCATCCGGACCGGGGTCGCGGTCTTGACCCTCTCGGTGCTCGAGCTGCTCGGCGTTCAGAGGAGCTAGACGGGGAAGCTGGCCGCGCTCGCCCACCCCCCGGCGCCAACCTTGTATGCGCGAGTGCTCGGGGCTTCCCGACGCTGTGGGTGCGTGTCGGGGTTTCTTGGTCGACGGGCCCGCGGTCCTTCTCGTCTGGGCGCGCGCGTGGTCTTCTTCACCCGGTGCGCTGCGTTGCTCTGCTCGTTCTGCTCTGCCCCGGCCTGGGACTCGCCGAGGAGGCCGCACGCGAGCCTGTCCCTGCAGCCGAACAGCTCGCCAGGCTCGCCTCACTCTGGGCCGAGCGCACGGACCCGGCGAAGGCCGATGAGGCGTTGCGCCTGGCGACGGCCGCGCTCGCCGAGCGCCCCGACGCTCCGGACCGCATGTTCTGGAAGGCGCGGTTCGCGCTCTGGGTCGGTGACCGCATCACCGATCCCAAGGAAAGGAAGCGTCTCGGCCGCGAGGCCTGGGATGTCGGAGATGAGCTCGCACGAGCAAGGCCCGAGTGGGTCGCCGGGCACTACTTCGCCGCCGTGGGCATCGGCCTGTACTGCAGCGGGGCCGGAGTCCTCAGCGTGCTCGGCGAGGGGCTCGACTCCAAGTTCACCGAGCGCCTCGAGCGGGCGCTCGCGCTCGACCCCCGGTTCGAGCACCAGGGGCCCCGGCTAGCCAAGGGCCGCTACTTCTTCGAGATGCCCTGGCCTAAGCGGAGCCTGGCGAAGTCGGCCGCTTGGTACCAGCAGGCCCTCGCTGACGACCCGCGGAACCTCCGCGCGATGGCCTGGCTCGCCGAGACGCTGTGGCGCGAGGGCAACGTCGCCGCCGCCCTCACCCAGCTGGCCCATGTCCGTGAAGGACACATCGAGGGCGATCTTCCCGAGGAGGAACGCGTGAAGGCCATCGCGCTCCAGGTCGCCCGCGACATGGAGGCGAGCGGCGCGCAGTGAGCTCAGCGACCTGCATCGCGCCCCCGAACAGGTCGCGCTCGGCGGCTGTTCGGGGCCCCTCTCTTTGATAAGAGCGCATCTCGTAGACTGGGATTACGTCATCGTCGGCTCCGGCGCGGCAGCGTTTCCGGGCTTCGTCTCACGGAGAAGGGCTAGGGGGTCCTCATGCTGGAGAAGGGCCGCCGCTTCCGCGCCCGAGGATTTCCCCCGGTCCAGCTGGAACCTCCCGCGGCTAGGGCTGATTCTCAGCGAGATACTCTCGTGCAAGGCTCCCGATGGTCTGAATCGCCGCTTGGTGATCTCCACGCGCTCGCCTCATGAGCACCTCGCCAAACCAAGACGGCGATCCGACCAGCTCAGGATCACGCTGTTCAAGCCATCCAAGAAAACTCCGATATTCAGATGTCGAACCTCGCGCGGTCTCCTCCGCCTCGAGGTAGCCCATGACGTGCCCCCAGAGCACCCAAACATCCTCCCGCTTCATTTCTGGATGCCAGAGGTACATCTTTGGCCTAGCGCACCATTCCACAAGAGCTCTTATCAATTCGACTCCACTCCTTGCCATTCCCTCTTCGGTTCTACCTAACGAGCTGGACCTGTCCACCTGGGGTTGTGAATAGCCTTAACATATAATCATTTACGGCCATTCCTGCCGGACCTGTAAATGCATCGTCGAGTCAGATCACTCCGAGTTCTCTCCCGCCATGTAATCCGCGTGGTCCAGCTGCATTCGATCGTCATGCCAGCGATGGAGCGTGTTGAAGAACTCGGTCCACGGCCATCTTGGGTCCTTCTCTCGCGTGCGGCGCCAGGTGAGATGGACGACAGCGTAGGGTTGCGGCGCATCTTCGACGTAGAAAAGGACGTCGTCGTTGTCGACGCGACGGGCAAGGACGACTACCCGCCTTTTGTGGAGAGGATGGGTGCGTGCGACCTCTCTTCGAAGCTGTCCGGCCAGGCCGCGTTGCTCCTCGGGGACCACCGCGCGCCAAGGCGCCAGTAGTGTTGTGGGGTCGAGCGATTCAGTCATGGCCGTCTACTCCTGGAGGCAACGAGGACCTGTCTATCCAGACCTCCGCGAGAGGCGCGGTGGGGACCGGTGGGCCGTGACGAAATCGCTCGGGGCGAGCGTGAAAGGCGCGCTGGAGCACATGTGATCGCGCAGCCCAGCTTCTCGTGCACTCGACCGAAGTGGACGTCTGCCGGCGTCAGCAGGCCCTGGCGAGCTTGATGTAGAAATCTTCGCCCTTGGGTGACGATTCGGCCGGGTCACGCGCTAAGTTAGCGGGTGATGAAGCTCCGGAAGGGGGCGCCCGAGGTGAGCAGCGTATTCCCCGCCGGGTTCGCTCCCTGCGGACCCGCGGCCTCGTCCACGGACGCAAAAGGCGCTGCCGCGCCCACGCTCCACGTGTACCCGTTCCCGGCGGGCAACGGGAGCGAGGGGATCTGAGGAATCGTCGTCCGGGTCGCCCGGGTGACCACGTGGAAATTGGGGCCGCCATGGCCAGTGAGGAAGTCGACGGTGAAGACGCCGCCCGGAAAGGCGTTCCAGGAGAACTCGGTCTGGCCGTCGACCGAGGTCGTGCCATCGGCCGGGCCGATGATCGAGGCACCCTGGGGAAGAGTGAGTACGAGGCCGGTCGCACCGACGGCGATGCCGGTCTCCCGCCGACCAACGATGACCCCACCCGGGCCCGCCTCCTCGGCGAAGACGAAGACCATCGCGGTCGCATCGATGTTGAGCGGCAGCGTGTAGCTGAAATCCAGTTCCTGACCGGAGTCTCCGCCCAGATCGATCAACGCCCCGTCGCCGAATCCGAGAGAGAGGAACTTGCCGAAGAAGCTGTAGCCGGCCGGGAGGCTGTAGGCGCCGCCAATGGACCCCACCGATGGAGGCGTCAGTGGAAGGTCAACGCCGGGCGTGTTCACTCCATCGGAGATCGGCACGTCGGTGCGCACGGCGTAGCCGGGGAACGCGGTCGGGAGACCACCGAGCACGGCCGTGGTCACCTGGAGCGCGTGCACCGATGCGATGATCGTTTGCGGGCCATTCCACCTCACCGGCAGAGCGTACGTGGTCGCGGTCGGGAGCGTCCCCGGGAAGGCCAGGGCCCCCGGAGCGCCGAAGGCGATCATGACGTTCGTCAGGGCACCGATTGGGACGCCCCCGTCGATCGTCCCCAGGATCTCTCCCCGACGGTCGAACGAGGACAGCGACTGCTGCCACTGGATCGTCGGGTCGCTGCGGGTGAGCCCCTCGTAGATCACCGCCTCACCGGCCCCGACCGACACCGCGGTCAGAACGTAGGGCGGGCTCACGTTCGGCAGGGAGAACCTGCCGTTGGCGTCCGAGACCGTGCTCTGCTCCGCGACGCTCACCGTGATTCCCGGAGCCGGGTTCCCGTCGAGGTCCTGGATCACGCCGGAGACAACAATCACCGGAGCCGGCCCCCCTCCCCCGCCGCAGGCGGGGAGGAATGAGACGGCGGCGAGAAGGGCGACACGGCGAGCAAGCATCGGGGGCCTCGGAATGCCAACCAATCGACCGACGATGGTAGCAGTGTGCCGAGCGAGAGAGCATTGGGTCCGACGCGCCCCCGAACGAGTGACCATTCTCGTCACTGACCTTTTCCGTCACCCGTCCGATTCGCGAGACCCCCGACGATCAGCCGCAGACGAGGACTGCAGCTCCCGGGTCTCGGGTCTCGGCGAAGAGCGGCTGCGCCTCCTCGCATTCGGACAGCACGCTCGCAGCAGGTGAACCCAGGCGTCTCATCGGCGAACTTCTTCCCGAGCATCCACGCTGTGCGGGCGAGGCGAGCGGAAGCTTGGCGGTTCGAGTGGGGCGTCCGTGCGGCCGCGCCGCGAGGCCACCGCGCTACCCCGAAGAACTGTTGCCCGCATCGACGCCACTGACTCACCCACGGACCGCCGCGCGGACGCCATCGGTCCGCCTATCTGACTCCTCTGCATCCGTCCCGCCAGGGCCTGCCCTACGAGCAGTCGCCGCAGCGTCTGGAATCGCGGGCGCCGTGCGTCTGGAGGACGCAGATGGAGTCGCACGGTCCACGCGAGCGGGTGCCTGCACTGACCGCACTGACCCGCCCACGGCCAGCCGCGGGGATGCCATCGGCCCACGGCCTCCCAAGCCCCTCGAGTTCCAACGCAGGCCGCTGGCCATGCAGCCCGTTCTCGCCCTCTCGGTCGCTCTGGCGCTGCTCTCAAGAGGACGCGGACCACCTGCTCGGTTCACCGGAGCGGCTGCCCGCACGGCCCGCACCGGACCCGTCCAGCGCGGGGACCCCAGCTGTCGCCGAATCTGTCCGCGCGGCATCCACCCCGAAAGGTTCCCCTCCAGAGCAGCTCCTCCGCGCGCCGGCAAGGCTTGAGGAGGATCAGACTTCCCCGTCTCCCTGTCGCCCTTCCCTGCTCCGGGTTCGCATCCCGAGCGCGACGACCACCAGAATTGGCGCTGCGTGCTCGAGTAACAGCACGACGACGTACGCAGTCGCGAAACGGCCGAGCTCCAGACGCATCGCAGGCCCAATGTCGGGCCTGAGGAAGTCATCAAATGCGCCGGTGACCGCCCAGGCGACAGCGATCGCTGCGGCCAACAGGATCGCCGGCCATCTCCATGCGCCTCGCGCTCGACGTCCGAGGCCCATCAGCCCGGCACAGATGCCAACGACCAACACACAGGCCAGCAGCCGCGCCAGGTTCCAGGGGACGGTTTCCTTGTCCATCACCTCAGCCAACGCGACGCTGGGCAGGGTCGTCGCGGCGAATCCGAGGGCCAGAGCAAGTCGTGGTGTTGGGTTCACGAATTGTCCCCCTGCACGGCCTGCGCCACCAGCGACTTGTGCAGCAGGCGCAGAGCGAGACGACTGACAACTTCTCCCGTGTGGTGATCAATCCGCACCTCGTGGTTGCGGAGCGGCCATCGGGCAGGCTCCGAGGAGCGCGCAGGAACCGTCCCCGAAGCGCCTATGGCTTTAGCCCGATGCGCGAGAGTCTCGGTCGCCATTCCCACCAGGAGAGCCACACGACGATCGCACGACCCATCACCTGGTCCTCGCGAATCGGGCCGAAGTGTCGGCTGTCGTAGGAGTTGTTCCGGTTGTCGCCCAGGACGAAGAGCTCTCCGCTCTTGAGCGTTCGAGGTCCGAACGTCGTCGAACGCCCCCGAGCGGGTGCCCGCATGGACGCCGCGGATCCCCTCTGGACCACCGCGGGGACGCCATCTGCCGCCCGCGGGGCTTCCTCGCGGCCCATCTCCGTTCGTTCGAGAGCAGCAGTGCTGGCCGGTCCAGCGCAGCATCTGCCCTGACGGCCATTCCACCGCCTTGAGCTCCGTCGTTCGCTGCTGGCCGTCCGCCAGCGCCAGCTCGGCCGCCCAGACGGACCTGGTCGTCCACGTCCTCTGCACGAGGGAGGGTTCCGAGCAAGCGGGATGCCACGTCTCGTAGCGCGTGAGCTGCTCGTGGACGCTCAAGGGGCCAGCTCGGGGACTTCTTCGAGCTCCGGCCTTTCCTTCCTGGACAGACTGTCACTTCTACACCGCTCAGGGCCGGCGACGCCGGCAGGCCGACGTCTCCCGGGCTCATTCGCTACCGCATCCGGACCGTCCTCGTGATGTCGGTCGCAGTGCCATTCCCACCAGGCTCTCCATCGGACCCGAGGGAAGTGAGCGTCACCTCTTCGCCGTTGACCGCATACAAGTAGGGATT
>DATJZG010000016.1:0-140548 GCA_035499295.1 Anaeromyxobacteraceae bacterium
GTGCAGGAGGTGATGGCGGCGATGACCACGTCGCCGTTCCCGAGCTCGACCCCGTCGCGGCCGTGGCGCTCGCCGAGCGCGCCGGGCGGCTTCCCGTAGCCGGTCGCGTCCGGGCGCGAGAGGAGCTCCCGGAACCGGCCGGCGAGCTCGGCGAGCGGCACCCGGTCCTGGGGGCGCTTCGGCCCGGCCACCGCCGGCTGGATGCGGGAGAGGTCGAGCTCGACCGCCTGGCTGTAGTCGCACTCTCCGCGGCGCGGGATGCCGAAGGTCCCCTGGGCCTTTAGGTAGGCGCGCACCGCCTCCACGTGCTCCGGGGAGCGCCCGGTGGCGGCGAGGTAGCGCACCGTCTCCTCGTCCGGCGGGAAGTAGCCCATGGTGGCCCCGTACTCCGGCGCCATGTTGGCGATGGTGGCCCGCTCGGCGGCCGGCAGGCTCGCCGCCCCCTCGCCGTGGAACTCCACGAACTTGCCCACCACCTTCTCGCGGCGGAGGAGCTCCGTCACCGAGAGCACCACGTCGGTTCCGGTGGCCCCCTCCGGCAGCCGCCCGTGGACGTGCACCCCCACCACGTCCGGGGTGAGGAAGTAGGCGGGCTGGCCCAGCATCGCCGCCTCGGCCTCGATGCCTCCCACCCCCCAGCCGACGACGCCGATGCCGTTCACCATGGTCGTGTGCGAGTCGGTGCCGAGGAGCGTGTCGTACCGGTAGACGCCGTCGCGCTCCGAGGCCACGGTCGCCAGGTACTCCAGGTTGACCTGGTGGCAGATGCCGATCCCGGGAGGGACGATGCGCAGGCGCTCGAAGGCCTGCGTGCCCCACTTGAGAAAGGCGTACCGCTCGTGGTTGCGGTGGAACTCGAGCACCAGGTTGCGCCCGAGTGCGTCCGCCGTCCCCCAGGAGTCGACCTGGACGGAGTGGTCCACGACCAGGTCGACCGGGACGAGCGGCTCGACCCGGCCCGGGTCCTTCCCCAGCCGCCCCACCGCGGCCCGCATGGCGGCGAGGTCGACGAGCAGCGGGACGCCGGTGAAGTCCTGCAGGAGCACGCGCGAGACCACGAAAGGGACCTCCTCCGCGCGCTCCGCCCTCGGCTTCCAGCCGGCGAGCGCGCGGACGTCGGTCTCGCGCACCCGCTTCCCGTCGAGGTTGCGCAGGAGCGATTCCAGCACCACCCGGATGGAGACCGGGAGCCTCCCGACGTCGCCGAATCCCTTCCGCGCCAGCGCCGGCAGCGAGTAGAAGCGCCCGCTCACGCCCTTGCCGTGGAAGGTCTCGAGAACGCCCAGGGGGTCGCGCATGGATACTCTCCTGGCGCGATCTCTTACGGGGCTCCGGCCCGACCGCAAGCTCCGCCGCCCTCAAGCGACCCAGAAGAACCTGCACCAGAAGGCGAACAGCACCGCCTGGGCGAAGGAGAAGCCGACGAGCAGCGCCCGGTCGACGGCCGGCCTCCTTCCCAGGACCCCGAGGGCCACGAAGGTCGGGAAGAGCACCGCCGCGAACCGGGTGGCGGAGAGGAGGGTGCCGGAGAGGGAGACCGGGACGAGAGAGGCGAGTGAGAGCACCCCGAGCGCCCGGGTGCGGCGCTCCCGGAGGAGGAAGAGGGCGAGAGCCGCCGTCCCGGCGAGCGCCAGTGCCTCGAGGGGCCCGAGGAACGGGTGGAAGTCCCGCGGCGCGAGGAAGGTCCGCCACGGCGGCGCCAGCGAGCGGCCCCAGGCGGCCTGCGCGTGGAAGATCGCGAGCGGGTCGCCGGTGAGCCGCCACAGGTTGGCGGCGTGGAGGGAGAGGCCGAGCGGCGGCAGGAGGGCCCAGGCGGACTTCCCGGGGCGCGCCTCCCTCCCCGCCTCCAGGGGCTCGAAGGCGAGCCAGGCGATGGGCGCCGCCACCGCCACGCCCCCGGGGCGGGTGAGGGCGGCAAGGAACCCGAGGAGTCCGGCCGAGGCGAACCGGCCTCGTGCGGCGGCGAGGAAGCTGGCGGCCGAGAGGAGGAGGAGGAGCGACTCGGGGTAGGCGGCGGAGAGGACGAAGCCCGTCGGGAAGACGACGAGGTAGAGGGCGGCGCGGGAGGCGGCCTCGGCGCTCCCGGTGGTCGAGCGAGCGACCCGGACGACGAGGGCGAGGGCCCCCAGCGCGCAGGCGTTCGAGAGGAGGAGCGCCGAGAGGTAGAGGGAGCGCGAGCCGGCGAGCGAGGCGGGGAGGAGGACCTCGAGCGCCCGGACGAGCCAGGGGTAGAGGGGGAAGAAGGCGACGTTGCTCTGGACCGAGGCGAGCGGGCCGCGGACCTGGTAGCCGTCCCGGGCGAGGGACAGGTACCAGTGGGAGTCCCAGCGCCCGAGCGCGTCGAGGAGCGTCGAGGGCACGAAGGCGAAGCCGCGCCGGGCCGACTCCGGGAACGGGTAGCTCCAGCTCACCGAGAGCTGGGCGGCGAACCAGGCCACCCCGGCGAGGAGGAGCCGCGTGAGGGCGAAGGGCCAGAGCACGTCCCGGAAAAAGCCCGGCCCGGCCGGGCTCTCGCTGACGGGGCTCGCCTCCGGCATTGGGGCTAACTTCTACAACAGGCGGGGGAGTGGGTTACAAGGAACGCGGAGGAGCTCATGGTCCCGTCGGAACTGTACCGGACGTCGCTCGGCCTGCTCACCGACTTCTACCAGCTCACCATGGCGTACGCGGCCTGGAAGGGGGGCGTGGCCGGCCGGGAGGCCGTCTTCCACTTCTCCTTCCGCAGGAACCCCTTCGACGGCGGCTACGCCGTCGCCGCCGGCCTGGAGGACGCGGTCGACTACGTCCACCGCCACCGCTTCGAGCCGGACGACCTCGCCTACCTGGCGGCGCAGCGCGGGAGCGACGACCGTCCCCTCTTCGAGGAGGGCTTCATCGAGTGGCTCTCGCGCCTCAAGCTGGACGTGGACCTGGATGCGGTGCCGGAGGGAACCGCCGTCTTCCCCTACGAGCCCATTCTCCGGGTGCGGGGGCCGATCGTCCCCTGCATGCTGCTCGAGACGCCCATCCTCACCATCGTGAACTTCCAGACGCTCATCGCCACCAAGGCGGCCCGGGTGGTGCTCGCCTCCCGCGGCGAGCCGGTGATCGAGTTCGGGCTGCGCCGGGCCCAGGGCATCGACGGTGCCCTCTCCGCCAGCCGCGCCGCCTTCGTGGGCGGCTGCAGCGCGACCTCCAACGTGCTCGCCGGAAAACTCTTCGGCATCCCCGCGAAGGGCACCCACGCCCACAGCTGGGTGATGCTCTTCGACGACGAGCTCGAGGCCTTCTTCACCTACGCCCGGGCCCTGCCGGCGAACTGCATCCTGCTCGTCGACACCTACGACTCGCTCGCGGGGGTGCGGCGCGCCATCGAGGTGGGAAGGTGGCTGCGGGAGAGGGGCCATCGCCTGGTGGGGATCCGCCTCGACTCCGGCGACCTCGCCTGGCTCTCCAGCCAGGCGCGCAAGCTCCTCGACGAGGCGGGGCTGCGCGACACCGCCATCGTGGCCTCGAACGAGCTCGACGAGTCCATCATCCAGGCGCTCAAGGACCAGGACGCCGCCGTCACCGTGTGGGGCGTGGGGACCCGGCTCGTCACCGGATGGGGCGAACCGGCGCTGGGCGGCGTCTACAAGCTCTCGGCGGTGCGCGCCAACCCCGACGCGCCCTGGAAGTACCGGGTGAAGCTCTCGGAGCAGGTGTCGAAGACCACCATCCCCGGCGTCCTGCAGGTGCGCCGCTACCAGCACGCCGACGGCTTCCTGGCGGACGTGATCTACGACGCCGAGCAGGGGCTGCCGCGCTCGCCGGAGATGGTCGACCCACTCGACCTGACCCGCCGCCGCGTCCTCCCCGCCGACGCGCCCGCGGAGGACCTCCTCGTGCCGGTGCTCCGGCGCGGCGAGCCGGTGTGGCAGAGCCCTCCGCTCGCCGAGATCCGAGCCCGCACCGCCCAGCAGCTCTCGAAGCTGCACGGAGGCGTGAAGCGGCTCGTGCACCCGCACCAGTACCCGGTGGGCCTGGAGAGAAGCCTGTCCGAGCTCCGCACCCGCCTCATCCTGGAGGCCCGCGGCGTGGCCGCGTGAGAGGGACATGCGCTTCCGCGAGCTCCCCCTGCCGCCGTTCTACGATCCGCACAGCTGCGGCCGCTGGTCCTACCGGCCCGACCCCCAGGCCCTCCTCGCGCAGGCGACCCGCTACCGCGAGGAGCACGCCGTCCTCCCGTCGGGCGAGGACGCCTTCGACCTCCACCTCGTCCTCATCGACGAGCAGAAGGACTTCTGCCTGCCCGAGGGCGCGCTCTTCGTCGCCGGCCGCAGCGGCAAGGGCGCGGTGGACGACAGCCAGCGGCTGGTGGAGTGGATCTACCGCAACCTCTCGAGTGTCACCCGCATCACCGCCACCCTCGACACCCACCTCGCCTACCAGATCTTCTTCTCCTCCTTCTGGATCGACCGGGACGGGAGACCGCCCGAGCCTCACCGCGTGGTCACCGCCGCCCAGGTTCGAGAGGGCGAGCTCCGCCCCAACCCAGCCGTGGCCGCCTGGCTCTCCCGCGGCGATCTGGGGTGGCTATCCGCCGAGGTCCTTCACTACTGCGAGTCTTTGGAGCGCGACGGCAGGTACCAGCTCTACCTGTGGCCGCCCCACTGTCTCGTCGGCGGCGAGGGACACACGCTCGTGGGGGCGGTCCAGGAGGCGCGCCTCTTCCACGCCTACGTGCGCGGGGCGCAGTCCTTCACCGAGGAGAAGGGCTCCCACCCGCTCAGCGAGAACTACTCGGTGCTCCGGCCCGAAGTGCTCGTGCGGCACGACCGGAAGCCGCTCGGCGAGAAGAACGTCCGCCTGGTCGAGTCCCTGCTCGGGTCGGGCGCCCTGGTGGTGGCCGGACAGGCCTCGAGCCACTGCGTGAAGAGCACGGTCGAGGACCTGGTCGCCGAGATCGAGGCGCGCGATCCCCGGATCGCCTCTCGGGTCTACCTCCTCGTCGACTGCATGTCCCCGGTCGCGGTCCCGGACGGCCAGGGCGGTTTCGTCGCCGACTTCACCGCAGAGGCGGAGCGCGCGCTCCGCTCCTTCGCGCGAGCCGGGGTCCACCTCGTCCACAGCACCGAGCCGCTCCAAACCTGGCCCGGGCTCGGGGGGCGATAGCCCCCTTTCGGATCGGTCGCACGACCACCCACACGGCGCTACACTGTAGCCGATGGTCCCACCAGAGCTGGCCCGGAGCGAGGATCTCCCGAGTCCTCGCGAGCGAAGCGAAGTCGCCGCTCTTTCCGACATCTTCCGCCATGTCTACCGGGTCGTGCGACCCCGGAGCCTGCTCGTCGCCGGCCCCGGCCCGCTCGAGGCGCTCGACTGCGTCGACCCCCTCCTCACCCGCCGCGCGGTCGGCATCGACCGGGACATCCAGGGGGTTGCGGTAGCCCGTCAGCGTTACCGCCATCTGGGGCCTGCGCTCGAGCTCTACCGCGCCGACCCCCTGCGCGCCCGACTGCAGCCCCAGGCGGACTTCGACCTCGTCTACGCCTCGCTCCTCTTCGAGGAGCTCGAGGCGGAACCCCTCGCCCGCGCCATCGCCAGCTGGCTCGCGCCCGGCGGGATCTGCGCGGTCGTCTCCCCGCTCCCGCCCGGCTCGGCGGAGGCCTCCGCGACGGCGCCTGCCGACCTGGTCCCGGACCTGCTCGCCCGGACGGGGCTCCGGCGCGCGGGCTCGTTCGAGGCGCGCCTCCTCGGCCCGGCCCGGCACCGGGTGGCCTTCTTCCGGGCGGGCGGGCGGAAATAATCCCCGCGGCCGCAAGTAGGTAGCGGCAGGACGGAGGACGAGACCATGACCTGCCCCTATTGCAGGACCGAGAACGAGCCCGGCGCCATCCGCTGCCGCAGCTGCACGAGCTGGATCGGCGCGGCGCCGCGGCGCGGCGAGTGGTACCGCGCTCGCGAGGGAAAGATGGTGGGCGGCGTGTGCCGGGGGCTCTCCGACCGCTTCGGCGTGCCGGTCGCCGCCCTGCGGCTCATCCTGCTCCTCTCCGTCCTCCTCGGCGGATGGGGGCTCATCCTCTACCTGGCGCTCTGGATCGCGATGCCGCTCGCGCCGGCGCCGGCCGCGGCGGCGCCCGCGGGCGTCGTCGTCACCCCTCCGCCCGAGCCGCCGGCGAAGCTCGAGCCCGGTGCGACGGGCTAGGGATCCGGGGCGGGCTCCACGATCCCCGTGCCCGCGAGCCGGAGCTCGCCCGCTTTGACCCGCCCGAGCAGCCGCAGCACCCCGTCCATGAAGGTGATGGGGTGCGGCGGGCACCCCGGCACCCAGAGGTCGACCGGGATCTCCGGCAGGCCGGGCATGCCGTTCCCCTGCGCCGGGCTGTCCCGGAAGATCCCGCCCGAGAGCGCGCAGGCGCCCACCGCGATGGCGATGCGCGGCGCCGGCACCGCCTCCCAGGTTTTGAGGGTGGCGAGGCGCATGTTCTCCGAGATGGGACCGGTCACCACGATGCCGTCGGCGTGGCGCGGGGAGGCGACGAACTGCACCCCGAAGCGGGAGAGGTCGAACTGGATGTTGCCCGAGGCGTTCAGTTCCGCCTCGCAGCCGTTGCACCCGGCGGCCGAGACCTGGCGGAGCCGCAGCGCGCGCCCGAGGACCTTCGTCACCCGTCCCTCGAGCGCCCCAGCGAGGGTGGGAGCGTCGCCCCGCACGACGAGCGCCTCGCGGGTGCGGGCGGAGAGCCGGTAGTCGCGGGTGAAGCGGATGGCACCCTCGGGGCAGGCTTGCACGCAGGCGGGGCAGAAGAGGCAGCGCCCCATGTCGAGGCGCATGGAGGCGAGGCCCGGGTCGAGGATGGCCTCGGTGGGGCAGGCGTCGGCGCAGTCGCGGCACCCCTCCCGGCAGCGGGTTGGGTCGAGGGCCGGGTGGCCGCGGTAGCGCTCCGGGAACCGGGCCGGCCCCTCGGGGTAGGCGACCGTCTGCCGCCCGAATCGGGCCCGGAAGCGAACGATGTTGACGAGGTCGTCGATCACAGGTCGTGCCCGCAGTAGGAGAGGTTGAAGCTCTTGTTGCAGAGGGGGAAGTCCGAGATCTGCTCCCCGCGCAGGGCGAGCGAGAGCCCCATCCAGTTGTGGAAGGACGGGTCCTTGATCTTGTAGCGGGTGAAGCGCCCGTCGACGCCGGTGAGCGCCACGTGGGCGATCTCCCCCCGCCAACCCTCCATGAGCGAGACCACGAGGCGACCGGGAGCGGGAGGGCCGCACGGGACGCGGACCGGCCCGCCCGGGAGCGAGCGGAGCTCCCGCACCACGAAGTCGGCGCTGCGCTCCGCCTCGAGCAGGCGGACCCAGGCGCGCGCGAAGACGTCGCCGGTCTCGCCGGTGATGGTGGGCACGTGGACGAAGCGAAAGACGCCGGTGGCGTGGTCGCGGCGCACGTCGCGCGAGATGCCGCAGGCCCGGGCGGCGGGGCCGACGAGCCCGAGCTCCCGGCAGGCCTCGCGGGTGACGACGCCGGTGCCGTCGGTTCGGTTCCGGGCGGAGGGAGAGTTGAAGAAGAGGTGCACCGACGCCTGCACCGACTCCCAGGCCGTACTCACCTTGGCGGCGAGCCGCTGCGCCGCGCCGGCGTCGAGGTCGAAGCGCACGCCCCCCGGTGCGATGAGCCCGCGCCCGAAGCGGTTCCCGCAGATCTCGGCGAGCGCGTTCAGGAAGTCGGCGCGGAGCGCCCCGCAGTAAGAGGCCGTCGGCAGGAACCCGACGTCCCCGGCGAGCATGCCGAGGTCGCCGACGTGGTTCGCGAGCCGCTCCAGCTCGAGCGCCACGCCCCGCAGCACCGCGGCGCGCGCCGGGATCTGGCAGCCGGCGAGCGCCTCCACCGCATTCGCGTGCGCGAGCCCGTGGCCGACGACGGTGTCGCCGGCGACCGACTCGAGGAGCGCGACCGTGCGCCGGTCCGGCCCCCCCTCCAGCATGCGCTCCACTCCGCGGTGCTGGTAGCCGAGCACGATCTCGAGGAAGAAGACGTGCTCGCCGTGACACTGGAAGCGGAAGTGCCCGGGCTCGATGATGCCGGCGTGGACGGGGCCCACCGCGACCTCGTGGACCTCCTCTCCCTCCACCCGGAAGAAGGGGTAGCCGGCGGGGATGGTCGCGGGAGCCGACCCGCGCCCGAAGGGATCGACCCCGGCCCGGAGGGGAGGCTCGAACCGCACCGGCTTGAGCCAGGGGTGCCCCTCGGGGACGACCCCGGTCTGCTCGTAGATCTCGCGCTCGAAGAGCTGGAGCGAGGGGCACTCCGGGGTGAGGGAGGGGTAGGTGGCCCCCACCCGGGTGGAGAGCACGCCCAGCTTCCCCTGGGCGTCGTCGGCGAGCACCGCGGTGAGGACCACCTGCCCATCGCCGTCGCTCCGGCCGAAGCAGGCGCTCGCCCGCCCCCCGGCGGTGACGACGTCGGCCACGATCTGCTGGAAGTCGGGGAGCGCGAGCAGCGGCACCCGGGCGAGGTCCACCGCCTCGGCGTTCCAGGTCTGGAGGATGCGGCTCGGCATGGCTAGCTCCCCGCCACCAACTGGGCGGCCGAGTGGAAGAGGCGCGCGAGCCCCGCGGGTAGCCACAGGCCGAGCGCCAGCACGGCGAGGAGCAGGACGAGCGGCGGGCCGGCGGTGAGCCAGCTGTCGCCGAAGCCGGGACGCTCGGGCGCGCCCCGGTCGTCCCCCTGCACCACCTTCAGGACCGTCGCCCCCATGCCGACGAAGATGACCGCCAGGAAGAGGAGGAAGAGCGCGCCCACCACCCACCTCCCGGTCCCGAGCGCGCCGTTCAGGATGACGAACTCGCTCCAGAAGGGGCTGAAGGGGGGCGTGCCGGTGACCGCGAGGAAGCCGGCCAGGAAGAGCGGGCCGGAGAGCGGGAGGCGGCGGCCGGCGCCGCGCACGTCCTCGATGCGCTTCGACCCGTAGGCGCGGTGGATGTTCCCGGCGGCGAGGAAGAGCACGCCCTTCGAGAGCCCGTTGTTGACCACGTGGTAGAAGGCGCCGGCGACCGCGGCGCCGCCCAGGCCCAGCCCCACGGCCAGGATGCCCATGTGCTCGACGCTCGAGTAGGCGAGCATTCGCTTGAAGTCCCGCTGGCCGGCCATGAACACGGCGGCGAGCGCCATGGAGAGCAGCCCCATGCCGACGAGCGCCTCGCAGGCGAACCCCCCCTCGCCGGCCGCGCGCGCCACCTGGAAGACGCGGGTGACGGAGAGGAAGGCGACGTTGGTGACGCCGCCGGCGAGCAGCGCCCCCAGGATCCCGGGGGCCTCCCCGTAGGCGTCCGGCTTCCAGGAGTGGAGCGGGGCGAGACCCATCTTGGTGCCGTAGCCGACGAGCAGGAAGACGAAGCCGGCGCGCACCCACGGCTTCGAGAGCTCGGGACCGGCCGAGACCAGGCTGTCGAGGAGCAGCGACCTCGGGCCGCCGGCCCCGGCGCCGGAGAGGGCGATGAAGAAGGTGCCGAGGAGCGCGAGGGCGATGCCGAGCGAGGAGACGAGCAGGTACTTCCACGCGGCCTCGAGGGAGCGGGCGTTGCGATTGAAGTAGATGAGCGGCGCGGTGGCGAGGGTGGTGAGCTCGATGGCGACCCAGAGGAGGCCCAGGTGCTGGGAGAGGGCGACCACGGTCATGGCGCTCAGGAGCCCGAGGAGCCCGCTCACGAAGACCCGGTTGTCCTTCTCGGCGCGGCGCCGGAGGTACCCCTGGGCGTAGACGGCGGTGACGAGGTAGAGCGCGCTCGTGCTGCTCAGTACGACCTTGCCGGCGGGGTCGAGGAACAGGTAGCCGTCGAAGAAGGGGGGCTCCGGGGCGATCCAGAGCGCCACCACCCCCACCGAGTGGGCGGCCGCGCCGAGGAGGAGGAGCCACGGCCTCGACCGGTTCTCCGGCCACGAGGAGGCCACCGCGGCGAGGAGGAGGGGAACGAGGATGACGAGGAGGACCATGGTGCCTCTAGTCCTTCAGGGACGCGAGCGCGTCGGTGTCGAGGGAGGAGAACTCGCGGTTGATGTGGAACATCACGATGCCCATCACGAAGACCGCGGCCAGAAGGTCGAGCAGGACGCCCGCCTCGACCATCACCGGCATGAAGTCGGTGAGGAGCAGGCCGAAGACGAAGACCCCGTTCTCCAGCACCAGGAAGCCGAGGACCTGGGTGACCGCCTTCTTGCGGCTCACCACGAGCAGGAGGCCCGTCCAGACGGTGGCGAGCGCGGTGGGCACGAGGAAGGAGTGCGTCTCGGGGGTGGGGAGCGGCAGGCCACGCGAGAAGGCGAAGGCGAGCGCCACCCCGGTGCCCCCGAGGAGGAGCGAGGGCACGTACCCGATGAGCGGCTCCATCTCGCGCCGGATGGCCGCCTCGCGGATGGCCCGGAACATCAGCCAGGGGATGAAGAGCGCTTTGATTGCGAGGGCGCCGCCGGCGACGATCGCCACGTGGGCGAGGTCGTGCGCCGGCGAGGCGATCAGGAGCGTGAGCAGCGAGAGGAGTGCTCCCTGGAAAGCGACCGCCCGGATGGCGGCGCCGAGCCGGCTCGAGGCGAGCAGGAAGAGGTCGACCACCACCACCAGGATGAAGGTCATGTCGATCCAGGAGGCCATGGTCACCGGAGGAGGAGGACGAGGGCGAACATCGAGAGCACAGAGGCCCCCACCAGCATCTGGGGCACGCGAGTGAGGCGCAGCCGGGCCATCACCGACTCGGTGGCTCCCACCAGCACCGCGAAGCCGAGGAGCCCGAGGACGAAGAGCCCCTCCGCGCCCCACAGGCTCCGGAACGGCATCCCCAGCGTCAGGCGGACGAGGAGCGCGCCGAAGAGGAGGAGCTTCATCGATGCGCCATAGAGGATGAGGGCCAGGTCGGGGCCGGAGTGGTCGAGCACCATGACCTCGTGGATCATGGTGAGCTCGAGGTGCGTGTTGGGGTCGTCGACCGGGATGCGCGCGTTCTCCGCCAGGGCGACGACGAAGAGCGCGATGGCGGCGAGCAGGAGCGCCGGGGCCGAGTCGCCCCAGGCGTGGGCCAGCCCGGGTCCGAGCATGCCGGAGAGCGAGAGCGTCCCGGTGGCGCGAGCGAGCACCACGAAGCACAGGAAGAGCGCCGGCTCGGCCAGGCTGGCGAAGGAGACCTCGCGCGCCGCCCCCATGCCCTCGAAGGACGAGCCGGTGTCGAGCGCCGCCAGCGCCGTGAAGAAGCGGCCCAGGGCGAGGAGATAGGCGAGGAGCACGAAGTCGCCGGGGAAGCGGACCAGGGCGGGCTCTCCCGCCACCGGCAGCATGAGGCCGGCGGTGAAGACGGCGGCGAGGCCGACGGCCGGCCCGGCCCGGAAGACCCAGGTGGTGGTGCGGCTGTAGACGGCCCCCTTCCGCAGGAGCTTCCCGAGGTCGTAGTAGCTCTGCAGGAGCGGCGGGCCGCGCCGCCCGGCGAAGGTCGCCTTCACCCGGTTCACCACCCCGGGCAGGAGCGGGGGCAGGAGGAGGAGGAGACCGACCTGAAGGAGGGCGCGGAGGGCCATGTCACCACCAGATGAAGCGCCAGGCGAGCAGCGCCACCAGCGCGAGGAGGACCAGGACGGCGTAGAGGTGGATCCGACCCGGGAAGGCGCTGCGGACGGCGCGGGCGCCGCCCTCGCAGGCGTGCACTGCGGGAAGGATGGCGCGGTCGAGCACCAGGTCGGGCACCTCGGTGGCGAAGCGCGCGGACCGCGGGAAGGCCCCCCGCGGCTGCGAGAGCTCGACCCGGGGGACGAGGACGGAGCGGAACCCCTCCACCAGGATCTGCGCGAAGGACGAGCCGGTGTACTCCATGCGCGCAGTGGGGAACGCGTACCCGCATCCCCAGGTCTCGGAGCGCGGGACGGGTCGGGCCGGCCTTCCCCGGGCGAGGAGGGCGAGGAGGCCGACCGCGACGAGGAGCGCCACGGCGACGGCGCTCACCCAGGCGGCCGAGGCCGCGGCGGATCCGGCCGGGCCGGCGAGCGAGCCGGGCGCGGCCCCCCCCCACTCGGCCGCCGCCCGCTCCAGCGGCTCGACGACGAGCGCCGGCGCGAGCCCGATGGCGAGGCAGGCGGCGCCGAGGAGCGCCATGGGAAGGAGCATCGCCGAGGGTGACTCGTGCACCCGGGTCGCCTCCTCCGAGCGGGGCTGCCCCAGGAAGACCGTCCCTTGGACCTTGGCGAAGCAGGCGGCGGCGAGCCCGCCGATGAAGGCGAGCGCCGGCGCGCCGAGCGCCAGGTAGGCGACCCGGTCGCCGCGCGGCAGGCTCATCCCCCGCAGGGAGCCGAGCACCACCAGCCATTCCGAGACGAAGCCGTTCAGGGGAGGCAGCCCGCAGATGGCGGTCGCCCCGACCAGGAAGAGGAGCGCGGTGATCGGCATCGCCTTCCCGAGGCCCCCCAGGCGCTCGATGTCGCGGGTGCCGGCGGCGTGGTGGACCGAACCGGCCCCGAGGAAGAGGAGGGACTTGAAGAGGGCGTGGTTCACCACGTGGAGCGCGCCCCCCGCGAAGCCGAGGAAGACGAGCGCTCCGTCGCCGCGCGAGCGGCCCACCAGGGCGATCCCCAGCCCCATGGCGATGATCCCGATGTTCTCCACCGAGTGGTAGGCGAGCAGCCGCTTCAGGTCGTGCTGGGCGAGCGCGAGGGCCACCCCCAGGACGCCGGACAGGGCGCCGAGGGCGAAGAGCGTCATGCCGAAGGAGGAGGGCGGCCCCTCGAAGAACCCGGTGGTGCGCAGGAGGCCGTAGATCCCGGTCTTGAGGAGCACCCCCGACATGACCGCCGAGACGTGGCTCGGGGCGGCTGCGTGGGCGCCCGGCAGCCAGAAGTGCAGGGGGACGAGCCCGGCCTTGACCCCGAACCCCACCAGGAGGAACCCGTAGAGCCAGGCCCCGCCGGCCCCGGCGGCCGACATCCCCCGCCAGGCGTCGAAGTCGAAGGAGCCGCGCGCGCTCCCGGCCACACAGAAGAACGCGAACAGGGCGAAGGTGCCGACGTGGGACGCGGCGAGGTAGATCCAGGCGGCGCGCAGCGCCTCGGGGCGGTCCTCCTCGCTGCGGACGAGCATGAAGGCGGCGACCGCCATCAACTCCCAGCCGACGAGGAAGAGGAGGGCGTTGTCGGCCAGGATGACGAGCCCCATCGACCCGGTGACGAGCCCGAAGAAGAGCTGGAGGCGGATCGCCTTCCAGCCGAGCCGGGCTTGCGGCCAGTAGGCGAGCCCGTAGATCGAGGAGAGCGCAGGCACGCTAAGCACCGGTACCAGGAAGAGAGCGGAGAGCGGATCGAGCCGGAGCGCGAGCGAGCCGTAGGGCTCGTGCCAGGGGTGGCGGAGGACGAACCCGCCCGGGCCGAACAGCGTGCGCGCGCTGGCCGCGACCCCGAGCGCGGCGCCGGCGCAGAGCGCCGCGCAGGAGAGCCCCTGGCCGAGCGCCGGCCGCCGGCGCAGGGCCGGGCCGAAGAGGCCGCTGCCGGTCGCGAGCGCCAGCCCGACGATGGCGAGCGCCGCCGTCACCCGAACCTCGCCCGGAGCGCGAGCGCCACGCCGAGTGCCACCAGGGTGACGAGCGTGTAGAGCAGCTGCAGGTTGAGCCGGCCCGCCTGGAAGCGGCGCAACCGGCTCATCCGCTCCCCGAGGCCGCGGAAGAGGGGGTCGAAGAGGCGCGTCCGGGCCGGGTCCTGCGCCTCGGTGCCGAGCGAGCTCGCCCCGGGGAAGACGCCCCTTGGAGGCTTGAGCCTCACCCGCGGCTGGAGCGCGCGCGGCACGAGGCCGGAGAGGAGGAACTGCGCGTAGGAGGAGGCGGTGTACTCCATCCGCGCGCTCGGGTGACCGAAGCCACAGCCCCAGGTCTCCGAGGGCCGCACCTCGCGGGCCGAGCGGACGCGCCGCGCCGTGAAGGCGGCGATCCCCCCGGCGAGGAGGAGGACGATCGCCGTCCCGGAGAGCGGGCGCGCCAGCCGGGTGGCGGCCTCGACCGCGGCACCCGCGGGCGCTCCACCCATCTCACCGGCGACGGGGGCGACGAGGCGCAGCGCTGCCGCCGGGAAGACGCCGAGCGCGAGGGAGCCCGCCGCCAGTGCGGCGAGCGGCCCCCACAGGAGCGCCGACGGCTCCCGGGCGCTCGCCGCCTCCGGGCTCCGCGGCACGCCCAGCAGGGCGATGCCGCACAGACGGGTGAAGCTCACCGCGGCGAGCGTGCCCACCAGGGCGAGGACGGCGACGGCGAGGAAGCCGAGGAGCGAGCCGGCACCGGGCGCCGACTGGGCGGCCTCGAGGAGCCCCAGGTAGACGAGCCACTCGGAGGCGAACCCGGAGAGCGGCGGCAGCGCGGAGAGAGCGGCGGCCCCGACGAGGAAGAGCGAGCCGGAGAGCGGGAGCCGCGCCAGGAGGCCCCCCATCCGCTCGAGGTCGCGGGTGCGGGTGGCGCTCGCCAGGGCGCCCGCCCCCATGAAGGCGAGTCCCTTCATGACGGCGTGGCTCCAGACGTGGAAGAGCGCGCCGCAGTAGCCGAGCGTCGCCACCGCCGGCATGCCCGTCGCGCTCCCCACCACCCCGAGGCCGATGCCCAGGAGCACGATCCCCACGTTCTCCACGCTGGAGTAGGCGAGGGCCCGTTTGATGTCCGCCTGGCCCAGGGCGAGGGTGATCCCGAGGAGGGCGCTCGCGAGTCCGGCCACCCCGAGCAGGACGCCCACCCCGACCCCGGCGGGCGGCAGGAAGCCGAGCAGTCGCAGCAGGCCGTAGACCCCCGTCTTGATCATCACCGCCGAGAGCACCGCCGACACGTGGCTCGGTGCCGCCGGGTGGGCCTCGGGCAGCCACACGTGGAGCGGGAAGAGGCCGGCCTTGGTCCCGAACCCCACCAGGCCGAGGAGGAAGAGGAGCAGGGGGACGGGCGCCGCCCCACGCAGCGCCTCGAAGCGTGCGAAGTCGAAGCCGCCCGCTGAGCGGCCCAGGAGGACGAAGAGCGCGAAGAGGAACGCGGTCCCGAGGTGGGACGCGACGAGGAACGTGTAGCCGGCGCTGCGAACCTCCGCCTGCTCGTCGTCGAAGGTGACGAGGGCGAAGGTGGCGACGGTCATGATCTCCCAGGCGACGAGGAAGAGGACCCCGTCGGAGGCCGCGAACACGAGGGAGAGGGAGGCGAGGAGGAGGTTGAAGAAGGAGACGAAGGCGGCGAGCGAGCGCCCCCCGCGGTGGTGTCCCAGGTAGCCCACCCCGTAGACGGAAGCCGGGATGGCGATTGCGTACAGGGCGGCGAGGAAGAAGGAGGCGAGCGGGTCGAGCCGAAGGCGGAAGGAGCCGAGAGGCACGGACCAGGGGGACGACCACTCCGATCCGGCGGCGCCGAGGAGGACGGGCAACACCCCGGCGAGGCCGAGGGCGGCCCCGAGGACCGCCCCCGCCGAGCCGATCCAGAGCGCCAGCGCCGGACGGCGCCCCGCGGCCAGGGCCGCGACCCCGGCCGCGGCGAAGACGGCGAGCGCGGCGAGGACCGGAATCACGCGCGGTCTCTCCGCGCCGTCCCGGCGGCGCGCAGCTCCGCCTGGACCCGCTCCACCCGCTCGATCTCGGCCAGGATCTCCTCCGACGGCGCCCCCGCCTTGAGCTTCGCCGCCAGCGCGGGGTCGCGGAGCGCGGTGGCGATGCTGGCGAGCAAGTGCAGGTGGGCGCGGGTGGAGGGGCTGACGAGCAGGCAGAGCGCGTGGACCGGCTGCGCGTCCGCGGCCCCGAAGTCGAGCGGCTTCTCGAGCAGGTAGACGGCCACCGCCGGCCGCTCCATCCGCAGGACGATGGGATCGCGCGGGTGCGGAATCGCGATCCCGTTGCCGAGCGCGGTGGAGCCGAGCCGCTCCCGGGCGAGGAGCATCCGGTAGAGGAAGTCGCGGTCGAGCCCGGGCGGGGCGGGGAGCCGGTCGACCACCTCTCGCAGCACGGTCTCCGGGTCGCCGCCGCGGATGCCGCGGTGGATGCCCCCCAGGCGCACCGCCTCCGAGAGGGGGGGCAGGCCCTTGGGCGCGAGCTCCGGGTCCTCGAGGATCTCGGCCGAGACAGGGATCTTCCGCTGGGCCGCCCACTCGAGCAGCTCCACCCGGTTGAAGCGGTATCGATCGTCGACGCGCTCCGCGGGGAGCTCGCCGTTTCTGACCCACTTCTCGAGAACCTGCTCGGTGACGCCCAGGATTCGCGCTGCGTCGCGAACGGTCAGTTGCATGTGGCGGGAGCTCCGAACCACCCTGTACGGCAATCCGGCAGGGCTCGCAAGTCGGCGTGCGGATCAGCCGGCGTCCTCGAGCGGGCCGGCCACCTGGAAGACGTCCACCGTCCCGGTGCGTCCCCGCAGCGTTCGCGGCCCGAGCTCCTGGAAGGCGAAGGCGTGCCGGGAGCGCTCCACCGTCTCGCGGGCCGCGTGGATGGTGCCCGGCTCGGCCATCGACTCCAGGCGCGCGGCGATGTTCACCGGATCGCCGAGCACGGTGAACTCGAGGCGGTCTGGGGAGCCGAAGTTCCCAGCGATGACGCGACCGGTGTTCACCCCGATGCGGATGGAGAAGCGCCGGTCGGCCGGCAGCCGGCGATTCATCTCCTCCACGCGCTTGAGCATCTTCCAGGCGCAGCGCAGCGCCCGCGTCGATCCGTCCGGGAGCGGGACCGGGGCGCCGAACACCGCCATGAGCCCGTCCCCGATGAACTTGTCGAGGGTTCCCTTCTCCTCGAAGATCGCCTCGGTCATGGCGCGAAAGTAGTCGCGCAGGAGCCCGGCCAGCTCCATGGGGGGCAGGCGCTCGGTGAGCCCGGTGAAGCCCTGCACGTCGGAGAAGAGGACGGTCACGTCCTCCCGCACCTGGGCGTCGAGCGGGTCGCGGTCGATCTGCTCCTGCGAGAGGATCATGGTGGCCACGTCCGGGGAGAAGTGGCGGAGCAGCTTCTTGCGCTGGGCCTCCATGGCCACCGCGCGCTCCAAGAAGCGGGCGCGTTCGATCGCGAGGGCCGTCTGGTAGCCGACCACTGTGGTGAGCTCGAGGTCGTCGGCGGTGAAGGGGTCGACGAAGCCGCGGTCGAGGACGAGCATGCCGAGGATGCGGTTGTCGGCCCAGATGGGCACGCACAGGCAGGAGCGGATGCCCTGCGCGATCACCGACTGGCTGGCGGCGAAGCGCAGGTCCTGCTGCGCGTCGATGGTGAGCAGGCCGGCGCGACTCTTGGCGGCGGCGCCGATCACCGTCTCCGAGATGCGCGGGGCCGAACCCGGCGGGTCGCTCGCCCGCACCACCATCCGCCCCTGCTCGTCCATGAGCAGCAAGGAGGAGCGCTCGGCGCGCACCGCGCCCGCCACCGTGTGCAGGATCTTCGAGAGGCAGGTGTCGAGGTCGGGGGCGTCGATGAGCGCCTTGCCGATGTCGTTCAGGACCGCGATCTGGCGGCGCGCCGCCGGACCCCGCCCGGTGGTGCGGCGGTTGCTCGAGTCGGTGTCGTGCTTCGGCTCGACGTCGCGCGCCTGCCGGACCTCGTTCTGCAGGTCGGCGAGGTAGCGCACGATGGTCCCGTGCTCCGACAGGAGCGGGGCCTGCGGCCGGGGGGTGCGGTCGTCCCGGAGCTCGACGAGCGTCTTGCCGAAGCGGAGCTTCGAGCCCGGGACGAGCTGGGACTCGCGCACGCGGGTCTCGTTCACCCAGGTCCCGTTGCGGCTGTCGAGGTCGACGAGCCAGATCTGGTCGCCGCGCCGCTCGAACATCGCGTGCATGCTGGAGATCCAGGGGTCGGCGACCTGCACCTGGCACTCGGCGGAGCGGCCGAGGACGGTGGGGACGTCCGGGAGGAAGAAGACGGTCCCACCGCAGATGCCGTTCACCACGAAGAGCTCCGCCACACTGACTCGCTTTCTCTTTCCCTGGGTGTTTCAGCCGCTTGTGGTAGCTTAAACCAAGTCCCGCCTTCGCGTATGCCCGTCTGTCCCACCTGCCGGACGCCCAGCGAGGATGGCGTCCTCATCTGCCCGGTGGACGGGACCCGACTCCCACAGGGAGGTGGGCTCGTCGGGCGAACCCTTGCCGAGCGCTACCGCATTCTCGGGCGCATCGGAGAGGGCGGGATGGGGACCGTCTACCTGTGCGAGCACATCGCGCTCGGCAAGCGGATGGCGGTGAAGGTGCTGCGCCCGGAGTTCTCGCGCGACGAGGAGCTGGTGCGCCGCTTCCAGCACGAGGCCCGCGCCGCCAGCCAGATCGGCCAGGAGAACATCATCGACGTCTTCGACTTCGGTCACACCGCCGAGGGCTCCGCCTACTTCGTCATGGAGGCGCTCGACGGGGAGAGCCTGGCGCGCATGCTCTACCGGGAAGGGGCGCTCGCCCTGCCGCGGGCGCTCCCCATCCTGATGCAGATCTGCAAGGCGCTCGGTGCCGCCCACCAGCGCGGCATCATCCATCGCGACCTGAAGCCGGAGAACGTCTTCGTGGTAAAGCGCGATGACGGAGCCGACTTCGTGAAGGTTCTCGACTTCGGGATATCGAAGAGCGCGCTCCACTCGGAGGGGAAGCGGCTCACCCGGGCCGGCTCCATCATCGGGACGCCGGAGTACATGTCGCCGGAGCAGGCGGCCGCCACCAGCGTCGACCACCGATCCGATATCTACGCCTTCGGGGTGGTGGCTTACGAAGTGGTCACCGGTAGGCTACCGTTCCAGGGAGAGACGCCGCTCGCCACGCTGCTCAAGCACCAAAGCGAGGCTCCGCTCTCGCCCCGGCGTCTGCGGGCGGAGCTTCCGGTGGAGGTGGAGACCCTCATCATGCGTGCGCTGGTGAAGAAGCCCGAGGGCCGGCAGCAGAGCATGGCCGAGGTGGCCGCCGACCTCACGCGCGCCATGGCTGCCATCGATCTCGAGCCCTTGCACACGCCCATCTTCGGCACCGCCCTCGCCCCGCTGATGACGAACCAGAACGGGTCGGCGCCCCCGGTGCGCTCGGGATCGCGCGGGGGCACCCTGCCCATCCTCGACACCGACCCGGCCATCACCTTGAGGCAGGTCCCGCACACGACCCCGGCGCGGGTCACCCCGCCGCCGCCCGTGAGCGAGGACTTCGGAGCCCGCCGGCGGCGGCGCGCCCAGGCGCTCGCCGCCGCCATCCTCGGCGTCGCCGGACTGGTCGTCGTGGTGGCGGCCCTGCTCGCGCTCACCCTGCGCCAGCCCGAGGCTCCGCGCCGCACCGAGGCGGCCGCGGCTCCCGCCCCTCCGCTCGCGAACGCGCCGCCGTCCGCCCCCGATGCCGTGCCGCCCGCGGAGGAGGCGCCCACCTCGGCCTCGTCGGCGAGCGCGGAGCCTGCGAGCCCGGCTGCGAGTCCCGCCAAGGCGCCCCTGGCGAAGGGGACTCCCGCCGGGAAGCGAAAGGCGACGCGAACGCGAGGATCGAGCAGGCGCGGGGTTGGCGCCTCGCGCGAGAGCGGCGACAATCCCGGCCCGGTGAACGACATCCTGGACCCCTACCGCTGATCACCCGGAGGGACATGAAGCACAACCTCGCCGCGGCCTCCGCGGTCCTCATGGCGCTGCTCGGGCCGGCCCTGCCTCTCGCCGCCCCCAAGGCAGCGCCCGCGGACGACGCGAGGACGGCCGACGCGAAGACCCACTTCCGCCTCGGGGCCCAGTACTACAAGGAGGCGCGCTACCGGGAGGCCATCACCGAGTTCGAGACCGCCTACCGAATCAAGCCGAGTGGGGTGCTCCACTACAACATCGGGCAGGCCTACGAGAAGCTCGGCGACGTCCCTTCCGCACTCGGCTCGTACAGCGCCTACCTTCGCGAGGAGCCGCAGGCCGCCAACGCCGCCACGGTGCAGCGGGCCGTGGCGAACCTGGAGTTTCGCCTGGGTGCGACCGGCGTCCAGATGCTCTACGTGCTCACCGACCCTCCCGACGCCGAGGTATGGGTCGACGGGCGGATGCGCGGCCGGTCTCCGTTCTACGCCGCGCTGGCGCAGGGCCCCCACGCCGTCTCGGTGGCGAAGGCCGGCTACCGGAACGTGACCCGCGACCTGGTGCTCTCGCAGGAGCACTCGACGGAGCTGGCCCTCTCCCTCCAGCCGGGGCTCTCCCCTTCCGAGCCCAGTCCCGCGGCCGCCGCCCTCTCGGCGAGCGCGGCGACGGCCCCGGCCGCAGCGCAGAGCGCCTCGGCCGCGCCCGCGGCGGCGACCCGGCCCGGCGAGGCACCTGCGAAGGTGGAGCGGACGAGCTGGCTCGGCCCCATCCTCGCCGGGAGCCTCGCCGTCGTGGCCGCCGGCGCGGGCGTCTACATGGGAGTGCAGGCGCGGAACGCCCAGAACTCCCTCCTGCACGGCTACCCCTCGAGCCCGTCGGCCGCCGACTCCCTCGCGCAGAAGGCGAAGAGCGACGCCACCACCGCCAACGTCCTCTACGGAGTTGCCGGGGCGGCCGCCCTGACGGGCGGTGGGTTCATCCTCTTCGGAGGGCACTTCTAGTGGCGACGAAGAGTGCCGTCGGAATCAGCGCCCTGTTCCTCGCCGCCGCGGTCGGCGCCGGTTGCACCGTCACCACCAGCGGAGCGCAGTGCAATATCGACGGCAACTGTCAGACCGGGCAGCGGTGCGCCGTGGTGAACGGGAGCGGAACGTGCGAGGCCTGTACGCTCCCGTGCCCGGCGGGCTTCACTTGCGGCACGGGCTCGAGCGGGAGCGCCGCGTGCATCTGCCCCCCGCCGAGCGGCGCCGTGTACGTGGACGCGGCCGTGAGCTCCGGGTACGCCCCCACGGGAGCGCAAACGCAGGCGTGCCGGTTCAAGACTCTCACGGCCGGCCTGGCCGCCGCCGTCGCGACCGGGATCGCCGAGGTGACCGCCACGGGGTGGACGTCGGGCAATCCGATGATCTTCTCCGACGCGGCGGGAGAGACGCTCCCGCTCGTCGTTCCCCAAGGCGTGACGCTGAACACCGATTCCGGCGGCGTCGGGCACTACGCGATCCAGGCCGATCAAACGGTACCGACCGGATCGGGCCAGGCTCCCATCGTCCAGCTGGGTCCCGGCTCCAGCCTCTCCGGGTTTGCGATACAGGTCGGCCCGGCTGGAGTCGCAAGCGACGGGGTGGTGCTCTCCTGCGGGGCCCAGGATGCAGGGGCGTCGTCGCTGTCGCAGCTCGTGGTTAACGGAGCGGCGGGCGGCGCCGCCCCGTCGGTGCAGAACGGCGTTCGGTTGGAAGGCGCCTGCAGCGCCGAGCTGAAGGGTGTGGAGGTGGAGGCGGTCGCCGCCAGCGGGGTCCTCATCCAGTCCGTCCAGTCTGCCGTGGTGTCGGTCGCGGCGGGGACGATCAGCTCATGCGGTCAGACCGGGCTCGTCGTGCGGGTGCAAGGGGGCGCGGCCGTCAGCATCACCGACAATACGATCAAGGCCAACAGCGGGACGACGAAGTACGGCCTCAACCCGGACCTGAGAACGGTCGGCGGCGTCTTGTTCGACACGAACTTGCCCGCCTCGCTGACGTTCACCGGCAACTTGGTCTTTGGCAACAAGGGCGACCAGGTCATGGTGAACTCCAGCACCCCCGGTTGGAACCTCTCCGGAGGTGCGAGCTGCTCGGCAAGCTCGCAGACGGTGAACAACGTCATCGCCTGTTACGACCCGGCCCAAAACGGGGAAAGCCCGGGGGTGGGACTGAGCCTCGTCTCGACCCCGGCAGGCAGCGTGGACGCGTACTTCGAGGCATGGGCGAACTCCCCGCCGAAGGCCGGAACGGACTTCCGGATCGTCGCCGGAGGAACGCTCAACGCGATCGGCGCGAGCGGTAGCGGGTACTGTCCGTTGCCGTCTGGCTTCTGCCAGTAGCAAGGAACACTCACCGCGAGTTCGTCGGGAGCGGCGAGCGCTCGTTCATCCGGTACAGGCTCACTCCCACGATCTTCCAACGCTGCCGCGCCGCACGGCGGGCGAAGGCTTCGAGAGGCTCGTCGCGGACCCGCTCGACGCCGGGCACGTCGCTCGCGTGCCGGAAGGCGCGGGAGCCGTCCGGCCGCTCGACGACGAGTCCCATGTGCGTCACCCGCGACGGGCGGCTGGCCCGGTCCTCGCGCACCACCAGGAGGACGGTGCCGTCGGGGATGCGCGGGGCGATTGCGCCCAGTCGATCGAGCGGGAGAACGTCGAGCGCGAACTCGCCCACCGGGACGTTTCCGGGCTCGAGGCCGGAGACGACGTGGCCCGACCGGCGCGCCAGGTCCCAGGTGGCGGTGTCGAGCCGCTTCACCGTGCGCACGGCGCCGTCCCCCCCGATCGAACGGGTGACGGGCTCGAGCCAGCCCTTTCGGACGAGGGCGGGGACCCACTGCGATTCCACGTAGTGGTTGCGGTGCTGGTAGTCGGTGGGGCCGTCGTAGCGGACGTCGTCGAGGAGCCGCGCGGCCTCGGCGACCGTGCGAGCGCTCCCCAGGGCCATCGCCGTCTCGACGAAGGTCACGCAGTCGAAGGCGTCGAGCCGGAAGCGCGGGTCCGGATCGATTCCCGATCCCTCGCCGAGCGGAGAGAGGCGGTAGGGTGCGCCAACGAGGAGCGCGCTCGCGAACGAGGCGCGGTCCGCGCCCGGCGGGTGTTCCGCGAGCCCGGCGTCGAGGCGCGCCTCGAGCGGCGTCCCGGGGGAAGCCGCGAGGAGGAGGCCGAGGACGTGAAGGGCGGAGTGCACCGAGCCATTCGAGTATAGCGCCGGGCGTTTCTTGACTCGCTCGAACCCCGCCTGTAGCGTCGAACACGGTGGCGCGTGCGCGTTCGTCGCGCCTTCGCGCAGCCCGGAGCGAGCCCAATGCCCAAGTTCGAGGTCTACGTCCCGCCTTCGCCGCCGAAGCTGCCCCTCGCCATCACGCTGCGCGTCGAATCGGAGAACTGGCTCGCGGCGTTGAAGGTCGGGCTCCAGAAGGTCGGCGGAGGCGAACTGGCGGCGAACATTCTCTGTGACATCCAGGCTGACGGCTCCATCCACGTCACCGACCCGGGCGGGGACCGGGTGTTCCGCATCCGCGAGATGCACGAGCCCGTCGCCCCCACCCTCGCCCCTCAGCCCGATCTGAATCGCACCGCGGTGATGCACGCGGCCGCGCCCCCGGCGCGCCCGGCGGCGCCCCGCGCCGCCGCTCCCGCGTCCCCGTCCCCCGCGGCTCGTCCCGCCGCTCGACCGAGCGCGCCGCCCCCGAGCGCGCCCGCGAGGACCTCGGCTCCGTCGGCCCCGGCAGCGCGAAGGCCCGTCCAGATGCCGAGCCCCTCGCCCAGGCTCACGGCGGATTCCGTCGCGTCGCTGGTGGAGGAGGTGGTGGGCCCGTCCGAGCCGCAGCCGGAGCGGATCGGCAGGATCGCGCTCGTCGAGGCGAGCCCGGCCGACGCCCTCGCCGAGGTGTTCTTCCGCACCGCCGAGCTCAATCGCAATACCGACCGCGACGACGGCCTGCGGTTCATCCTCGACCTCGCCATCGAGAAGATCGGCTGCGACGCTGGATCGGTGCTGCTCGGGCGCTTCCAGACCGGCGACCTGGCCTTCGTGGTGGCCCGCGGTCCCAAGGCGGACGAGATCATGCGCCTGCGGCTCTCGGTGCCGTTCGGAAAGGGACTCGTGGGCTTCAGTGCCCAGGAGAACGTGTGCCTGGCGGTGTCCGACGCCGAGAAGGACCCGCGCTTCTATCGCGCCGTCTCCGAGGCGATCGGCTACGCCACGCGCTCGGCGCTGTGCGCTCCCGTCGAGGCGGGAGGGCGCGTCCGCGGCGCGCTCGAGGTGCTGAACAAGAGGGGCGGGGCCTTCACCCCGCAGGACCTGGCCATCCTCTCCTACCTGGGCCACAAGGCCGGCGAGTTCCTCGGGCGCCTGGAGTAGGCTCACTCCTCCCCGGCCTCGTCGAGCCCGGCTTCCCCCTTCACGAGCTCTCCCATCACCACCGTGGCATAGGAGCCGCGCGGCAGCTCGAAGACGGCGCGGTAGCCGCCCGGGAGGGGCGAGAGCTCCACCCGAACGGGCAGGCGCGCCGGCCGGCGCGTCCCCTCCGCCTCGCCGCCGGCCCGCGAGAGCTCCCCGGGGCCGACGCCTTCCCCGGCGAGCAGCCGCGCCTCGCGCGGCTCGGCCTCCCCCTCGGCCGCGCGGAGCTTGTGCCCGAACATCGGGCCCGCGGGGGAGATCTCGAAGCGAGCCATGCGCTCGGTGTCGAGCGCCGGGTCGGCGCAGGTGAACACCCCGCCGGTCTCGAGCTTCTTCATCACGTCCCCGGCGAGCGCGCGGGCGAAGAGCCCGTCGGCGATTCGCTCCGCCAGCCAGCGGTTGAAGAGGAGGGACTGCCAGGCAGAGATGCACATCCGCCGCAGGAAGCGGTCGCGGATCGAGCGCCGCACCTCTGGATCCTCGGTGCGGCCCTGGAGGAGAGCGCGGCCGACGTCGGCGTTCCGCCCGGCGGCGCCGAAGCGCTGGGGGCCGAAGAAGTTGGGGAAGCCGCGAAGCGCGAGGGCGGCAGCGGAGAGGCGGGCCGCCTCCAGCTCGCCGCCCTGGACGGAGATCTCGAAGCGGTTCCCCTTCGTGTGCCCGGTCCGCAGCTTGTTCCCGTGGCGCGAGGCGGCGACCACCCGGAACCCGTCGCCGGAGATCGAGGCCGGGTCCGGATCGCGCGCGGAGGGGAAGGAGAGCCACTGGGTGGTGACGGCCTGCCGGTCCTTCAGGCCGGCCACGCCGACGTCGCGCTCCGGGACGCCGAGCTCCCGCGCGATGGCCTTCACCACGTCGCGGGTGGTCTTCCCGCGCTTCTCGACCTGCAGGTAGAGGTGCGGACCCGCTCCGGACGGCAGGTAGGCCGGGATCTCGTCGACGCGGAAGTCCTCGGGGGAGACCTTGACGAGGCCCCCGGAACCCGGCACGTCCGAGGTGATCCAGGGGATGCGCCCCTGCCCGGGGCTCAAGCGAGCAGCCCCTCGACCGCCTCCAGCTTCTGCTTCACCGACCGGGTCACGGCCTCGTCCGCGTCGCGCGGAAGCCGCTCGCCGGCCTGGAAAAGGTAGAAGAACATGAGCTCCCGCATCGCGTCGAGCAGGAGCCGGGAGCGCTCGCCGCTCGGCTCGATGCGCCGCAGCGCCGCGGCGTCGAGGGCCGCCAGGTTGGCGAGCAGCTCGTCCTCGTTCACCGAGCCGTCGGCGCGCGCGGTCGTCGTCTTCCAGAGCGGCCCGAAGCGCGAGGCCGGGTCGGACAGGAAGGCGCGGGCGCCGGCGAGGAACGCCTCGGCGCCGCGGAATGCGACCACCGCACCGGCGATGTCGCGGAGGATGTCGTTCATCCCGGAGGCGATGGCTCGGCTCCGGTCGGTCGGCACCTGGAGCCTGGCGGCGGGCGCCTCCGACACCTCGAGGTACCCCACCTCCGCCAGGCGGTAGACGATCTTGGTGGCGTCGAACTCGGAGAGGTGAGCGTCCCGGGCGAGGTCGAAGAGGGTCCGGTGGCCGTCCACCATCTCCAGCAGGCGCTGCTCCTCCGGCTCGAGCTGCACCGGGCGGCGCGGCTCCTTGCGCCGCAGGAAGACCTGGGCGTTCGGGATCCTCCCCCGGAACATCCCCATCTCGTCGATCCGCCGGATCGCGTCCATGAGGAGACCCTGGGTGTCGAGCGAGAGCGCGGCGCCCGGGATCTCCTCGTCCCCGCCTTGGAAGAGGTAGAAGGTCCCCTCGCGGGCCATGAGCACGGCGTGGAAGACGGACGCGACCTGCTCGCGAACCACCTTCCACAGGTCGTTGGAGGTCATGAAGCCGCGCTCGACGAAGATCCGCCCCACCGGGCGCCCGCTCGCCACCGCGTCGGTGAGCTGATGGTCGTTGAGGTAGCCGAGCCGCATCGCCACCTCGCCGATCCGCTCCCCGAGCGCCTCCGAGCGGGCGCCGCGCACCTGCCCGTCGCGGAAGAAGACGGAGCGGGTGACCGAGCCGGTGAGGACGCGCAGGATGCCTCCCATCCGCGCCTGGTGCACGAAGCCCACGAAGTCCACGAGCGGGAAGGAGGCGAGGTCGCCGGCCAGCACTGCCCGGGCGGGGGGAGACTGGCCTCCCCCCGAGGGGGTCCTGAGCGCCAGCAGCAGCGCAGGCGCGGACGGGACGAGCTCGAAGTGGCCGGCCCGGTCGGCGAGCGCGCGGCGCACCTCCTCCGACTGCGGGACCAGCCTCCCGTGGGCGTCGATGTCGAAGGTGGGCCGATCCACCGGTCTAGTCCCTCCACCCGCTCGACTTCAGCCACTCCTCCTCGTCCTCGAGCACGAACTCCAGGATGGTGTCCGAGAAGTCGGGCAGGATGTGCCGGCGGCCGTTGAAGAAGAGGGTGGGAGTGCCGAGGAGCCCTCCCCGGCGCGCCTCGGCCTGTGCCTCCAGGACCCGGCTGCGGTACTTCTGGGTCTCGAGCGCCTTCTTCAGGTCGGCCGGGTCCTTGCCGAACCGCTCCGCCAGGCCGCCGAGGCTGGCGTCGTCGAGCGCCTTGTTGTTCTCGAAGAGCGCGTCGTAGAAGGACCAGAGGACCCCGGCGTCCCTCGCCCACTCCGCCGCCTCCGCGGCTTCCTCGGCCCGCGCGTGCATGGCGAGCGGGAAGGGCTTGTAGATGAGCTTCACCTTCCCCGGGTGCTTCTCGACGAAGTCCTCCAGCTTCGGGCGCAGCTGGGCGCAGAAGGGGCAGACGAAGTCCGAGAACTCGACGATGGTGACCGGCGCATTCGCGTCCCCGAGCGCGGGGCCGAAGTCGGCGACGTCCAGCCGGGTGCGCTTGGCGCGATCGAAGGAGGCGTAGTAGTCGGTGAGGAGCCGGTGGATCTCCGGCGCCCCGAGCCCCTGGCCGGCGAGCCGCGCGGCGAGAGCGGCCATGCGCGGGGCGTGCTTGCAGGCGGTGTGCTCGGTCAGGCAGCCCGCGAGCGTGTGCGGGCACCCGCAGTAGCAGAACTCCTCCTGGAGCACCTTGGCGAGCGTCGCCTTCTGCTGCGCGGTGAGGGCCTCGGCTCCGACGGCCGCGGGGATCCGGGTCCAGTCGACGGGGGGCGCGCCCGCGGAGGCGGGCTCCTGGGAGAGGACGGCGAGCAGAATGGGAAGGGCGAGGTTCATCTTCGTCCGGACGGTTGGAGGAGCGTGGGATTCTAGCATCGCCTTCGGTCCCGCACCCGCGGCGGGTTCGGGGGCGCGTGCACCCCGCTCCCGTTCCATATAGGTATGGGCCCGATGGAGCGTCCCCGCCTCGAGCCCGGCGCGGTGCGCAAGGAGCCGGGGGGGCGCCTGCGGATGGCGCTCGTGTACCCGAACGCCTACCGGCTCGGCATGGCCAACCTGGGCCTCCACGCCGTCTACCGCCTCGCCAACGCCGGCGCGGACGTGCTCTGCGAGCGGGCTTTCCTTCCCGAGGAGGGCGGGGCGGTCCGGACGGTCGAGTCGGGGAAGAGGCTCCGCGACTTCGACGTCGTCGCCTTCTCGCTCTCCTTCGAGGACGACTACGTCCACGTGCTCGAGATCCTGGATGCGGCGGGGATGCCGCTCCGCTCCGCCGACCGCGACGAGGGCTTCCCGCTCGTGGTGGCCGGAGGCATCGCAGTGCAGATCAACCCCGAGCCGCTGGCGCCCTTCTTCGATCTCTTCCTGGTGGGGGAGGGGGAGGAGCTCCTGCCCCCCTTCTTCGGCGCCCTCCGGGAGCTGGCGCCCGGCGCCCCGCGCCGGGAGGTGCTCGGGCGGCTCTCGCGGCTCCCGGGCGGCTACGCGCCCGCCCTCTACCGGGTGGAGTACGCGGACACCCGCGCCGGGGGAGGGGAGTGGGTGACTCTCTTCCGCCCGCTCGACGGGGCCCCGGACCGGGTGAAGCGGGTCTACGTGCCCGACCTCTCCCGGGTGGCGACGAGCCGCGTCGTCGACTCGCCCGACGCCCAGTTCGGCGACCTCTACCTCACCGAGGTGGCGCGCGGCTGCCTGTGGGGCTGCCGCTTCTGCGCCGCCGGCTTCGTCCAGCGCCCCTACCGGGAGGTCGAGCTGGAGACGCTCCGCGCCGAGGCCCGCCGCGGGATCGAGAAGGGGCTCCGCATCGGCCTCGTGGGGCCGGACACGAGCGACTACACCGGGCTCGACCCGCTCACCTGCTTCATCGGCGAGCAGGGAGGGTCCTTCAGCCCCTCCTCGCTGCGGGTGGACGCCATCACGCCGGAGCTCTCGCGGCGGCTCGCCGACGGCGGGGAGCGGTCCATCACCATCGCGCCGGAGGCGGGGACGGAGCGCATGCGCCGGGTGGTGAACAAGGACTTCCCCGACGACCGCATCGTGGAGGCGGCCGAGAGCGCCCTCTCCCAGGGGATGCGGCACGTGAAGCTCTACTTCATGTGCGGCCTCCCGACCGAGACCGAGGACGACGTCCTCGGCATGGCGCGGATCGCGCTCCGCATCCGCGAGGAGGTGATGAGGCCGCGCGCGTCGGCGACCGGGCGGATGGGGCGCATCACCCTCTCGGTGAACCCCTTCGTGCCCAAGCCCTGGACCCCCTTCCAGTGGGCTCCCATGCACGAGGAGCGCTGCCTCGCCCAGAAGCGGCGCCTGCTGGAGCGCGAGCTCAGGCCCCGGGGCGTCGACGTCGACTTCCTCAGCCCGCGCGAGGCCTATCTCCAGACCCTGCTCTCGCGCGGCGACCGGCGGGTGGGCGACCTGCTCGAGATCGCCCTGCGCGAGACGCAGGGCAACCTGCAACGGGCGCTCTCGCGCTGGCGCCACGACCCCGAGTACTTCGTGACGCGCGAGGTCGGCGTGGAGGAGCGCCTGCCCTGGGACTTCCTCGACCAGGGGCTCGAGAAGGCCTTCCTCGCCCGCGAGTTCCGGCGCGGGGTGGGGGCGAAGATCACCCCGAAGTGCGCGCTCCAGACCTGCCGCGCCTGTGGCCTCGACTGCGCCGACCACCCCGAGCTCCGTCTCCCGGAGAGGCGGTCGCCAGCCTCCGCCCGCAAGTGACCGACGCCGAGGCCATGGAGGAGGCGCTCGCGCTCGCGAGGCGCGCCGGGGAAGCCGGGGAGGTGCCGGTGGGGGCCCTGGCGCTCCTCGACGGCCAGGTGGTCGGGCGAGGGTGGAACCGGCGGGAGGGCGACGTCGACCCCACCGCGCACGCCGAGCTCCTCGCCCTGCGGGAGGCGGCGCGCACGCTCGGTCGCTGGCGGCTCTCCGGGGTGTCGCTCGTCGCGACCCTCGAGCCCTGCGCCATGTGCGCGGGAGCGATGGTGCTCGCCCGCGTCGATCGGCTGGTGTTCGGGGCGAGCGACCCCAAGGCGGGAGCGGTCGGATCGCTCATGGACCTCTCCGGCGACCCGCGGCTGAACCACCGCTTCGCGGTCGAGCGCGGCCTCAAGGCGGAGGAGTGCGGCGCGCTCCTCAAGGAGTTCTTCCGCTCCCGTCGGTAGCGCCGCGTTGATGCTTGGCGCCGCCTGGGAAATCGGGTAGATCCGCCCGCGGAGAGCTGGCCGAGCTGGTCGAAGGCGCCTGACTCGAAATCAGGTGTACCGGTAACGGTACCGGGGGTTCGAATCCCTCGCTCTCCGCTCCCCTTCCTCCAAGGGGGGAGGCGTCCGCGCCGGAGCGGTCAGTGGATCGTGGCCGGGGAAGCCCGGCTCTCGCCCGGCCGGTCCTCGCCGGCGAGCCGCGAGGTGAGCCGGTCGCGCTGCCGCAGGCGCGTGGCGTCGTTCAGCATCCGGCCCGCCCAGCGATAGACGTTGAACTCGGCCACCACCGCCTGGAGGGAGCGCATCCTCTCCTCCTGCTCCGCCTCGGGCATGGCGAGAGCGGTGGCGAGGGCGGCGCTCGCCTCCTCCAGGTCGTACGGGTTCACGATGAGCGCCTCGGTGAGCTCCCGGGCGGCCCCGGTGAAGCGCGACAGGACGAGGACGCCGCGCAGATCCTCGCGCGCGGCCACGAACTCCTTTGCCACCAGGTTCATGCCGTCGTGCAGGCTCGAGACGTAGCAGAGGTCGGCGGCCCGGTAGAACTGCACCACCGCCGACGGCTGGTGGTGCGAGCGCAGCAGCACGATGGGGCGGTGGCCGGCGAAGCGCTCGTTGACGCGGGCGGTGACCTTCTCCACCTCCTCGCCGAAGGCCCCGTAGCGCTCGATCATGGTGCGGCTGGGGGCGGCGATCTGGACGAACCAGAACCTGCCGAGCCACTCCGGCCACCGCTCCAGCATGCGCTCCACCGCCAGGAGCCTCTCCACGATGCCCTTCGTGTAGTCGAGCCGGTCGACCCCCACTCCCAGGAGCGCGCCCGGGGGGAGCCCCAGCTCGGCGCGCAGCGCCGAGCGGCACACGCCCACCGGGGGAGCCTGCTCCACCCAGCGGCTCGGCCACTCGATGGAGATGGGGTAGGGGCGCACCAGCGTCTCCCGCCCGGCCAGCACCACCGACTGGCGCTCGCGGTCGATGCGCGCCTCCAGGGTCCGGTCGACCGACTCGAGGAAGGCGTTGCAGTGCTCCTGGGTGTGGAACCCGACGATGGACGAGCCGAGCAGCCCCTCGAGGAGCGCCCGATCCCAGGGGCAGATGGCGAGCCGCTCCGCGCCCGGCCAGGGGATGTGCCAGAAGGTGAGGATGGTGGCGCGCGGCAGACGCTCCCGCAGCATCCGCGGGAGCGGGGCGAAGTGGTAGTCCTGGACGAGGACGATGGGGTCCTGCCCGCCCGCCTCCTCGACGACCACGTCGGCGTATCGGCCGTTCACCCGCAGGTAGTGCTCGAAGTCCCCCACCCGGAACTCGGGGCGCGCGTGGGCGATGTGGCAGAGGGGCCAGAGCCCTTCGTTCGCGAACCCGTAGTAGAAGCCCCGCACCTCCTCCGGGCTCAGCCAGATGCGCCGCAGCGTGTAGCTCCCCTCGCCGGGCGGGACGCGCAGGCGGTCGTTGCGATCCACCGTCTCGCGGTCGGCGCTGCCGCTCCCGTGGGCGATCCACGTCCCGGAGCAAGCGCGCATCACCGGCTCGAGCGCGGTGACGAGGCCGCTCGCCGGCATCACCGTGCGCGGAGGGCCGATCTCGCTCTTCTCGTGGCTGTAGGGCTCCCGGTTCGCGACCACGACGAGGCTCTCCCCGTGCAGGTTCTCGCGCAGCACCTGGCGCAGCCGCCCCGCGGACCAGCGCGCCCCGGCTCCCTGGGAGTCCTCGGCGGCGAGGCGCGCCATGAGGTCCCGCACGTCGGCGATCACCGGCTCGAGGCCCTGGGGAGGCGGGGGCTCGGGGCGGTGGCCGGGGCGGAGGACCACGAGCGGCAGGAGGCGCCGCAGCTCCTCGCTGAAGGACGACCGCGACAGGCGCGCCGCGAGCACCGCGACCGCCACGGCGGCGAGTCCCGCCAGCGCGAAGAGGAGGAAGGTGAAGCGGGATGTGACCGCGGCCCGGCCCTCCAGGAAGGAGAGGTCCTGGAGGAGCACCAGGGAGCCGAGCACCCGGTTCCCGTCGCTCACCGGGAGCGCCGTCATGCGCTGCTCGCCTGCGCCCAACCCGGCGAGGTCCTCGCTGCGCGCGGCCCCGTCGAGGAAGCGGCGGCAGCCGAGCGCCTCCGGGAACCCCGCGGTGGCGGCCACGAGCCGGCCGCCCTCTCCGCACACGGCGGCTGCAGCCAGGCGGTCCCCGTGGACGAGATCGTCGAGGAGGACCTGGATGCCGTGGCGGTCGTCGCGCCCGAGACCGGCCACGACGCTCGGGTGGACGGCGGCGAGGACGAGGCGGGCGCGGGTGTCGAGGTCCCGCTCCGCCCAGGTGCGCTCGGATCGCCGCGAGAGCTCCGCCGAGCCCCAGGCGGCGAGGGCGAGGATGGCGCAGAGGGAGAGGACGAGGCGGAGCGTGGAGCGCATCGGTCACCTCTCGGCAAAGAGACGGGAACCTTCGCCCCGCGCCTTGCTTCCGCGGCGGCGCTGGCGGCCCCTGCGGCGGTCTCGCGCGCGTCGGGGCACCCGACCGTCTCTTCCTGTGAAGCTCGCCCGGGCCCGGCAACCGGGACCTTGGGCTCCGTCGAAAGGGGCCTTCCGGCGCGAGGAGGGGGCGCGGGGCGGAGTGGCCAGTCAGCGCGTCCCGGTCAGGGCCGCGGAGAGAAAAACGGATGACGACCCGCGCTTCCCCGGTTCCTGCCCGCTGGCAGGGGCCCGCTCGTTGGGGGGGGGGCTCAGGGGAAGCGTCCCCAGGGCGGCGAGGCCTGAAAGGCCGCGTTGATGAGACCGACGTGCGAGTAGGCCTGCGGGTAGTTACCCCAGAGCCCCTCCCCCGGGTCGAAGTCCTCGGAGAGCAGGCCGAGCGGCGAGAGCGCACCGAGGGCGCGCTCGAGGACGGTGCGCGCCTCTTCGCTGCGCCCCAGGGTCGCGAGCGCCTCCACCCACCAGAAGGTGCAGAGCACGAAGGCCACCTGGGGCTTGCCGAGGCCGTCGTCGGTCCGGTAGCGCCGGAGCCAGCCGTCGCAGCAGAGGTCTCCGACGACGGCGGCGACCGTGGCCGAGAGCCTCCCGTCGTCGGGGGGGAGGAAGCGGAGCGGGCACATCTGCAGCAGGGCCGCGTCGAGCTCCGACCCGCCGTAAGCGGCGACGAAGCTCCCCCGCTCGACGCTCCAGGCGCGCTCCAGGATCTCCGCGTGGATGCGGGTGGCCGCCGACCGGAGCTCGCGGGAGCGGACGGGCCGCGCCCGCTCGAGCACGCTCGACACCCGGTCGGCGGCGGCCCAGCTCATGAGGCTCGAGAAGGTCTGAACCGTGGGGGCGGTGCGCGCCTCCCAGATGCCGAAGTCCGGGGAGCCCGCCACCGACACCGCCTTCATCGCCAGCCGCTCGAGGAGCTCCAGGGTCTCCTCCGTCTGCTCCTCCGCGAAGCGGGCATCGAGGAAGATGGGAGCGAGGGCGAGCGCCGCCTCGCCGAAGATGTCGTGCTGGTGCTGGCGCGCGGCTCCGTTGCCGACCCGCACCGGGCCGAGCCCCCGGAATCCCGGCCAGTCCGGAAGCACTCGCTCGTCCAGGTCGGAGCGCCCGTCGATGCGGTAGATGGGGGCGAGGTCGAGCCCGGGGCTCCCGCTCGTCACGTCGAAGAGGAAGTTGAGGAAGTGCTCGCACTCCTCGAACTGCCCGAGCCAGCGGAGGGCGGCGAGCACGTAGGAGGCGTCCCGCAGCCAGCAGTAGCGGTAGTCCCAGGTGCGGCCGCCCGAGGGCGACTCGGGCAGCGAGGTGGTGGTGGCGGCCACGATCGCCCCGGTGTCCTCGAAGCAGTGCAGCTTGAGGGTGAGGGCGGAGCGGATGACCGGCCCCTGGTACATGGGCGGGATGGCGCAGCGCTTCACCCACAGCCGCCAGTGGCGCTTGGTCTCGCTGAGGAAACGGTCGCAGACGGCGTCGAGGGCCTCCTCGGGCGGTTCGCCCCAGCTGAGGACGAGATGGCGCCGGCGCGCGAGGGCGAAGGGCTGGCCGCCCAGATAGGAGACGGGGACGTCGGTGGTGAGGCGCAGCTCGGAGGGAAAGCCCTCGAAGCGGACGTGGTTGGAGCCGGTGAGCACCACCGGCTCCGCGCGGCTCCACCCCACTCGCGGCTCGCAGGTGACGCGGATGCGCGGCATGCCCCGGACCGGCTCGACGACGCGCACGAGCTGCGAGGGGTGGAACGTGCGGTGGTACTGCTCGAAGCGGGGGGCGAAGTCGAGCACCCGGAAGGCACCTTCGGCGTCCTCGAAGAGGGTCTCGAGGACGTTGGTGTTGGGCAGGTAGCGCTGCGTGCCCACCGCGCCCGACGCCGGCCCCACCCGGAACCGTCCCCCGTGGGCCTCGTCGAGGAGGGCCCCGAAGACCGGCTCGGAGTCGAGGCGAGGGAGGCAGCACCACACCACCGAGCCGTCGCGGCCGACGAGCGCCGCGAACTGGCAGTTCCCGATCAGTCCGAGGTCCTCGAGACGCATCGACGCTCCGCTCCGGGCCGGGTCCCCGGCCCGGCGGGCGATATAACGCCGGCCCGGCGGTGTAGGGAGTTTCCTGGGGCCCAGAAGGAGAGTGGGCGCGCGGGGCGGTCGGCGTTATCTGCGGTCGCGCCATGGACACGCAATCGCAGAGCCCGTGGCCCGAGCCGATCACGGCGGCCGCCAAGCGGGTCCTGGTGGTCGATGACGATCGGGACATCCGCGAGCTCCTCGTCGAGCTGCTGGAGGGCGAGGGCTACCAGGTGTCCTCCGCCGAGAACGGCGAGCAGGCGCTCCTGAAGGCGAGGCTCCACCACCCCAACCTCATCCTGCTCGACCTGATGATGCCGGTGATGAGCGGCTGGCGGTTCCGGGCGGAGCAGGCGCGGGAGCCCTCCATCGCCGGGGTCCCGGTGGTGGTGATCTCCGCCTACGCGAACGACCTCGACGTCGAGGCCTTCATCCCCAAGCCCTTCCCCATCGAGGACGTGCTCGAGGCGGTGCACCGCTTCGCCGCCTAGGGTCCCGGGTGCCGGCCCCGGCCTAGCCCAAATTCCGCAGTTTGGAACCAAGTTCAGGCGATGGGGCCGCGCTTGGCGACGCAAGCTGGCGTGGCAACAGACCGGTCGCGCGAAGAGTCGCGTGTAGTGCCCAACCTACCCCATTGCGGAGAGTGAAGCGGTGGGCGATACCGGGTGCCGGAGGCTTGGCGCGTGTATCTGCGGCACTCGACACTCCGCAAGGACGGCAAGACGCACACGTACTGGCGTCTGGTACGGTCTGTCCGGCGCGGTCGGAAGGTCGTCCAGGAGACGATAGCGAACCTGGGCGAGCTCGACGCCCAGGGACGAGCCAAGGCCAAGCAGCTTCTGCGGGAGAGAGCACCGACGTCGTGCTCCCCCTCGCCGAAGACACCGCTCGCGAGCTGCGGATCCGTTGCGTCGTCCGGCCCGACAAGGCTCAGGCCGCCCTCTTGGACCGGCTCGGACTACGGATACCGGAGCGCCTGCGCGCCCCGGCTATGAGGGCCGAAATGTAGTGCCAACTTTCGGACCTAAGTCCCCGACACAAGGCCGATCGGACCCTCGAACTGCGAAAGTTGGGCTAGCGAGAGCCGTCGAGCGCCGCGAAGGGACCGAGATCGCCGAGCGCGCGCAGGAGCTGGGCGCGGGCCGAGGCGAGGTTGTAGTCGGCTTGGACCCGCTGGGCGGCGGCGGACGTCTCCGCCACCTGAGCGTCGCTGAGCTCGATGATGCTGCCGATGCCCACCTCGTAGCGCCCCTCCGCCAGGCGGAGCAGGTCCTTGGCGTTGGTGAGCGCGTCCGCGGCCGCGGACAGGCTCGCCTTCGCCGCCAGCACCGCCAGCCGGGCCTGCTCGACGTCGAGGCGGACCTGCTGGCGCAGCTGATCGGTCTGGGCGACGAGGGAGGTGAGGTTCGCCTCCTGCTCCTGCTGCTGCGCCACGGTGAGACCGCCCTGGTAGATGTTCCAGTTGAGGGTGGCCTGGACGTTCCAGTTCCAGACGGTGTGGAACGGGTCGATGCCGGCGTTCACCCAGTTGAACTGCACCCCGATGCTCGGCCAGTAGGTGCCCTTCACCGAGCTGACGGTGAGTCGCTGGGCGTCGATCTGCTCCTCGTCGGACTTGAAGTCCGGGCGGTGGGCGAGCGCCTGCGCGAGGAGCGTCTGGTTGGAGTCGTCCTCTCCGGACACCGCCGCGAAGGTCTCGGTGGCGACGTCGTAGTCGGTGGGGCCCTCGACCCCCATCGCCTGGTTGAGCTGCGCCTTGGCGGTGACGTAGTTGTTCTCCGCGGTGATGAGCTGGACGCGGGCGTTGGCCACGTTGTAGCGCGACTGGGCGAGCGCGATCTCCGGCTGGGTGCCCACCTCCACGAATCCCTCGGTCTGGCGCAGGTGGGCCTCCTGGTTGGCGAGCGTCTCCCGGGCCACCGCCACCAGGTCCTTGCTGGCGCGGGCGGTGAAGTAGGCGGTGCGCACCCCGAGGAGAACCTGGAGCTCCGTATAGCGCTCGGTGTCGCGCTGGCTCAGGGCCTTCACCTTGGCGGAGCGCCAGGCGTCGAGGGTGGCGCCGAAGTCCCAGACCAGCTGGGAGACCGTCCCGTTGAAGTTGTAGTAGTTGTAGGTCTGCCAGCTGTAGAGGGGCGGGAGGGCGAGGGTCGGCGTGTAGCCCGGGTGCGGCGTGAAGTTGGAGGTGGTGCGCTCGTAGGTGTAGCTCACGCCGGTCACCTGGGGGAGGAGGGGCGCCCGGGCCTCGTCGGCGCGCGCCTCCGCCGCCTGCGTGTTGGCCCGCGCCTGGACGATCTGCGGCTGGTTCTGCCAGGTGGTGCGGGTCGCCTGGTCGAGGGAGAGCGTGCCCCCCTGGAGCTTCGGCAGGGAGGGCGTCGCGTCCGCCGCCCCGGCTCTCCCGGGCGCGCAGAGGCCCGCGGCGAGGAGGGCGCAGAGGGCGCGCGCGCGCGCGCCGCCGGGCCTGCCGCGGCCGGGCTCGGCACTGCCGGGGCGGAGGGGAGGACGGACGGGCGATGTCACGGTGGGTACTCCCGGCCCCCGCCGCCGTCGCGCGGCGCCGCGGGCCTCGAAGGGACTCTCCGGGTGTCGGGCGGGGCGAGGGCGCCGCCTCGACGCCCTTTCGCCGAACCGCCGCGGAATGTCTCGAGCCCGGACATCTGCTCCCGACGCCGACCTCCGAGGCACGCCCCGGGCTGGCGTCGTGGCGCTCGGTCTGATCACCCGCCGAGAGGGGAGCGGTTAAAGAAGGGGAGCGGCCCGCGCAACTCGCGGACGGGGGCGGCGGAATGCCCGCTTGGGATGGGCCCGGCACCGGCCGCCCGCGGAGCCGCGCGCCGCCCGCGAGGCGGCGGGAGTTCGCCGCGGCCGCCGTGGCGGGGAACTCTCTTGCCGCCGCGGCGCCGCCGGATGTAGAACGTTCCCTTGTCGCGCGAGTCCACCCCTTCACACGGCCGCTCCGGTGCCTCGAAGCATGACCTCCCGGGCGGAGGCGAAACGGCGGCGCAGCAGGTCGAGCGCGAGCGACGACGTGTAGATGCAAGATGCTGATATCGTTCATGGAGAGGTGACCGAGCGGCCGAAGGTGCACGACTGGAAATCGTGTGTCCGCCCAAAAGGTGGACCGTGGGTTCAAATCCCACCCTCTCCGCCAGTCGATCTAAGAAGCCGGTCCAGAATCCTCGGGCGACGTGGGGGCGACCGAACCCCGCCAGGCCCGGAAGGGAGCAACGGTAGGAAGTCCTCCGTGCGCCCGGGGATTGTGGGCCGGCTTCGTCTTTCCTGAGGTGCGCCATGGGCTACCTGGTCCTCGCCCGGAAGTACCGCCCCCAGACCTTCGCGGAGGTGTCGGGGCAGGAGCACGTGGTGCGGACGCTCTCGAACGCGCTCTCGCGCGGGCAGCTCGCGCACGCCTTCCTCTTCACCGGGCCGCGCGGGGTCGGCAAGACCACCGCGGCGCGGCTGGTGGCCAAGGCGGTGAACTGCGAGAGCGGCCCGACCGCCGAGCCCTGCGGGCGCTGCACGCCCTGCGTGGAGATCGCCGAGGGGCGGGCGGTGGACGTGGTCGAGATCGACGCCGCCTCCAACAACGGCGTCGACAACGTCCGGGACATCGTGGACGCGGTGAAGTACCGCCCAGCGCGCGACCGCTACAAGGTGTTCGTGGTGGACGAGGTCCACATGCTCTCCACCGGGGCCTTCAACGCGCTCCTCAAGACCCTGGAGGAGCCCCCCGAACACGTCCTCTTCGTGCTCGCCACCACCGACGTCCACAAGGTGCCCGAGACCATCGTCTCGCGGTGCCAGCGCTTCGACTTCCGCCGCCTCGACCTGAAGCAGATCGCGGACCAGCTGCGCAAGGTGGCCGAGGCGGAGAGCATGAAGCTGTCGGACGCCTCGCTCGCCCTCATCGCCCGGTCGGCGGAGGGCGGGATGCGCGACGCGCTCTCGCTCCTCGACCGGGTGCGCGCCTCCTGCGGGGACGCCCCCGGGGACGCGGCGGTGGCAGAGGCCCTGGGCGCCGTCGACCCGGCCGCCGTCTCGCGCATCGCGCGCGCCCTCCTCGCCCGGGACGGCGCTGCCCTGCTCGCCGAGGTGCAGTCGCTCTTCGACCGCGGCCTGGAGATGAAGCGCGTGGCGGAGGAGCTGGTGCGCTGGCTGCGCGACGTCACCGTCGCGAAGCTCGCCCCGGGCGTACCGCTCGACCTGCCCGAGGCCGAGCGACGCGAGGTGGCGGCGCAGGCGCAGGCCGCCGACGCGGTGCAGCTCGGCCGGCTCTTCGACCTCGCCCAGCGGGCGGTGACCGAGGTGAAGCTCTCCGAGCAGCCCCGCTACGCCCTCGAGGTGGCCCTCCTCAAGGGAGCCCTCCTCGCCCCCGGCTCCGACGTGGCCGCCCTCGTCGCCCGCGTCGAGGCGCTCGCCGGCGGGCCGCTGCCGGCCGCACCTCCCGCTCCCCCGGCCACCGCCGCGGCGCCGGCGGCCCGCCCCGCCGATCGCCCGCTCGCCTCCTTCGGGACTCCGGGGTGCGCCGGCGGGACGGCCACCCCGGGGGCCCCGGGGGAGGGCGGAGACGTGCCGGCCGCCGCCCCGGCGCGGGCGGGAGAGGACGCGCCCGAGGCGGAGCGCTGGCGGGCCGCCGTCGACGATCTGGCCCGGGAGTGCCCGGCGCTCGCCCCCGCCCTGAAGCAGGCGGCCCTCCTGTCGCTGGGCGCGGCGGAGGTGAGGGTGCGCTTCGCGCCCGGGTCGGGCTATCCCGCCCTGGTGGAGCGGCGGCGCGCCGACGTGGAGCGCGCTTTCTCCGCGTTCTTCGGCAGGCCCGTTCGCCTGGCGGTGGAGGTGGGCCAGGTCCCGCAGGCGGAGGCCGGGGCTCCCATCGCCGCCGTGGAGCGGGCGGAGCGCGAGGCGAGATCGGCCCGCCTGCGCGAGGCGGCCCAGGCCCATCCCAAGATCCAGGAGGCGGCGCGGGTGCTGGGAGCGGAGATCGAGGACATCGACGAGGTGTAGAGAGGGAGCATCGGAGGCGCGATGGACATCCAGTTTCTCATGCGGCAGGCGAAGAAGATCGAGAAGGCGATGGCGGAGGCGAAGGAGAAGCTCGCCGAGGTCGAGGTGGACGCCGAGGCCGGCGGCGGGCTGGTGCAGGTGCACATGAACTGCCGCTACCAGGTCCGCCGCATCGCCCTCGACCCCAAGGCGCTCGAGGCGGGCGACAAGGCCATGCTCGAGGACCTGGTGGCGGCCGCGGTGAACGCGGCGGTGGAGAAGGCCCGGGTGATCGCCGACGATACCCTGGAGAAGGCGGCCGGGGGGGTGAAGATGCCGGGGTGGGGGCTCTAGGCGGATGGCCGTCGCCGATCCCATCGCACGGTTGGTGAAGGAGCTCGCCCGCCTCCCCGGGATCGGGGAGAAGACCGCACAGCGGCTCGCCTTCCACGTCCTCGAGGCCGGCCCGGAGTACGCCGAGGCCCTGGCCGCTGCGGTGGTGGGCGTGGTGCGGGACGTGCGGTGCTGCTCCGTTTGCCAGACGCTCACCGATCGCGACCCCTGCTCCATCTGCGCCGACGAGCGGCGCGACGCGCGGACGCTGTGCGTGGTGGAGGGGGTGCCCGACCTCGTGGCCATCGAGCGCAGCCGCGAGTTCCGCGGCCGCTATCACGTGCTCCACGGCGCGCTTTCTCCGCTCGACGGGGTCGGCCCCTCGGATCTCAAGATCCGCGAGCTCGTCCTGCGGCTGGAGCGCGAGCCCGCCGACGAGGTGGTGATCGCCACCAACCCGGACGTGGAGGGCGAGGCCACCGCCCTCTACCTCGCCAAGCTGCTCAAGCCGCTCGGGGTGCGCGTCACCCGGATCGCCCAGGGCGTGCCCATGGGCGGCGACCTCGAGTACGCCGATCAGGTGACCCTGGCACGTGCGCTCGCCGGACGGCGAGAGCTCTGATGCGGTCGGTGCCCGCTCGTCCGGCCGGCCGCGAGTGTCACCGAGGGCGATATCGCCATGCGGGCGATTGCTATCCCGACGGCGGATCCCGCGCTACAGTCTTGCCGGGCGCGGGATTGATCGAGGGGCGGTTCCCTGGTATTCCGCGTGGCGGTCCTTCGGCGGAGAGCCCATGAACCCCGGCCTGGTGATGTACGAGGAGGAGTTCCGGCAGATCTCCGGGATCTGCGACCGGCTCACGCGCGACGCCAACGCCAAGGTCGTCTTCCTCGTCGACAAGAACGGCCAGCTCATCGCCGCCAGCGGCCAGTCCCAGAACCTCGACACCACCTCCCTCGCCTCGCTGACCGCCGGGAACGTGGCGGCCATGGGCGGACTGGCGAAGCTCATCGGCGAGAAGGAATTCCCCAACCAGTTCCACGAGGGGGAGCGCGAGTCGCTCCACATGAGCATCGTCGCCGGCCGGGTGGTGCTCGTCGTCATCTTCGACGCGAAGAGCTCGCTCGGTCTCGTTCGACTTCGCGTGAAGAAGGCGGGGGAGGAGCTGAGTCGGATCTTCGATCACCTCGCCAAGAAGCAGGCCATGCCGGGAGCCCAGAGCCCGTTCGCCGAGATCACCGACGACGACATCGACAACCTCTTCAGCGGCTAGGACATGAGCTTCATCAACTACAGCTCGCGCGAGATCAACTGCAAGATCGTCTACTACGGTCCCGGCCTGTGCGGGAAGACGACGAACCTGCAGTACGTCTACGCGAAGACGGCTCCCGAGGCGAAGGGCAAGATGATCAGCCTCGCCACCGAGACGGAGCGCACGCTCTTCTTCGACTTCTTGCCGCTGTCCCTCGGCGAGATCCGCGGGTTCAAGACGCGCTTCCACCTCTACACCGTGCCCGGCCAGGTCTTCTATGACGCCTCCCGCAAGCTCATCCTCAAGGGCGTCGACGGGGTGGTGTTCGTCGCCGACAGCCAGATCGAGCGCATGGAGGCGAACCTGGAGTCGGTCGAGAACCTGCGCGTGAACCTGGCGGAGCAGGGCTACGACCTGAACCGCATCCCGTACGTGGTGCAGTACAACAAGCGCGACCTTCCCAACATCGCCACCGTCGAGGAGTTGCACCGGCTCATCAACCCCCGCACCGTGCCCGAGTACCAGGCGGTTGCCCCGACGGGTGTAGGCGTCTTCGACACATTGAAGGCCGTCGCCAAGCTCGTGCTGACGGAGCTGAAGCGGGGGGGCTAGGGCACTCGCCGGGGTCCGCGGGCCGGGCATCCCTCCGGTCCATGCGGTCCCTCGGGAACGGGTGCTATAAGAACTGAGTCGTTGGATCTCGGGGCGAATTCCCGGAAGCGAGGGTGATCGTGGCACGCTCCCATTCGCTGCTCTTCCTCTTGTGGGCGCTCGGGCCTGCCGTCGCGCTCCCGCAGGGCGCGGCACCTGCGCCGGACGCCGCGCCCGCGGCGGAGGCGACTCCGCCCGCGCCCGCCGCCGCACCGTCGGTGGATGCGCCCGCGCCGCCCGCCGCCGCCGCTCCGGCAGCGGTCGCGACCCCGCCGGCACCCCCGCCGGAGGCGAAGGCGCCGCCCCCGGCCGGAGGAGGCGCGGCGGCCGCCGCTCCCGCCCGGCTCGCCGCGACCGCTCCCCAGTCCGCCGACGACCTCGCCGACCTGAAGGTGAAGACCCTGGAGGAGAGGGTCAACGAGCTGAAGGAGAAGATCTTCCGCACCAAGGCGCGCCTCATGAACCTGCAGGAGATGGTGATCGGCGGCGACGTCACCACCGGTGCGAAGGCGGTCGTCTACCACCGCAACGAGATGGGTCCGCAGTTCGTGCTGGAGTCGGCCACCTACACCATCGACGGCGCGCCCGTCTACACCAAGGTCGACAAGGAGGGAGACCTCGACAAGCGCGAGGAGTTCGAGGTCTTCAACGGCCGGGTGGTGCCCGGAAACCACCAGGTGACGGTGAAGCTGCTCTACCGCGGTCACGGCTACGGGGTCTTCAGCTACCTCGACGGCTACCGCTTCAAGGTCCAGTCCTCCTACACCTTCAACGCCGAGCCCGGGAAGGTGACGAGCGTGAAGGTCGTCGGATTCGAGAAGGGCGGGATCACCGCCGAGCTCCAGAACCGGCCCGCCATTCGGTACGACGTCGACGTGAAGTCCGACGAGCGCGGCCAGGGTCGCCCGGCGGCCGCGCCCGCCGGGGGCGACCGGTGAGACCGGGCCTCGCCTGGGCGGCCGTCCTCGCCGCCGCGCTGTCGCGCCCGGCGGCCGGGGCGGACGCGCCCGCGGCGGCCGACCTCTCGCGCCAGTACCAGGATCTGGAAGGGCAGCTGCGCTTCGTCGAGCGCGAGTACTTCCGCCCGGACGAGGGCGAGGCGGTGCGGGCGCACAAGAAGTTCAACCAGGCCGAGATCCACTTCCTCCTCGAGGAATGGCGGCCGGCGATCGTGCTCCTCTACGACGCCATCGACGTCCCGGACTTCCGCAGCTCCACCGACTACCCGAACGCCCTCTACTACCTGGGCGAGTCGCTCTACCGGGAGGGCGACTACCGGACCGCCCGGAACTATTTCCACCAGCTGCTCGCCATCCCCGAGGCCCCGCACCGGCGCGAGGCGCTGCTCCGGGCGCTCGACATCGCGGTGCGCACCCGCGACCCGCAGGGCGTGGACATGCTCCTCGACGAGGGGCGCCGCGCCTTCCCCGACAAGGAACCGCCGGAGCTCGCCTACCTCTCCGCCAAGGCCATCGCCACCCGGCGCGACCTCCGCCCCGGCGATCGCCGCGTCCAGGCGCTCGAGGCGTTCGGCGCCGTCACCGCTCCCTTCCATCTCCAGGCCGCCTACTGGCAGGGGGTGCTCTACGCCGAGAACGGCAACGTCGAGCAGGCGACCGAGCGCTTCAAGGCTTGCCTGGGGATGCCGGCGGTGGACTCGCGGCAGCGCGAGGTCCGCGAGATCTGCGCCATGGCGCTGGGGCGGGCGGAGGCGGAGCAGGGGCACTACCAAGCGGCCGTCGACGCCTACCAGGAGGTGGAACGCGCCTCCCCGCGCTTCGCCGAGACGCTCTACGAGATGGCCTGGACCTGGGTGAAGGCGAAGAAGTACGAGCAGGCGCTCCGCACCGTCGGGCTCGTCACCGACCTCTACCCCGAATCGCGGCTCGCGCCCGAGGCCGCCATCCTGCAGGGGCAGCTCTACCTCAAGCTCGGCCGCTACGACGAGGCGGTCGACACCTACAACAAGGTGGTGACGCAGTACGCCCCGGTGCGCGACGAGATCGACTCCATCCTCGCCATGCACGAGGATCCGGTGCGCTACTTCAACGAGGTGCTGGGCCGGCAGGACAAGTCGTTCGACGTGACCTCGGTCCTCCCCCCGGTGGCGGTGCGCTGGGCCTCGACCCAGCGGGACGTGGCGCGCGCGCTCGCGGTGGTGGGCGAGGTGGACGCGAGCCGCCGCGACCTCGTCGAGGGCCGGCAGCTGGCGGACCGGCTCGACGCGGTGCTGCTGCGCAACGACGGCCTCGACGCCTTCGGCGCGGTGAAGGAGGGCTACGGGAGGGCCGAGGCGGTGGAGAACGGCGCCCTCTGGCTCGAGGGGCGCATCCTCGACGAGGAGGAGCGGCTGCTCGAGCCGCAGCTCGCCCCCAAGCCCCCGGCGCCGCTCGCGCGCGCCCGGGGGGAGCGCGTGGCGCTCGAGGCCAAGGTGAAGGGACTGCCGCGCACCCCCATGGAGGTGAAGCAGCGCCAGGAGACGCTCCGCGCCCGCTTCGCCGCGCTCAAGCGCCAGGCCTTCCAGCTCGGCTACGTGGTGGAGGCGTCGAGCGCGGCGCTGGCGGGGACGCGCGAGTGGCTCGAGAACCACCCGTCGGAGGGGACGGCCCGGGCGCGCGCCGACCTGTACGAGGATCTCAAGAAGCAGGAGGGCGCGGTGGCCGGCCACACCCGCGACCTCACCGCGCTCGAGCAGGAGATCGACCGCGCCGCCGACGCGGTGGCGGGGGTCGAGGGCGCGACCTCGGAGGCCGGCCTGCGGGAGGCCTACCGCGCCGCCATCACCGCCGAGTCGGACGAGCTCGCCCCCTGGCGCGGGAGGCTGGGCGGGCCGGAGCGCGCCCGGATGGAGCAGCTCGAGTCGCTGCGCGCCCAGCTCCCCGAGCTCATGGCGCGCGCCGGCCGGCTCCAGTCCGATCTCCGGGGGCAGGCGCGCAACGACGCCACCGCCATCCGCGCCCAGGTGGCCGCCGAGCGACAGCGGCTCGAGGAGGCGAGCGCCGAGCTGGCCGCGGCGCAGCGGCAGACGAAGGACCTGGTGGGCGAGATGGCGCTCGAGTCCTTCAAGCAGGTCCGGCGGCAGTTCTACGACCTCGTGCTCAAGGCCGACGTGGGGATGGTGGACGTGGCCTGGCAGCGCAAGCGGGACCGGACCGAGAAGATCCAGGAGCTCGCCAGCCAGAAGGCGGCCGACCTCGCCGCCATGGAAGCGGACTACAAGAGCGTGCTGGAGGAGGGGCAGTAGTGGCCGCTCGCGCCGCCCTCGCCGCCCTGGCCCTGGCGCTGCCAGCGCTGCCGCTGGCGGCGACCCGCACCTCGGGCTTCGTCTCCTGCATGGACCGGGGCGACCTGCCGAAGCCGGCGCCGGTGGCGCGCCCGGCGGGGACGGTGACCAACCAGGCGGTGGAGGCGCTCACCGAGGAGGTGGCGCGCTTCGAGGAGATCGCCAAGGAGTACCGCGAGGAGATCCAGGCGCTCATCCGGAAGAAGTACGAGGAGCGCAGGCGCTTCGTCTCCGACAGCTACGAGAAGCCCATCGCCGCCATGGAGGAGGTGGACCGCAAGGAGCGGCTCGACGCCATCCGGCAGTTCGAGGAGTTCCTGGTCCGCTACCCCGACGAGGCGAGCTACACCCCGGACGCCATGTTCCGCCTGGCGGAGCTCTACTACGAGAAGTCGACCGACGAGTTCGACGCGGCGCTCGCGAAGTGGCGGGACGAGGCTCGCGCTGCCATGGCCACCGGGGGAGCGCCGCCCGAGGAGCCGCAGCACGACTACTCGAAGTCGGTGGCGCTCTACCGGAAGATCCTCGCCGACTTCCCCAACTACCCGCTCAGCGACGCCACCCAGTACCTCCTCGCCTACAGCCTGGGAGAGATGGGTCAGCAGGACGAGTCGATCCGCTCCTACGCGTTGCTCATCCAGCGCCACCCGAAGAGCAGCTTCGTTCCCGAGGCCTGGGTGCGCATCGGCGACTTCTGGTTCGACGACCTCCGGCCCGGGTCGCTCACCCGGGCCGCCGACGCCTACTCCCGGATGCAGGCCTACCCGGCCCACCCCCTCTTCACGCGCGCGCTCTACAAGCTCGGCTGGACCTACTACCGGCTCGACGAGTACGAGCAGGCGGTCGACGCCTTCACGAAGCTCCTCGACGCCTACGTGGCCGAGTCCGCCAAGACCGGCAAGCCGCCCGCCGGGGACGTCTGGCCCGAGGGCATCCAGTACATGGCCATCAGCTTCGCCGGGATGAAGGGCGACGGGGTGGAGAAGGCGCACCAGCACTTCCTCGCGCTGGGCGGGCGCCCCTACGAGGCCGCCATCTACCAGCGGCTCGGCGACATCCTCTTCGACGAGACCCTCTACTCGCAGGCGGTCGCCGCCTACCAGCTCTTCCTCGCCGCCAGCCCGCTCTCCCCGGAGGCGCCCCGCATCCAGGCGAAGATCGTCACCGCCTGGCAGCGCGACCGGCGCTTCGACATGGAGGCGAAGGAGCGGGAGGTGCTCGTCGCCGCCTACGGCGAGGGCGGGAAGTGGTTCGCCGCCAACCAGGGCGAGCCGGACCTCACCCGCGAGACCCGCGACATGGTGATGCGCAACCTGGTGCGGTCGGCGAGCTTCCACCACGTGCAGGCGCAGGGGCTGAAGCAGCAGGGGAGGCTGCCCGCCGCGGTGGAGGAGTACCGGGCCGCGGCGCACGCCTACGCCCAGTACCTGAAGCGCTTCCCCCACGCCAAGGACGCCTACGAGCTGGCCTTCAACTACGCCGACGCCCTCTACAACTCGCTCGAGTTCGAGGCCGCCGCCCGGACCTACGCCGACGTGCGCGACGACCCGGCCGACGACAAGCACCAGGCCGAGGCCGCGCTCTCGGCGGTCATCTCCTGGGAGGGGGAGGTGACGAGGCGCGAGCGCACCGGCCAGCTCCAGCCGCTGCCGGTGCTGCTCTCCGCCGACCGCAAGGACTCGGCCCCGCCCCAGCCCGTGCCGCTCGACCCGGTGCAGGAGAGCCTGGTCCGCGACTCCGACGTCTTCAGCGAGAACGAGGGTTCGAGCCCGCGGGCCCCGACCATCGCCTACAAGGCGGGCGAGGTCTTCTACACCCACAACCAGTTCGCCGAGGCGCGCTGCCGCTTCCAGGACGTGGTGGCCCGCTGGCCCGACTCGCCCATGGCGCAGTACGCGGCGAACCTGATCATCGAGAGCTACCTGGCGGTGAAGGACTGGGCCGCGGTGGAGCGGGCGGCGGCGGAGCTGCAGAAGAAGGAGCTCGCGGGGAACAAGACCCTCGCCACCTCGCTGCAGAAGTTCAAGCTCGGCGGCCGCTTCAACCGGGCCCAGCAGCTCATGGAGCAGCACGCCTACGAGCAGGCGGCGGCGCTGTTCGTGGCGCTGGTGGCCGAGGAGCCGAAGCACGAGTTCGCCGACAAGGCCCTCTACAACGCCGCTTCCTGCTACGAGAGCGCCCGCCGCTACGAGAGCGCGCTGCGGCTCTACGAGCGGCTCTACGCCGACTACCCCACCTCGGAGTTCGCCGACGACGCGCTCTTCCGGGTGGCCTACAACGCCGAAAACACCTACGACTTCGAGAAGGCGGTGCAGCGCTACGCGCTGCTCGTCGAGAAGTACCCGAAGTCGAAGCACCGCAAGGACGCCATCTACAACGCCGCCCGCTCGCAGGAGAACCTGCAGCGCTACGACGCCGCCGCCACCGGCTTCGCCCGCTACTCCCAGCTCTACCCCGACGCCGAGGACGCGGCCCGCACCCAGTTCCACGCGGCGCTCGTGTACGGGAAGCAGAAGGAGTGGGCGAAGGAGATCCACGCGCTGCAGGAGTTCATCCGGCGCTTCTCCCGCAGCAAGGAGGCGGACCTGCTCGTGCAGGCGCACCTGCGAATGGGGCTCGCCTACGACGAGCTCGGGAGCGAGAAGTCCGCGCTGCAGGCCTACGGCGCGGCGGTGGCCGAGTTCAACCGGCGCGGCATCCGCCCGGAGGCCAACCCTTCGGCGGCGGCCGCCGCCGCCGAGGCGCAGTTCCGGCTGGCCGAGAACGCCTTCGAGCGCTACGACCGCATCAAGCTCCCCGCGACCAGCAATGCCCGCAAGCTCAAGCAGGCGCTGGCGGCGAAGCTCGCCGACCTGAAGAAGGTGGCGCCCCTCTACAACGAGGTGAAGAGGTACAAGCGGCCGGACTGGACGCTCGCCGCCTTCTACCGCCAGGCGTACATGCTCGAGCGGCTCGCGCAGACCCTCTACGACGCGCCGGTCCCGCCGGAGTTCAAGAGGCCCGGGCAGGAGGAGTACCTGGCCGCCTACCAGGACCAGCTCGCCCAGTTCGCGCAGCCGTACGAGGAGCAGGCGGTGCAGGTGTACGTGCAGGCGCTCAACGCGGCGCACGAGCTGCGGGTGAAGAACGAGTGGACGAAGAAGATCCAGGAGTCCCTGGCGCGCTACCGGCCCCGCGAGTACCCCATCCTCAAGGACGCCAAGGGCCGGATGGTGCTCGAGGACGTCTCGCCTGCCCCGATGGCCGACTCTCCCCAGCCGAAGCGGAGCGCCGGGGTGGAGCCGGTGGCGCAGGGCGCCGAGGTCCCGGGCCCTACCCAGAACCCCGCCCCGGCCGCGGCCGGGGCCGAGCCGAAGTGATGGCCGACACCGACACCCCGATGAGGAACCGATGACGACGCGCCTCGCCGCCGCACCCCTGCTCGCGCTGCTCGCCGCCTGCGCCACCACGGCCGGGTCGTCGAGGTCCGCCGGCCTCCTCCAGGCCGACTCGCGCGACCCGGCGCGGGCGGAGGAAGTGGACCCGTCGGAGGGGAGCGAGGCGAGCTCGGCCAAGGAGGCGCTCGCGCACCTGGATCGCGCCCAGCGCGCCCGGCAGTCGGGGAACGACGACCAGGCCGCCGCCGAGTACAAGGCGTCGGCGGACCTCTTCGTCGCCTTCGCCGACAAGTACCCGGCGAACCGTTACCGGCTCGTCTTCCTGCGCATGGCCTCGCAGGCCTACCTGGACGGGCGCGACGCCGACTCGGCCGCCCGGGTCGCCCAGCGCCTGGGGAGCGACCCGCAGTCGAGCGACGTGTCGAAGGCGGTCGCCGCCCGCCTCCTCGCCACCGCCGACCAGCAGATCGCCATCCGGGAGATGCGGGCCGGCAAGATCCCGCCGCTGCAGCTCGTCGGGTTCGAGGCGCGCAAGGGCGCCGAGCTGAGGCCGCAGCCGCTCCCGGCGCCCTGGAAGACGTTCGTCGACGCGGTCGACGGCTACGCCCGGCTCGCGGCCGCCCCGGCGGCGGCGGCCGCGGGAGCGGGCGCCGAGCTGCCGCCGCTGCAGCTCGTCGCCGCCCAGGTGCAGTTCGGCTACGACAACATGGAGGACGCGCGGCGCCGCTTCTGGGCCCTCATCCAGCAGGCCCCCGGCCAGGCCGAGGTGATGGAGTCCACCGTGCCCTACTACCTCGAGACCTACCGGGTGGAGAAGGACGACCCCGGCTACGACGAGGCGCTCGCCCGGGTGCAGCCGGTGATGGCGGCCCAGGCGAAGAAGGCGCGGGAGGTGGCCGACCTCCCCGGCGCCACCGAGCCGCAGAAGAAGGCGGCGGCCGTCTTCGCGAAGCTCGACGACGACCTCACCCGGCGGCTGCGGGGCGCCGACTACAGCGCCGCCTCCGCGCTCCTGCGCAAGGGCGAGGCGGCGGAGAAGGCCGGCAAGGCGGCGGAGGGGCTCGCCCGCTACAAGGAGGCGGCCGCCCTCTTCGAGAAGTTCGCCGCCGAGAACCGGGACAGCCCCGACGCCCCGAACGCCCTCTACAACGCGGCGGTCGCCTGGGACAAGGCGAAGGACAACAAGAAGGCGATCGCCGAGCGCGAGAAGCTCGTCGCCACCTACCCCGACGCCAAGATCGTCCCCCAGGCGCTGGTGAGGCTCGGCGTGGGCATGGCGCTCGAGGGGAACAACGCCGGCGCCGCCAAGTCCTACGAGACCTACCTGTCCCGCTGGCCCGACGGCCCGCAGCACTGCATCGCGCTCCAGAACCTGGGCGTGGCGCTCCAGACGCTCGGGAAGCGGGCCGAGGCGTCGCAGCGCTACGAGCAGTTCGCCGCCGACCCGAGCTGCGTGAAGGAGGACCCGAACAACGCCGCCCGCGTCCTCTACGAGGCCGGGAAGCTGCTCGTCGAGGCGAAGCGCCCCCAGGACGCGAAGCGGATCTTCCAGGACCTCGTCGACCTGCAGGGCGTGAGCGGCACGCCCGAGAAGGCCTACCAGGCGGACGCCCGGGACCGCCTCGCGCGGATGAAGTAGCGCCATGCCCCTTCGCCGACCCGCCCTCTCCCGAACGCTCCTCCTCGCCCTCGCCGGGGGCCTCGTCGCCTCGGGCTGCGCCGAGACGCAGCGGCCGGCGCCGGCGATGGAGGAGGCCCCGACCGAGGCCACCGAGGCCGCCCAGGCCGGAGCGCCGAAGCGGCGGGCCGCCGACGCCGCGGACGCGGCCGAGGCGCGCCGCCTCTTCGAGACGGCGGTGGCCATGGCGGGCACCGACCCCGAGGGCGCCGCCTCCCAGTTCGAGAAGGCCTTCCGGCTCGACCCGAGCCTCCCCTACGCCGCCTACAACGCGGGGATCGCCTACGAGCGGCTCGGCGACCAGACCCGGGCCCGCGACGCCTACCTGAAGGCGCTGGCGGCGAGCCCGGACTTCGAGCCCGCGAGCCAGAACCTCACCCGGCTGCGGATCCGCATCGGCAAGACCGAGGAGGCGGAGAGCGACCTGCGCGCCCGCATCGCCGCCCACCCGTCGAAGACGGGGCTGCGCAACCAGCTCGTCGAGGTCCTGCTCGCCACCGGCCGCCTGGAGGGGGCGGAGCTGGAGTCGCGCCGGGTCCTGAAGATGGACGAGCAGAACGTGCCCGCGCTCGTCAACCTGGCGACCGCCTACTACGCCAACAAGCGCTACGAGCTCGCGAAGATGGTGCTCGACAACGCCCGCCAGATCGACCCCAGGGACGCCGCCGTCATGGACCGGCTCGGGTTCGTGGACCTGGCCCTCGGGAACCGGCCCGAGGCGCTCGAGGCCTTCCAGAAGGCGGCGGCGCTCCGCCCCGACTACCCGGAGGCCCACGTGAACTACGGCGCCATGCTGGTCGACGCCGAGGACTACCCGGCGGCGGTGAAGGAGCTCGAGCTCGCGGTGCGCTACGCCCCCACGAGCGTGGCCGCCCGGATCAACCTGGGCAACGCCTACCGGGGGGCGCGGCGCTTCGAGCCCGCCCAGCGCGAGTACGAGCGCGCCCTCATGCTCGACCCCAGGCTCCCCGACGCCTGGTTCAACATGGGCGTGCTCTACCTCGACGGCGAGAAGCCGGGGATGAGCGCCGCCGACCGGCTGGAGAAGTCGATCGCCTACTTCGACCGCTTCGCCGCGCAGGGGGGGAGCGACCCGAAGCTGGCCCAGTACCGCAAGGACGCCGCGAGCGCCCTCGACCGGGAGAGGCGCCGCCTCGCGCGCGACGAGAAGGACCGGTTGCGCAAGGAGGCGGACGTGAGGAAGAAGGGCGAAGGGGCCGCATCCCCGGCCCCGGCCGCCGGAAAACCCGCCCCGTCCCCCGGCGGCCCGAACGCCCCGGCGGGTGGGACACGAGGTGACAAGTGACGACAATCCGGAGACTTGTGACCGTTGTCGCCACCGTGCTAACCATGGGTGTGCCGCTCGCCGTCCGCGCCCAGGAGGGGGCCTCCGGGGCGAAAGCGGCGCCGACCTCGAGCCCGGCGAAGCCGGAGCGCAAGAAGCCGGCCGAAAGCAAGCCCCAGGGGAGCGCCCGGCCGAAGAAGGTGGTTCGCGTCGAGGAGCTGAAGGTCGAGGGCCGAATCCAGAAGCCTCAGGCGATGTTCCTCATGCCGCGCGCCAACCTGAACTTCGACGACCTGGACAAGGGCGAGTCCTTCCTTCCCAAGGTCGCCGAACCACTGCAGGATCAGCCGTTCTAGCGGGCGAGGACCCTCCCACCTCTTCATGGCGACCCCAAAGCCAAAGTCCCTGCGCGTCGGGATCCTCCAGGGTGGCAAGCTGGTGGAGGAGCGGCTCTTCCAGGGGCGTCCCACCATCACCATCGGGACGGCGGCGAAGAACACCTTCGCCCTGCCCCAGTCGAACCTGCCCGAGAGCTTCACCGTCTTCCAGCCTGACGGCGACGGCATCGCGCTCGCCTTCGACGAGGGGACGCGGGGCCGGGTCGACGGGCTCGGGGCGCCCACCGACCTCGACGTGGTGGCGCGCACCGGCAAGGCCCGCAAGCAGGGGCACCGCTACCTCCTCCCGCTCGGGCCCGAGCTGCGCGGACGCCTCACGGTCGGGGAGGCCACGCTCCTGTGGCAGTTCGTGTCCCCGCCCCCCGAGCCTCCCCGGCCGACCTTGCCTCCGGAGGCGCGCCGGGGCCGGTTCCAGACCCTCGACCGGCTCTTCGTCACCATCCTCGCCATCTCGCTAGCCGCCAACATCTCGGCCTACTTCGCGCTCTCCCGGGTGCCGGTCCGCGAGGAGATGACGCTCGAGGAGATCCCCGACCGCTTCGCCAAGCTCCTCATCCCGGAGCGCGTGCCCGAGGCGCCCCGACCCAAGGAGGAGCCGAAGGCCGAGGCGCCTGCGGAGGCGAAGAAGGAGGAGCCCGCCAGGAAGGAGCCCAAGAAGGCGGAGGGCGACCAGGGCTCGAAGGCGGGCGACAAGGCGGCGCGGGCCGCGGAGGTGAGGAAGGCCGTCCAGTCGAAGGGGATCCTGCGCGTGCTCGGGACGCTCGGCCCCGGCGGGGCGACCGGCGCTGTCCGGGACGTCTTCGGCTCGGGCGGCGGGTTCGGGGACGTGGCCACGGCGCTCTCCGGGGCCGGGGGGGTGGCGGTCGCCACCGACCCGTCGGCCGGCGGTGGGAGGAAGGGGGGCGGTGTGGGCGCCGCCGCCAGCATCGGGGACCTCGCCACCAGCGGCGGGGGCAAGGTCGGTCTGGGCGCGAAGGCGGAGGCCCGGGTGAGCGGCAACGTGTCCGCCGAGGACGCCGAGCTCGACTCGTCCGAGATCGACCAGGGCAAGCTCGGAGGCTTCGTGCGCGCCCGCATCACGTCCATCAAGGCCTGCTACGAGAACGCGCTCAAGAGGAACCCGGCGCTGCGCGGGAAGATCCGGATCCGGTTCACCATCCTCGAGACCGGCGGGCTCGCCGACATCGTCGTCCTCGAGAACGGCATGGGGAGCGCCGAGGTGGCGGCCTGCATCACCGGCTTCATGCGCGGGTGGCGCACCCCGTTCCACCCGTCCGGGACGGTGACGGTGGAATATCCGTTCGTCTTCTCCCCCGCGCTCTGATTGGGGATTCCACCTTCGGGGGAGTCCCTGGTTTCGTTGACGCTCGGTGGCAAAGCTTCTAGACTTCATGGAGTTTTAGCCCGGCAAGCCGGGCAGGAAGCGGGCCGATCGTGAATCGATCCATCGCCGTCGGCGTCCTCTGCGGCACCCTTGTCGCGGGTCCGGCGGCCGCCCAGGCTCCCAAGACGTCGGGCCTCACCGGGCCCGAGATGCTCGACAAGGCGGACAAGTACATCGTCGAGATGAAGCAGGTCCTGAAGCAGGTGCTGCAGCGGGTCTCGGACGCCCGCGCCGAGAACGACATCGTCAAGCTGAACTGCGTGAACGAGAAACTGGTCCAGGTGAAGGGCCTCCTCAAGATCGCGGAGCAGGCGGACATCGGGCTGCAGGAGGCGGTCGCTCGCAAGGACGAGGGCGCCGAATCGGACTTCGCCAAGGTGGGCATCGCGCGAACCAAGGTGGATCAGATGCGAGTCGAGGCCCAGGAGTGCGTGGGGCAGCTCGCCTACGTAGTCGACGAGAAGACCCAGGTCGAGGTAGAGGTTCCCACCGACCTTCCCAAGGGCGACCCCACGGACTGGTCGCCGCCACCACCGGTGATGGTCCGGCCGCCACCGGCGAGCCCGTTCCAGTAAGCGAGAGTGTGGGGCGCTCGCGTGCCCCAGGTCGTCGAGAGGCAGCAGCGTCGGGAGGGCCGTAGCTTGGGGCGGAGCGTGACGAGGACGATGGCGCGGGGTGGGAGGCTGGGGTCCGTCGCGATCGCCGTGGCGACGCTGGCGGTCGCCCCGCGCGCGCTCGCCGACGGCGACGGCTTCAAGATCGGCGAGGCCGGCCGGCTCCACCTCTACGGCCAGATCAACGCCGGCTACGACTCGAACGCCCTCTTCGCCAGCAGTGGCGCGGCGGTGGGCAGCGGGGTGATGGACTTCATCCCCGGCCTGAAGCTCGACGTCGCCGGGCACATGGTCTCCCTCACCCTCGACGCCAACCTGGACTACAAGCTCTACCTGAGCAGTGAGGCCCAGGCCTACGATCTCTCCCACCTCTTCGGGGGCGCCTCGCTGGGCTTCGACGTGAACAAGGAGGGAACCATCGGTCTGCAGTTCTCCGACGCGTTCACCTCGAGCCCGAACACCACATCGCTGTCCCTCGACCAGTCCACGGTGTCGAACTACAACGTCCTCAACCTGGCGATCCCGTGGCGGCCGGGAGGCGGGGCGCTCACGATCACCGGCAGCGGTCAGTGGATGCTCAACACCTTCGAGACGTACGGGCCCCCCTGCAACCCGGCCGCCCCCAACTGTACCAACGCCAACGAGTTCAACTTCAACCAGTACGGGGCGAAGCTCCAGGGGAAGTGGGCCTTCCTGCCGCGAACCGCGGCGGTCCTCGAGGGCTCGTGGTTCGACCGCGTCCCGACGAACACCTCCCTCTCCTACCCCGTTCAGGGCGTGCGGGTGCTGGGCGGCGGGGTGGGCCTCGTGACCTCGCGGCTCTCGGCCACGGTGGAGGGCGGCTGGGGAAGCGTCATCGACACCCCGCAGGTGACCGGCTCCACCTGGCTCGCCAACGTCGAACTGGGCTACACCGTGGAGGGCATCATCGACGCGCGGGTCGGGTGGATCCACGACTTCGCCGCCGACGTCGGGACCGCCTACTCGGTCTACGATTACGACCGCGTCTACCTCTCCCTGCGCTGGGTGCTCAACCGGTTCACCGTCAAGCTCGACGGCTCCTGGGAGTACGTGAAGTACATCCTCAACGACGTCACCGGTCCCATCTGGCAGGTGACGCCGGCGGTGGACTGCGAGCTCGCCCGCTGGCTCATCATCGGGGCCTACTACACGTACTCGGATCGGTCGACGACGACCGCTCCCGGCCAGACCACCATCCCGGCCTTCAACTACAGCCGCAACCAGATCTTCGGGTACGTTCGCGCCACCTGGTGACCGACCAGCGCGAAGCGCGCTACTCCTTCCCCCCAAGAGGCTCCTCCCGATGCGACGCGCCATTCCGCTCGCTCTGCTCCTCTCGTTCGCGGCCTGCGCCGGGAGGCCGGCCGCGGCCCCGGTGGCGCCCGCCCCGGCGGAGGCGACCCCCGGGGAGGCGCTCGCCGCCTCGGCGCTCGGCCCCGGCGACGTCTTCGAGGTCCGGGTGTACGGCGAGCCGGAGCTCTCGGGCGTCTACCGGGTCGGCTCGCAGGGCGACATCGTCTTCCCGCTCTGCCGGCGGGTGATGGTCTCCGGGCTGAGCGCCAACGAGACCGCCGAGCGGCTGCGCGCCTGCCTCGCCGACGGGTACATCCGGAACGCCCAGGTGTCGGTGATCGTGAAGGAGTACAACTCGAAGAAGATCTTCGTCTTCGGGGAGGTGCAGAAGCCCGGCACCTTCGTCTACGAGGACGGGATGACGGTCATCCAGGCGGTGACGCTCGCGGGTGGCTTCATGAAGACCGCGGCTCCGAACAGCACCTCGGTGACCCGGCTCGTGGACGGACAGGAGATGAAGATCCGGGTGCCGGTGCAGGACATCGCGCTCGGCAAGGCCACGAACGTCCTCCTCCGGCCCGGCGACATCGTGTTCGTGCCCGAGAGCCTGTTCTGATCGACGGGTCGGCCGGTCGAGGCCCGCTCCGGTCGCGTCGTGGGGCGCGCAGGCGGCTCGGCCCTCGGTCGGGGACCGGCCCGCCCGGGGCTCCTCGGGCGCCCCCCTAAGGAGCCGGGTATGCCGCGCCCCGCGGCCGGGCGCCCGCTCTCCCCTGACCTCTTCGATCTATTCCGTTCCCGGGCACGGCATTCACTCGCAGGGCACCAACCGATCGTCAATCGCGGGCAATCCCGCCTTTCTTCACAATCGGTGGGTTCCTCCCATCGTGTGCACCCGCGTCGCGCCCCGCACTCTCGGTACGTCAAATTTCGCTTGGCGTGAGGCCGGCGCGGCTATCGTGCTCGCGGAAGGCCGGTTGGGGGGGTAGGGAACGGGAACGGGGCGGCCTTCTCCTCCCAGCCGCGCCCAGACGTCAACGGCCAATGCGGCTGGGAGGGCACTCATGAGACTCACGCCGCTCACCCTCTTGTCGGCGGTGGGGTGCAGCGCGGGAAGCATCACCTCGGATGGCAGCGTCGGCGGCGACGCGAAGGTCAGGCTCATCGCCAAGGTCCACAACCCCAGGACCAACGACCCGCCGGCGCCGGACATCGGCACCACCCACCTCACTCTCCAGTACTGCCAGGCGGCGAATACGATCACCACGGTGGGTGGACCGTTTCATCTGCGCGAGCCAGGAAGTGGACTTCAGCATCCTCGGTGCCACCACGAACCAGCCGGCGAACCCGATCGCCTACACCTTTAGCGGGACCGGCTCCGTCACCGGCTCCTCGCAGACGCCCGCGCTCGGCACCCCGGGGCTGTTCTCGGTGCCGGGCTCGACGTGGGCCTCGGGGCCCCAGTCGGTCTCGGTGTCGCTGTGCACGGAGGTCGGAACGTCCTCGTTCTGCGCGCCGACCTTCACGTGGAGCATCGCCGTGAACGGCGGCTGCTGAGGCCCGCCGACCCACTCCGGCGCGGTGCCGTCAGGCGCGGGGAGGCCTGGCGGCACCGCTCCACCCGCCGCCGGAGGCGGGTGTCCGGCCCGCAGCGAGGCTAGGCCAGGAAGCCCAGGTCGGCGACGGGGAAGTTCGAGAGGTTCGGGAAGGCGACCGCGAGCTGCTGGGAGTCGAGCCCGAGCCACCTCCCGAGCGTCGCCCCGTACTGGTCGATCGAGAGCCCCGGGAGCCAGCGCCCCTCGCTCGAGACGTCCGCCGGGCCGCCCAGGGCGAGCTCGGGGAAGGTGCCGTAGGTCCCCGACTTCACCGCCCCGGTGCCGCCGACGACGAGGTGGTGCGAGCCCCAGGCGTGGTCCGAGCCACCGCCCGAGGCGGGCTTCAGGGTGCGGGCGAAGTCGGAGAGCGTGAAGGCGACGACGTCGTCCTCGAGGCCCAGGCTCGTCATGGCGCCCATGAAGCCGGCGAGCGACGAGGAGAGCTCCGCCAGCAAGGGAGCCTGCCGGTTGAGCTGGTTGTTGTGCGTGTCGAACCCCTGCAGGTCGACGAAGAAGACCTGACGGGAGGGAGCGGCGATCGTCCCGGCGCTCGCCGCCTGGATGAGCCGGGCGACCTGGAGGAGCTGCTGCGAGAGCGGGGAGAGGGCCCCGTTGCTGCTCGGGAAGAAGGACGAGAGCGCCGAGGTTCCGGAGAGGACGGGGGAGAGCAGGTTGGCGACGGAGATCGCGTCCGCCTGGACGGAACCCAGGGACGAGACGAGCGCCGAGTCGCTTCCCGATCCGAAGAGCGACTGCAGGGCGGCGAGGCGGGCATTCGCGGCGGGGGTGCCGTTGAAACCGCCGTAGGCGAGCGGCCCGCTCTGCGGCACCACGATGGGAGTGGAGGACGCGCCCGCCAGGAAGAGCGTGTTGCCGGCGGCCGACACTCCCACCGGCACGCTCGCGCCGGTGGAGCCGATCTGGTCGGCCATGCGCCCGGCCCAGCCGGTGGTCTGGACGCCGGGCAGGGAGGTGATCTGCATCTGCTGCTGCTGGTTGATGTGCGAGAAGAGGCTCTCCGGGACCATGGCGGGGTTGGCGCCGTTCGCCTGGTACTGCGCGACGGTGAGGGGCCGCACCAGCGTTCCCAGGTTGAAGAGGAGCGAGACGTTGCCCGAGTTCCACAGGCCCTGCAGCTCGGGCATGGACGAGTGCAGGCCGAAGGGGATGCCGTCGAGGGGCAGCACCCCGCCGGTGGTGCCGGCGGCCGGCAGCACCAGGGAGCCGTTCCCGGGCGTGCCGACGGCGTTGCCGCGCGCCAGGAGGTAGCTCGCGTACCCGGCCGCGTCGGTGGGCACGACGAGGTTGTTCCCGTCGTTGCCGCCGAAGAGGAAGACGCACACGAGCGCCCGGTAGGATCCGGGGGCCGGCGCCTCCGCGCCGAGCGCGCTCACGAGCCTCGGGAAGAGCCCGATTGCGGTGAGCCCGCCCAGCTGGCGGAGGAGCTGGCGGCGGCCGATGAGCCCGGAGGACGAGGAGTTCTGGGACATGGTCGCTCCGGGCCCTAGCGGGTGATCTGGTAGCGCGGGGAGGCGAAGACCAGGTAGGCGGCGGCGCGCGCCCGGGTGAGCGGGTCGTCCGCCGGGACCGCGTCGACCGCGGTGGCGATGCTCGCCGCCTCCGCCGCCGAGAGGGCGTGGTGAAGGACGCTCGCGTCGAGCTGGGCGACGAGGGCGCCCGGGTCGGCCGCCGCGCCCTCGAAGGCGGAGAAGTCGACCTTCGTGCCGGTGGCGCCGGGAACGTTCGCCTGCGGAGCGATGCCGGAGGCCGAGTAGAGGAGACTGTTCAGGAAGTTCAGCCGGGCGATGGCGGTCGAGGTGTTGAGGATGCCGAACTGCGGCGCGAGCAGCGTGCTCGAGCCGGGGAGGGGGTAGCTCGGCGGGTAGTAGCTGAACACCGTGTACGGGCCGAAGAGCGGCTCCCCCATGCTGCTCGCCGCCGAGATCGGGTAGACGCCGTCGGTGGCGCCGCCGAGCGCCCGCAGGATCGAGGCCACGTCCACCACCGGCTCCCGCAGCTTGCCGAAGCCGGGGTCGGTCTTCGAGCTCCCGCGCGCCTCGGGGTCGAGGAGGATGGCCTTCACCACCGCCGCCATGTTCCCGCGGGTGCCGGTCCCGTCGTCGTTGAAGACCGCGGTGATGCGGGACACGTAGGCCGGGCTCGGGTTGCTCGTGACGAGGAACTGGATGAGCTGCCTGCCGATGAACGGCCCCACGTTGGGGTGGGCGAAGATGTTGTCGAGCCCCGCCTGCAGGTCCGCCTGCGCCCCCTGGCCCCCGGGGAGAACGGTCCCGCCGAGGAGGGTCTTCGGGCCGGTGTCGTGGTTGGCATCGACCGGGATCATCGCGCCCACGAAGTACTGGGGGTTGTTGTTCTGCGGAGTGGCGCCCGGCGCGGTCGGGTAGGTCCACCCGGTGAAGAGGCTCGCGAAGCCCTCGATCGTGCCCTGGTCGTAGGTCGGGACGGGCGCACCGTTCGCCAGCAGGAGCGACCCGTCCGGCTGGAGCGCGTTCACCCCGATGGAGAAGAGCTGCAGCACCTCGCGCGCGTAGTTCTCGTTCGGGGAGATGCCCTTCGCCGCGTTCCCCTTGTTGTTGTTGGCCATGTTCAGGTAGGCGCCCATCACCGGGCTCAGGGTGACGTCCTGGAGGAGCTGGCGGAAGTTCACGAACGCGTCCTCGAGCAGCATCTCCTGGTACTCGCGCAGCGCGTAGGCGGGAGCGATCTGCACCGAGGAGACGACGAAGATCTGGGAGTAGGCGAGCGCGACCCGCTGGCGCAGCTGGTCGGCGCCGGAGACGGCGTTCTGGAAGAAGGCGCGCTGGATGGGGAAGGCGCTGTAGTTGTCCCGGGCGCAGGTGTTGCCCGCCGGCAGGCTCGACGGGCATCCGACGGCGACGCTCGGGCTCACCGGCGGGAGTGCCGGGTAGCCGGTCGCCGGCGTCCGGAGCTGGCCGTCGATCCAGGCCGAGCCCTGCTGCGAGATCTGTGCGGCGAGCGCCGGCGTGGGGCCGAAGGCGGCCTGATCGGCGAGCCGCAGGGCGTCGTCCCCGGTGATGGGCACCGCGGGCGCGCCGGCCGCAGAGGACCCCCCGTGGCAGGCGGCGCCCGCCAGGAGGAGGCCCGCTGCGGAGGCGGCGCGCGCGAGGCTCCGGCGCCGCCCGCTTCCCGAGCGATCGAGGGTGTAGGCGCTCATGCCCATCCTCTCTAAGCCCATCGCAACCCCGAGCCCGCCTGCCGGTTGCGGCCTGGCCCCGCCCGGGTTGCCTCGTGTGCCCGGAGCCTGGCCTGCCCTTCGCCCGACTTCGCATGGCGCGCCCCCACGGGCACGGTCGGGAGCCTCACTCCGACCCGAGCGGCCAGGCGCGGCCCGAGATCTCGAGGCGAAACCCGGAGGGGGCAGAGCCGTCCTCCTCGAGCCTTTCCCCGAGAGCGATCTGGGCGGCCCGGCCGAAGCGAGCGGGATGGCCGCTGCGGAGCGTGCAGCGCAACACCCCGTCCTTCCCCACCCGGATCGTCGCGGGGTCGAGGGGCTCGCTCGACCCGTCGGACAGGAAGAGGGAGAGGCCGCTCGCCGAGGGCAGCACCCCGCGCACCACCCACGGAGTCGCGGCGATGGCGACGTCGGCCGACTCCCTTCCCACGCTCACCTGCCAGGTCCCGTCTGCGCGCCGTGCGAGCGAGCTCCACAGGACCTCGAGCGTCCGGGCGTGAGTCACCGGCTCGCCGTGGACCAGGAAGTGGCCCTCGTCGTCGATCGAGATCCCGCCCGGGCGCGGCTTGCCCCGCCGATCGGGGGCGGAGGGGTCGTCCCTCGTTCGCTCGTCTCGAGATCCGGCCACGCCCCATGCATAGCGCCGATCCCCCGCTTGCGTCGCCCCGCGTCGCCGGGTAGGAGGGCGGCATGCCGAGCCTGGAGCCGGTGGTTCGCCTCCGCTGTCCCAGCCCCGAGGACGAGGTCCGCTGCCGGGAGATCCTGGAGAGGGCGGGCCTCGTCCTGGAGCGGCAGCTCACCTCGCTCCTCGTGCGGGACGCCGATCCCGACGCCGTGAACGAGCTGCTCGTGGCCGGGGGCGCGGCCGGCCGGGCGGTGGCGCGGGAGCAGGTGGGGAAGCTGATCGGCTTCCTCCTCGATCACGAGGGCCGGATGGCGGGGCGGGAGGCGAGCCTCGCCGCCAATGTCGTCCGGGTGCTCTCGACCTGCGGCCTGGAGCGGCGCTGGGCGCCCCTGCCGCCCGCAGACCTGCTCCGGGCGGCGGCCGAGCTCCACGAGCACCTCACCGCCAGCGGGGGAGGATTCCTCCCGTGGGAGCGCTTCCTCGCGCTGTTCTGCCGGCCGGCCGAGGGATCCCGGCCGCCTCCGCCCTAGCCGAAGCTCCCCCGGAAGGCGATCGCCCCCCAGGTGTTCACCGCCACGCCCCACAGGGCGAGGGTCCAGAAGGCGAACCGCATGGGGCGGCCCCCGACCGCGAGGAGGAGGAAGAGGTAGGGCGTCCAGTCGACGCTGAAGCGGTAGCCGAACTGCACGTACCCGGTGTTCACGTAGAAGAACCCCGGGAGCGCCACCCCGAGAGCGGCGAGCGCGAGCGGCACGGTGAGCGGGGACCGCTCCTTCGGCGGGGCGAGGAGGAGGAGGGGCGTGGTGGCGAGGAGCGACATCCCCGCCGGGTGGTAGCGGAGCGCCCCCCCCTGCCAGCGCGGCAGGAGCAGGAAGGCCGCCGCCAGGTTGCGCGGCAGGTAGGCGAGGGAGAAGAGGCCGTGGCGCGCCACGTCGGCGTTGATGCGGTTGTTCCAGAGGTGGGCGTGGCCGAAGTCGAGCGCGGAGCCGAAGCGGAGCGCATTCAGGAGCGCCGCGGCGGAAAGCGCCGGCAGCGCGCCCAGGGCGAAGAACGCCAGCCGGCGCCAGAGCGCCCGCTCCCGCCAGGTGGCCGGGGTGGAGATCCGCGCCCCGAGCCACCCGCCACCGCGCACCGCCTCGAGGACGAAGAAGGCGGCGGAGAAGAGGAGCGGGGTGCGCGTCACCGCGCCGAGCCCGTAGGCGGCGCCGGCGAGCAACGGGTGGGCGGCCTCGAGGGCGGCGAGGAGGTACAGGCAGGTGAAGGTGATCCCCAGGACCTCGGCGGTGAACCACACCTCGCCGCGCACCGAGGCGGCGAAGGCGACGGTGCCGAAGGCGAACAAGAGCGAGAGGGCGGCGTTCTCGGCGGAGCTGCGCCCCCCGTAGCCGCGCCGGGAGAGCCGCTCCAGCACCGCGAAGAGGAGCGCCACGTTGAGCGCCGCGAAGAAGACGGTGAAGGCGACGTCGTTCACCTCGGGGCCGAAGGCGGCCACGAGCGGCAGGAGGAGGAGCGCGGGGCCGGGCGGGAAGGAGACGTAGAAGCGATCTCCCACCCGGGCCCAGTCGTTGCCGTTCGGCGGCGGGAGCCGCAGGTGGAGCTGGCCGTGCAGCCAGGCGTCGGCCTGGTAGGCGAAGTGCGGCGCCTGCGACGGGTGGAGGAGCCTCCTCCCGGAGAAGGCCGCCAGCAGGGCGAGGGAGAAGGCGAAGAGCAGGAGCGCGGGCACGGCACCGCGAGTCCAGCCAGGGGCGGGAGGGGAGCCCGGATCCATCCCTGCGAGTGAATCCCAGCCGGGAGCGGGGCGCAACCGGCGCGCGCTACCGGAGGGCGGTGCGGAGCAGGTTCAAGGCCTCGAAGGCGGCGTGGCGGCGCACCCGCTCCCGGTCGCCGCGGTAGAGCCGCTGCAGGGCCTGCGTCCCGCGCGGTCCGGCGAGCGCCAGGTGCACCGTTCCCACCGGCTTCTCCGCGGTCCCGCCGTCGGGCCCGGCGATCCCGGTGATCCCGAGCCCCCAGGTGGACGCGGCGGCCCTGCGCACCCCCTCGGCGAGGGCGCGGGCCACCGGCTCGGAGACGGCGCCGTGGGCGTGGATGAGCTCGGGCGCCACCGCCACGAAGCGCGACTTCATCTCGTTCGCGTAGGCGACGATGCCGAGCTCGAAGACCGCGGACGATCCGGGGACGGAGGTGAGCGTCTCGGCGAGAAGCCCGCCGGTGCAGCTCTCCGCCACCGCCACCCGCTCCCGGCGAGCGGCGAGGCGCTCCACCACCAGCCGGGGGAGCTCCTCCTTCCCCTCGGCGAAGATGGCGTCCCCGAACAGCGCCCGCACGCTCGCCAGGACGGCGTCGGCCCGCTCCTCCGCGCCCGCTCCGGCGACGGCCCACTTCACGTGGATCTCGGGCCAGTGGGCTCGGTAGCCGAAGCGGACGCCCCGGTTGGCGGGATCGTCCATCACCGGCCGCATGCGCTCGTCGGCGTGCGATTCGGGGACCGCGAAGAGCTTCACCAGCCGGAAGGCGGGGACCGAGCCGAGGCGCGACGCCACCCGCGGCAGCACGAACTCCTCGCACAGGCCGCGGTACTCCACCGGGACCCCGGGCAGGGCCACGAGCTCGGCGCGCCCGAGAGGTACCGAGAACCCCGGCGCCGTCCCGAAGCGGTTCGGGATCACGGTGGCCCCGCGAGGGAAGCGCGCCTGCTTGGCGTTGTTGGGCGTCATCTCCCGGCCCAGGCGGGCGAAGCGGGCGCGGATGGCCTCGAGCGACGGCTCGTGCGTCTCGAGGGGCATTCCCGTGGCCGAGGACACCACCTCGGCGGTGAGGTCGTCCTCGGTGGGCCCGAGCCCCCCGCTCATCACCACCAGGTCCGCCCGGCTCGAGCTCTCGCGGAGCGCGGCGAGGAGGTCCTCCCGGTCGTCGCCCACCAGTGTCTTCCGCCGCGCCATCACGCCCAGGTCCCAGAGCCGGTCCATGAGCCAGGCGGAGTTCGTGTCCACCACCTGCCCGGTGAGGAGCTCGTCCCCGGTGGCGAGAAGCTCGACGGCGAGGGTCATGGCGTGAGCTCCGCACACCACCAGTGGAGACCCCCCCCGCAGCCGAGCGCCAGGCGCAGCCCGAGGCGGAGCCCCTCGAGGGCCAACCAAGCGTAGACCCCCGCGACGACGTCGTCCATCACCACGCCGAAGCCGTTCTTGACGCGATCGAAGGCCGAGGCGGGCCAGGGCTTCGCGATGTCCATCAGCCGGAAGAGGAGGAAGGCGAAGAGGGCCGCGGGCCAGGACCAGGGGACGAGCGCCACCGTGACGAGGTAGCCCACCACCTCGTCGATGACGATGGGGGATGCGTCCACCACCCGCCAGTAGGCGCCGGCCCGACTCGCCGCGTAGACGGCGATGGCGAAGAGCCCGGCCAGGGTGACGAGGTAGAGCGGGAAGGTCAGGTCTCGCAGGAGCCACCACAGGGGGATGGCGCCGAGCGTCCCGACGGTGCCGGGGGCGAGGGGGGAGAAGCCGCAGGGACCCCAGGCGGCGACGATCACCCACGGGCCCGGCCGTCCCTCGGGCCGGCCCCTCTTCGATCGACCGAGCCGCTCCAGGATGGAGAGCGAGCCGGCGCTGGGGTCGGTCGCGGCCACGGGCTAGATGTAGTCGTCGGCCTCGGTCTCGTCCTCGACGTCCTCGTCGTCGGGCTCGAGCGCCTCGTCGGACTCGATCTCCTTGCGGATCGCGGCCGGCAGCGACTCCCGAGCGATGCGCTTGCGGAAGAAGACCGACTCGGTGAGCCCCATCGCGATGTAGGCCCCCATGTAGACGACGAGGACGAAGGAAGCGCGGGTGGCGATGCCCACCGCCAGGCCGGCCACGGTGGCGAAGGCGAAGATCGCCAGGCTGCGGGGGGAGAGGTGGACGTCCTTGAACGTCCGGTAGCGCACGGTCGAGACCATGAGGAAGGATAGGACCCCCACCACCACCGCGATGGGGACGCGGCTGGCCGCCTCGGTGTTCGAGCCGAACTGGCGGAAGTGGGCGATGACGAGCGAGACGATGCAGCCCGCCGCCAGCGGGATGGGGAGGCCGACGAAGAAGCGGTTCGAGGCCTTGTCGCCGCGAGCCGCCAGCACGTTGAAGCGCGCGAGCCGCAGCGCCCCGCAGGCCGCGAACGAGAAGGAGAGGAAGAACCCGAGGAAGCCGAGCGGCGCCAGGGCCCACTTGTAGACGAGGAGCCCGGGGGCGGCGCCGAAGGAGATCACGTCGGCCAGGCTGTCGAGCTGCATGCCGAAGTCGGACTGGGTCTTCGTCATCCGGGCGACGCGCCCGTCGAACATGTCGAAGAAGATGGCGAAGAAGATGGCGAGCGCGGAGCGGTACAGCTGCTCCGGGGTCGCCTCCCCCGCGGAAAGGGTCATGGAGTAGAAGCCGAGGAGGATCGAGCTGACCGTGAAGAGGTTCGGCAGCACGAACATGGCCTTGCGGAGATTGATCTGCATCCGCCGCGCTCCTCCCCGTCGTCCCAGGGCTGAAACCGAAAGGCTGACACGCGTAGGCGCTCTTGTCGAGCATGCCTCGCCGTGTAGGGAAACATCCGATGGCGTCGCGGTTTCCCTCCGTCCGGAGCGGCCGCCGTACCCCGAAGGGGTGGGAGGCGGGAGCCGCCTCCTCAGGGCGCGCCGGCGCCGAGGGCGCCGCTCGTGAGCATGGCGAGCGGGTCGCGGGGTCTTCCCTCGCGCCACACCTCGAAGTGGAGGTGCGGCCCGGTGGCCTTGCCGCTCGCCCCCACCCGCCCGAGCGGCTGCCCGATCTCGACCGCGTCGCCCGGGGAGCAGGTGATGCGGGCGAGGTGGCTGTACCGGGTGGTGAGGCCGCCGCGGTGGCGAACCTCGACCATGAGGCCGTAGCCGTTGGACCAGCCGGCGTGGACCACCCAGCCGGCGGCCGCGGCCCCGACCAGCTCGCCCTTGGGTGCGGCGAGGTCGAGCCCCCAGTGCATCTTCCAGGCGTGGTCGATGGGGTGGAGGCGCAGCCCGAACAGGGAGGAGATCCCGGCCCGGTCGACCGGCCAGTGGAGCGCCGGGGCGGCCGGCGCCTCGCCCCCGGCGAGCGCCCGCACCGACCGCGCGGCCTGCAACCTGGCCCGGACCCGCCGGGAGAGGGGCTCGATGGAGCGCGACAGCGAGTCCGGCGGCTCGCCGTAGCGGCGCCGGTCCCACTCCATCTCGGTCTCGAGCGCCGCCAGCACGCGCGAGAGCTCCTCGAGCGGTGTCTGCGGCAGCGGGCGGGCGAGGTAGCCCTCGATGCCGGCCGCGAGGGCGTCCCAGGCGGCGAGCGCGTCGGGCGGGAACCCGCGGCGGTCGCCCGCCTCCATGCGGCGGACCCGCGCCTCGGCGGAGAAGCGGAAGATCTCGAGGTCGACGGATGGGCCGGCCGCCGGCTCGGCGGCCACCTTCTCCGGTGCCGCGTCGGCGACCGGGGGCGCCGGGGCCTCGGTCGGCTCCTCGTCCTCCATCCCCGCCTCGGCGAAGGTCATGGTCTCGCGCTCATGGGCGCAGCCGAAGAGCGCGCTCGCCGCGAGGCAGCACGCAGAGAGCGCGAGTGTGGAGGAGAGGCGCATCGGCGGGTCTCCACCGATGGTATCGACGCCCCTCGCTGCCCTCTGTCCCGGGATCCGGGTCGTGGGCGGCGGTGCTCCCGGCGCCCTCAGGCTGCGACGGTGTGGGCCATCCTGCGCGCGGCCTCGAGGACGGCGGCCCTGGAGACGTCGAGGTGGGTGACGAAGCGCAGCACGTCGGGCTTGGAGCCCTCCGGGTTGCAGAGGACGCCCGCCTCCCGGAAGCGGGCGGCGAGCTCGACCGCCGGCCGGCCGGCGAAGGCCGCGAAGACGATGTTGGTCTCGACCGGATGTGGGATGCGGACGCCCGGCAGCGCCTGGAGCGCACCGGCGAGCGCCCGGGCGCTCTCGTGGTCCTCGACGAGGCGGGCGACGTGGTGGTCGAGCGCGTAGACGCCTGCCGCCGCCAGCACGCCCGCCTGGCGCATGGCGCCACCGAGGCGCTTGCGGAGCCGCCGGGCCTCGCGGATGAGGTCGCGAGGCCCGGCGAGGAGCGACCCCGCCGGGGCGCCGAGCCCTGTGGAGAGGCAGAGGGAGGCGAGGGTGGCGCCGGCCGCGTACCGGCGCGCCGGGACCCCCGAGGCCGCGACCGCGTTCAGGAGGCGAGCCCCGTCGAGGTAGAGGGAGAGGCCGAGGCGGTGCGCCACATCGGCGAGGGCCTCCACCCGCTCGACGGGGTAGACCGTGCCGCCTCCGCGGTTGTGGGTGTTCTCGATCTCCAGGACCCGGCTGCGCGGAAAGTGCTCCGACAGGGGGCGCGCCGCCGCCTCGACCTCCTTCGGGTCGAGCATCCCGCGGTCGCCGCGAAGCGTCCGGGGCTGGATCCCCCACAGCGCCGGCATGGCCCCGCCCTCGAAGTTCACCGGGTGCGCGCCCTCGTCGCAGATCACCTCGTCGCCGGGGCGAGTGAGCACCCCGAGCGCCACCTGGTTCGCCATGGTGCCGCTCGCCACGAAGATCGCCGCCTCCTTCCCGAGGAGCTCCGCCACCCGCTCCTGGAGCAGGTTCACGGTGGGATCCTCGCCGTAGACGTCGTCTCCCACCTCCGCGCGCGCCATGGCCTCGCGCATGCCGGGGGTGGGCTTCGTGACGGTGTCGGAGCGGAGGTCGATGAGATCCATGGCCACCTCGTCTCGGGGTGGCGGATGCTAGCATGCGCTCCGTGGCGACGAGGGAGCGGAGAGGCGCGGGCGGCCCCGCGACCCGGGGGCGAGGCTCCCGCCCCGCGGCGGAGGCGCCGGAGGCGAGGCGGGAGAGGGCGCGCCGCGCCATCGACCGGCTGGAGCGGGCGATGCCCGACGTGCGCATCGCCCTCCACTTCGGCAGCGACATCGAGCTCCTCGTCTCGGTCATCCTCTCGGCGCAGTGCACCGACGCCAGGGTGAACGAGGCCACCCCGGCGCTCTTCGCGGCGTTCCCGAGCGCCGCCGCCTACGCCCGGTCGCGCCCCGAGGACCTGTGGCCGTACATCCGCCGCCTGGGTCTCTTCCGGAACAAGGCCCGGAGCATCGTGGCGGCCATGCAGGCGATCGAGCGCGAGCACCAGGGCCGCGTCCCGCGCACGCGAGAGGGACTGGAGGCGCTCCGGGGCGTGGGGCGGAAGACCGCGGGCGTGGTCCTCGTGCACCTGGGCGCGGGGCACGCCTTCCCGGTCGACACGCACGTGGGGCGGGTGGCGCGGCGCCTCGGCTTCACCCGGGCGACCGACCCCGACGAGGTGGAGGAGGACCTGAGGGCGCTCTTGCCCGAGGCGCGCTGGGCCATCGCGCACCAGCTCATGGTCTGGCACGGGAGGCGCGCCTGCCAGGCGAGGAAGCCTCGCTGCGAGACCTGCCCGATCGCCCACCTGTGCCCGCGCGTCGGCGTCACCGGGACGCCCTCGCCGCCGCGGAAGGCGTAGGCGCAGTCCTACAGGGCCGAGCGGTGGGCCGGCGCCCGGCGGATCTCCTCTGGCGACTCGGTCTGCGACTGGCGCTCCGCCTTTAGCTTCTTCATGCGGCGCCGGATGAGCTCGCGCTTGAGGCTCGAGATGTGGTCGACGAAGAGGGTGCCCTGCAGGTGATCGAACTCGTGCTGGAGCGCGATGGCGAGCAGGCCGTCGCCCTCCAGCTCGAAGGGGTTGCCGTGGTAGTCGAGAGCCCGCACCCAGACCTTCTCGGCCCGCTCCACGTCCTCGGCCTCGCCGGGAACGGAGAGGCAACCCTCGGTGTAGGTGGTGACGCCCTCGGTGCGCACGATCTCCGGGTTCACGAGGTGGATGAGCTTCTGCCCCTCCTGGCGGGGGGAGGTGTCGATGACGATGCAGCGGCGGAGCTCGCCGATCTGGGGGGCGGCGAGTCCCACCCCGTCCGCGGCGTACATGGTCTCGGACATCTCGTCGAGCAGGCGGCGGATCGAGTCGTCCACCCGGTCGACCGCGTGGGAGACCTTCTTCAGGATCGGGTCGGGCCAGATGAGGATGTCGCGAATCATGGGCGAGGCTCCAGGCCCCCGAAAGATAACCTGGAGGCGGTTCCGCCGCACCTTCGGCGATCGATCCCCGGGTCAGCCCGTCCCCAGGGCCTCCACGTACTCCTCGCGCAGGCCGTCGTCGGCGAGGACGTCGCGGGCCTCGGCGAGGACGCGCCGGACCTCCTCGAGCCTCTCCTCGAGCCCGGGCTCCCGCTGGCCGTGGAAGCGCGCCGGGTCGAACTCGGCGAGCAGGCGCGCGGCCGCCTCCCTGACCTCGAAGGGCGTGGCGTGGCGGGAGAGGCCGAGGATGGTGAAGTAGTCGGCGCGGCGCACCTGGTCGAGCTTGTCGCGCAGCCGCGCCAGGTCGATGGCCCTGCCGCCGGTCTGTCGCGAGTCGCCGCCCCGGAAGCGCGAGGCGAGCGAGCCCACCATCAGCAGTCCGGCGAGGAGCTGCCGGGTGGGAAGGGGGCCGAGAGGGCTGCCGGCCTGGACCTCGTCGAGCGTGCGCAGGCCGTCCGCCAGCGAGGCGACCTGCACCTCCTCTGGCGACAGGCCGAGCTCGAGGAGGGAGGGGGCGCGAGGGGCGGGGGCGAGCAGGGTGGCCGGGCCGCCGAGGAAAGGCGCGAGTCGCGGCTCGAGCCACTTGCGCCGCACGCCGTCGAGGGCGAGCTCGAGCGGTCCGCGCCCGAGCGCGATGCGGTCCTCGGGGGGCACCCGGGCGGCGGCGTAGCGGAAGGGCGCGGCCACCTCGCCGAAGAGGGCGAAGACCACCTCCTCGGTGCGGCGCCTCACGAGCGGGGTCAGCTCCTCCGGCTTCAGGAAGCCGCGCTCGAGGAGGAGGAGCGCCCCGCGCCTGGGCGAGAGCCCCGCCAGGGCGGAGGAGACCTGCCGGTGCTGCTCCCGGGTGAGGAGGCCCAGCCGGAGCGCCACCTCCTCGACGCGCTCCTGCGGCGACCCGCTCGAGGCGCCCACCACCCGCCCCTCCTCGAAGTAGATCGAGCGGGGCGCCGCGCTCCCGAAGTCGAGGCGACCGGTGAGGCTCTCGCGCGCGGAGAGGGCGAGGAGGCGCGGCATGGGCGCCTCCGCGAGCGTGCCGGCGACGAGCTCGGCGGGGGGCGGGGGAAGCTCCGGGGCGGCGCGGGCGGGCTCCGGGGAAGCGACCGCCGCGGGCTCCGCCGCCGCGAACTGGCGCGGCGGCGGAAGCGGCTCCGGCTCCTCGGGGAGCGGCTGCGCGCGCGCCTCCGCGAGCTCGTGGGCGCGGCGCCGGGCGTCCACCTCCGGCGCCGGTCGCCCGGGGGCGGCTCCCTCCTCGGCCTCCGCGGCCAGGGGCGCCTCCGGAGCGGGGAGCGTTTCCCCCTGGCGGGCCGCGTCCGCCTCGGCGAGCAGGCGCTCCTCCTCGGCCTGGAGGCGCGATGGCTCGGCGAGCGCTGGCTCCTCGGGGTCGATCGGAAGCGCCGCGGCGCCTTCGGGCTCGGCCGCGGGCTCGGCGTCGGGAGCCGCCTCGAGGGCGGGGGGGGAAGGTTCCGCGAGGGGCTCCGCCGCGGGGGCGAGCTCCGGCCGTGCGGCCGCCGGCGGCGGCTCGGGGGCGGCCGGAGCTGCCGCGGCGACCTCGGCGGGCTCGGCCGGGGGCGCCGGGACGGCGAGCCTGCGCCGCTCCGCGTCCCGGGCCCGGGCGGTCGCCTCGAACTCGGCGCGGCGACGGGCCTCCCCCTCGGCGCGCCGGCTCTCCTCCGCGCGGCGTCCGGCCTGCGCCTCGGTCTCGGCCCGGCGCCGGTCCGCCTCCTCCTCGGCGCGGCGGGCGATCTCGTCCGCCAGCTCCTCGGCGCTCAGGGGTCCGCCCCGGCCCTCCCCGGGATCACCGCGGGTGAGCCGGTCGAGCTCGGCATCGATCTCGGCGACCAGGGCGTCGTCGGAGGCGCGGCGCGCCACCTCCGGGACTTGCGAGGGCGGGTCCGCGGGTGCGGTAGCCGGCGCGGCGGTCGCGGCAGGCGGGGGGGCCTCGAGCCACTCGGCCGGCGCAGATCGCTCGCGCCGGAGCTCGGCGGCGCGCTCCTTGAGCGCGTCGGCGGCGGCGCGCCGGCCGGTCGGGGAGCGGGCGCCCGCGGCCGGGGCGCGGGCGAGCCTGCCGTCCTTCGGGACCGTGGCGAGCGGGATGCGCGCGACGGGCTGCGGCGCGGCCTTGAGCGCCGCCTGGAGCTCCTCGGCGAGCTGCGAGGGGTCGAGCGGGCGCGGAATGCAGACGGCGCCGGCCGGGACCTCGCCCTCCTCGCCGAGCACCAGGACCGGCAGGCGGCCCTGGTCCTCGGCGAGCCGGCGCGCCAGCCCCGCCCCGCCGCCGTTCTCGCAGGAGGCGGAGATCACGGCCGCCGCGGGCCGCTCCTGCTCGGCGAGCGTGAGGGCGTCGGCGATGCTCGTCGCCAGGACGGCCTGGTGGCCGCCGCGCGAGAGCACCCGCTTCACCGCGGAGATCTCGGCGATGTCGTCGTCGATCAGTAAGACGCGCGCCACCTTGGGCCGATATTGCCATGCCGGGGCGGGGCCACCAAAAGGACGGCCCTGCTCCGCCGAGGAGGGACCCGGACGGAGGGGGCCACCTAGAGCATCGAGTGCGGGTCCACGTCGAACCGGACCTGGGCACCCCCGGGAGGCCTGGCTGCCAGGGGAGCGAGGGCGCGGTGGAGGCGCCGCAGCGCGGGCGCGTCGGCCGCCTTGAAGAGCAGGTGCCACCGGCTCCGCCCGCGGATGCGCTCGATGGCCGCCGGAGCGGGGCCGAGGAGCGTGACCCCGGGCTCGAGCGCCGGGCGGGCCGCCTCGCCGAGCGCCTCCGCGGTCCGGCGGGCGCCGGCTTCCGAGCCCTCCACCCGGACCGCCAGCATGCGGCCGAAGGGCGGGTACCCGAGCGCGCGCCGGTTCTCGCGCTCCACCTCGGCGAAGCCCAGGTAGTCGTGCCCGACGGAGAAGGCGATCGCCGGGGAGTGGGGATGGAAGGTCTGGACGACGACGCGGCCCGCCTCGCCGCCGCGCCCGGCGCGCCCGGCCACCTGGGTGAGGAGCTGGAAGGTGCGCTCCGCCGCCCGGAAGTCGGGGAGCGCCAGGGCGGTGTCGGCGAGCACCACCCCGACGAGGGTGACGCCGGGGAAGTCGTGTCCCTTCGTCACCATCTGGGTGCCGACGAGGACGTCGACCTCCCGCCGGGCGAACCGGGCCAGCACCTCGGCCAGGTCCACCGCCCCCTTCACCGCGTCGCGGTCGAGCCGCGCCACCCGCGCGCCCGGGAGGAGGGCCCGGACCGCCGCCTCCACCTGCTCGGTGCCGACGCCGATCCCGGCCCGCTCCCCGTGGCAGGTGGGGCACATCGGGGTCATCCGCTGCGTCGCGCCACAGTAGTGGCAGAGGAGCTGCCCGCGGCGAGCGTGGTAGGTGAGCGAGACGGCGCAGTGCTGGCAGCGCTCCTCGCGCCCGCAGTCCCGGCAGATGACGAGCGTCTGGAACCCGCGCCGGTTGAGGAAGAGGATGGCCTGGCGCCCGGCGGCGACCGTCTCCCGCAGGGCCTCCTCGAGCACCGGCGAGAGGAGTCCGGGGGAGGGGGCGTGGCGCCGCAGCCGGGACAGGTCGACGAGCTGCACCTCCGGCATGGGCCGGGAGTCAATGCGCTCCGGGAGGGCGAGGCGCTGGTACTTGCCGCTGCGGGCGTTCTCGAGCGTCTCGAGCGAAGGGGTGGCGGAGCCGAGGACGCACACCGCCTTCTCCATCCGCGCCCGGACCACGGCGAGGTCCCGGGCGTGGTAGGCGGGGCCGTCCTCCTGCTTGAAGCTCGGATCGTGCTCCTCGTCCACCACCAGGATCCCGAGGTCCGGCACCGGGGCGAAAACGGCGCTGCGCACCCCCACGCAGATGCCGGCCTCTCCCCGCCGCAGCCGGAGCCACTCCGAGTGGCGCTCCGGGTCGGAGAGCCCGCTGTGCAGGAGCGCCACCTGGTCCCCGAAGCGGGAGCGGAAGCGCCCCGCCAGCTGCGGGGTGAGCGCGATCTCCGGGACGAGCACCAGGGCGCCCCGGCCGGCTGCCCGGGCGCGCGCGATGGCCTGCAGGTAGACCTCGGTCTTCCCCGACCCGGTCACCCCGTGGAGGAGGAAGGTGTGGAAGTCGCCATCCGCGGCGGTGAGGCGCGCCAGGGCCTCGGACTGCGCCGGCGAGAGGGCGAGGGGCGCCTCGGCCGCGGGGAGGAGAGAGCCGCCGCCGGCGGCGATCGACACCGTCTCGACCACCGCCAGCCCGCGCTTCGCCAGGGAGGCGAGCGCGGCGCGGCCGCGCGGGAACGCGGCGCGAAGCTCCTCCACCGGGATGCGGCCGCGTGCGAGCAGGTACTCGAGGACCGCCCGCTGGGCGCGGGCCCGGCCGTCGAGAAGCCCCAGACCCGCCGCGGCCGCCGGGGACGGGGCGGCGTACTCGACGCCGCGCCGCGCCGGGGCGGAGGCGCCCCCGCGGGTGTTGAGGCCGGGCGGGAGCGCGGCTCGCAGGAGCTCGCCCGGCGGGGTGAGGTAGTAGTCCTCGGCCCATCGGACGAGCCGCAGCAGCGGCTCGGTGAAGGGGGGAAACTCGTCGAGGACGTCGGCGAGGTCGCGCAGCTCCACCCCGGGCGGTGGCGCGGTGGGGAAGCCCACCACGTACCCGGTGGCCCGCGGGCTCTTGCCGAACGGCACCGCCACGCGGCTGCCGAGCGCCACCTCCTCGCCCAGGCGGTGAGGGACCCGGTAGGTGAAGGTGCCGCGCACGGCGGCGGCGACGGCGACCTCGACGAGCACGGCGCGGGCAGTCTAGCAGCCCCCTCCAACCCGCGGGCCCCTCGCCGCGGCCGCGGGCCGGCGGGCTCGCCGCCCTTCAGGGAAAGAGCGCGTCGGGAACCTTCGGATTCGCCGCCAGCTTCTCGGTGGTGAGGCGCAAGGAGAGGGCGCCCCCCTCGAAGACCTCCACCGCCCGCGGGAACATGTCGCCGCCGACCGGCGAGCCGTAGTCGACGAGGCGGACGTCCGCGAGCGGCCCGGCGAAGGAGGCGAGCAGGCGTACCGGCTGGAAGCTCTGCTTGTCGATCCAGGCCTGCGGCCTCTTCTCGCGCGGCGGCGCCCCGAGGACGTAGGCCACCCGGCCGCCCATGTGCGCGAGGTAGTCCTCCGACAGCGCGATGCCGAGGCGGAAGAGCTCGTCGGCGTAGGCGCGGCCGGGGTCGGGTCCGGCGGGGCGCGTCCCGAGCAGGGCGCAGGTGGCGCGGACGAGCGCGAGCACCGCCGGGACGCGCTCGAGCCCCTTGCCGCTCGCGACCTTGCCGCGCCCGAGGGAGAGGAAGGGACCCGGCGCACCGGAGGCGGAGAGGAGGTCGAGGCGGCAGCGCCCGGGGGCCTTGATGGTGAGCACCGCGGGGACGAGGACCTCGGAGCCCGAGAGGGGAGAGCCGGTGGCGACGGCGAGCGCCCTCGCTGCCTCTCCCTCGACGGCGAGCGTCCCCCGCACCTCGAGCGAGGCAAGGGCCAGCTCCTCGCGGCGCTGCGCCATCCGCTTCAGCACCGTCGCCGGCGGGAGGAGGTAGGCGAGGGCGGGGGCGGCCGCGGCGGCGAGGGCGGCGAGGGCGGCGACGCGGGCGCCGCGCCTCATCGCGTGACCTCGCGCAGGTAGTCGAGCAGCGGGGCGCGCAGCTCGGGTCGCTTGAGCGCGTAGGCGATGTTGGCCTTCAGATAGCCGAAGCGGTCCCCGGCGTCGTAGCGATCCCCCTCGAAGCGGTAGCCGAGGAGGCCGTCGCTGCGGGCCAGCACCGCCAGGGCGTCGGTGAGCTGGATCTCGCCCCCCACCCCGGGCTTCACCGCCTCCAGGATCTCGAAGATGGAGGGCGGCAGGACGTAGCGGCCGATGACGGCCAGGTTGGAGGGCGGGTCCACCTTGGGCTTCTCGACCAGCTTCTCGATGCGGATGGTGCGCTCGTCGAGCGGCCGGCCGGCGGCGACCCCGTAGAGGCCAGCCTCCGCGAGCGGGACCTCCATCAGGGCGATGGTGGCGAGGCCGTGGCGCTCGTAGCAATCGGTGAGCTGCGCTGCCGCCGGGACGCGGGCGTCGATGATGTCGTCCCCGAGCATCACCACGAACGGCTCGTTGCCGACGAGGTCCTTGGCGCACAGCACCGCGTGCCCCAGGCCGAGCGGCTCCTGCTGCCGGACGGCGACCACGTTCGCCATCTTGGCGATGGCGCGCATCTGCTCCCGGAGGGCCGTCTTGCCGGCGCGCTCCAGGTGGGTCTCGAGCTCGCCGGCGATGTCGAAGTGGTCGACGATGGAGTCCTTGCCCCGGGCGCAGATGAGGATCACGTCGCGCACCCCGGCCGCCACCGCCTCCTCGACGATGTACTGGATGGTGGGCCGGTCGACGATGGGTAACAGCTCCTTCGGGACGGCCTTCGTCGCCGGGAGGAAGCGGGTGCCGAGGCCAGCGGCGGGGATCACGGCCTTGCGGATCTTCGCCATTGCCGGGGGACTCTAGCGGCCGGGCCGCCAGCGGGGAAGTACCGCGACGGGGAGTCCGGTGTATGGAGATGCCCCACGACCGCGAGGCCGCGCGCTTGCCCCGAGATCGGCGGGTGGTATGTTGCCGAGGTGCGCCGCCTCGCCTTTCTTCTCGCGGTCGCGGCCGGCGCTCCCGCGGCCCGCGCCCAGGCGCCGGGACCACAGCCGCCGACGCCCACCGACTACGTCTACGCCCGCTCCCTCGCACTCTCCGCGTACCGCGGGCTCGCCGCCGGGAACGACGGCATCTTCTACAACCCCGCGGCGCTGGCCGCCCGCAACCACTTCGAGATCGACGTGCAGGGCCTCGTCGCCCAGGACGGCTCGGACACCACCGCGAGCATCTTCTCCGGCTCGGTGGTCGACTCCACCGCGGGCCCGGTCACCGGCGGCTTCGCCTACTCCTACGTGAAGACCCTCGGGTACGCGCCCAGGGGCTTCTTCGGCGGGGGCACCAACCTGGCGCTCGCCACCCCGCTCGGCAAGACGTTCTTCATCGGCGCCACCCTCAACTACCTCGACCTCACCAGCTCCGCCCGAAACGTGAACGCTGTGAACCTCACCACCGGGCTCTTCTGGCAGGTGGCGAAGGTCGTCTCGCTCGGAGCGGTCGGCTACAACCTCATCAACACCTACCATCCCGACCTCACCCCCATCGCCTTCGGCACCGGGGCGGCCGTCGGGCCCGACGACACCTTTCACCTCACCGCCGACTTCTACCGAGAGTGGGGGACGGCGGTGCGCAACGTATGGTCGGCCGGGGGCGAGGCCTTCCTCTTCAGCGTCGCCGCCATCCGGGCCGGCTGGACGTTCGACCCCGGGCGCAGCACCCAGTGGTGGTCGGCGGGCCTGGGCTTCTCGGTGAGCGGGTTCGGGATGGACTTCGCCTACCGGCAGGCCTTCGGCGGGACCGCCTTCCGCGTCATGTCCGCGGGCTTCAAGGTCAACGTCAACCCGTAGCGGGCGGCCGCCGCCCCCGGCGCTCCCAGAGCGGCAGCACCACCGCCGCGCCGCTCGCGGCGTTCTCCCCGCGCCACACCGTCACGCCCCAGACCTCGCTCACCCGCTCGGCGGTGAGCACCGCCCCGGGGGCCCCGTCCGCCACCACCCGGCCGCGGGAGAGCACCAGGAGGCGGTCGGCGGCCGCCGCGGCGAGGTTGAGGTCGTGGAGGACGGCCACCACGCACAGGCCTGCGCCGGCCGCCACCCGCGCCATCTCCATGGCGCTCACCTGGTGGGCGAGGTCGAGAAACGCCGTCGGCTCGTCGAGGAGGAGGACGCGCGGCTCCTGGGCGAGCGCGCGCGCGAAGAAGACGCGCCGGCGCTCGCCGCCGGAGAGGGCGTCGAGCCGGCGCCCGGCGAGCGCCCCGAGGTCGCAGGCCTCGATGGCCCCGTCGACCGCGCCCCGGTCGAACGGGCCCGGGATGGCGAGCAGCCCCTGGTGCGGGGCCCTCCCCATCATCACCGCTTCCCGCACCGTGAAGGGCCAGGGGGCCTTCGGCTCCTGCGGCACGAGCGCGCACACCCGGGCCACTGCCCGGCGCGGCGCCGCATGGGCGTCGAGCCCGGCCAGGCGGACCGAGCCGGTGCGGGGGGCGAGGAGGCCGGCCGCGACCCGCAGCAGGGTGCTCTTCCCGGCTCCGTTCGGCCCGACGAGGGCGAGGAGCTCCCCGGCGCGCGCCACGAAGGAGATCCGGTCGAGCGCCGGCACGGCCCCGTAGGAGAAGGAGACGTCCGCCACCTCCAGCAGGGGGGTGCCCGGCGGCGAGAAGCGCGGCGGGCCGCTCAATCCGCCTCCGGTCGTTCGAAGCCGAAGAGGCGCTCGGCGTTGCCGTGGTAGACCTTCTTCAGGACGTCGCGCGGCAGCCCGAGCCCGTCGAGGGTGGCGCGCCCCTCCGGCGTCGGGTCCGGGATGGCCTCGTCGGGGGTCTCGAAGAAGCGCCAGGTCGACTCGAAGAAGCGGCGGATCTCCGCCACCGAGCGGGCGGGCCGGCCGGCGCCGAGGACGACCGCCTTCCGATCCGGCTGCGGCCCCTCGAGCCAGCGCAGGCCGGTGGCGAAGAGCACGCGATCGGGATGGGCGAGGATGACGGCCCGGGTCTCGTCGGCGTCGGCGCCGAGCTCCGGGAGCGCCCCGGCGGTGTCGAGGTAGAGGTTCGGCAGGCGGTCGAGGAGGCGTCCCGCCTCGGCCGGGTCGGCGGCGCAGCCGGCGAAGCGAGCCCCGATGAGGAGGAGCTGGGGATGGCGCTCCGCCACCCGGGTGAGCTCGTCGAGGACGGCGCGCCGCTCCTCCGGCGGCGCGGCGGGCGCGACGTTGCCGGCGCTCCCGTCCTCACGGGCCGGAGGCCCGGCCGCGCTCCCCGGCCCGGCGTCGAAGGCGACCGGGATCTCGAGCCGCCAGGCCATGTCCCAGATGGGCTCGAGATCGGGGGAGTCGAGGGGCGTGCGCCGCAATGCCCCGTCGCGGGCGGCGGGGGAGCGCGCCCGCGCCACCGAGAGCCCGAGCGCGCCGATGGCGCGTCCCTGGACCATCCGCACCACCTCCCGTCCCGACCAGTCGCCTCCGCAGCAGCCCTCCAGGTCGAGCTCCATCAGGACGGCGACGCGCCCGGGATACCGGGAGGCCTCTGCCACCCGGTCCTCGAGCCCGTCCCCGACGTGACCACCGGAGTAGTTCACGACGCCCCGGATCCCCTGGGTGGCGCCGAGCTTCATGGCGACGAGGAGGGCCCCCGGGTCGGCCTCCTGGTGGACGTCGATCTTCCAGACGTCCACGCCGCGGTAGTCCTCGCGCGGGCGGGCCCTCCCCCCGAGGTAGCTGGCGAGCGCCAGGACCGCGGCCAGGATGAGGGCCGCGAGGGAGACGATGGCGATCCAGGCGCGGCGCGGGGTCATGTGGCCCATTGTAAGGGGTGCGGCCCTATCCGGTGCGCTCCGTCCGACGCAGCAGCCAGAGGAAGAAGGGGCCCCCGGCGAGTGCGGTCAGGGCGCCCACGGGGGGCTCGGAGCCGAAGGAGAGGAAGGCGAGCCTCGCCACCAGGTCGGCGAGGACCAGGAAGGCCGCCCCGAAGAGCGCCGCCGCCGGCACGAGCAGGCGGTGGTCGGGGCCGAAGGCGCGCCGGAGGAAGTGGGGCACGATGAGCCCCACGAACCCTACCATCCCGGCGAGCGCCACCGCGGAGCCGGTGGCCAGGCTGGCGGCGAGGAACACCGCCCCCCGGGCGCGGCCCACCTCCACTCCCAGGGAGGAGGCCTCGTCGTCGCCCAGGGAGAGGAGGTTGAGCCGCCCGGACAGGGCGACGAGCGCCGAGAGGGAGAGGGCCACGAGCGCGGCGCCCGAGGCGAGCGCGCCCGCGGAGGCGTAGCCGAAGGCCCCGGTGAGCCAGTAGAGCATGCGCGCCGCCTCCTCGGGGGGCACGGTCACCTTGAGGAGCGTGATCACGCCGGCGGCGAAGGCGTTGAAGACCACGCCCACCAGGAGCGCCGCCTCCGGCACGAGCCGCCCGCCGATGCGCCCGAGCGCGAAGACGAGGGCGGTGGCGGCGGCGGCGCCCGCGGCGGCGCCGAGGGCCACCGCCGATCCCGATCCGGCGACGAGGCCGAGCGCGGTGGCCGGGCCGACGAGACCCGCCGCCGCGAGCACGAAGGAGCCGCCCAGGGCGGCCCCGCCCGACACCCCGAGGACGAAGGGGTCGGCGAGCGGGTTGCGCAGGAGCGCCTGCAGGGCCACCCCGGCGGCGGCGAGGGCCGCCCCCACCAGCGCTCCGAGCAGGGCCCTGGGGACGCGCAGCCCGAAGAGGATGGCGCGGTCCGGCTCCGTCCCGGCGAGGGCCGAGGGGAGCGACACCCTCTGCGGCCCGAGGAGGAGCGCCAGCGCGAGCGCGAGGAGGAGCGCGCCCAGACCGGTGGCGAGCGCGAAGGAGAGCCTGCGCCTCATGGCCGGCTCGCCTCCGGGTGCACGGCGGCGAGGAGCTCCGCGAGCGCGCGCGGGAGCTCCGGGCCCGGCCGCAGCACCCGGTCGTCGGGCAGGCGCACCACTCGCCCGGCGCGCACCGCCGGGATGGCGGAGAGGCGGTCGACGGTGTCGGCCGGCTCGTTGACCGCCGCGTCCAGCACCAGCTCGGGGTCGTCGGCCACGGCGCGCTCGAGGGCGTACACCGGCCAGGGGCGGGAGCCCTTCACCACGTTCTCGCCCCCGGCGATGCGGAGGAGCGCGTCCGGGTAGCTCCCCGGGCCGGCGACCACGAGCGGGTCGCGCCCGATGACGAGGAGGACGCGGCGGCGCCGGAGCGAGGCCGCGCGGTGCTCGGCGTCGGCGACGGCGGCGGCGAGCCGGGCGGCGAGCCTCTCCCCGGCGTCGGGTGCCCCGAGCGCCTTTCCCACCAGGCGCGCGCTCGCGAGCACGTCCGGCACTCCCACCACCGGGATGGCGAGCACGGGGACGCCGAGCTCGGCCATGCGGCGCACCGCCGGCCAGGCGCCCGAGTCGGCGAGCCAGAGGACGAGGTCGGGCTTGAGGCCCAGGACCGCCTCCGGGCTCGGGTCGAGGAAACCGCCCACCCGCGGCAGCCCGCTCACGGCCGGCGCGGCGTCGTAGCGGGTGACCCCGACGAGCCGGGAACCCTCCCCGAGCGCCAGCACCGTGTCGGTGAGGCTGGGCGCGAGCGAGACCACCCGCGCCGGGCGCGGGGGAGGCGGCGGCCCGAACCACTCCGCCGTCCGCCCGGGCGCCTCCCCGGGGAGGGCCGGGGAGGCGGCGAGGAGCGCGGCCGCCAGGGCCGCGCCGGGGAGGGCGCGCGCTCGGATCACTCTCCGCATGTGACGTCGGCAACGTACTCCGAGCTGCCGGTCGAAGGCACGCACAGTTCGCCCTTGGCGGCGATCGCCCCCGCCGCCGGGTCGAAGCGGAGCACGTTCCCGGAGACCCGGTCGCCCACGAAGGCGAGGTCGCCGCAGAAGGTGATGGCTCCCGGCGCGGCCCCCGGCGTCGGCACCGGCGCCATCACCGCCGGGGTGGTGCCGGAGACGTCCACCGGGACGATGCCTCCCCCGGTCACGGTGGTGCTGTCGTACTCGAAGAAGCCGCAGGTGACGTAGAGCGTGCTCCCCCGCAGGGCGATGCCCGCCGGGTCCTGGCAGCCCGGGCCCAGGTCCAGCGCGGTGGGGAGGGCGAGCGACTGGGTGGTGGTGTCGACGACGGCGAGCAAGCCGTTCCCGCCGGGCGCGAAGGTGGCAGGTACGAGGTTCCAGAGCGTCACGTAGAGGCGGGTGCCTCGGAGGAGCAGGCGCGCCGGCATGGCCCGGGCGCCCGGGCTCGCCAGGGCGGAGAGGTCGATGGTCTTCGTCACCGCCTGCTGGGTGAGGTCGAGGACGGCGACGGCGTCGCTGCCGTTCAGGGCCACGTAGGCGGTGGTGGTCCCGGCGAAGGCGATGCCCTGCGGGTAGGAGGTGGCGCCGAGCTGGATCTCGCCCACCGGCATCCCCTGCGCCGGGTCGACGACGACGATCGACCCGACCGCGTCGTTGGAGGCGTAGAGGAGCCCTCCCACCGCCCCCAGGTACTCGAGGTCCGAGAAGCTCCCGGACTGGGGGATGACCACGCTCGACACCGGCGCCGCCAGGCCGAGGCCGAGCTCGTCCAGGGTGTTGCTCTCCGAGTTCGCGACCCAGAGCGCCGTCCCCACCCGCGCAAAGGCGATGGGGCCGCTGTCGACCTGCACCGGGGCGCCCACGAGCTCTAGGCTGGCGGTGGCCCCGCGCACCTGGTCGCCGTCGAAGCAGGCGACGTAGATGGCGGGCGAGCACTGGGTGCCGGAGCAGCAGGAGCCGCCGCTGCAGCTCTGCCCCTCCGCGCACGCGAGCCCGGGCGAGCCGCAGTTCCTGGGGTCGGACGAGAGGGAGAGGCACTGCCCCTGGTAGACGGTCTGGTCGGCGGAACAGACGACCTCTTTGGAGCAGGCGCCGGCGGCGAGTGGCACGAGTGCGAGGAGCGCGCTGCGGAGTCTCGGGGTCACGTTCATTCCTCCTTGGTGGACCCCACCCGCAAGGTGGCGAGGAACATGCGGGAGGGGAGTGGGTAGCCGAAGCCGTCCTGGAGGGTGCGGTCGTCGAGGAGGTTCTTCACCTCCACGGTGAGGCGCACCTCGGGGCGGCGCAGGATGCGGACGAAGGCGCCGGCGTTGACGACGAAGCTCGCCGGCACCGCCTGGATGTTGCGGGAGTCGAGGTACTGCAGGCCGACGTACTGCGCCTCGGCGCTGCCGCCGGCCGGCCCCGCGTCCGCCGAGATCCGGGCGTAGAGCCGGTTGCGGGGGCGGTGCGGGAGCTCCTGGCCGACGATGCCGGGGAGGCCGAGGAGCTCCTCGGTGGCCATGAAGGTGTAGGCGAGCTGCCCTTGCAGGTTCCAGAGGGATCGGAGGGCGGCGCTGGTCGCCTCCACCTCCGCGCCGGCGGCCGAGGCGCGCCCGAAGTTGAAGGGCTTGAAGGTGCCCGGGGTTCGCCCGCTGTCGTAGACGATGATGTCCTGGTAGAGCGCCCCGAAGGCCCCCACCTCGGCCCGCCCCAGGGGCCCGTCGTAGACGAGCGCGCCGTCGGCGCTCCAGGCCTGCTCCGGCACCAGGTCCGGGTTGGGCTCGAAGTAGGCGTTCTGGAGGTAGAGCTCGGAGAAGCTGGGGGGACGGAAGGAGTGCCCCGCGCTCCCCCGCACGGAGAGCGGTCCGACGATGCGGGCGCTCGCCCCGAGCTTGCCCGAGATCCCGGTGAAGGGGCCGACGGCGTCGATCCGCACGGCCGGCGAGACGCGCGCCTGGTCGTCGCCGAGGACGAGGTCGTCGCCGGCCCAGGCGGCGAGCGTCGGGCGGGAGTGGACCCCGGTGTCGGTCGAGTCGAGCCGCTCCTCGGAGGCGAGCGCGCCGGCCGAGAGCGTGCTCGGGCCGGCGCCCCATGAGACCCTGGCCTCGCCGCCCAGGGCCGCGTCGCGCTGGACCACCGCGCCGGTGCCGGCCGGCGGCTCGAGCCAGACGTCGAGGTCCTCGACCCGGCCACTGGCGCTCGCCTCCACCACCAGGCCGGCGGTGACGAGATGCGACCAGCGCAGGGAGGCCGTCCCCCTCCCGCCCCGCTGCCAGTCGTCCGGGGTGGGGCTCGAGGGAACGCCCGGCAGCTGCCGCCAGCCCCAGGAGAGCTGGGCCAGGCCGTCGAGGCGGTCGGATCCGGGCGTGTAGCGCCCCTTGAGGAGCAGCCCGCCCTGCGCCGACGCGTCGTTCGACCTCACCATGGGGACGAGCGGGCTCCCCGGGACGGACGGGTCGCGCGGGTAGAGGTAGGGGAAGTCCCCCTGGGTGGCGGTGCCGGTGGCGGCTCCGAGGATCGCCCAGCGCTCGCCGCCCACGGCCAGATCGGCGACCCCGGAGAAGGTGTCGAACGAGCCGCCGGTGAGCTCGGCGCCCCAGGTGCCGGCGGTGGCGGGCAGGGTCACCACGTTGACGGCGCCGCCCAGGGCGCCGGCGCCGTAGTAGGCGCCCTCGGCACCGCGCACCACCTCCACCCGCGAGATCCAGTGGAGCGGGATGGAGGAGAGGTCGACGCCGCCTCCGGCCGCGGTGTCGAGCGGGATGCCGTCGAGGAGCACCAGCACCCCGCTCGAGCTCGAGCCGCGGATGGAGATGGTGGAGAGCTGGCCCATCCCGCCGTCGCTGCGGATGGTGACCCCCGGGGCCGTCCCGGCGAGCTCGGCCACTCCCTTCAGCTCGCCGCCGTACCGCTGGGCCTCGACGACGGTGGCCGAGGCGGTCGGGTCCTGCACCGCCTGGCGGCCCGGCAGGGAGATGACGGCCTCCTCGAGCCGGATGGGCTCGCGCTCGTCGCCGTCGCCGTCGCCGCGGGCGAGGCGCGAGTACGCGATGGCGAGCGCCAGCACGCTCGCCCGGGCGATCGGGTGTCCCATCGATCCCGCGCGTCTCCTTCGGACGCGAAGAAATCACGGGCCGCGAACCATTCGCGGCCAGGCCCGGGGGGAGGTCTCCTGGCTTCCGGGGCACGGCTTTGGGCCGTGGGTGCCTGCCACCTTCCCGCCGCGGCACGCGCGACAGTGGTGACTGCCTGCAGGCACCTTCGCCCCGGCTACAGTGGCGGGACCGCGCCGGACTCCGACCGGCTTCCCTGATCCCCCGGGCGACTGTGTAAGCCCTCGTAGCGCTCCCCGCGCCGGGGTGTCAAGAAGCGAGTGCGAAGCCCGCGGACGGAGGGGCGATCGAGGGAGGCGGGCCCGGCGGTCCAATGGCGCGCATCCGGCCCTTCGTGACGCGGTTCGGCGAGCTCGCCCCCGGCCAGCGGCGCGAGGAGAGTTGAGGCGACGAGGCGGTCCGCGCGATACAGTGCAGCGCAATGAGAGACCTGGGCGCGCCCGGCGCGAGCCACCCCCTTAAGCCCGAACGCCCGTTGCGGATCGCCATGGTCATCGACGCCTGGGACGAGGCGAACAACGGGGCGGTGGTCTCGACGCGCCGCTTCTCGGAGATCCTCCGGAGCCGGGGATGCGTGGTGGAGATCCTCGCCACCGGCGAGCCGGCCCCGGGCAAGGTGCCCTTCAAGACCTTCTTCGTCCCCACCCCGGGCCGGATCATGGAGAGGATGCGGCTGCCCTTCGCGTGGCCGGACAACCGCATCCTCGCGGAGGCGCTCTCGCGGCAGGACGTTGTCCACGTGCAGTTCCCGTTCTACCTGGGGATCCGGGCCATCACGGTTTCCCGCCAGGCGCGCGTGCCGGTGGTTTCGACGTTCCACGTCCAGGCGGAGCACCTCCTGCACAACGTGAACGTCCACAGCCGGACGCTCGTCAGCTGGGTCTACCGGTTCTTCCTCAGGACCACCTACAACCGCTCCGACCACGTCGTCTGCCCGAGCCGCTTCGCCCAGGAGGAGCTGACGCGCTACGGGCTGCGCGTGCCGTCGTCGGTCATCTCGAACGGCGTCCCGCCGGAGTACCGTCCGCTCCCCAAGGACGAGTGCCCCCGGTTCGACGGGAAGTTCACGATCCTGTGCGTGGGCCGGCTCGCGCGTGAGAAGCGCCAGGACCTCCTCCTCGAGGCGGTGCGAGCCTCGCGGCACGAGGCGAACATCCAGCTCGTCCTCCTCGGGGACGGCCCCCAGCGCGCGCGCCTCGAGGAGCAGGGGAAGAGCCTCACCAACCGGCCGATCTTTCGCTGGCTCAAGCCCGCCGAGCTCATCCCCTACTACGGCGGGGCGGACCTGTGCGTGCACGCGGCCGACGTAGAGGTCGAGTGCATGTCGGTCCTCGAGGCGATGGCCTGCGGCCTGCCGTGCCTCATCGCCCGGTCGCCGCTCAGCGCCACCTCCCAGTTCGCCCTCTCCGACGACTTCCTCTTCGAGGCCGGGGCGCGCGAGGATCTGACGCGGAAGATCGACTCCTTTATCGAGAACCGGGAGGGGCTCGCGAAGGCGCGCGAGGCCTACCGCGAGGCGGCGCGAGGCTACGCGGTCGAGGCCTCCGCGGAGAAGCTCCTCGACGTCTACCGCAAGGTGGTGGCCGCCGCCTCGGGGAGCTCCTCGGCCGCCGCTTGATGCGAGCGCCGGACAGGGACGAGGCGCGGCGGCCTGCCCGACGCGCTCCCGGCTCCGGGCGTCGAGGAGCGCGCGCGATGCCCGCCGACCGAGGGCGATCGAGGAGGCCGGCCCGGCGGCCGGAAGGGGCGCGCCCGCCCGGCGCGGCCCGGGTCCCGGGCGCGCCAGGCGGACCGGCGGCGCCGCGGCGAGGAGCCGCCTCAGGGCGCGGCTTCGGCCTCGACCGGCTCCTCGTCGGGGGTGCGGGCCTCCGGCGTGCGCGCCTCGCGCACCAGGAGCCGGTTCGTGCTCCAGGGGAAGGCGTCGAGGATCAAGGTGAGGCTCCCGTCCCTGTTGGTGAAGGCGGCGCCGAGCTTCATCCAGTAGGGGCGGACCCCGTCCCGGCGCTCGATGACCGCGTATACGGAGAGTGGCTTGCGGCCCGGCGGGCCGCCGTTCGCTTCGCTCATCGTCGATCTCCCTTGCAGCGGGTTCGCCGGGAGAGGAGCAAGGACCATGCCCGGGCGGTGCGGTCGCGGTTGCGCCCTCGGGCGCGCGCGACCGAGGCCGGTCGGCGGACGGCCGTTTGGTCGGCGGACCGGGTCGCCTTCAGTTGGCGACGGTGCGCGGCAGGTTGGGCGGCGGGCTCGGGTCCACCGCGCCGTAGGTCGACTCGTACCGCGCCATGTTCTCCTGCATCGCCAGGATGAGCCGCTTCATGTGCCTGGGGGTGAGGATGGCCCGGGCGCGGACGGTGGCCCGGGGTGTCTCCGGGTGCAGGTAGAGGAGGTCGAGCGTGAACTCGCTGTCGGTGTGGTTCACCATGGCCACGTTCACGAAGACCCCGTTGGCGATGACGGGGTCGAGCTCGATCTGGACCTGGACGGACGCGCCGCCGGGGGCGCCGGGGACGCTGGGCTTGTCGGACATGGGGGCGAGCGTACCCGGAATCCGCGTTGTTGCGTGAGGAGTCGCATGCTAAGGGACGCGGGATGCCAGAGCCCAAAGCCCGCGGGGATGGCCGACCCTTCGACCTCCCCGGGGGCCCGGACGCGGCGCTCCTCCTGCACGGGCTCACCGGCTCGCCCTTCGAGGTCCGGTACCTGGCGGAGAGGCTCCACCAGGCCTTCGGGATCCGCTGCCGCGGCCCCGTGCTCCCGGGCCACGAGAGCCCGGAGGCGCTCGCCCGGGTGCCATGGCGGGAGTGGATGGACGGCGCGCGCCGCGAGCTCCTGGCGCTCGACGGGGCGGGGCGGACGCTCGTCGTCGGCTGCTCCATGGGCGCGCTCCTCGCCTGCGCGCTCGCCCGCGACTACGCCTCGCGCGTCGACGGGCTGGTGCTGCTCGCGCCCGCGCTGCGGCTCACCTTCCCGGGACGGGCGGCTGCCTGGCTGGCGCGCCACACGCCGCTCGCGCGGGTGATGCCCTTCTCCCGCAAGCGCTCCGGTCCCGACGTGGCGGACGGGGCGATGCGGGCCTTGAACCCCTGCCTGGACGCGGTCCCGCTCGCCTCGGTGGTGGAGCTCTCCGATCTCGCCGCCTTCGTGGACGCCCTCCTCCCGGAGGTGCGCGCCCCGGCGCTCGTCGTCGCCGGCGGCCGCGACCACACCGTCTCGCTCGCCGGCGTGCGTCGGATGGCGGGGCGGCTCGGCGGGGAGACCCGGCTCGTGGTGCTGCCCCGAAGCCAGCACCTGGTGGGCATCGACGTGGAACGCGACCGATGCGCCGAGGAGGCCCGCCTCTTCCTCGACGCCCTCCCGGCCCGCCCGGCGGCGGTGAGCGCGAGGTGAACATGGGCTCGTACGTGGTGGCGATCGACCAGGGCACCACCGGCACCACCGTGCTGGTGCTCGACCGCCGGCTCTCGGTGAAGGCCAAGGTGAACGCCGAGTTCCCGCAGCACTTCCCGCGCCCCGGCTTCGTGGAGCACGACCTGGAGGAGATCTGGCGGTCCACCACCTCGGTGCTCCGGCGGGCGCTCTCGCAGGCCGGTGTCCGCGGCAAGGAGGTGGCGGCGGTCGGCATCACCAACCAGCGCGAGACGACCGCTCTCTGGGATCGCCGGAACGGAAAACCGGTGCACCGGGCCATCGTCTGGCAGGACCGGCGCACCTCCGCCGAGTGCGCGCGCCTCAAGGCAGAGGGGAGGGAGGCCTGGGTGCGGGAGCGCACCGGCCTCGTCCTCGACCCCTACTTCTCCGGGACCAAGCTCGACTGGATGCTCACCCATCTGAAGGGGCTCCGCGAGCGGGCGGAGCGGGGCGAGATCGCCTTCGGGACGATCGACACCTTCCTCGCCTACCGGCTCACCGGCGGGGAGTCCCACGTCACCGACCCCTCCAACGCCAGCCGCACGCTCCTCATGAACCTGCGCACGCTCCGGTGGGACCCGGAGCTCCTCGACCTCTTCCACGTGCCCGGCGCGGTCCTGCCGGAGATCCGCATGAGTTCGGAGGTCTACGGAACGACGAAGGGCCTGCGGGTCCTCCCCGATGGCGTGCCGGTGGCCGGGATCGCCGGGGACCAGCAGGCGGCGCTCTTCGGCCAGGCGTGCTTCTCGCCCGGGGAGGCGAAGTGCACCTACGGGACCGGGGCCTTCGTCCTCGAGAACACCGGCAGGGAGCCGGTCTTCTCGACCCGCGGCCTGCTCACCACCGTCGCCTGGTCGCTCCCGGGAGAGGTGGCCTACGCGCTCGAGGGCAGCTCCTTCATCGCCGGTGCCGCGGTGCAGTGGCTCCGCGACGGCCTCGGGATCATCCGGCGGGCCTCGGAGGTGGAGGCGCTCGCCCGGAAGGTGCCGGACACCGGGGGCGTGGTCTTCGTTCCGGCGCTCACCGGCCTCGGCGCCCCCCACTGGCGCCCCGACGCCCGGGGGCTCGTCTGCGGGATCGACCGCGGCACGACGAAGGCGCACCTCGCGAGGGCCGCGCTCGAGGGCATCGCCCTGCAGATCCACGACCTGGCGGTGGCCATGCAGGCCGAGTCGGGCCAGCGCTTCCCGGTGTTCAAGGTGGACGGGGGTGCCACCGCGAACGACCTCCTCATGCAGATGCAGGCCGACCTCCTCGGTGTCCCCGTCGAACGACCCCGGATGGTGGAGACCACCGCGCTCGGGGCGGCCTTCCTGGCCGGCCTGGCGGTCGGCTTCTGGAAGTCGCGCGAGGACATCCGGCGCGCCTGGAAGAGGGACCGCCGCTTCGAGCCGCGAATGTCGGAGGGCGACCGGGAGCGGCTCTTCGCCCGCTGGCACCGGGCGGTGGCGATCGCCTGACGCCCCCCCCGAAGGAGCCAGAAGGGGATCCGAACCGTCCAAAGCGCCCGGAAGTCCTTGATCGCCCCGTTCGGGTATCGAAGAATGAGGCCGATGCGGGGGAGGACAGAGGATAGGGGCGAGCGCGTCCGCGAGGCGGTGCGCGTCTCCGTCGGAGTCCACGTCCGCTATCGGTTCGACACGCGCGAGGAGTTCGCGGCGGCCACCGCCGTCGACGTCTCGGCGAGTGGCGTGTTCGTCCCCTTCGAGGGCAAGCAGGGTGCCGGCGCCATGGTCGAGCTCGAGGTCGAGTGGCCGAAGAGCGGGAAGCCGCTCCACGGGTTCGGGCGGGTGGCCCGCCTCGGCAACTGCCCCGACGGGAAACCGGGCATGGGCGTGCAGTTCGTGAGCTTCGACGAGCAGGACCTCGAGCTCATCGAGGAGTTCGTCACCGTGGCGGCCGAGCTCGAGAAGGCGAAGGCCGGCACACCCTAGAACAGGCGGTCGAGAGCCTCGCCGACCGTCTCCACCCCGATGAGCTCGAGCCCGTCCGGAATCTCGGCGTGGCGCGCGTTCGCATGGGGGACGAGGGCGCGGCGGAACCCGAGGCGGGCGGCCTCGCCCAGGCGGGCCTCGACCTGCGCCACCGCTCGCACCTCGCCGGCGAGCCCCACCTCGCCGAGCACCAGGGTCCTCGCCTCGAGCGCCCGGTTGCGGAAGGAGGAGGCGAGCGCCGCCACCGTCGCCAGGTCCGCCGCCGTGTCGTCGAGGGTGAGCCCCCCGGCGACGTTCACGAAGAGGTCGCAGCCGACGATGTCCATCCCCACCTTCTTCTCGAGCACGGCCGCGAGCAGCGCCACCCGTGCGGGGTCGAGGCCCAAGGCGGTGCGCCGCGCCGTCCCGTAGCCGCTCGGGGCGACGAGCGCCTGCACCTCCACGAGGAGGGTCCGGGTCCCGGAGAGGGCGGCGGCGACGGCGCTGCCCGCGGCATTCTCCGGGCGCTCCGCCAGGAACAGGGCGGAGGGGTTCGGGACCTCGGCGAGGCCGCCCGCCTTCATCTCGAAGACGCCGATCTCGCTCGCCGAGCCGAACCGGTTCTTGTGGGCCCGGAGCACCCGGTACGGGTGAGCCCCGCCGCCCTCGAAGTAGAGGACGGTGTCGACCATGTGCTCGAGGACGCGCGGGCCCGCGATGGCGCCGTCCTTGGTGACGTGGCCGACGAGGAAGACCGGCGTCTCGGCAGTCTTGGCGTAGCCCATGAGGCGGGCCGCCACCTCGCGGATCTGGGTCACCGTTCCCGGGGCGGAGGCGAGCTCGGGCAGGTACTGCGTCTGGATGGAGTCCACCGCCAGCACCGCGGGCTCGAGCGCCTCGGCGGCGAGGAGGACGCGGGACGCGTCGGTCTCGGCGAGGACGTGCAGGTTCTCGCTCGTCACCCCGAGCCGGTCGGCGCGGAGCTTCACCTGGCGCGCCGACTCCTCGCCGGAGACGTAGAGCACCGGGGCGCCCGGGCGGGCGCGGGCGAGCCGGTCGAGCGCGGTGAGCAGGAGGGTGCTCTTCCCGATCCCCGGATCGCCCCCGAGGAGCGCGAGCATCCCCGGGACCACCCCGCCTCCGAGGACGCGGTCGAGCTCGCCGATCCCGGTGCGGAGCCGCTCGTCCTCGCTCGCCGCCACCTGCCGGAGCGGGACGGGGCGGGAGGCGCCGGCGGGCGGCGGCCGCCGCGACGGCGAGCGGGCGTCGGGCAAGGCCTCCTCGTGAAGGGTGTTCCACCGCTGGCAGGAGGGGCACTGGCCGAGCCACTTCGGCGAGGAGTGGCCGCACTCCGCGCAGGCGAAGACCGTTCGAGGCCGGGCGGCGGGGCGTCCCACGGGCCACCCGTAGCATCCGCCTCTGACGAGCGGCGGGGCTGGGCGATAGGGGATTCCACGCGGAGCGCTCCCTGTCCGCGAGGGTGGGAGCCGGTTTCGCGCGCCCGGAGCGCGAAGCCTTGAAGGAACGACACTTCGGGGATAGGTTACGCCCCTACTCGCCTTTCTCGCTGCGGGATTCGCAGCGCCTTTGCTCAGGAGTGACGCATGAGTAAACGTCTCTTCGGTCTTGCCGCGGTCGCCGTGCTCGCATTCGTTGCCACCGGTTGTGGGGGAAGCTCGAGCTCCTCGTCGACGACCGTCGGGAGCTGCAACATCTCCAGCTCGGGGATCTGTGCGCAATACTCCCTGACCAACGTGTCGTCGTCCGACCAGACCGCCGTGAGCACCGTCTGCACCGGCGCCGGCGGCACCTACGGGCACGGGTGCTCCGGGAGCTTCGTCTCCGGCTCGTGCAGCGTGACGGGCGCGGCGCTTTCGGGATCGCAGGGCTTCCAGTTGCCGGCGGACCTCGCGAGCACGACCTTCACCGTCGACTTCAGCTCGAGCCTCTACACCGCCGCCCAGGCCCAGGGGGCGTGCACGGAGCTCGGCGGCACCTGGTCGAACGGCTAGCCGAGCGTCGGCCTGACGCATTCGGGGCCGCCCGCCGCCGTTTCGGCGGGCGGCCCCTGTCCTGTCCGCCGGCCGATCGCGTTAAGGCAGCCGTAAACCGAACGGCCGAGGTGGGTTGACGACCGCGCCCGCGCGAGTATCCTCTCGCGACCATGTGTGAGACCCGCGCGAGCCTGCCCCCCGACGTCGAGCCCATCTCCGCCGCCGAGGCCCGGCGCCTCATCCACCACACCTCCGGTCCCGAGCTCGAGGCGCTGCTCGACCGGGCCGCCCGGGTCCGCCGTGCGGTCCACGGGAGCGAGGTGAGCCTGTGCGGGATCACGAACGCCAAGAGCGGCCAGTGCCCGGAGGACTGCGGCTTCTGCTCCCAGTCGGCTCGCTTCAAGGAGGCCGATGCTCCGGTCTACGGGCTCATCTCCGCCGAGGAGATGCTCGAGCAGGCGAAGGCGGCCGAGGCGGCGGGGGCCCGCGAGTTCTCCATCGTCTGCTCCGGCACGCGCGTCTCCCGGGAGAAGGAGCTATCCGAGATCGAGGAGGCGGTGAGGCGCATCAAGGCCGAGACCACCCTCGAGCCCTGCGCCTCGCTCGGGCTCATGCGCAGGCCCGACCTGGAGCGGCTACAGAAGGCCGGACTCATGCACTACCACCACAACCTGGAGACCTCCCCGAGCCACTTCGACCAGGTGTGCTCCACCCACTCCTTCCAGGAGCAGATCGACACCATCCGGATGGCGAAGGGGCTCGGCCTCAAGCTCTGCACCGGGGGGATCCTGGGGATGGGCGAGACGCCCGAGCAGCGCATCGAGCTCGCCGAGGTGCTCCGCGACCTCGACGTCGACTGCATCCCCATCAACTTCCTGAACCCCCGACCGGGCACGCCCATGGCGCACCTCAAGGCCATCACCGCCGAGGAGTGCCTGGCGGCGGTGGCGGTCTTCCGCCTCATGATGCCCACCGCCCACATCTTCGTGATGGGCGGGCGCGAGGTGAACCTGAAGGAGAAGCAGGACCTCATCTTCCGGGCGGGCGCGAACGGCACCATGGTCGGCAACTACCTCACCAGCGCCGGCAAGACGCCGGCCCAGGTGATCGAGATGATCGAGGGGCAGGGGATGGCGGTGAAGCCGACCCCGGACGCGGGGCGCTGGGCCTTCCACGGCCAGGCGCCCTCGGAGACGCGCTGGAACCGCCGCGCCGCAGAGCCGGGCCGGCGCTCCCTGCCCGTCCTCCGCTAGATGCCGCGCGGCGCGCTCGACTGGATCCCGGCGGAGCTCGCCGCCCTGGAGGCGAAGGGGCTCCGCCGCTCGCTCGAGCCGCTCGAGACCGGGCAGGGGCCGGTGGTGGCGGTGGGCGGCCGCCGCCTCGTCAACCTCTGCTCCAACGACTACCTCGGGCTCGCCTCCGATCCGCGCCTGAAGGAGGCGGCGGCGCGGGCGGCGGAGCGGGAGGGCGCCGGCAGCGGGGCGGCCCGGCTCGTCGCCGGGGACCTCCCGGTGCACGGGAGGCTCGAGTACCGGCTCGCCGAGATGAAGGGGACCGAGGCGGCGCTCCTCTTCTCCTCCGGCTACCACGCCAACGCCGGCGTGGTGGGGGCGCTGGTGGGGCGCGGGGACGCCGTCTTCTCCGACGAGTGGAACCACGCCTCCATCATCGACGGGTGCCAGCTCTCCCGCGCCGAGGTGGAGCGCTACTGGCACGGAGACGTGGACGAGCTCGGGAAGCTCCTCGCCGCCTCGAAGGCGCGCCGCAAGCTCGTGGTCACCGACGCCGTCTTCGGGATGGACGGCGACGCCGCCCCCCTCGCCGACATCGTGGCCCTCTGCGAGCGCCACGGCGCCATGCTCTACCTCGACGAGGCCCACTCCACCGGGGTGCTCGGGAAGACCGGCGCCGGGCTGGCGGAGGCGACCGGGCTCACCGACCGGGTCGACGTGCTCATGGGGACCCTGGGGAAGGCGCTCGGGAGCTTCGGGGCCTTCGTCGCCGGCTCGCGGCCGCTCTGCGACTGGCTCACCAGCCGCTGCCGGACCTTCGTCTTCACCACCGCCCTGCCTCCCTCGGCCTGCGGGGCGGCCATCGCCGCCCTCGACGTGCTGCGGGAGGAGCCCGGACGTCGCCAGAGGCTGCGCGAGCTCTCCACCCGCATGAAGGACGGGCTCGAGTGGCTCGGGTTCCCGATGGAGCGCGTGGTGGCGCCCATCTTCCCGGTCGTCCTGGGGGAGGAGGAGCGGTCGCTCGCTGCTTCCCGGGCCCTGCGCGAGCGCGGCTTCTTCGTCCGCGCCATCCGCCCCCCGACGGTGCCGCGGGGGACGAGCCGCCTGCGCGTCTCGCTCACCGCCGCCCACACCGCGGAGCAGGTGGACGGCTTCCTCTCCTCGCTGCGCGACGTCCTCGAGGAGGTGGGCTTCGAGCCGGGCGCCCCCTCGGAAGGGCGCCGGTAGCGCGCCCGCGCCGCCTTCCCGCGGCGAGGCTATGATCCCCCTCGTGGGTCCGGGACAGCTCGGCCGCTACCTCCTCGTCGTCGGCGCGCTCCTCGCGCTCGCCGGGCTCCTCCTCGTCCTCTCCGAGCGCCTGCCCTTCCCGAGGCTCGGCCGGCTGCCGGGCGACCTGTCCTTCCAGAAGGGGGCCTTTCGCTTCTACTTCCCCCTCGCCACCTCGCTCCTCCTGAGCGCTCTCCTCACCCTCTTCCTCTGGATCGTTCGCCGTCGCTGAGGCGAGGCGGGCCCTTGGGACGCTACCGGCGGAGCGCGGACTCCGCCCAGCGCAGGACGCCCTCGCGCGAGCGGAACTCGTCGAGCGAGCGCGCCTCCGAGCCCGGGAGGATCTCCCTCGCCATCCGCGCGAGGGCGGTCCCCGGGCCGAGCTCGAGGAAGGCCTTGCAACCCATCTCCGCCGCCGCCGCGAGGCAGCGTGCCCACTCGATGCGCTCGGCGAGCTGACGGGAGAGGGTGTCGACGGCCTCCTCGCGCCGCCGCACCGGCTCCGCGCTCACGCCGGCGAGCACCGGCACCCGGGGGTCCTCGAGGCCGGAGCGCCGGAGCGCGGCGGCGAAGGGGCCGACGGCGGCGGCGAGGAGCCGGGTGTGGGCCGGGACTCCGATGGGGAGGCGCACCACCGTTCGGGCTCCCTCCGCGGGGGCGAGGCGCTCGAGGGCCGCGAGCGCCTCCTCGCTTCCGCCCACCACGCAGTGTTCGGGGCCGTTGGCGATGGCCACCTCGGCGCCGAGCCGGGCGGCGAGCGACTCGGCGCGCGCGAGCGGGAGGCCGCGCAGGGCGAGGAGCCCGCCCCGGGTCGCGCTCGCCGCCTCCATCGCCTCGGCCCGCGCGGCCGCGAGCCGGATCGCCTCCCCGGGAGCGAGCGCGCCGGCGCAGCCGTAGGCGACGAGCTCGCCGAGGCTGTAGCCGAGGAAGAGGGAGGGGCGGGGGAGCGAGTCCTCGAGCGTCGCCCAGGAGGCGAGCTCGGCGGAGCAGACGAGCGGCTGGGCGACGCGGTTCTGGTAGAGGCCCTGGCCGCCGCGTCCGAGGAGGGCGAGCGGGTCCTCGCCGAGGGCCTCCCTCGCCCGCTCCAGCACCGCCCGCCCCGCCTCGCGCGTCAGCGAGAGGGCGAACATGGAGGCGTGCTGGTCGCCCTGGCCCGGGCACAGGACGGCGAGGCCGGTCACGGCCGCCCCTGATCCGCCCGGCGCCGGCAGAGCCGGTGGACGAGGAGCGAGGCGGCGAGGAGGTCGGCGCTCCCTCCCGGGGAGAGGCCGCGGGCGACGAAGTCCCGGTCGATCTCGAGCAGGCGGGACTCCCACCCGGGGGAGCGGACCCCGCCCGCGCCGAGGAACCCCCGCGCCCGGGCGGTGGCGAAGCGGAGCCCCTCCGGGCCCGCCCGGTAGAGGAGGTTCGTGTCCGGCAGGGCCGCGACGAGGCTCAAGAGGCACTGGACGGCGGCGGCGGCGCGCGGCGAGCCGCGGGCGAGGCTCTCCTCGAGCGCCGGCAGGCCGACCTCGAAGACGTGTGGGAACCCCTCCGCCGCCTCGTCGCGCGCGCCCCCGGCCCCGTGACGGCGCCTCGCCAGGGAGCCGTGGCTCCCCGGCGAGGGCGGCAGCTCCGTCCGCACCGCCCGCCCGTAGCCGCGGTGGACCTCCTCCCGCAGCGCTCCCGGCCGGCACGCCTCTCCCGAGGCCTCGATCCGGGCCCCGGCCGCCGAGAGGAGCCCCAGGGTGAAGATGGCGCCCCGGTGGGTGTTCACGCCCCCCGTCGCCCCGAGCATGCGCTCCTCGGCGCCGGCGGCGAGGGACCGGAGCGCCGCGAACGGTGCTCCGCGGGCGCCCGCCCGGGCGACCTCGCGGTAGTAGCCGCGCAGGGAGAGGAGGCTCGCGAAGAAGGTGCGGGCGTCCATGTCTCGGTGCGCCCCCGGGCTCCGCGGGGTGACGAGCCCGGGCTTGGGGTGGAGGGCGAGCTCCTCGTGGAGCGAGGCCACCGCCGCGCGCCCCACGCGGGAAGCGACCTCGTCGACGGCGCCGGGCCCGGGCGCGAGGGGTGGGACCGACCTGCGCTCGCGGTCCCTCGGCATCAGGCGGCCTCCCCGGCCGCGAGCGGGCCGAGCGCTTCCCCCCGCTCCAGGAGCGCCACCGAGCGGAGCGACTTCACGAGAACCCGGCGCGGGGATCCGAGGAGCTCGCGCCAGGAGGCGGCCCGCCCGCCGCCGAGGAGCACCTCGCCGTCGAGCCTCGGGCCCGCCCGGCCGGCGCGCTCGAGGAGGCGGAGGCCTTCCTCGAGCTCCTTGCGGGTCCGGGGGGCGAGGAGCAGGTCCACGTCCGACCCCGGCTGCAGGTAGGGCTCGCCGGAGAGGTGCTGCCAGGCGAGCGACCCGTAGACGCCGAGGGGGAGGCCGAGGGCGCTGGCGGCCGCCTCGAGCTCTCCGAGGCCCGTCCGCCAGGCGGGCGGCGCACTCTCCCTCGCCTCGGCGAGCGAGAGGGGGGGCAGGAAGGAGGCGACCACCTCGCCCGCCACGGCGAAGGCCGCGCGGCGCACCTCCGGGCCCACCCGCAGGGCGATCCCGAGCGCCACCGCTCCCTCCGGCAGGCCGGCGGCGACGCGGCAGGCGACCGCCGGTAGCCCCCGGCCGAGCCAGCCCCGGACGTCCGCGAGGAGCGCCGGGTCCGGCGGGGAGAGGAGCGCCCCGGGCCAGGAGCCGCGGAGCCACACCCGGTCGTGGCGGGAGGGGAGGAGGCTAGCCGCCACCGCCGCGCCCCCCTCTCACCGCCTCGGCCACTCGCCGGGCGAGGAGCCTTCCGCCCCGTTCCTCTCCCCGCTCGCTCCGGCGATCGGGGCCCGCCTCGCGCCGGAGCGCCTGCGAGAGCGCGGCCGCGAGCGGCGGCTGCCAGACGGACTCGACGGCGCCGAGCCGCACGTAGTTGTCGAGGCCGGGGGCGAGGACCGGCGAGGTGCGCGAGACCTCGGCGAGCCGCTCGAGCGGGATCTTCGTCACCCGGGCCATGGCGGGGAGGTTCATCACCCACAGGCGGGCCCCCTCGACGGCGTGGACCTCGTCGCCCATGAAGCCCAACGCGAGCGCGCTGCCGCTCGAGGCCTCGCCGTAGACGAGCGAGAGGAGCCGGTGGCCACGCTGGCGCGCCAGCTCCAGCGCCGTCGCCAGGTGGGCGAGGTAGCCGTTCAGCCCCAGGATCTCGTCCCGCAGGCTCATGCGCTGGCCGCGGGAGTCGAGGAGGGCGAGGAGGGGGCGAGCCGGGTGCCGGCGGACGACGTCGAGGACGAAGGCCGCGAGCGCGAGCGCCTCCTCCGCCCCCACCTCGAGCCCCTGCGCCGTCCCGAGGACGGCGACCTCTCCCTCCGGGGAGGCGCCGCTGCCGAGGAGGAGCGAGCCCTCCTCCCGCCCCGAGTGGCCCGCGGGGAAGAGCGAGAGGAGGAGCTCCGCCGCCGTCATCGGCCGCCCCGGCGGGCGCCCGCCACCGCTCGCAGGAACTCCGGCGCCTCGAGGAGCGGCAGCGCCTCGGGACGCTCCACTCCCGCCGCCCGCCAGACCTCGGAGGCGTCGGCGGCGCCCCCGAACTCGGCGAGGCGCCGCCCGAGCTGGCGGTGCTCGCGCTCGAGCTCCTCCAGGTCGAGAGGGCGCGCCGACACCCGCAGGAGCTCCGCCGCCGCCGTCCGGAAGGCCTCGAGGTCGTCCTCGAGCAGCCGGTCGGCCTCGCCGAGGAGGTAGCGGTGCTTTCCCCCGTAGGTGCGCCACACGAGCGCCCGGTCGGAGGCGTCGAGCTCCTCCACCCCCTTCGTGGTCTCGAGGACGTCGGGGCCGGTGATGCCGAGCCGCCCCTCCTCGCTCATGGCGACGGCATCGCAGAGGCGGGCAGCGATCCCCATCCCGCCGAAGCAGCCGAAGCCCCCGCCGACGAGGGCCACCACTGGCACCCGGGCGGCCCGCGCCGCGAGCACGGCCCGCATCACCTCGGAGACGGCCACCAGGCCGGCGTTCGCCTCCTGCAGGCGCACTCCGCCGGTGTCGAGGAGCAGAAGGACCCCGCGCGGGCGCTCCCGGACGGCGCGCTCGAGCAGGCCGACGAGCTTCGCGCCGTGCACCTCCCCGACCCCGCCTCCCATGAACGAGCCCTCCTGGCTCGCCGCCAGGACCGGCTCGCCGAGGAGGAGCCCCGCCCCCACCACCACCCCGTCGTCGAAGGCCGCCGGGAGGTCGAGGGCCGCGAGGTGGGGGCTCGTCACCCGGTGCTCGGGCCCGAGCAGCTCCCGGAAGCTGCCTTCGTCGAGGAGCCCCGCGAGGCGCCGCCGGGCAGTCGCCTCGCGGTAGCTGTGGCGCGCCCGGATTCCGCGGTCGCTCACCGGGCGCCTCCCAGGTACTCCTCGACGGCCTGGTCGAGGCGCAGGCTCACCACCGCCGGGGTGGCGCCGGCGTCGTTCACCGAGACCGCGAGGCCGGAGAGCGCGTGGCGGCCGGCGAAGTCGTCGAGCACCGCGCTCCAGATCTCGCGGAACCCCCGCGCCGAGGTCGCCACCTCGACGCGGCAGGTCCCCGGGGCGGCGCCCGGCTCGACGAGCACCTCCAGGTTCCCGGAGGCGACCACCCCCACCACCACCGGGGGCGCGCGGGGGGCGGGGGCGCCCGGGCACGCGAGGTCGAAGGAGAGACGCTCCATCTGTGGCACCTCACCAGCTGCGGAAGCGCCGCGGCGGGTCGTAGAGCCCGCCGGACCAGCGGACCAGGTCCTTCACCGAGCGGGCGGCGAGCAGGTCGCGGGTGGCGCGGCGCTTGTCGATGCCCAGGTCCTCGGGGCGGCGCACGATGCCCTGGTCGCGCAGGTTCTCGACTGCCCGGACGGAGCGGGCGCGGCCGAGCGGGGTGTACCCGGCCACGCCCCGGATCGCCTCCGCCCGCTCCTCCGCGGTCCGGCACAGGAGGAGGTTCGCGATCCCCTCCTCGGTGACGATGTGGCTCACGTCGTCCCCGTAGACCATCACCGGGGGGAGCTCCATCTTCATGGCGCGCGCCAGCTCCCAGGCGTCGAGCCGCTCCACGAAGGCGGGCTCCATGTGCTCGCGGAAGGTCTCGAGCAGCTGCACCACCAGCTTCCGCCCCCGCGGCATGGTCCCCGGCCGGGCGCTCTCCCGGCCGGCCCGCAGCCAGGCGGGGCTCGAGTGGCGCCGGCCGCGGGCGTCGGCCCCCATGTTGGGTGCCCCGCCGAACCCGGCGATGCGGCTGGCGGTGGCGGTGGAGCTGTTGCCGGCGAGGTCGACCTGGAGGGTGGAGCCGATGAAGAGGTCGCAGGCGTAGTGCCCGGCGGTCTGGGAGAACGCCCGGTTGGAGCGCAGGCTGCCGTCGGGGCCGGTGAAGAAGACGTCGGGGCGGGCGGCCACGTAGGCCTCCATCCCCAGCTCCGACCCGAAGGCGTGGACGGAGCGCACGAAGCCCGACTCGATGGCCGGAATGAGGGTGGGGTGGGGGTTGAGCGCCCAGTGCTGGCAGACCTTCCCCTTCAGGCCGAGCTCCTCGCCGTAGGTGGGCAGGAGGAGCTCGATGGCGGCGGTGTCGAAGCCGATGCCGTGGTTGAGCCGGTTCACGCCGTACTCGGCGTAGATCCCCTTCACCACCATCATGGCCATGAGCACCTGCACCTCGCTCACCTGGGCCGGGTCGCGGGTGAAGAGCGGCTCGATGGTGCTCGGCGTCGGGGCGCGCACCACGAAGTCGACCCAGCCGCCGGGGATGTCGACCCGCGGCAGGCGCTCGCGCTCCTCGTTCACCTGGGCCACCACCACCCCGTCCCGGAAGGCGGTGGCCTCGACGATGGCCGGCGTGTCCTCGGTGTTGGGTCCGGTGTAGAGGTTCCCCTCCCGGTCGGCGGCGAGCGCCGCCACCAGGGCCACCCGCGGGGTGAGGTCGACGAAGTAGCGCGCGTAGAGCTCGAGGTAGGTGTGGATGGCGCCGATCTCGATCCTCCCCGCGCCCGCCAGCTGGGCGAGGCGCACCGCCTGCGGCCCGGAGAAGGAGAAGTCGAGCCGGCGGGCGATGCCGCGCTCGAAGAGCTCGACGTGCTCCGGGAGCGCCAGGACCGAGAGGACGAGGTGCAGGTCGCGCACCCGGGCGGGGTCCACGCGGGAGAGGGCGCGCGCGAGGAAGTCGGCCTGCTTCTGGTTGTCTCCCTCGAGGCAGACGCGGTCGCCGGGCTCGAGGAGGGCCTCGAGGAGCGCGGTGGCGCGCTGCGGGTCCACCCACTTCTCCGGGGAGACGCCGCGGGCGCGGGCGAGCCTCCGGGCGCGGTCGCGGCGCGCTTGGTCCCAGGTCCGGCTCACCTGCGCCTCACCCCGCCCCCATCACCAGGTCGGGCAGCCAGGTGGCGATCTGGGGGACGAGGCACATGAGGAGGACGGCCCCGGCCATGAGGCCGACGAAGGGCAACACCCCGTAGACCACGTCGCGCAGCGGGATGTCCGGGGCCACGTTCTTGATGACGAAGATGTTGAGCCCCACCGGCGGGTGGATGAGCCCCATCTCCATCACGATGGTCATCACCACCCCGAACCAGACCAGGTCGAAGCCGGCCGCCTTGAGCGGGGGGAGGATGATGGGCGCGGTCATGAGGATGATCGACACCGGGGGGAGGAAGAAGCCGAGCACCACCACGAAGAGGAGCACGGCGAGCAAGAGCACCCAGGGAGACGGGTGCAGGGCCACGATCCACTCCGCCGCCGACTGGCTGATGTGCAGGTAGCTCATCACGTAGGAGTAGAGGAGCGACATGCCGATGATGAACATCAGCATGGTGGACTCCTTGAGGGTGCTGGAGAGGATGGGGCGCACGTCGCGCGGCCGCCAGACGCCGTAGATGGTGGCGATGAGGAGGAGGGCCAGGATCGCCCCCAGGCCGGAGGTCTCGGAGGGGGTGGCGTACCCGCCGTAGAGCGCCACCATGACGCCGAGGAGCAAGATGACGAAGGGCAGGGGCTTGGGGAGCGCCCGCAGCTTCTCGGCGAACGACGCCTCCCGCTCGTCCAGGTAGGCGGCCTTGGGGCCGCCGTCCCTCTCGTAGGCCGCGAGCGCGGCGCGGTAGTCCCGGCGGTAGCGGAAGGCGGTGTAGCCGGAGAAGAGGGCCACGAGCAGCACGCCGGGCATGACCCCGGCGAGGAAGAGCCGCCCGAGCGAGCGCTCCGAGACGACCGCGAAGAGGATCATGGTGACCGAGGGGGGGAGCAGGATGCCGAGCGTCCCGCCGGCGGCGATGATGCCGGAGGCGAGCCGGGGCGAGTAGCCGCGGGCGCGCATCTCCGGGATCCCGGCGCTCCCGATGGCCGAGGCGGTGGCCGGGCTCGACCCCGCCATGGCGGCGAAGAGGGCGCAGGCGAAGACGTTGGCGATGCCGAGCCCCCCGGGAATCCTCTTCATCCACACGTGGATGGCCGAGTAGAGGTCGGCGCCGGCGCGGGACTTGCCGATGGCCGCGCCCTTCAGGATGAAGAGCGGGATGGAGAGCAGGGTGATGCTCGCCATCTCCTGGTAGACGTTCTGGGTGACGGTGTCGAGCGCCGGCCCCGGCATGAAAAGGTACATGAAGGTGACGGCCACCGCCCCGAGCGCGAAGGCGATGGGGACGCCGGCGAACATCACCACCAGGGTGGCCACCCCGTAGAGGGTCCCGACGAGGGCCACGCTCACCGGTCCGCCTCCGATCGCCCGAGTCGGGTCGCCACCTGCAGCAGGATCTGGAGGGAGAGGAGCGTCATGCCGACGGCCATGGTCGAGTAGGGGATCCACAGGGGAGGGCCCCAGGTGGAGTCGGTCGTCTGGTGCTCGACCACGGCCTCGCGCAGCAGGGTCCACGACTTCCAGGAGAAGAAGGCGGTGAAGAGGAAGGAGACCAGGTCGACGAGGAGGAGGCGGCCGGCGTTGAGCCTGCGCGGCAGGAGCCCGGCCAAGGCCTCGATCCCCACGTGCCCGCGGTAGGACTGGACGTAGGCGGCGCTCATGAAGATCGCGCCCACCAGCAGGAAGACCGAGGTCTCGTCCTGCCAGTCGGTGGGGATCCTCAGGAAGTAGCGCATGACCACGCTCAGGGTGAGCACCAGCGCGGCCAGGATGAGCGTTCCCATGGAGGCGACCACGATCTTGTCGTTCAGCCAGGCGAGCGCGCGCGCCGGGGCGGCGAGGGGCCCGGCCCCGGCGGCGGCCTCGCGCCCGTCCTCGGCGGCGCGCGCCACCCCCTCGCTCAAGCGACCTTCTCCGCCGCCTTGAGGAGCTCGGCGCAGCGCGGGCTCCGCTCGGTGAAGTCCTTCCAGGCGGTGTCGCGGGCGATGGCCTGCCAGCGCTTCACCGTGGCGTCGCCCAGGTCGTAGGTCTTCGCGCCCGCCTTGGCGAACGCCGCCGCCACGGCGGCGTCGTCGGCCTTGGCGCCCTCCATCCCGAAGGACTCGAGCTCCGCCCCGACCGCCAGGATGACGTCGCGGTACTCCTTGGGGAGGCCGTCGAAGACGGCCTTCGACATCATGAGCGGCTCGAGCATGAACCAGTAGGTCTTGCCGCGGCCGGTGACGAGGTACTTCGAGGCCTCCTCCAGCCGGAACGACATGAGGCTGGTGGAGGAGGTCATGGCGGCGTCGAGGGCCCCGGTCTGCATGGCCGCGTAGATCTCGTTCGAGGGGAGCGACATCACCGCCGCCCCGGCGGCCTTGAGGACGAGGTCCATCTCCCGGCTCCCGCCGCGCACCTTCTGCCCCTTGGCGTCGTCCGGCTCGATGAGGGGCTTGGCGCGCCCGGCCACTCCCCCCGCCTGCCAGATCCAGGTGATGAGGAGCACCCCCTTTTCGGCGAGCGCGTCGGAGAGGAGCTTGCCTGCCTCGACCTTCTTCCAGGCGAGCCCCTGCTGGTAGGAGGTGACGAGCCCCGGCATGAGGGCGACGTTGGCCTCGGGCAGCTCGCCTCCCGCGTAGGGGAGGGGGATGAGGCTCATGTCGAGCGCCCCCTTGCGCATGGCGCTGAACTGGGCGTTCACCTTCATGAGCGAGGAGCCGGCGTAGACGGTGGCGGTGAGCCCCCCGTTGGTGCGCCGGGCCACCTCGGCGGCGAACCGCTGCACCAGCCGGTCGCGGAAGTCGCCCTCGGTGGCCGATCCTCCCGGGAACTGGTGGGAGATCTTGAGGTTTACCTTGTCGGCGGCGAAGGCGCGCCGGCCGGCGAGGGAGAGGGCCGGGAACCCGGCGAGGCCCTTCAAGAGGCTGCGGCGGCTGATGGGGGTCGTCACTTTCGGTCCTCCTCACGGCGGTGTGGCTCGCGGACGGTGCGAAGGTCCTTCTCCTTCTTCCCCGCCTCGAGCCGGGTGAGAGCGTCGAGCTGGCTCAGCAGATGGTGGCGCATGGCGGCCTCGGCCTCCTCCGGGCGGCGGCCGGCGAGCGCCCGCATCAGGGCGCGGTGCTCGGCGATCGACCGGTGGATGCGGCCGGGGAGCTTGAGCGACCGGTGGCGGGCGAGGTTCAGCTTGCGCCGCAGCTCCCCGAGGATGTTCTTCAGCCAGCGGTTGCCGGCCAGGTCCTGCAGGGCGACGTGGAAGGCGTAGTTCGCCTCCCAGTAGCGGTCGACGTCCTCGGCGGCGGCGAGCCTCTCCAGCCGGGCGTGGAGCTCGCGCAGGCGCGCCAGGTCGGCGGCGGTGGCCTTCTTCGCGACCTCGTGCGCCACCCAGCCCTCCAGCCGGGCCATGATGGGGAAGATCTCCCGCTGGTCCTCGAGGGTGAGCTCGGTGACGAAGCAGCCGCGGCGGGAGCGGGTCTCCACCAGCCCCTGGGCGGCGAGCTGGCGCAGGGCCTCCCGCACCGGGGTGCGGCTCACGCCCAGCGACGCGGCGAGCTCGGTCTCGTCGAGGTGGCTCCCGGGGGCGAGGCGCCGGTCGTAGATCTCCTGGCGCAGGTGGTCGGCCACCTGTTGTGCCAGGGAGGAGCGGGAGATGGGCCCCCGGCGGCCGGCCGACACCGCGTTCTGCACCGTGCATACTGTATACATGGAGGCCCGGGAGCTCCACCCCTCGCCCCCTTCCGGGGCGCTCCCGGGGAGCGGGCCCCCGGGCGAGGATGGGCCGATGCCGGATACGCCTAGGCCGTGGCTCGTCACCCCCCACGACCGGATCGAGAAGCTGGAGAAGAACCTCTGGACCGTCGCCTCCCGCCTCCCGGGGCGGCTTCCCCTGCCGCGGCGCACCACCATCGCTCGGCTCGGGGACGGGCGCCTCGCCTTCTTCGACTCCTTCGCCCTCGACGACGAGACCCTCTCGGCGCTGCGCGCGTGGGGCACCCCCGCCCTCCAGGTGGTGGCGAACGGCCGGCACCGCCTCGAGGTGGGCGCGGTGAAAGAGCGGCTCGGCCTCGCCACCTACTGCCCGGCGCCCGAGGACCGGCGCGTGCGCGCCGCGGTGGCGGTCGACGGGCACCTCGGCGACTTCCCGAGGGACCCCGACGTCCGGCTCGAGCCGCTCGACGGGGTCCGCACCGGAGAGCCGGTGATGGTCGTCACCAGCGGGGGGCGGACGAGCCTCGTCTTCGCCGACGCCGTCATGAACTTCGAGAGGACGGGGGGCTTCCCGGGCTTCGTCACCGGGGCCCTGGGGTTCGGCTTCGGCCCCAAGGTCGCCCCGGTGTGGAAGCTCCTCTCGCTCGGGGACAAGAGCGCCCTGCGGCGCCACCTGGAGCGGCTCGCCGACCTGCCCGGGCTCGCCCGGCTCGTCTGCTGCCACGGCCCGGTGATCGGGGAGGGCGCGGCGGAGGTGCTCCGGGGCGTGGCGGCGCGGATGTGAAGGCGCCGGCCCGCCCCCTGCTAGACCCGCTCGACCGGGTAGCCGCGCTCGCGGAGGGCGCGGAGGATCTCCTCGACGTGCTCGGGGCCGCGGGTCTCGAGGGTGAGGAGCAGGGTGGTGTCGCCGAGCCGCTCGGTGAACGCCCGGGAGTGGTGGACCTCGATCACGTTCGCCTTGTGGTGCGAGATCACGCTCGATACCTTGGCGAGCTGGCCCGGCTTGTCGAGGAGGCGGATGTTGATGCGGACGAGGCGGCCGTCCTTCACCAGGCCGCGCTCGATGACGCGGGCGATCACGTTCACGTCGATGTTGCCGCCCGAGACCACGGCGCACACGCGCTTGCCCTCCAGCCCGCGCAGCCGGTGGTGCATCATGGCGGCGACGCCCACCGCCCCGGCCCCCTCCGCCACCGTCTTCTCCTTCTCGAGCAGGTAGAGGATGGCGCTCGCGATCTCCTCTTCGCTCACGGTGACGATCTCGTCCACGTACCGCTGCACGTGCTCGAAGGTGACGTCCCCGGCCCGCTTCACCGCGATGCCGTCGGCGAGGGTGGAGGCGCCCTCGAGGGTGACGAGCTCCCCGGCCTCGAGCGCGGCCAGCATGCTGGGGAGGGCCTCGGTCTCGACCCCGATCACCCGGATCCGGGGAGAGAGCGCCTTGGCGGCGACCGCGATCCCGGAGGCGAGGCCGCCGCCGCCCACCGGCACCACCACCGCGTCGAGGTCGGGGACCTGCTCCAGCACCTCCAGGCCGATGGTGCCCTGGCCGGCGATGACCGCCTCGTCGTCGAAGGGGTGGACGAAGGCCATCCCCTCCTCGCGCTCCAGGCGCCGGGCCTCCCCGTAGGCCTCGTCGTAGCTGGCGCCGTGGAGGACCACCCGGGCCCCGTGGCCGCGGGTGTTCGCGACCTTCATGATGGGCGTCGTCTCGGGCATGACGATGGTCGCCTTCACCTTGAGGCGGCCGGCGTGGTAGGCGACCGCCTGCGCGTGGTTGCCGGCGCTGGCGGCGATGAGGCCCCGCTCCCGCTCGGCGGGCGAGAGGGTGAGGAGCCGGTTGAGTGCCCCCCGCTCCTTGTAGGCCCCCGTCATCTGGAGGTTCTCGAGCTTCAGGTAGGCGTGGGTGTGCGTGAGGCGCGAGAGCGTCTCGGAGCGGGCGCAGGGAGAGAGGTAGAGCGCATCGCGGATGCGGTTCCGCGCCGCCTGGACGTCTTCGAGGGAGACCATCTGGGAGGGCGCCCGCGAGCCCGGGGCGCCGGGGTCCAGCTAGCGGTGCGCCAGCCGGCGCGCCAGCTCCACCCGGTTCCGCACGCCGAGCTTGTCGAAGATGGTCTTCAGGTGGCTCTTCACCGTCTGCGGAGCGATGGCGAGCCGCTCCGCCACCTCGCGGCTGCGCAGCCCGTCCGCCACCAGGAGCGCCACCTCGCGCTCGCGCTGGGTGAGGCCGTCCGAGGTCGCCTCCTCCACGGTCTCCGGGCTCTCCATCACGCCCGGGAGGAGCTCGCGCCAGAGGTGGAACTGGGTGCGCCCCTTCCCGACCGCGGTGGCCTCGATGCGGAGCCTCTCGCCCGCCTGCTCCATGATGAGGGTGCGCCGCACGCCCGGGGCGCCCGTCTGGGCGCCCTCGGAGAGCCCGCGCAGCTCGACCGGGAGCGGGCTCCCGTCCGCCGCCTCCGACCAGAAGGAGCGCAGCATGTCCTCCGCCGCCCGGTCGCAGCGCAGCGCCCCGGTGGGATCCGACTGGGCCGAGGACCCCCGCGGAAGGACCCGTGCGTTGGCGCGCATCATCATGGCTCAACCCCCAAGTCCGATGATGTCATCACTGACCCCATCGCATCGCCTCGCTACGGTTCCGCCGGCCGCTCACGGACTCGAAGTGCAACCCTGCGGACGCTTGCAGGCTTGCGCCCCGTCCGAGTCAGCATTTACTCACCCCCGCGCGCTCAACGCCGTGACCCTCATCAAGTATGCCCCCTCCGGCCGGGGAGGTCAAAGGAGGTACCCATACGCGGCCCGGGCCGCGATGGCGACGAGGACCGACAGGACGGCGAGGGCGGCGAGCGCGAGGCGCGGCTCGCGCTCGGCCATGAACCCGCGCGCCACCGCCGCCAGCCGGAGCGGGGGGGTGCCGAAGAGCGCCAGGACGCCGAGGAGGGCGACCTTCACCGCCTGCGGCGAGCCGACGGCGTAGAGCAGCGTGGCGGCGGCGCACAACCCCACCCCGGCCGCGGTCCCGACATGGAGGATGGCGGCGACGGTGCGCCTCACCGCAGGAGGCTCCAGGCGTCGAAGGCGATGCGCGTCCCCACCACCGCCAGCACCGCCGCGAACGCCCCCTGCAGGCGGGCGCTCGGAATGTGGGGCAACAGCCGGGCGCCGAGCCGGGCGCCGGCGTAGACCCCCACCACCGTGGGGGCGGTCGCGGCGAGGTCGAGCTCGCCGCGGGCGGCGTAGACGTAGGCGCTGGCGGCGGCGGTCACCCCGATCATGAAGTTGCTGGTGGCGGTCGCGACCTTGAAGGGCAGGCCCATGACGAGGCTCATCGCCGGCACCTTCAGGAATCCCCCTCCCACCCCGACGAGCCCGGAGGTGGCGCCGGCGGCGAAGCTCATCGCCAGTCCCGCGCCCCAGCGGCGCACCGGGTACTCCCCGGCGGAGAGCCCCTCGCCGGCGCGGCCGCGGCGCCGCCAGGACGCGAAGGCGGTGTAGTAGGCGACGAGCGCGAAGAGCCCGAGGAGGACGGGCTGGGGGATGAGGGACGAGAGCAGGCTCGCCGCCACCGCCCCGGCGACGGTGGCGAGCTCGAGCACCACCCCGGTGCGGATGTCGGTGAGCCCCTTCTCGACGTACGACGCCGAGCTCGCCGACGAGCTCACGATGATGGCGGTGAGCGAGACCGCGACCGCCTGGGAGAAGCGCAGGCCGGCGAGGTGGGTGAGCGCCGGGATGACGAGGAGGCCGCCTCCCACGCCCATCAGGGCGCCGAACAGGCCGGCGCAGAAGCCGAAGGCGGCGAGCAGGAGGGGGGTCAAGGAGAGGGGAATCTATCCCCCCGGCCGGCCCGGCAGAAGCGCGGAGCGGCACGAGGGGGCCTTGATTTCGGAAGCGGCGCCGTCTACCAGAACGAGGGATGGACACCGAAGAGGGGCGCGCCCGGGGCGGCGAGGGGATCCGTCCCGGGCTGGTGGCGCTCCTCGCCGTGGCCGCCGCCGCCACCGTCGCGAACCTCTACTACGTCCAGCCGCTGCTCCCCGAGGTGGCGCGCGGCTTTCGGGCCTCTCCGCGCGCCATCGGCTGGGTGCCGGTGCTCACGCAGGTGGGCTACGCGCTCGGGCTCCTCCTCTTCATCCCCCTGGGCGACGCCGTCGAGCGCCGGCGGCTCATCCTCTCGCTCGTCGGGGCCTCGGCGCTGGCGCTCGCCGCCACCGCCCTGGCGCCGGGGCCGGCCTGGCTCGCGGCGGCGAGCTTCCTGGTGGGGTTCTTCACGGTGGTGCCGCACGTGGCCGTTCCGCTCGCCGCCCACCTCGCCACCCCGAAGGAGAGGGGCAGGGTCATCGGGCTCGTCATGGGCGGCGTTCTCGTCGGGATTCTGCTCGCCCGCACCGTCTCCGGGTTCGTGGGTGGGGCGCTCGGCTGGCGCGCCGTCTACCTCCTCGCTTCCGCCGCCATGGTGGCGCTCGGGGCCTCGCTCTGGCTCCTGCTGCCGCCGAACCCCCCTGAGCGCGCCCACCGTTACCTCCCGCTCCTCGCCTCGCTCTTCACCCTCGTCCGGGAGGAGGGGGAGCTGCGCCAGGCCTCGCTCATCGGAGGCATGGTCTTCGGCGCATTCAGCGTCTTCTGGACCACGCTCGCCTTCTTCCTGGAGGGGCCGCCCTACCACGAAGGCGCCGAGGCGGCCGGGCTCTTCGGGCTGGTGGGGGTGGCGGGCGCTCTCGCGGCCCCGCTCGTGGGCCGGCTCTCCGACCGCCGCGGCCCCCGCTTCGCCACCGGGGTGGCGCTCGCGGTGGCGCTCGCCTCCTTCGGCGTCTTCCTCGCGCTCGGGCGGGTGCTGTGGGGCCTCGTCGCCGGGGTGGTGCTCCTCGACGTGGGCGTGCAGTCGGCCCACGTCTCCAACCTGGCCCGGGTGCACGCGCTCGACCCGGCGGCGCGGAGCCGCCGCAACACGGTCTACATGGTGAGCTACTTCGTGGGCGGCGCGCTCGGCACCTGGCTCGGGGTGCGGGCCTGGACCCGCGCCGGCTGGACCGGGGTGTCGCTCGCCGGGGCCGGCTTCGTCCTGGCGGCGCTCGTCGCCTGGGGGAGCGGTGCCCGGCTCCTCAGCGGAGCTCGACCTCGAACCCGAGACGCCGTGCCGCCTCGATGAAGTCGTCGGAGGGGACCACCCGCTGCGGGACCTTGAGGGTGGTCTCGGTGGCCTCGGGGATGACCGCCCGGACCGCCACCGGGCAGGTGCCCGGGTAGCGCCCCAGGAGCGCCTTCAGCTCCTTCGCCAGGTCGCCCCCGAGGCGCTCGGCGTCGATGCGGAGCGCCACCTCCGAGGTCTTCTGGCTGCGCACCTGCGAGAGGAGCTCCACCTCGGTGGCGGTGATCTCGGCGCGCGGGTTCTCCTCGTCGCGCATGTTGATGCGGACCTCGCCGTGCACCAGGACGGGCTCGTCGCTCTTCAGCATGCCCTCCCAGTCGGCGAACCCCCGCTGCGCCGGGCGACCGTTCTGGGCGGGGCGGCTCCCCCAGCAGACCACCTCCACCGTCCCGGAGAGGTCCTCCAGGCTGAAGAACCCGAAGCGGGTGCCCTTCTCCTTGTTCGCCTTCTCGCGGAGCTGGCTCACCACCCCCACCACCGACGCCTTGTCGCCCTGCCTCTTCCCCGCCACCTGGGCGCAGGTGAGGGAGGCGTAGCGACGCACCTCCTTCTCGTAGGCGGCGAGGGGATGGCCGGTGATGTAGAACCCGAGGGCCTCCTTCTCGGAGGCGAGCCGCACCCGCTCCGGCCACTCCTCCACCGCCACCTCGCCGACGACGTCCCCGGCCTGCGGGTAGCGCGGGCGGGACTCGAGCGCCGAGCCGAGGGCGCCGCCGAAGAGGCTCGCCTGGCCGCTCTGGCGGTCGGCCTGGGCCGACGAGCCCGAGGAGAGGGCGGAGTCGATGCCGCCGAAGAGCCGCCAGCGCGGCACCCCCTCGAAGTCGAAGGCGCCGCTCTTCACCAGGGCCTCGATCACCTTCTTGTTGATGCGGCGCGGATCCACCCGGGCGCAGAAGTCGAAGAGGCTCTGGAAGGGGCCTCCCTCCTCCCGCGCGGCCCGGATGGCCTCGACCGCCGCGCCGCCCACGCCCTTCACCGCGCCGAGCCCGAAGCGGATGCGCCCCTTCACCCCCGGCTTCTCCCCGGGCGCGCCCGGGGGGAGGGCGGTGAAAGACTGGCGAGACTCGTTCACGTCCGGGGGGAGCACCTCGATCCCGCCGGCGCGCGCCTCCGAGATGTGGGCCACCACCTTGTCGGTGTCCGAGGCCTCGCTGGTGAGGAGCGCCGCGATGAACTCCACCGGGTGATGGGCCTTGAGCCAGGCGGTCTGGACGGTGAGGAGACCGTAGGCCGCCGAGTGCGACTTGTTGAACCCGTAGGCGGCGAACTTCTCCATCATGTCGAAGATGGACCCGGCTACCGCCGCATCGACCCCGTTCGCCCGGCACCCCTCCAGGAAGCCGACCCGCTCCCGCGCCATCTCCTCCGCCTTCTTCTTGCCCATGGCGCGGCGCAGGAGGTCGGCGCGGCCCAGGCTGTAGCCGGCGAGCACCTGCGAGATCTGCATCACCTGTTCCTGGTAGACGATGACGCCGTGGGTGTCGCGGAGGATGGGCTCGAGCTTGTCGTGGGGGTAGCGGACCTTCTCCCGGCCGTGCTTGCGGTCGATGTAGACGTCCACCATGGTGCGGCCGTCCTCGAGCTTCTGGTCGAGGGGGCCGGGCCGGAAGAGCGCGCCGGCGGCGATGACGTCCTCGAAGCGCGAGGGCTTCATCTTCGTCACCATGGCGGTGAAGCCCTCGGACTCCATCTGGAAGACGCCGGCGGTGTCTCCCCGGGCGATGAGCTCGTAGACCGCCGGGTCGTCGATGGGGATGGCCTCGGCGGAGAGCTCGGACGCCTCCGGGTGGTTCGCCCGCACCAGCTTGATGGCCTCGTCGACCACGGTGAGGGTCTTCAGCCCCAGGAAGTCGAACTTGACGAGCCCCGCCTTCTCCGCGTCGTCCTTGGAGAACTGCGAGACGAGCATGTCCGACTTGTCGTCCTTGGTGACCGGGACGTACTCCCACAAGGGCTTGTCGGCGATGACCACGCCGGCGGCGTGCAGCCCCGCCTGGCGGTTCAGGCCCTCGAGCGACATGGCGATGTCGAGAATGTCCTTGGTGGTGACCGTCTGCGCCGCGCCGTTCGAGTCCACCCACTCCTTCACCGCGACGGGCCTCTCGTAGAGCTCCCGCAGGCGAGGCTCGATCTCGATGCACTCCTTGAGCGGCTTCACCTTGCCCTGCACCGGCTCGGGGACGAGCTTGGCGATGCGGTCGCCCTCGGCGAAGGGGAGCCCCATCACCCGCACCACGTCCCGGATCACCGAGCGGGCCTTGAGCGAGCCGAAGGTGATGATCTGGCCGACGTTGTCGTTCCCGTACTTGCCGGCGACGTAGCGGATGACCTCGTCGCGCCGCTCCTGGCAGAAGTCGACGTCGAAGTCGGGCATGGAGACCCGCTCCGGGTTGAGGAAGCGCTCGAAGAGCAGGTCCCAGCGGATGGGGTCGAGGTCGGTGATGCGCAGCGACCAGGCGGCGATGGAGCCCGCCCCCGAGCCGCGCCCCGGCCCCACCGGGATGCGCCGCTCCTTCGCCCAGTTGATGAAGTCCTGGACGATGAGGAAGTAGCCCGAGAACCCCATGGTCCGGATGATCCCCACCTCGGTCTCGAGGCGCTCGCGGTAGAGGTCGGGGTCGTGCGGGTACCGGCCGGCGATCTCCTTCAGTCGCCGCGCCAGGCCGGCGCGGGCGAGCTCGAGGAGGTGCTCGTCCTCGGTCACGCCCGCAGGGAGCTGGAAGCGGGGCAGGTAGTTCTGGCCGAGCTTGAGCTCGACGTTGCACATCTCGGCGATGCGCAGCGTGTTGTCGATCGCCTCCCGGTACTGGGGGAGCGCCGCCGCCATGTCGCCGGGCGAGGTGATGTAGAGCCCGTCGGTCTCGTGGCGCAGCCGCTTCGGGTCGCTGAAGGTCTTGTTGGAGGCGATGCACATCAGCACCTCGTGTGCCTTCGCGTCCGCGCGGTTCACGTAGTGGGCGTCGGCGGTGGCGGCGAGCGGGATCCCCTCCGACTCGGAGAGCTCGGCCAGGCGCGCGTTCACCTCCACCTGTTCCCGCATGCCGTTCGACTGCACCTCCAGGAAGAAGCTCCCGGGCTCGAAGATGTCCCGGTACTCGCGCGCCGCGCGCCGGGCCCCGTCCATGTCCCCCTGGCGCGCCAGGCGCGGGACCTCGCCGGCGAGGCAGGCGGTGAGACCCACCAGCCCGCGCGAGTGCTCCCGCAGCAAGGCCTTGTCGATGCGGGGGTCGTAGTAGTAGCCCTCGGTGAACGCCATCGACGACAGGTAGCGGAGGTTCGCCCAGCCCTCGGCGTTCTTGGCGAGCAGGATGATGTGGCGGCCGACGCGCTCGGTGCGGTCCTGGCGGCCCTTCTCCCCGGCGACGTAGGCCTCCATCCCCAGGATGGGCTTCACCCCCGCGGCCTTGGCGGCCCGGTAGAAGTCGATGGCGCCGAAGAGGTTGCCGTGGTCGGTCACCGCCACCGCGTCCATGCCGCGGGCCTTCACCGTCTTCACCAGGTCGCCGATGCGGATGGCGCCGTCGAGGAGCGAGTAGAGGGTGTGGAGGTGGAGGTGGACGAAGTCTGCCAAGGCGAATGCCCCAGGGCCGGATGGCGTCTCATAGCAAACCGGTCTGACGCGTGCCATCGCCCGGGCGGCCGTCGCCGCCGGCCCGGCGGCGCGACCGGGAGACCTCGGCTTCCTTCCAAGGGGGGGCTGCCCCCCCGGGGCGCGGGCGCTCCCGGCGACGAGTGTGCTAGCGATCTTGGAGTGAATCCCGCCGGAGGCCCGCCATGCTGAAGAAGATCCTCCTCGTCGTCCTCGCCGTCGTCGTGGTCTTCGTCCTGTACGTCGCCACCCGCCCCTCCACCTTCCGCATCGAGCGCAGCGCGCCGGTGGCCGCGCCTCCGGCCGTCGTCTACGGGCAGCTCGCCGACTTCCACCGCTGGTCGGCCTGGTCGCCCTGGGCGCACCTCGACCCGCACATGTCCGTCCAGTACGGCGGGGCGCCCTCCGGGCAGGGCGCGGTCTACGAGTGGAACGGCAACGACAAGGTGGGGCAGGGGCGCATGACCATCGTCGAGGCGCGCCCCCCGGAGGCGGTCGCCATCAAGCTCGAGTTCATGAAGCCCTGGTCGCAGACGAACCGCTCCGAGTTCCTGCTCAGGCCCGAGGCCGGGGGCACCCGGGTGACCTGGACCATGACCGGCGAGAACGACTTCGTGGGCAAGGCGTTCGGGGTCTTCATGAACATGGACAAGCTCATCGGCGCGGACTTCGAGAAGGGGCTCGCCACCCTGCGCACGGTGGCGGAGGAGGCCTCGGTGAAGGCGCAGCAGCCGCCCGAGGCTGCGCCCGCCGCGGCCGCGCCCCCGGCGCACTAGGACGGGGGCCTCCCGGGTCAGTGCTTCAGGCCGCCCGGGTGCGTGCCCTCGTCGTCGAGGCCGTGGGCCACGAGGAAGTGGTAGACCGCGTAAGGCTCGTCGCGCCCGCCGCCCACCACCTCGAACAGGAACTGCCCCTCCGTCTCCTCGCCGTCGCGCGTCGCCTGGACGAAGAGGGCCTCTCGCACGTCGAGGACCATCTCGGAGAGAACCTCCTTGCCGCGCACCAGCTGCACGGTGGGGTTTCGCTCCGGGTCCTCGTCGAGGTGCCAGTGGAGGTCGTCGTGGTCGTAGAGCCACACCTCGTTGGTGCCGGCGCGCAGGATGCAATTCGCGTGCTGCTTGAGCCAGCGCCAGAAGCGGTCGAAGGTGACGGTCGCGCCCGACTGGACGGTGACAGACATGGTGGCGACGAATATAGCCGGGGAGAGGTCCGGCGGGTGCTACGATCCCGGTGGGCCCCACCTTCGAGGCGCGCATGTCCGTGAGCGTTGTTCCGAGACGCCTTGCCCGAGCCGCCGGAGCGCTCCTGGGGCTCGCCCTGGCGGGCTGCGCCGGAAGCCGTAGCTTCACCATCCCGCCGGCCTCGCCGGCCATCCGCGAGCCCGCCCGCCGGGTCCCGGCCGCACTCGGCGTCTATTACCCGCACGAGACGTCGGGGCGCGTGGCGAAGCAGGTCATCGGCGGCGCGGAGGGAACCGCCGAGTACTCGCTCCCCATCGGCGACGGCCTCGTCGACACCTACACCGCCTTCCTCCCGCGCCTCTTCCAGCGGGTGGAGCGGGTGAGCTCTCCGGTTCCTTCGCCCGGGTCCAACCTCGACGGGGTCCTCGAGATCTCGCTCGGGTCGGTGGCCCTCGCCCTGCCCTCCGCCTTCGAGACCCGGCCCTGCCAGGTATCCCTGGAGGAGTCCTTCACCCTGCGCGACCACGCCGGCGCGGTGGTGGCCACCTGGAAGGCGACCGGGAACGGCAGCGACCCGCGCGGCGCCATCGTCCAGTGCGGAGGGAAGGCGGCCTCCCTCGCCCTGGAGGACGCCGCCCAGGACTTCGTGCGCGGGTTCGCGAACGACCCGGCGGCGCACGCCTGGATGGTGGCGCGCGGCGGAAAGCCGCCGCCGAGCGAGCCCGACGAGGTGCGCCACACCCTGGCGCACGAGAGCGAGTCCGTCGAGGCGGAGACCCCGCTGCGCACCTTCGGCGTCTACGGCGGGGGGGGCTACTTCTGGCCGGGCGCGACCGAGAGCCACTTGAGCTCGCCCCAGGGCGGCTTCGCGCTCGTGCTCGGCGTCACCTGGAGGCCGCTCCCGTTCCTGGGGGTCAACTTCGAGGCGGAGAACCTCTCGAGCAGCTACGGGACCGACAACGCCGTTCCGCCCGCCGGGACCGCCGCCCTCGGGGACCGCTTCAACCTGAACCAGACCCTGTTCGCGCCCTCGGTCCGGTTCTCCTGGCCGGTGTCGATCCTCGAGCCCTGGGTGGCGCTCGGCCCGGTGCTCGACTTCGGCTACCTGAGCTGGGTGGGATCGGGCACGAGCGGGTACGTGACCACCTCGAGCGAGAGCCGCTTCGTGGTGGGGGCGCAGGTGGGCGGGGGCGTCGACGTCGTCGTCACCCCCAGCGTCGAGCTCGGGGCGCGCTGGCAGTGGCTCTGGACGTACGCCGACTTCGGCTCGCTGAGCAACGGCTCCACCTTCATCGGCGGCCAGTCGGTGATGGTCACCGGAGGCTACTTCTGGCCCTGAGCGTCGTGGGGGCGCGGGGAGCGGGGGCCGCCCCGCGGTCAGGCCTCTGCGAGCGGTGGGTGGAGGATGGAGACCTCCTTGCCCGACTGCCAGATGAGCGGCTTCGAGATCCAGGAGCACCGACCGCAGTAGCCGCGGATCGCCCCCGGACTCATGCGCACGCTCATCTCGCCTCCGCAGACGACGCAGCCGCCCGAGAGCGTGAACTCCATGAGCTCGGTCGCCTGCTCGCCCGTCTTTTCTGACTGCTTCATTGCGACAAGCTAACCATCGTCGAGCCGAGGGCAAGCGGCGCGAACGCCCCGGAATCACGCGCGAATCTGCGAGGAGCCCGGCGGCCGGTCCCCGGGGCGCCTTTCCCCGGCTCAGGGTCGCGCGAGGCGCGGGACGAGGTAGGAGAGGGAGCGGTCGTAGCGGTAGTTGATGTCCCGGTGGCCGTCCTCGAACTCCTCGTGGACGAGCGCCACCCCCGCCCGCCGGAGCTCCTCGGCCACCATGCGGGCCCCCCATCGCAGGTGGAACTCGTCGCGCGTGCCGCAGTCCAGGAAGACGCTCCCGAGCCTCCGGAAGGCGGGAAGGCTCTTCGGCACGAAGCGGACCGGGTCCTCGGCGAGCCAGCGCTCCCAGACCTCGGGCCGCAGCCGCGCCGTCTCCGGCTCGAAGGGGAGGTCGAGCCCGGCGGGCGCTCCCGGGCTCGGGGAGTAGGCGGCCGCCATGGCGAGGATGTTGAGGGTGGGGTGGTCCTCGCCGCGAAGCTTCGTCTCCCGGGCGCGGTTCCGCATCTCCCCGAGCCAGCGGGCCGCGTCGCTGCCGAGCAGCGCCGAGGCCGCCTTGGGGAAGTCGGGCAGGTAGCAGTACTCGAACCCGGCGTCGCCGGAGTGGCAACCGAGGTGGCCGAAGACCTCGGGGTGGTGGCGCCCCATGACGAGCGCGCCGTAGCCGCCGGAGCTCTTGCCCACCACCGCCCGCGCCTCCGGCCGCCCGAGCGTGCCGAGCTTCCGGTCGACGAAGGCGACCACGTCCTGCGAGAGGTAGTCGCGGTAGGCGCCGATGGCGGGGCTGTTCACCCACTGGCTGCCGCCGAGGGCGGTGAAGCCGTCCACGAAGACCCCCACCACGGGGGGCACGGCCCCGGTGGAGACGAGGGCGTCGAGCCGCTCGGGGACGGTGAGGGCGAAGGGCTGGAACCCGACCCAGGAGTGGGCGCTCCCCCCGAAGCCGTGGAGGAAGTAGACCGCCGGCAGCCCGGGCCGGTGGCGCGCGGGGAGGTAGAGGTAGACCGGCCGGCGCGCCGGATCCCCGAGTGGGTTGTCACTCAGGGCAGGGGACTCGATCCAGTCGAGCTCCAGGCGACCTTCCATGGCCCTTGCACCTCCGCCGGAGTTTCTGCCTACGATCGCGGCCCCTCCGGAGGGTCGCGCCACCATGCCCGAGTACGCGTTCTACTGCCGTCCCTGTAGGAAGACCTTCACGGCCGCCATGAGCGTCGCCGCCCACGACAAGGGCGTCGCCCCCTGCCCGAAGTGCGGCAAGAAGCGAGAGGTCGAGAAGCGCATCGCCGTCGCCTACGTGGTGACCTCGAAGAAGTCGTAGGGCCCCTTCAGGCGAGGACGACGAGGAGGTCGTCCTTCTCGACCTTGTCGCCCTCGCGGAACTTCACCTCGGCGATCTTGCAGTCCGAGCGGGCCTTGACGTTCGTCTCCATCTTCATCGCCTCGGTGACGAGGAGGACGGAGCCGGCGTGGACCTCGTCCCCCGGCTTCACCGAGACCTTCAGCACCTTGCCGGGCATGGGGGCGCCCAGGTGCTTCGGGTTCCCCCGGTCGGCCTTGGGGCGCGAGGCGCGCCCCTGCAGCGCCGACTGGTCGCGCACGGTGACGGCTCGGGCCTCGCCGTTCAGCTCGAAGTAGACGCTGCGCGTTCCGTCCGGCTGCAGGGCGCCGACGGCGTTGAGCTTGATGATGAGGGTCTTCCCCGGCTCGATGTCGACGAGCGTCTCCTGCCCCGGCTCGAGGCCGTAGAGGAAGGTGGGGGTGGAGATGACGGAGGTGTCCGAGTAGTCGTCGAGGTGGCGGCGGAACTCGGGGTAGACGTTGGGGTAGAGCAGCCAGCTCATGAGCCCCTTGTCGTCGACCGGGCCCCCCACCTTCTCCTCGGCCTTCTTGCGCTCGGCCTCGAGGTCGGCCGGCTCGAGGAGCTCGCCCGGGCGGCAGCGGATGGGCTCCTGCCCCTTCAGGATGATCCTCTGGAGCTTCTCCGGGAAGCCGCCATGGGCCTGGCCCAGCATGCCGCGCATCAGCCCCACCACCGACTCGGGGAAGGCGAGTTCCTCCCCCGTCTCGAAGACGCCCTCGGGCTCGAGGTTGTTCTTCACGAGGAACATGGCCATGTCGCCCACCACCTTGGAGGTGGGGGTGACCTTGATGATGTCCCCGAAGAGGAGGTTCACCTTCCGGTACATCTCCTTGCACTCCTCCCAGCGATCGAGGAGCCCGAGGCCGGCGACCTGGGGACGGTAGTTGGAGTACTGGCCGCCGGGGATCTCGTGCCAGTAGACCTCGGCGGTGCCGCTGCGCAGGCCGGACTCGAAGGCCCCGTAGTACTCGCGCACCGTCTCCCAGTAGGAGGCGAGCTGCTGGAGCCCGGCGCCGTCCAGCCCCGGGTCGCGGTCGGTGCCGGAGAGGGCGGCGCACAGGCTGTTCAGGTTGGGCTGGGCGGTGAGTCCGGAGAGAGAGGAGAGGGCGGCGTCCACCACGTCCACGCCCGCCTGGGCCGCCTCGAGCAGGGTGGCGGCGGCGATCCCGGAGGTGTCGTGGGTGTGGAGGTGGACCGGGATGGCGAGCTCGTCCTTGAGCGCCCGCACCAGCTTCCGGGCCGCCAAGGGCTTGAGGAGCCCGGCCATGTCCTTGATGGCGAGGAAGTGGGCCCCCATGCGCTCGAGCTCCTTCGCGAGCGCCACGTAGTAGGAGAGCGGGTACTTGTCCCGCTTGGGGTCGGTGATGTCGCCGGTGTAGCACATGGCGGCCTCGCAGACCTTGCCCTGGCGGCGCACCGCCTCCATGGCCACCGTCATGCCCTTCGTCCAGTTGAGGGCGTCGAAGACCCGGAAGACGTCGACGCCGCTCCGGGCCGCCTCCTCCACGAAGCGCTCGACCACGTTGTCGGGGTAGTTGGTGTAGCCGACCGCGTTCGAGCCCCGGAGCAGCATCTGGAAGAGCACGTTGGGGATGGCCTGGCGCAGCCGGTGGAGGCGCGCCCAGGGGTCCTCCTTGAGGAAGCGCATGGCCACGTCGAAGGTGGCGCCGCCCCACAGCTCGAGGGAGAAGAGGCCCGCCCCGAGGATGCTCGTCGCCGGCGCGATGCGCTGGAGGTCGTAGCTCCGCACCCGGGTGGCGAGCAGGGACTGGTGCGCGTCGCGCATGGTGGTGTCGGTGAGCAAGAGCCTCTTCTCGGCGAGCGCCCAGGCTGCGAGCCCCTCCGGCCCGCGCTCGAGGAGCAGGTCGCGGGTGCCGCGCGGGGGCTTCACCGCGTCCACCCTGGGGATGAGGGGCTCGCGCAGCTCGCTCGGCTTGAGCGGCTTCTGCACCCCCGGCGAGCCGTTCACGATGACCTCCCCGATCCAGCCGAGGAGCTTCGAGCCGCGGTCGCGCTTCACCGGCACCCGCAAGAGCTCGGGGTGGGCGTCGATGAAGGAGGTGTCACACCGGCCGGCGAGGAAGACCGGGTGGGTGACGACGTTCTCCAGGAAGGAGATGTTGGTCTTCACCCCGCGGACGCGGAACTCCTGCAGGGAGCGGTGCATGATGCGCGCCGCCTCGTCGAACTTGAGCCCCCAGGTGCACACCTTGACGAGGAGCGAGTCGTAGTGCGGGGTGATCTGGGCGCCGGTGAAGCCGTTGCCGGCGTCGAGGCGCACGCCCGCCCCGCCGGCGGTGCGGTACGCCTTGATGGTGCCGAAGTCGGGGGCGAAGCCGTTCTGGGGGTCCTCGGTGGTGATGCGGCACTGGATGGCGCAGCCCCGCATCTGGATGTCCTCCTGGCGCGCCATCCCGATCTCCGGGTCGGAGAGGCGGTAGCCCTGGGCCACCCGGATCTGCGCCTGCACCAGGTTCCGGCCGGTGATGAGCTCGGTGACGGTGTGCTCCACCTGGATGCGCGGGTTCACCTCGATGAAGTAGTGCCGCCCCTCCCCGTCGAGCAGGAACTCGACGGTGGCCGCGTTCCGGTAGGAGACGGAGCGCGCGATCTTGAGGGCGTCCTCGCACAGGGCGGCCCGCCCCGCCGGCGAGAGCGCCAGCGAGGGGGCGATCTCCACCACCTTCTGATGGCGCCGCTGCACCGAGCAGTCGCGCTCGAAGAGGTGCACCAGGTTGCCGTGCTCGTCGCCGAGCACCTGCACCTCGATGTGCTTCGGGTTCTCGATGTAGCGCTCCAGGAAGACCGCCGGGTTCCCGAAGGAGGCCTGGGCCTCGCTGCGGGCGGAGACGAGCCCCTCGAGAAGCTCCCGCTGGTTGCGGGCCACGCGCATGCCGCGCCCGCCGCCGCCGCCCGAGGCCTTCACGATGATGGGGTAGCCGTTCTGGCGGGCGAAGATGAGCGCCTCGTCGTCGTGCAAGACCGGGTCGGCGGTGCCCGGGACCACCGGGACCCCGGCGGCCACCGCCGCCCGGCGCCCGGCCACCTTGTCCCCGAGCGCGCGCTGCATGGCGGCGGTGGGGCCGATGAAGGCGATGCCGGCCCGCTCGCAGGCCTCGGCGAACTCCGGGTTCTCGGAGAGGAAGCCGTAGCCGGGGTGGATGGCGCTCACCCCCACCCGCCGGGCCAGGTCCAGGATTTCCTGGATGCCGAGGTAGGCGTCGACGGGCTTCTTGCCCTTGCCGATCTGGTACGCCTCGTCGGCCTTGTAGCGGTGGAGCGAGAGGCGGTCCTCGTCCGAGTAGATGGCGACCGTGCCGATGCCGAGCTCGGTGCAGGCGCGGAAGATGCGGATGGCGATCTCGCCGCGGTTGGCGGCCATCACCTTCTGGAAGGGGCGGATGGGCATAGGGGGGAGAGAAGACACGATCGCGCCCCGGCGTGTAAAGTGACCCCGTCTCCGCGCCATGCCCGAGTCGCTCGCGACCCGCGTCACCCGCCACCTCTTCAACCTCGCCCCCGTCTACCGCGGCTCGGGCGGGCGGGTGACCTACATCGCCTCCGACTGGCGGGAGGTGCGGGTGAAGCTGCCGCTCTCCCTGCGCACCCGGAACTACGTGGGGACGATGTACGGGGGCAGCATGTACTCGGCGGTCGATCCCTTCTACATGATCATGCTCATCCGCAACCTGGGGCCGCGCTTCGTCGTCTGGGACAAGGCGGCCTCCATTCGCTTCCGGCGGCCCGGGAGGGGGACCTTGACGGCGTCCTTCCGCATCGACGAGGCCGAGCTCGACGCCATCCGCTCCGCCCTCGCGGGGGAGCGGTCGGTCGACCGGACCTACCTCGTCGAGCTCGTCGACGCCGCCGGGGCCGTCCACGCCTCGGTGGAGAAGGTGGTCCGGGTGCGCCGCAAGGCCGGGGCCGGGGGGTAGCGGGCATGGGGGCGGAGGGGAAGGGCGGCGACCGGGGCGGGAACCTCCGGGCGAGCTTCGGCCACGCCCTGCGCGGCCTCGTCGAGGTCACCGCCCGCGAGCGCAACATGAGGATCCACGTGCTCGCCGGGGTGGCCCTCGGGGTCTTCGGCGGGGAGGTCCGCCTGGCGCCGGCGCCCCAGCTCGCCCTCCTCCTCTCGGCCGCGCTGGTGCTCTGGGCGGAGCTCGGGAACAGCGCGCTCGAGTCGCTCGTCGACCTGGTGACGAAGGAGCCCCGCCCGGAGGCGAGGCGGGCGAAGGACGCTGCCGCGGCGGCGGTCCTCGCGCTCGCCGCGGGCGCCCTTTTGGTGGCGGCGGCAGTCGTCTCCTCGAGCCTCCCCGAGGTGCGATCCGCCCTGGGGCGCGGGCACCGCCTCGCCGCCGGGGCCGGGGTCCTCTCCGCCGCGGCCTGGCTCCTCGCCCCGGGGCGGCGCCTCCCGGCGCTCGACCTCCTCGCGGCGGCGGCCGGGGCGCTCCTCCTCGTCCTCCTCGCCCCGGGGGCGGCGAGCCCGGTCTTCACGGCGCTCGCCGCCTCGCTTCTCGCGCTCGCGGCGGCGGCGGCGCGCCGGGCCCGCTCGGAGGGCCGGCGATGAGGGCAGGGGCCCGGCCTCGGCTCCAGGCGGCGCTCCTCCTCCTCGCGCTCCCCGCCTGCCGCGACTGGCGGGCCCGCGTCGAGCCCTCCCGAGCGGCCGCCGAGCCGGAGCAGGTCGAGCTCCCGGGCGCCGAGCCGATCGAGTACGCGAAGAAGGGCTACGCCATCCGCCTGCTCCCGCGGGCCAGCTACCGCATCACCGGCTACGCGGTCGACACGAGCACCGAGCTCCTCGACGAGTGGGATTTCGTCGTCCCCATGGACGTGGCGCTCGTGTGGGGTCCGGCCGCGGACCCGGCGGTGCTCTCCCGCCTCTCCTTCCACCTCTCCGAGCGCTACGTCTCCTACCGCTGGAGGGGGACGCCCCCGCTCCCCGAGCTCGTCCTGCAGTCGCACGTCGCCAACAACCACCTCATTCCGGCGACCGAGGAGGTGGAGCGGGAGATGCGGCGCGTCCGCCGGGGAGACCTCGTGACGCTCGAGGGGAAGCTCGTCGACCTCGAGATCCGCGACGGGGGCGGGGTCCTGCGCCGGAGCGCCCGCACCAGCCTGCGCCGCGACGACGTCGGGAGCGGCGCCTGCGAGCAGATCTGGGTGGAGTCGGTGCGCCGCGAGTGAGAGGCGCGGGCGCCCGCCCCCCTCTCACAGGAAGCTGCCCTGGTAGCCGGGGTCCTCGATGGCCACCGCCGCGGCGGTGGCGAGGAGCGGGCGGTAGCAGTCGAGCATCACCGCGAGCTCGCTCGTCGCCTTGGAGCCGATGCTGGCCTCGTAGGCGCCCGGGTGGGGCCCGTGCATCACGCCCGCCGGGTGATGGGAGACGCTGCCGGGGCCGACCCCGCGCCGGCTGGTGAACTCGCCGCGCTGGTAGAAGAGCACCTCGTCGACGTCGACGCTCGCGTGCGGGTAGGGGCAGGGGATCGCCTCGGGGTGGAAGTCGAGCGGCCGGGGGACGAAGCTGCAGACGAGCGCTCCCTCCGCCGCGAAGGTGCCGTGCCAGGTGGGCGGCAGGTGCACCTGACCGACGCGGGGCTGGAAGGAGAGGACGGGGAGCGCGAAGGGCCAGACCGAGCCGTCCCAGCCGACGACGTCGAGGGGAGGCGTCTCCTGGCGGAAGCCGTGGAAGGCGCCGGAGCGCTTCACCGCCATCTCGCGGATCCCCTCGTCCCGCGCCCCCTCGAAGGCGGGGCGCCGGAAGTCTCTGTGGCAGAGCGGCGCGTCCATGCGCAGCTGCCCGGACTCGTTCCGCCACTGGCGCGGCAGCGCCGCCCCCCCCAGGCACTCGATGGAGAACCAGCGCTGCGGCCCGGGGTCGGGGAGGAAGCGGTGCAACACCCCCTTCGGCACGAAGACGTAGTCCTCCTTGGAGAAGCGGACGTCCCCCAGGGCGGTGCGCAGGAGCCCCCCGCCCTCGGCCACGAAGTAGAGGTCGTCGCCGTCTCCGTTCTGGAAGTAGACCGGGTCGGGCTCCGTCGGGGTGACGAGCGAGAGGACCACGTCGTCGTTGAAGAGGAGCGGCACGCGCGCGTCCAGGGGCGCCCCTCCCGCCGCCCGCAGTTCCTGGGTGAGGTAGTGGCGCTTGCGCAGCGGCCGGGGAGGCACCGAGAGCGGCAGCCGCCAGCCGTGAGAGACCTCCGCCGGCCGCTGCGCGTGCGGGCGCTCCTGGTGGTAGAGGATGGTGTAGGGGCCGTCGAAGCCCCGGCGGGTGAGGCACTCCTCGTGGCGGAGCCTCCCCGAGCCGTCCCGCAGCGCGATGTGGTGCTTGCGGGGCACCTCCCCGAGCACCATGCGGTCGATCACGACGGCCGCTCCTTCGCTCCCTGCTCGCGCTCGATGCTCTCGAAGAGGGCGCGGAAGTTCCCGGCGCCGAACCCGTCGTCCCCCTTGCGCTCGATGATCTCGAAGAAGAAGGGACCGGCCTCGGGCTCGCCGTAGAGCCCGGCCGAGTCCTTGAGGAAGATCTGCAGGAGGTAGGCGCCGCGCGCCGCCCCGTCGACCAGGATCTGGAGCTCGCGCAGGAGCGAGAGGTCCTCCTCGATGCCCCCCACCCCGATGGCCTCCAGCCGCTCCGGCAGCATGTCGTAGTAGGCCCCCGGGGTGGGCATGAACTCCACCCCCCGGTCGCGCATGCCGCGCACCGCCCGGGCGATGTCGCGCACCGCGAGCGCCACGTGCTGCACCCCGTCCCCGCGCAGGTCCTCGTGGAACAGGTTGATCTGCGAGTCCTTGAAGTGCGGACGCCAGGGCTCGTTGTTCGCGAACTTCACGCCGGAGACGGGGTCGCGCATCACCACCGAGCGCAGCCCCGAGCCGTGGGCCTCCATCCGCTCCCGCCGCTCCCTGGCCACGTCGGAGGTGTGGAACTGCACCTCCCAGAACTCCTCGAAGCCGAGGACGTGCTCCATCCACAGGAGCGCGGGCTTCATGGTCTGGAAGTTGGAGGTGACGTGGTCGATGCGGCCGAAGCCGAAGGCGTTGCCGCCGCCCAGCGGAGCGGGGTGGCTCACCATCCCGGGGAAGGGGGCGCGGTGGCCGCGCCGCTCCAGGAAGCGGAAGGTGGTGTCGCCGAAGGGGGTGGTGATGGCGAAGGTGAGGAGCTCGCCGCCGTCGTCGCGCCGGGTGGCGACCTCGTCGATGGGGGTGGCGCCGCGCGCCTCGAGGAGGCGGAAGGCGCGCGCCGCGTCCTCCACCTCGAAGACGACGGTGCCGACGCCGTCGGGGTGCTTGCGCAGGAAGCGCGAGGCGCGGCCGCCCTCGCCCTCCGGGGCCGAGACCAGGATCTTCACCTCGCCCGCCTCGAAGAGGGCCGAGCGCTGCCGCCCCTGCCGGGAGAGCTCGGGCGAGGAGACCGCGGTCTCGGAGAAGTCCATGAGGCGAGTGTAGAAGCGGCGGCTGCGCTCCAGGTCGTGGACGTAGTAGTGGAGCGCGTCGATGCGGCGGATGCCGATGGGCTCGACCCTGGGCATGGCTCACCTCTTCTCGGGGACCGCGTCGGGCTGGCGGGCGGGCTCGGCGAGGCGGAAGGCCTCGAGGGCCTGGCAGGAAGCCTCCACCCGCAGCAGGGTGGGGAAGGGGGCGAGGTCCAGGCCGAAGCGACGCCCGCCGTAGAGCTGCGGGACGAGGTAGAGGTCGGCGAGGGTCACCTCGTCTCCGTGGCAGAAGCGGCCGGCGCCGGGACGGACGGCAGCCTCCAGGTTGGCGAGGCCGCCGCCGATGAACTGTGCCGTCCAGGCGGCGGTGTCGGGGCTGTGCTCCTTCATCCACCGCAGCACCACGGCGTTCTGGTAGGGCTGGATGCCGGAGTTGACGTGCTCCACCAAGGCGCGCACCCGCGCCCGGCCGGCCGGATCGCGGGGGAGGAGCGGCCGCTCCGGGAAGCGCTCCTCGAGCCACTCCAGGATGGCGACCGACTGGACGAGCCGGATCTGGCTCCCCTCCTCCACCTCGAGCACCGGGACCTGCCCCATGGGGCTGCGCGATCGGTGCTCGGGTCCGAACTGCTCGCCCGCGAGGAGGTTCACCGCACGGTAGTCGAAGGCGAGCCCCTTGTGGTGGAGGCCGATGCGGACGCGCCAGGAGCAGGAGGAGCGCCAGTAGGAGTAGAGGGCGAGCTTCACGGCTTCACCACCTTCTGCGAGATCTTCCCGAACACGCTCCGGCCCGAGGGGTCGCGCATCTCGATCTCCACCACGTCCCCCGGGGCGAGGAAGGGGGTGTGCGGCTGGCGGTCTAAGGAGTCGAGGATCTCGACCATGCGCCGCTCGGCGAGACAGGAGACGCCGCGGGTGCGGTCCTCGTTCGAGACCGTGCCGCTGCCGAGGATGGTGCCGGCGGTGAGGGAGCGGGTGCGGACGACGTGCGCGAGGAGGTCGAGGAAGGAGAAGTGCATCTCCGGCCCGGCCTCGAGGTCGCCCAGCACCTCGCCGTTGAGCCGCACCTCGAGCCGGAGGAACACCCGGCCGTCGCGCCAGGCGGACCCGAGCTCGTCGGGGGTGGCGGCGAAGGGCGAGAAGGCAGTCGCCGGCTTCGACTGGAAGAACCCGAACCCCTTCGCGAGCTCGCCCGGCACCAGGTTCCTCAAGGTGACGTCGTTGGCGAGGCAGAGCAGGAACACCCGGTCGGCCGCCTCCGCCGCCCGCGTGCCTTGCCGGACGTCGCCCAGGATGGCGCACACCTCGCCCTCGAGGTCGAGCCCCCAACCCGGATCGCCGAGGGGGATGTCGTCGGCCGGGCCGAGCAGCACCCCGCTGCCGCCCTGGTAGACGAGCGGGTCGGTCTCGAGCGTGGGCGGCGGCTCCGCGCCGCGCGCGCGCCGCACCAGGCGGACGTGGTTCAGGTAGGCCGAGCCGTCCACCCACTCGTAGGCGCGGGGGAGGGGGGCGAGGAGCTCCCGCGGGGCGAAGGGCGCTCCCTCCACCCGCCCGCGGTCGAGGTCCTGCGCGAGCGACCGCAGCCGGGGGGCCGCGGAATCCCACTCGTCGAGCGCCGACTGCAGGCTTCGGGCCACCGCCGAGGCGTCGGCGAGCCGCGACCCGTCCGAGCGGACCACGCAGAGTCGACCGTCGCGGGACCCGTCGCGCAGGGTGGCAAGTCGCATGGGAGCTCCGAGCCTTCCCTAACCGGAGGCCCGAGCTGCCTCAAGGGGGAGCGGCTTCGAGAGAGCTACGCCGGGCGCCTCGCCGCCGAGCGGTCGATCACCTCTCCGGCGACCCGCTCCTGCCGGGCCACCGACGCGAGGTCGTCGACGGTGATCATGCCGACGAGCCTCTGGCCGCGGTCGAGGACCATGAGCCGACGGAGAGCCATGGCCTCCATGATGCGCGCCGCCTCGAGCGTGTCCTGGTCCTCGTAGCACCAGATGGACTGGGGGGTCATCGCCTCCGCCACCCGGGTGGAGGAGGGGTCCATCCCGCGCGCCACCGCGCGGACGGCGATGTCGCGGTCGGTGATCATCCCGAGGAGCGCGTCGCCCTCCGTCACCGGGAGCGCCCCGACGTCGAGCTCGCCCATCCTCGCCGCCGCCAACTGCAGGCTATCTCCGGGAGCCACGGTCGCGACGTGAGGCGTCATCGCGTCCCTGACGAGCATGGCACCCCCTCCCTTCTCGCCGCGGCCCCACCGCGGCGCCACCACTTGGAGCGTGGGTCCGCCAGCGGCCGAGGCAACGGCGCGCCGGGGCCCCGGATGGGGTGGAGACCCTGCCAGGAGGTTCCGGCGCGCGGCGGCGCGCCCTCGTCTCCCGGTGGAGTGGAGGGGCTCGCGATCTTCGAAGACCGGGCGGAAGCGGGCCGGAGGCTCGCGGCGCCGCCGCCACCGGAGCGAGCGGTGCACCCTCGGCGGCGACGGGACCGCGAGCCGGTGCTCGCGGACCAACGAGCCTCCCGGCGAGAGGGATCGAGAGCATGTCCACCGCGGGGACGGGTTGCGGGCGCGACTCTCGCTTCCCCCTGCGCGAAGCCCCGGCCGGGACCGCCGAGGCGCTTGCGGGTTTTGCGTGGAAGGGTAACGTTTGTTGTCGGAGGTGGCCGATGTCGGACGCGAAGAGTCTCATGCCGGAGGGCGAGTCGCTCCGCCGGGCGCTCCGCTGGTTGAGCGACCGGCGACAGGAGGACCCCCGGGCCCCCCGGGCGAAGCTCATCTCGGACGCCGCGGAGCGCTTCGATCTGTCGCCGGTGGAGGAGGAGTTCCTCCTCAGGGACTGGAAGGAATGACCTCGCTCCCCTGGAAGAAGATCCTGTGCCCGGTGGACTTCTCCCCCGCCGCCCGGGACGCGCTCGCCACCGCCGCCGAGCTGGCCAAGCACTTCGACGGCGAGGTGACGCTGTTCCACGCCTACCCCCTGCCCGGATACACCCTCCCCGAGGGAACCGTGCTCCCGAGCTCGAGGATGCTGCAGGATCTCTCGGACGAGACGGACCGCCTCCTCGAGGAGTGGCGGAAGCTGGCCCTCGAGATGGGGGCGCCGGCGGCGCGCACCGCCAAGTCCATCGGCGACCCGGCGACGGAGGTGCTCGACCTGGCGAGCCAGGGGTTCCAGCTCCTCGTGGTGGGGACGCACGGCCGCACCGGGGTGGCTCACGTCCTCCTCGGCTCGGTGGCCGAGCGCGTGGTGCGCAAGGCCCACATCCCTGTCCTGACCGTCCGTCCGAAGTAGGGGAGCCCGAAAGGCGCCCCGGAGCGACCCGTCGAGGACGCCCTTGCGAATGCCGCGGTGCGGCGCGAACCCGGCCGCTCCGGCGCGCGACCTCCGCCCGGAAAAGATCCTTCCCAAACGCACCCCGGACGCGCGAGGATGACCGTCCGTTTTCCACCTCGAGCGCGGCGGGATCGTCCCCGCCGTGGCGGAGACCACCCGATGGCCGACCTGTCGACCCGATACATGGGTCTCGAGCTCCAGAGCCCCCTCGTCGTCGCGAGCTCCTCCCTGTCGAACAAGATCGAGAACTTCCAGGCGGCCGAGGCGAGCGGGGCCGGCGCCGTGGTGGTGCGGTCGCTCTTCGAGGAGCAGATCGAGGCCGCCGAGAGCGAGCTCGAGGAGGCCGTCTCCTTCCAGTCGGACGCGAACCCCGAGGCCCGCTCCTACCTGCCCCCCCAGCGCATCGGCCCGCGCGAGTACCTGCGACTGCTCGACAAGGCCAAGAAGGCGGTGAAGATCCCGGTCATCGCCAGCCTCAACTGCGCCTCCCCCGGCAGCTGGAGCGAGTACGCGAAGCAGCTCGAGGGCGCGGGCGCCGATGCCCTCGAGGTGAACGTCTACTCGGTGGGCGCCGACCCGGCGGTGAGCGGCGAGGTGATCGAGCGCGAGTACCTCGACATCGTGAACTCGGTGAGGAAGGCGGTGAGCGTCCCCATCGCCCTCAAGGTGTCTCCCTACTTCACCTCGTTCGCCAACGTGGCGAAGAGGTTCGACGACGCGGGCGTGAACGCGCTCGTCCTCTTCAACCGCTTCCTGCAGCCGGACATCGACCTCGACCGGCTCGCCCTCCACAGCTCGATGCAGCTGTCGCACTCCTGGGAGATGCTCCTGCCGCTCCGCTGGACCGCCATCCTCTACGGCCGGGTGAAGGCCGACCTGGCGACGTCCACCGGGGTCCACGACGGCGCCGGCGTGGTGAAGATGGTGCTCGCCGGGGCGACGGTGGTGCAGCTCGCCGCCGCGCTCCTGCGCAACGGCATGTCCCACCTCGCGGCGCTGCGCTCCGACCTCGAGGGCTGGATGGAGCGGGGGCGGTACTCGAGCCTGGAGGACTTCCGCGGGACGCTCTCCCAGAAGGAGGCGAAGGACCCGCGGGCCTTCGAGCGCGCCCAGTACGTGAACCTGATCCTGAGCCAGAACATGTGAGGCCCGCGGCCCGGCCTCACTCGGCCGAAGGCAGGCACAGGAGCTCGTAGACGCGCCGGTCGAGAGTGGGCGTCGGCGCGCGGTGTCCGCGCCGACCCCGGTGGTGCTCCCGACTCGCACCTCCAAGCCAGCACGGAACTTGTGGCTCTCCGGGCCGGCGGGTACCGTGAAACGGAGGCGGGCACGCCCGGGAGGAGGGTCGAATTGCGAGGTGCCACGGCTCCCGCGGAGCGTCGCATTCGCGTGACGCGATGAGGCTTCTCGCTTCGCTCACCCTCGTCCTCGCGGTGGCCCGGGCGGCGGAGCCCGAAGGAGCCCCCGCGCAGGTCCTCCTGCGGGCGGCGGGGCGCTCGATCGAGCTGCCCGTCCGGGCCGAGTTGGCCCCGGTGGAGGAGGGGAGCGCCTTCCCCCCGCTCTCCTTCCGGCGCGACGGCGACGACGCGGTGGGGACGGCGGCGGACGCGCTCCGGGAGGTGGAGGTGCGGCTCCGGCCCGCGGGCGCGAGCGTGAGCCTGGAGGTCCGGGTGCGCTACCTCGCCGACGCCGCGGCGGAGAGGGAAGCCATCCGCCTCTCGCTCCCCGGGCCGGTGCGAGCCATCGCCCACGACCTCTCCTGGCGGGCGGTCGCGAAGTCGCTCCGGGTCGACCGCGGGACGCCCATCGCGGTGGCGGCGAGGCAGCTCGCGGTCGTGGGAGGGCCGGGGTTCGTCGCCGCCCGGGTGACCCCGCGCTCCGGCGGAGCCGACCTGGAACTCGTGCTCGACGACGAGGCCTCCCACCCCTTCGCCGTATACGAGCGGTGCCTGCCGCGGCTCCCGGAGGACGAGGACGGACAGGTGCACTTCGCCGAGCTGGAGCACAAGAGGCCCGAGAGCCGCATGCCGCGTCGCCGCGGCGAGGAGGTCCGCGGCCGCGCCACCCTCTACCTTCTCGACGGCGCCCCGGCCCTCCCGCTCGTCGTCGAGCGCTGGCCGGCCGGGACGCGGGCGGCGGTGGTGTTCACCGACCACGCCGACCGCACCGATCCGGAGGCGCTCCGCGCCGTGCTCTACGGGGACTCGCGCCCCTTCTGCCGGCCGGCCGGGCCGGGCGGCTTCCTCGGTCGCGGGCTGCGCATCACCAAGAGCTTCTTCGTCCACGCGCGCCGGGGGGCGCTCGAGGACCCGGAGACCGCCTCCCTCGCCCGCGAGCTGGCGATGGCCGGCTCCGAGGTGGCGTCGCACTCGCCGAGCCCCCTTCCCGACGACCGCGAGGCGGTGCGCGGCGCGCTCCCGCTCTTGCGGCGCTTCGGGGTGGTGACCTGGATCGACCACGAGCCCTACACCAACTGCGAGGCGATCTCGGCCGAGGGCTGGCGCGCGGACGGGCCCTACGCGGTGCGCGACCTGCTCGCCGGGGGGGGCTTCCGCTGGGTCTGGGAGGCCGGGGACGTGGGAGGCTTCGCGCGGGAGCCGGTCGTCGGCAACCTGTTCGCGCCCGGGCTCGCGCCCGCCTTCTACCCCATGCCGCTCGACGGGAAGCTCTGGGTCTTCGGTTCCACCATGTTCCAGGGGACGCCGGAGGCGCTCGCCCGGGCGCTCTCCGACGCGGCGCTCGACCGCCTCGAGGGGGAGCGCGGGCTCTTCGTCGGGCACACCTACCTCGCCGCCGCGCCCCGGACGACCACGCGCCCGGACCTCCTGGCGCGCCTCGTCGTCCGGGAGGTGGACGGCGGCCTCGAGCTCCACCCGGCCTTCGACGAGGCGCTCGAGCGCTTGGCCGCGCGGGTGCGTAGCGGGACCCTCGCCTCCCTCACCTGGGACGAGGCCGGGACGCGGCTGCGGGCCATCGGGGACGTCGAGGTGAGCTACCGGCCGGACGGGTCGGCCGAGGTGGTGAACCGGGGAGCGGTGCCCATCTCGGGCCTGACGGTCTCGGTGCCGCTGCCGAACCTGGTCCTGGAGCTCGAGGGGGTGGAGGTCGACGGGGCCGAGAACCTGCCCGCGTCGAGCCGGGCCTGGTTCGACCTGCCGCCGGGCGGGGCCGCCGTGGTGCGGGCCTCGGAGGGCGGCCGGCCCATGCGCCTCGTCGCCGCCGCCCCGGCGGCGGTGGAGATCGTCGGAGGAAAGCCATGATCCGTCCGCTCCTGCCCGGCGACGTCGCCCGGCTCGCCGCCGCGCTCGCCCGGCTCCCGCTCCTCGTTCGCTACCGCCGGGACGCGGGGCGGATCGGCGAGGACCTGCGCGCGGCGCTCGACCGCGGCGACGGGCTCCTGGTGGAGGACCGCGACGGCAGCGCGCGCGGGCTCGCCTGGTTCCTCCGCGGCGGGACGCTCGGGGTGGGGGGGTACCTGCGCCTGCTGGCGGTGGTGCCGGAGGCGACCGGTGAGGGGATCGGCGCGGTCCTGCTCGCCGCCTTCGAGGCCGAGGTCGCGAAGGAGAGCCGGCACGCCTTCCTGCTCGTCTCCGACTTCAACGAGGGCGCCCGCCGCTTCTACGAGCGGCACGGCTACGCCCCGGTGGGCGAGGTCCCGGGCCTCGTCCTGCCGGACGTGGGCGAGAGGATCTACTGGAAGCGGCTGCGATAGCGCGGGCGGAAAGCTACGGTGCCTTGCGGCGCGGGTGATCGACGTACTTCTTCACCGACGGGCGGTTCCACACCGCCTGCGCGTAGCGGTGCAGCCGCTCCGGGACCGGGTCGCCGTTGTGGACGAGGCGCTGGAGCATGAGCCCGAGGTCGGCGTCCGCCACCGAGAAGAAGCCGAAGAGCGAGGTGGCGCCCGGGCGCAGGAGCTGCTCGGCGGCCTTGAAGAGGCGGTCCACGGCCTCCTTGGCGTCCGGCGGCAGGGCCTTCACCTTCTCGCCGAAGAAGAGGGAGCGGGTAGGTCGCGCCACCCGCAGCGGCAAGAGGTCGCTCCGGAGCCATGCCTGCACCTGGCGGGCTCGGGCGCGCTGGCGCGGGTCCTCGGGGTAGAGCCTTGGAAAGCGCGGCGGCGGGAAGGCGTCCTCCAGGTACTCGTCGATGGCAGAGGACTCGGAAAGCCAGAAGTCGCCGTGCTCGAGCGCCGGCACGCGCCCGGTGACCGACCTCTGCGCGTAGTCGCCCTTCTTCGCCTCTCCCTGGGCGAGGGACAACAGCCGCATCTCGTAACGGAGCCCCTTCTCCTCGAGCGCCACGAACGCCGAGAAGACGTACGGGCTCTCCCACTGTGTGTCGCCCCACAGGACCAGCTTCTCCGAGCCATCCGGCATGAGTGGAACCTCCGCGTGACTACGTTCCCTAGGGGGAAGGAGGGAGGAGGGCAAGGACCCCCGCGAGGGGTCCGCCGGGGGAGGCGCTAGAACGACCGGCCGACGATGGCCTTCACCTCCCACTGCTGCGGGGTGGCGGCGGTGAGGGCTCGACCCACCCCGAAGTTGAGCTCCCAGGGGCTCTCCTCGCCCCCCTTCGGGGGCATGAGGTCGAGGACGGCGAAGAGGATCTGCTGGAATTGCGACGCCGGGGGGAGGGCGTCGAGGAAGCCCATGGAGGAGTAGTACTCGAGCCCGACGCCGAACCATAGCTGGGTGTTCACCTCCAGCTTGGCGCAGGGGCCGAACTCGACGCGGAAGGCGTCCGGCCCGTCGAGCGCGAATCCGAGGATGGGGTTCACGGCGACGTACAGCCAGTCGTCGGACCAGCCGAGGATGGGGCGGAACTCGGTGCCCCAGGCGGCGGAGTCGACCGACAGGGGGACGCGGCCCACCTCGACGTTGAGCCCGAAGAAGAAGGCGCCGGTGAGCCGGCGGGGCACCACCATCTTCGCCCGCACCTTCCAGCCGCCATACTGGTAGCCGAAGTCGGGGGCCGAGAAGGTGAGCAGGTACGCCCCGAGGTCGAGCCACTCGAGGACGCCCACCGCCGCCTCGAGCGAGTAGTGGCCGGCCTGGGACAACGGCGCCTGGCCCGGGTAGGCCGGGGCGGTGGAGCCGCCCCAGGCGTAGTTGAGGTGGAGCTCGAGGGAGAACTGCCCGGGCTCGTTGAGGTCCGGGCCGTAGACCTGGATCTCGAATGGATCGACGCCCGCTCCGGCGGGGAGCGCCCAGAGGAGCGCAGCCGCGAGGGCGGCGTGCCGAGCGGTCACCTGCCTCTCGCCCCGGGGGGCCGGTGGGGAGGGGAGGGGGCCCTCGCCCCCGCCCGCCGGTCCCGTCTACTTCGAGGGCGATCCCGCGCCCGGCGTCACCTCGAGGAGCTCCACCTCGAAGACGAGCGTGGCGTTCGGCGGGATGACGCCGCCCGCCCCGCGCTCGCCGTAGGCGATCGCCGGAGGACACACCAGCTTGGCCTTCCCGCCCGGCTTCATCTTGGCGACGCCCTCGGTCCAGCAGGGGATGACCTGGTTCAGCTGGAAATCGACCGGCTGCCCGCGCTTGTAGGAGCTGTCGAACACCCTGCCGTCGATGAGCTTGCCCTCGTAGTTGACCTTCACCTTGTCGGAGGGCTTCGGGCTCGCGCCGCTCCCCTCGCGCTCCGAGATGAAGACGAGGCCCGAGGCGGTCTTCTCCGCGCCCTTCTCCTTCGCGTAGCCCTCGACCACGGTCTTCTCGCGGGCGGCGCGCTCCTGGCCCGACGCCGCCATGCGCTTCTGGGCGAACTCCTGCACCTTCGGCTGGTAGGCGTCGGGGTCGATGGCGAGCTTCTTGCCGGTGAGCGCGTCGGTCATGCCGCGCTCGACGATCTCCAGCTCCTTCGGCGTCAGCTTGAAGTCGGCGAAGCTCTTCGAGGCCAGCACGCCGAGCGCGTAGAGGGTCTTGTCGTCGTCGGTCTTGAGCTCCGGGCCGGCGGCGAGCACCGGCAGGGCGACCGCGCAGAAGGCGAGGGCAACTGCGATACGCATGTGTTCTCCTTTTGGGGAAGTTGTTGCTAGATACCGCGATTCCCGCGGCACCGGAAGCGTTGTTGCGAAGAGCGCGCGGGCGGGATGCGCATCCCGCCCGTCGACGGAGGGAAACGTCCGGGCGCGCTCGCTATTCCTCCAGGGTCGAGACATCGCCCTCCGGCAGCCCCTGGGCGCGGGCCTTGAGCAGCCGGCGCATGATCTTTCCGGAGCGGGTCTTCGGCAGGCTGTCGACGAAGGTGATCTTCTCGGGTCGCACGATGGGTCCCATGTGCTTCCCGACGTGCGACTTCACCTCGTCCGCCAGGTCCTCCGACGGCTTGAAGCCGGCGCGGAGGATGCAGTAGGCGTAGATGGCCTGTCCCTTCACCTCGTGCGGGACGCCGATGACCGCCGCCTCGGCCACGGCGGGGTGCGAGACGAGTGCGCTCTCCACCTCGGCGGTCCCGAGCCGGTAGCCCGATACCTTGATGACGTCGTCGGTGCGCCCGATGACCCAGAAGTACCCGTCCCGGTCGCGCTTGGCGGAGTCGCCGGCCATGTAGCGGCCCGGGTAGCGCGACCAGTACTGCTTCACGTAGCGCTCCGGGTCCTTGTAGATGGTGGTGGCGGCGGCCGGCCAGGGGTTCTTCAAGGTGAGGTAGCCCTCCTCGCCGTCCGCCACCGCGTTCCCGGCCTCGTCGAGGATCTCGGCCTCCTGCCCGAAGAACGGGCGGGTGCCCGAGCCGGGCTTGAGCGGCACCACCGGCGTGGGGGTGATCTGGAACATCCCCGTCTCCGTCTGCCACCAGGTGTCCATGATGGGACAGCGCCCCTTGCCGATGACCCGGTGGTACCACTTCCAGGCCTCGGGGTTGATGGGCTCCCCCACCGACCCGAGCAGCCGCAGGGTGGAGAGGTCGTGGCGGTTCGGCCACGACTCCCCGAAGCGCATGAGCCCGCGGATGGCGGTGGGCGCCGTGTAGAGGATGGTGATGCCGTACTTCTCGACGAGGTGCCACCAGCGGTTCGGATACGGGTAGGTCGGCGCCCCCTCGTACATGAAGGTGGTGGCGCCCATGAGCAGCGGCCCGTAGACGATGTAGGAGTGCCCGGTCACCCAGCCCGGATCGGCGGCGCACCAGTAGCGGTCCTCGTCCTTCACGTCGAAGACGTACTTGAGCGTCGAGTAGACCCCCACCATGTAGCCGCCGTGGCAGTGGATGAGCCCCTTCGGCTTCCCGGTGGTGCCCGAGGTGTAGAGCATGTAGAGGGGGTCGTAGGCGTCCATGACCTCGGTGGACGCGACACCGGTGGCGAGGGGCAGCTTCATCAGGTCGTGGTACCAGTAGTCGCGGCCGGCCTCCATGCGCACCTCGTGGCTGGTGCGCTGCACCACGATGACGGTCTCGACCGTGGGCGCGTGGCGGACCGCGTCGTCCACGGTCTTCTTCAGCTCCACCACCTTGCCGTTCATGAACCCGCCGTCGGCGGTGATCACCACCTTCGACTCGGAGTCCTCGATGCGCCCCTGGAGCGCGTCGACGCTGAAGCCGCCGTACACCACCGAGTGGATGGCGCCGATCTTGGCGCACGCCAGCATGGCGATGACGATCTCCGGCACGCGCGGCATGTAGATGGTGACGCGATCGCCCTTCTTCACGCCCATCGCCTTCAGCACGTTCGCGAACTTGGAGACGTCGCGGTTGAGCGCGAAGTAGGAGTAGGTGCGGACCTCGTTGCGCTCCCCCACCCAGACGAGCGAGAGCTTGTTCTTCCGCCAGGTCTTCTGGTGGCGGTCGAGGGCGTTGTGCACGATGTTGCACTGCGCCCCGGCGAACCACTTGTAGAAGGGCTTCTTCGAGTCGTCGAGGACCTTGTCCCAGCGGCGGTACCACTCGAGCTCCTCCGCCTCCTTGGCCCAGAACCCGAGCGGATCGGCGAGCGCCTGCTTCGCGAAGGTGTTCCAGTCCTTCACGCGGGCTTGCGCCACCACTTCGGGGGACGGATAGAAGACCTCGCCTTCCAGTGCGGGCTTGTCGGCCATGTGTCGTCGACCTCGCGCGTCGGAGTTGGGGAAGCGGGACGGGAAGCGAGAGCCTAGCAAAGCCGCGAAGCGGGAGACAGTCGAAGTCCCTTCCTCGACCCGGCCGGGATCCGAGGCTATGCTTCGCCCGGTGCTGCGCCCCCCGCCGCTGAAGCGGGGCGACGTCGTCCGAATCGTCGCCCCGGCCGGTCCCTTCGACCCGGAGCTCTTCGAGAAGGGGCTCGAGGTCCTCCGCCAGCGCTTCGGCCTCGTGCCCCGGATGCGGCCCGACATCACCGCCCGCGACCGCTACCTGGCCGGGGACGACGCCCGCCGGGTGGCCGAGTGGCTGGAGGCGTCGAGCGACGCGGACGCCCGCGCCATCTGGTGCGCCCGAGGCGGCTACGGGTCCCTGCGGATCCTGGCGAAGCTCGAGGCGGGCAGGCTCTTCCACCCACCCAAGGTGGTGGTGGGGTTCAGCGACATCACCGCCGTTCACGCGGTCCTGAACCGCGCCGGGCTTGTCACCGTGCACGGGCCGGTGGTGACCCAGCTCTCCCGGCTCCGGCCGGCGGCGCTCGACCACCTGGAGGTGCTCGTCTTCGGGGGGGCCCCGCCGCCCGCCGACCGGCAGGCCACCGTCCCCGCTCCCGGACGCGGCGTCGTCGCCGCCGCGGTGCTGCGCGCCGGCGTGGCCTCGGGCCCGCTCCTGGGCGGGTCGCTCACCGTGCTCGCCCACCTGTGCGGCACGAGCTGGCAGCCGCGATTCGCCGGGGCGGTGGTCTTCCTGGAGGACGTGGGCGAGCGCCCCTACCGGCTCGACCGCATGCTCACCCAGCTCCGGCTCGCGGGTGCCTTCGACCGCGTCGCCGCCATCTGCCTGGGCCAGTTCACCCAGTGCGACGACCCCGACCTCCCCGGCATCGAGGTGGTGAGGCGGTTCGCCTGGGAGCTCAACGTCCCAGCCATCGAGGGCATCCCCGCCGGGCACGAGGACCCGAACCTGGCCCTCCCCATGGGGTCGATCGTGACCGTGGTGGGGCCGCGCCGCCCGGAGGAGGGGCCGCCGCGGCTCGTCTTCGAGCAGGGCGCCACCGCATGACTCCGCGGTTCCCGGAGCTCCCGGGAGTCTCGAGAGCCGCCCTGGCCGCAGTGAGCGAGGGCGTCGCCCCGGCGGTCGCCGCCGCGGTGCGCCACCGCGGCGACATGGTCCACCTCGGCTGGGCCGGGTCGGCCGAGCTCGTCCCCGGGCGGCGCGAGCTCGCCCCCGGGGACCTCTTCGACGTCGCCTCCCTCACCAAGGTGATGGCGACGACGACCGCCGTCGCGCTGCTCGTCGGAGAGGGGGCCCTGGCGCTCGACGAGCCGGCGGCGGACCGCCTCCCCGGCTTCGAGGCCGGCGGGAAGGAGCGGGTCACCCTGCGCGAGCTCCTCTCCCACTCGAGCGGGCTCCCCGCCTTCCGCCCCTACTACGAGGAGGTCCGGCAGGACCCGGCCTCGGCCGACGCCTTCCTGCCCCCGGCCCGCCGTCCCCGGGACCTCGAGGCGGCCTTCGCCCGCGGCCGCGCGCTCGTCTCCCGGGCGGTGTGCCGGGAGCCGCTCGAGGCCCCCCCGGGCTCGCGCGCCCTCTACGGCGACCCCGCCTTCCTGGCGCTCGGCCTCCTCGTCGAGCGCGCCTGCGGGGAGAGGCTCGACGCCCTCTTCCGCGCGCGGATCGCCGCCCCCCTCGGCCTCGAGGACACCTTCTTCGTCGACGAGGCGAGGCGGGGCTCGGGCCCGGAGAGGAGCCGGGCCTTCGTCGCCACCGAGCGCTGTCCGCACCGGGAAGAGGTGAACTGCGGGGCGGTGAACGACGACAACGCCTACGCCATGGGCGGCATCGCCGGCCATGCCGGCCTCTTCTCGAGCGCCCGCGACGTGGCGGCCTTTGGCCAGGCCTGGCTCGACGCCCTCTCGGGCAGGCCCGGGCTCCTCGACCCGGCGGTGGCACGCTCCTTCGCCCGGCGGGGGGCCCCGGGGAGCACCCGCGCGCTCGGCTGGGACACGCCCTCGCCGACCGGCTCCACGATCGGGTCGCTCCTCGGCCGCGGCCCGACGGGAGCGATCGGCCACCTCGGCTACACCGGCTGCTCGCTCTGGATCGACCGCGACCGGGAGCTCGTCGTCGCCCTCCTGACCAACCACGTGCACCCGGCCGGCCGGCGCCCCGCGGAGATCCTGCGGTTCCGGCGGGACTTCCACGACGCGGTGGCGCAAGCGGTCGGGTAGGGAGAGCCATGGAAGGAGAGCGGGCCATCGACTGGTCGAGAGTGAAGCGGGTGCACCTCGTCGGCGTCTGCGGCACCGGGATGGGGTCCTTCGCCGGTATGCTCAAGGCGGCGGGCTACGAGGTCACCGGCTCGGACGAGAACGTCTATCCCCCCATGTCCACCCAGCTCGAGCGCTGGGGCATCGAGGCCTGGTCCGGCTACCGGCCCGAGAACCTGGACCGCGCCCGCCCCGACGTGGTGGTGGTGGGGAACGTGGTGCGCGCCGTCAACCCCGAGGCCGCCGCCGTGCGCGAGCGCGGGCTCGCCCACGTCTCGTTCCCGCAGGCGCTCGGGGAGCTCTTCATCGCCCCGCGCCACGGGGTGGTGGTGGTGGGGACCCACGGCAAGACCACCACCAGCGCGCTCATGGCTTTCGTACTCCACCGCGCCGGGCGCGACCCCTCGTTCCTGGTGGGAGGAGTGACCCGCGACTTCGACGGCAACTTCCGCATCGGGCGCGGGGAGCACTTCGTCGTCGAGGGGGACGAGTACGACACCGCCTACTTCGACAAGGGGCCGAAGTTCCTCCACTACCGCCCCCGGACCGCCATCTTCACGAGCTGCGAGATGGACCACGCCGACATCTACCGGGACGAGACCCACTACCGAAGCGCCTTCGAGCGGTTCGTGGCACTTTTGCCCCGGGACGGCTTCCTCGCGGCCTGCGCCACCTGGCCGAGCGTGGTCGAGCTCGCCGGGCGCGCCGCCTGCGAGGTGGAGAGCTACTCGGTCGAGCACCGGGCCGACTGGGAGGCGAGAGACCTCTCGCTCGCGGCCGACGGGGCGCGCTTCCGGCTCGTCCGGCGCGGCCGCGCGCTCGGCGCGGTGCGCCTCGCCGTCGGCGGGGCCCACAACGTGGAGAACGCGCTCGGGGTCGCGGCCGCGGCCACCCGCCTCGGCCTCGGCTTCGAGGAGATCGCGGCCGGGCTGGAGGAGTTCCGGGGCGTGAGGCGGCGCCAGGAGGTCCGAGGCAGCGCCGGCGGCGTGACCGTCGTCGACGACTTCGCCCACCACCCCACCGCGGTGTCGCGCACCCTCGCCGCCATCCGCGGCTCGTTCCCGGGGGCGAGGCTCCTCGCCTGCTTCGAGCCCCGCTCCAATACCAGCCGCCGCAGCCTGCACCAGGAGGAGTACGGCCGGAGCTTCGGCGACGCCGCGCGGGTGTTCCTGCTCCGCCCGGCGCCGACCGACCGCGTCCCGGAGGCGGAGCGGCTCGACGTGGACCGGCTGGCGCGCGACATCGCCGCCTCGGGCCGGCCGGCCCGGGCCTGCGGCGCGGTGGAGGAGATGGTGGAGGCGGTGTGCTCCGAGGCGCGGCCGGGGGACGTGGTGGTGGCGATGTCGAACGGCGCCTTCGGCGGGATCTGGGAGAAGCTGCTCGCGGCGCTGGGCGCCCGGAGAGGCTAGGCCTCCCTCCCCTTCGGCGCCAAGACGGCGACGCCCGCCCCCCGGAGAAGGGAGCGGGCGCCGGGATCGCTGCTCTCGGTCCGCGAGCTAGTGGTGGCAGATGCGGCAGGTGGCGTTCGAGCTCATCTGCGCCGTCGTCCCCTTCCACCCCGGCGGGTGCGGGTTGATGCCGCCCTGCCCGTGGCACTGCACGCAGATGGCACCCGCCCCCTGGTTGTGACAGGCGGCGCAGGAGATGATGTTGCCGCGGGCGATGGGCCCGTGCGTCTGGGCCCAGCCGGCCGGGTGCGGGTCGGTTCCGGGCGGGGTGACCCCCTGGAACTGGTGGCAGCTCTGGCAGTAGCCGGTGCCGTGGCAGCGGAGGCAGCTCGCCGGGTCTTCCTGCTGCGCGAGCGCGTGCCGCGAGATCCAGTCGCCGCGGTGGATGAACTCCGCGCTCACCTTCTCGGGGAACTGGACGTCGGGCGGGAGCGGCCGGGTGGTGGCGGTGTGGCACTGGGAGCACATGGTCTGGTCGTGGCAGGTGGCGCAGGTGGAGACCGACTCGCGCGCCCACTTGCCGTGCTCCTCGAGGAAGTTCGCCGCGTGGGTGTACTCGGCGATGGGCTTGAGCGGATAGTGCTTGAGGTCGAGGTGGCAGGGCTGGCAGCGGCCGACGGCGAAGTCCTGCGAGTGCTGGTGGCAGCTCGTGCAGGCCTTCATGGCCGGGACCGGCTTCGCGATGTCACCGTTGTCGGTGAACTTCACGTGGCACTTGCCGCAGTCGTTGTTCACGCGGGGCAGGTGGGCCGCGTGGTCGAAGTGCACCGCCGGCTGGAAGCGCTGCACCGGCGTGTAGGTCGGCATCGGGTCGTGGCAGTTCCCGCACACCTCGGACTTGGCGGGGAGCTTCACGTCGATGACGTCCAGCTGGAGCTTCGTCGACTTGGGGATGGGCGAGTGGCACTCGAGACACGCCACCCCCGCCTCGATGTGGGTCGCGTGCGGGAACTTGTAGGGCTGCGGCTGCGTGGCCTCGGGCTTCTTCCCCTGGTTCACGCAGGCGGCCGCCGCGAGGACGAGCGGCACGACGAGGAGCCTGGTCTTCATTAGTACACCTCGCGCGAGCGGTAGGTCTGGTTGTAGACGATCTTCACCAGGCCGCTGAAGTAGCTCGAGTAGTAGGGGGTCGCGCCGCCGGAGATGGCGCCCACGACCGAGAGCCCGCTCCCGATCTCGTAACCCAGGGTGGCGTTGCCGATGAGCGAGCTCCATTGTCCGTTGACCTGCTGCGTGAACCAGTAGCCCTGGAAGTCGAGGGTACCGGTGAAGCCGAGGGCCTTGAGGGAGCCGTAGGCCCGGGCGTTGCCGTAGCCCGAGGCGCTCGGGGTCTGGTTGAGCGGGGTCCAGGTCTCCGCCGAGGGGATCTGGAGCCAGGCGCCCTCGACCCCCACCGTGGCGGCCGCGGACGGCTTCCACTTCGCCCCGAGGAAGAGGCGGTTGCCGGCGGTGGTGCTGCTGCCGATGGCGTCCTCGAAGACGCGCCGGTACCCGACGTCGAAGTCGATGGGCACCTTGAGGTGGAACTGTTCCAGCCCGAGCCGCGCGCTCGCCCCCAGGTACTGGTGGGTGGCGTCGCTGAACACCCAGAGGATGGAGTTGTAGGGGAGGAAGAGCGCCGGGATGGTGTAGGAGTAGTCGAGGGTCGCCTGCAGGTGCGCGGTGATGGGGAAGACCACGTTCGCGCTCGCGTCCGCCACCTGCCCGCCGAAGCCGGTGAAGTAGTCGGCGGCGAAGAGGCTGTAGTCGAGGTAGCCGATCAGGTAGACCCAGGAGACCGGGGAGATCTTCAGGTCGACGGCCAGGTCCTCGCGGGTGATGTCCCCCGCGTCCCAGGCGAGCGCGGTGGAGACGCCCACGTTCACCCACTGCTCGTAGGCGAAGCCCAGGCGCCCGCCCACCGCCAGGTTCCCGATGGTGGGGTTGGCGGAGTAGACGTTGCCGTAGGCGGTGAAGCGCTGGGTGGTGGGGGCGCCCGCGTAGGCGTCGAGGGTGAACATGTTCGCGATGCGCGCCGAGAACGAGCCGCCGTCGAGCTGCAGCATGCGCGAGTTTCCGTAGCCGACGCTCATGCGCCCGAGCGCGACCTTGAGGTTGCCCCCGAGCCAGCTCGCCTGCAGGTAGCCGAGGTTGAGGTCGCCGCTCCAGCGGCCGGAGTTGGCGTAGCCGTTCCACCAGCCGCCCGGCAGCGGGGAGGGCGTGCACGAGGGGCAGCTCGACGCGGGGCTCGCCAGGTCGACGCCGCCCCAGATGTCGACGACGAGCTGGAGGTCGCCGCCGGGGATCTGGAGCCCCCTCCCCGACAGGGAGAGGAACTCGTAGAGCGGGACCGCCGGGATGGTCCTGCCACCCTGGTACTGCTGCGAGGCGTTGAGCTGAGTGCTGGAGTAGACTTCCAACTCGCTCGCGCGACCGGCGGCGGGCGGAAGCAACGCGGCCGCCGCGATGAGTGCGATGCCGAGCCTGTGTCTCATAGGGAGGTCCGTCCCACGGTTCGGGTGTTCTGCGAACAGCGCGGGCACCCGCTCGACCGCCCGCGCCAAGGCCCATCGAATACCGCACAACGAGGGGGGTTCGACAGCTTTTTTCTGCGCATCGCGGGAGCGGCCGGCCGACGCGCCCGTCTCGTCGCACCCCCTCTCACTGAGGGTGTGCGACGTCCCAGGGCTCGTCGCCCGTGGCGACTCCCTCGCGGAACCGAAGGAGACCGCGGTCGGGGTGCAGGTCATTCCACGCGCCTCGTTGTTTCCACCTCTCCCCTCGATGACGCCTTCTCCGGAGTCGATCCACGAGTGCGCCGGACAAGAGCCTGCGAGCTCGAG
>DATJZG010000017.1:0-21250 GCA_035499295.1 Anaeromyxobacteraceae bacterium
TCCCGAGCTCGTCCACCGCCGGTTACCCGGTCACCCTCACCGCCACCGTGACCGCGTCCGCGCCCGGCGCCGGAGCCCCGACGGGAAGCGTGGTCTTCCTGGACGGCGCCTCGTCGCTCGGCACCGCCGCGCTCGGGAGCGGGGGCGGGGCCGCGCTCACCACCGAGGCGCTCTCCCAGGGCGCCCACGCGCTCGGCGCCTCCTACGCGGGCGATGCGAACTTCCTTCCCTCCACCTCCGCCGCCGTGCCGGAGGTCGTCGAGGCCGCTCCGCGGCCGGGCGCCCTCGCGGCCGTCTCGGGCGGCGGCCAGGACGCGCCGGTCTTCACCTCCTTCGCCGCCCCGCTCGTGGTCCTGGTGCAGGACGGGAAGGGGAACCCCCTGCCGGGAGTGCAGGTGAACTTCGCCGCCCCCGCCTCGGGCGCCTCCGCCGTCCTCTCCCAGTCGGCCGCCATCACCGACTCCTCCGGCGAGGCCCGCGTCAGCGCGAGCGCCAACACCGTCGCCGGGACCTACGACGTCACGGCGAGCATGCCGGGCGTCGCTTCCCCGGTGACCTTCACGCTCCGGAACGACCCCGGGGCCCCGGCGAGCCTCGCCGCCGACCCGGCCGACCAGGCGCAGACGGCGGAGGTGGGCACCGCCTTCGCGGCCCCGCTCGCCGTCATCGCGACCGACCGGTACGGGAACCCGGTGCCGGGCGTCGCCGTCGCCTTCGCCGCTCCGGCGGGGGGCGCCACGGCGAGCCTCTCCGGCGTGAGCGCCGCGACCGACGCGAGCGGCCGCGCCCAGGTGACCGCGACCGCCTCCTCCTCCGCCGGCTCCTACGCGGTGACCGCCTCCGCGGGAACGCTCTCGACGGAGTTCGACCTCGCGAACTCGCTCGGAGCCCCGCTCGTCCTCGTCGCGGTCTCGGGCGGCGGGGAGCACGCCGCCGTCTCGACCGCCTTCGCGAGCCCGCTCGTCGTCGAGGTGCGGGACGCGCAGGGGAACCCGGTCCCGGGCGCCCCGGTGAGTTTCGAGGCGCCGCTCGAGGGCGCCTCCGCCCGGCTCTCCGCGCAGGCCATGCTCACGCGGGCCGACGGGACCCTCTCGGTCGGCGCCAGCGCGAACGGCGTCGCCGGGAGCTACCGGGTCGTCGCCACCGCCTCGGGGGCTTCCCGCCCCGTCGCCTTCGCGCTCGTCAACGACCCGGGCGCGCCGGCGAGCGTCATCGCCCTTTCGGGGTGCGCCTCCCAGAGCGCCGAGGTGGGGACCCCCTTCGCCGTGCCCCTCTCGGTCCGGGTGGAGGACGCCTTCGGGAACCCGGTGCCCGGGGTCGCGGTGAGCTTCGCCGCCCCGGCGTCCGGCCCCACGGCCGCCCTCTCCGCCCCGACCGCCACGACCGGCGCAGACGGCACGGCGAGCGTCGTCGCCACCGCAGGCACCGCGGCGGGCAGCTACACCGCGAGCGCCGCCGTCGCCGGCGTCTCCGCCAAGGCCACCTTCTCGCTCGCGAACCAGGTGGGCGCGCCCGGCGCCATCGCCGTGGCCTCGGGGAGCCCGCAGTCGGCCGCGGCGGGAGCGGCCTTCGCGCAGCCGCTCGAGGCGGTCGTCCTCGACGCCTACGGGAACCCGCTCCAGGGCGTCCTCGTCACCTTCGCCGCCCCGGCGTCCGGGGCGGCCGCGGCCCTCTCCTCTCCGAGCGCCACCACCGGCGCGGACGGGAAGGCGAGCGTGACCGCCAGCGCCGGGACCCAGGCCGGGTCGCTCCTCGTCGCCGCCACGGCGCCCGGGGTGAGCGCTCCGGCCCTGTTCTCGCTCGCGAACCTTCCCGGGCCGGCCGTCTCGCTCGTCGCCCGGGCGGGCTGCTCCGGCCAGTCGGCGCGCGTCGGCGAGCCCTTCGCGAACGCGCTCTCCCTCACCGCCGTCGACGCCTACGGGAACGGCGTGCCCGGGGTGGCGGTCGCCTTCGCGTGCCCGGCCTCCCCCGCCACCTGCACCCTCGACCGGTCGAGCACCGTGACCGGCCCGGGCGGCGTCGCCACCGTGCAGGCGGCGGCCGGGACCCTCCCCGGCGCCGTCGAGGTCGTCGCCACGGCGGGCGGGCTCGCCCCGGTGCAGTTCGCGCTCACGGCCCTCGTCGGCCTCCCCGGCTCGGTGGAGGCGGTGAGCGGCGGCTCCCAGGCGGCGGCGGTCTTCGCGTCCTACTCTACCGCTCTCGGCGTCCGCGTCACCGACGGCGACGGGAACCCGGTCCCGGGAGTCGAGGTCGACTACCGGGTGGTGAGCGCCGGGGCGCAGTCCGTCGCCTTCTCGAGCCCGTCGGCCGTCACCGACTCGAACGGCCTCGCGAGCGTGAGCGCCACCGCGAACTCGGCCAAGGGAACCGTGTCGGTGGCGGCGAGCGTCGCCGGAGCGGCCGCCCCGGCCCTGTTCTCGCTCACCAACGTGGGCGTGACGACGAGCCTCTCGGTGGACATCGTCCTGCCGGTCTACAGCACGGTGATGGAGAGCTCCGGGGTCACCCATCTCAAGGTGACGGTCGGCCCCCCGGCCGGCGGCGCGCCCCCGACGGGCACGGTGACCTTCCGGTCCACCCGGCCGGTGGAGCTCCTCGGCGGGCAGGCCGGCGCCACGCAGGCGGGCGACGCGGTGGTGGCGACGCTCGCGAGCGGCGCCGCCGACGTGAAGGTCCAGGTGATCGGCTGGCGCTCCCGCTCCCTCACGGTGGACTACGCCCCCGACGCCGCCTCCGCGAGCACCTTCGAGCCGGCCAGCGCCACGGTGAACCTCACCGCCGACGTGCAGGACCAGAAGAGCGGCAGCGGCTGCTCCACGGGCGGCGGCGGCGCCCTCGCGCTCCTCCCGCTCGCGCTCCTCGCGGCGCGCCGGCTCGGGCGCCGGAGGGCCTCCCGGAAGCGGGGGGCGTTGGCGAGGAGGGTGCCCCTCGCGTCCCTCGCCCTGCTCGCGGCCCTCGCGCCCCGCCCGGCGGCGGCCCAGCTCGAGCTCGGCCTCCGGGCCGGCTACGCCGTCCCGGTGGGGGACGCGGAGAAGGGAAGCCCGCTCTCCTCCAGCATCGCGGGCTACTTCCCCTTCGAGCTCGACGCCGGATACCGCGTCATCCCGAACCTCACCGTGGGCGCCTACGCCTCGCTCGGCCCCGCGCTCGCCGGCTCCATCTGCGGCGGCGCCTCCTGCTCCGGATCGGTGCTCCGCCTCGGGGTGCAGGCGGCCTGGCACTTCGCCCCGATCGAGGCCCTCCTCGGCGCCGCTCCCTGGGCCGGGGCCGGGCTCGGCTACGAGTGGGCGAGCTACGGCGCCACCCAGGGGAGCGACCGCCTTCAGGTGAGCTTGAGCGGCGTCGAGTTCCTGAACCTGCAGGGCGGGGCCGACTTCCGGGTCTGGCGCGGCCTCTCGGTGGGGCCGTTCCTCGAGGTGAGCCTGGGCGAGTATGGATCACTCGAAGTGAAGAGTCCGCTCGGGAACTCCTCGGGCGGGATCCCCGACCGCGCCCTCCACTCCTGGATCTCCTTCGGGGTGCGCGGCACCTACCTCTTCGACCTCTAGCGGGTGCGCCTGCGAGGAGTGGGGCCGCGGGCGAGCGCCACCCACCCCGGCGCCCGCCGCCCGCCCCGGCCAAGTCCCGGGAGCCCACGACGCCCGCCACGCCGCCGCCCACCGCAACCGCGAGCCCGCGCGCGGGTTCCTTCCAGTGAACCGCACCGACGCGGCGACGGGAGCACCTCGATGAAGACGACGAAGCGCATGGCCATTTTCCTCGCGTTCCTCGCCGCGGCCTGCGGCGGCTCGAGCTCGAACCCGGTCGCCGAGCTCCAGGCGGCGACGCCCGACGTGGCGGGCCTCTCTCTCGAGACCACCGGTGGAGCGGCGGACGGACTGACGGTCTCGCCCGCCGGCAGCGCGCTCGCCGCGAGCGCCGCGGCCGCGAGCGGCTGCGAGCCCTACCAGTACCTCTGCAACATCCACGCGGCCGTCACCGGCCTGAACGAGTACGTCCAGGCGGCGGTCGAGCCCATCGAGGACCTGGCCCAGACCACTCCCACGAGCGTGGAGGGCAACGTGGCCGTGTTCGGGCCGGTCGCCTATCCGGCCGGGACCGCGGTGGCCGACTTCCGGCTCACGGTCGCCAAGGTGGCCGAGGGCTCCTTCCAGTGGAAGCTCGAGGGGAAGCCTCTCGGGGGCGCCGACTCGTCCTACCTCCTCGTCGCCGCCGGCCGGATCGTCCGCGCGACGGGCGACCTGCCGCACCGGGGGCACGGCTCGCTCGGCATCGACCTCGACGCGCTCTACCAGCTCAACCCCGCCACCGGCCCGGCGGTCTTCCCGGGCGAGGGCAAGCTCCTCCTCGGCTTCGGCCACAGCGGCGAGGCGAAGGCGGTGCTCTACGCCCTCGACAAGTTCTCGCCCGATCGCGTGGCGGACCCGAACCCGGTCTCCGGCATCCTCGCCGGCTGGAAGAGCGCGGCCGGCCTCACCCGGGTGCGCATCGTCAGCGTGGGCGAGTACCTGGGCGCCCCGAACGGCGGCGCCGACGCCGGCGACGAGACGCTCCTCGGCCGCGCCGGCTGGTTCCCGGGCGTCGGAGGCCGGGCGGCGGTGGTGCTGACGGGCGGCGACGTGCCCGCCTACGGCGTCGACTTCTTCCTCGGCCTCTCCTGCTTCGACGAAAGCCAGTCGGACGTCTACCGCGCCCTCTACGGCTGCACCGCCGGGGTCTGCACCCTCGTCGCGAACGCCCCGGCCGGCTTCAACGTCGGGAGCCCCTCGGCCTGCGACCCGGCGACGGACATCGGGATCGACGAGAAGAGCCCGCCCTCGACGAGCACCACCGATCCGGGCATGGAGCCCGGCGCCCCGGCGGTCCCGGACCTGCCGCCCGCGAGCATGCAGAGCCTGTCCTTCTAGGATCAGCCCGGGAAGACCCTCACCGGCCGGGGCTCCGCGAGGGGCCCCGGTCCTCGTTTCTCCTCGAAGCAGGGCCTACGGCGGCCAGTCCGAGGGCGACGGCGGAGGCGGGCCGAAGAGGCGGCGCTCGTCCTCGCAGCGGCGCTCGAGCGCCCGGGCGAGCTCGCGATCGGCTTCGCGCTCCGCGGTCGTCTCGAGCTCCGCGAATGCCGTCCTCGCTCCCCCGTCGTCGCCGGAGGCGCAGCGGGCCTCCCCGAGCGCCCGCAGGGCCTCGGCGCGGAAGGCCGGGGAGGGGAGCGAGCCGCGGAGAGCCCGGGCGAGGAGGGAGGAGGCGAGGCGGGGAGCCCCGCGCGAGAGGGAGGCGCGCCCGAGGAGGTAGGCGGCGAGCGCCCCGTCCGAGGTGGCGAGGCGGGAGAGGGCGAGACCGCCGTCGCCCTCCCCGAGGAGCCAGGGCCCGGCGGCCGCCGCGAGGGCGGGGTCCCTCGCCGCCGCGAGCTTCGCCGCGAGGAGGCGAGCGGCCGGCCGGTCCGGGTGCTCCGCCTGTGCCCGCTCGTAGAGCGAGGCCGCCCCCGCGGGATCGCCGGCCCGGAAGCTGAGGTCCCCGAGGGACTGCAGGAGGGAGGCGCGGAGCGCGGGCCGCCCGTCCGCGCCTCGGAGCGCCTCCGAGTAGGTCCGCTCCGCGAGCGCCGGGTCGGCGAGCCGGAGGGCGTCGCCCGCGCGCGCGAGGTCGACGGGGTCTCCGGAGAGGAGTGCGGCGCGCCGGTAGGCTCGGCCCGCGCGCTCCGCGAGGCCCTCCCGCTCGGCCTCGGCGCCGCCCTGCTCGAGGCCCGCCACCTCCCGGGCGCAGTGGCGCCCGAGGAGGCCCTTCGGGGCGAAGCGGGCCTCTGCCGCCGAGGCGAGCTCCGGCGGCACCGCCACCCCGTCGAGGAAGAGGAGCCACTCGGCCTCGAGCGCCGCGAGCGGCTTCGCGAAGGCCTCCTCGAAGGAGGCTCCCCCGTAGGCGCGCCGGACGGGGGCGGCGCCGTACCTCTCGAGGAGGAACCGCAAGAGGCTCCCGGAGGCGGCGTAGGCCCGGGCCGGGGGGGCGGAGAAGAAGCCGGCGGGCTCGACGAGGCTTCGCGCGCTCGGGAGGAGCCCCTCCATGCGCATGGCGCGGGCCCACTCGTGCACCGTCCACTCGCCGCGCGGGAGGTCGAGCGCCACCGCGAGCCCCTCCACCAGGCCGGCGTTCACCCAGACGCCGAGGGTGGCGGGCACCCGGAGCGGGCCCCTGGCCGCCGCCCCGGCCACGGCGTGGACGAGCTCGTGGCGGAGCGAGGCAGGCCCGCCGGGGGCGTCGAGCACGTGGACCTCCGGGATCCACGGCTTCGTGAAGTCGGTGCGGCCGGCGCCGACGAGGCGCCGCTTCTCGGCCTCCGAGCGGTAGAGCCAGACCGCCACCCGGGGGGGCCTCTCGATCCCGAGCAAGCGCGCGACCTCGCCGAGGTCGGTCTCGCAGCCCCGCAGGAGGCGCTCGGTCTCGAGGGCCGGCTTCTCGCTCGGGTAGTGGAGGTCGCAGAGCCTTCCCTCCCGCCTCCCCCCGAGGGCCCGGTCGATGGCGGCGCGGGATGCGATGTCTCCCGTCCGGAGCGCGACCCCGCGAAGGGCGAGGGCGACCGCGACCGAGAGGAGGAGGGCGAGGGCGGGGACCGCCCGGGACCTTCCCGGCCCGCTCTTCCACCTCGAAAGGGCCACCGCGGCGGCCGCGAGCGCCGCCGCCCAGGCGAGCGTCCCCAGCCGGAAGAGGGCGAGGCGGTGGTCGACCGAGAGCGCCTCGTCGTAGAGGGGGCCGGGCCAGTAGCCGAGGAGGGGGTCGGCCACGTAGGCGGCGGGCCCGCGCCAGGCCTCGAGGAGGGAGAGGGCGAGCGAGAGGGCGGCGGCGGCCAGGTAGAGGAGGGCCGAGGGGAGCGGCCGCCCGCCGGCGGCGACGCCGGCGAGGACGCCCAGGGCCGCGGCGAGGAGCGCCGACGGGAGCGCCAGGACGGGGAGGAACGGCAATCCCGGCGCGACCCCGCACGGGGAGAGGAGAGCGGTCCGGAGGGCGGCTCCCCCGAGGAGCGCCGCCTGGAGGACGACGATCGCCAGGGCCGCTCGGGCGAAGGCTCGCAGCGCGTTCGGCGCCGGCAGGCCGAGCTCGCGGCGCCAGGAGGCGATCGTCAGCGGGGCCCCGGCGAGGGCGGCGAGGAGGGCCGCGGCCATCCCCGCCTCGTAGCCCGGGGCCTCGAGGAGCGGCAGGCCGGCCATGGCGAAGCCGAGGGCGAGGAGGAGGGAAACGACACCCACCCACACCCTCAGTCGGCGGGGGTCCCTATCCGGCACGGCACCCTCGCGCTACCATGGTCCACGAATGGAAGAACGGCGCGAGCACCCCAGGACCCCCATCGAGCTGCAGGTGGACTACAAGAAGCTCAACAGCTTCTTCGCCGACTACACCAAGAACATCTCCAAGGGCGGGACTTTCATCAAGACGAAGAAGCCGCTCGAGGTCGGCACCCGCTTCCTCTTCCGCCTGGTGGTGCCCGGCCGCCCCGAGGCGTTCGAGCTCGCCGGGGTGGTGGTGCACGCCGAGGGGGACGGCGGCGACCCCGGCATGGGCATCAAGTTCGTCTGGACCGACGACGGGCAGCGCCGCGAGTTCGAGGGCGCAGTGGAGGGCCTCATGACGAACAGCCTCGGGCCGGCTCTCGCGAGGAAGCTCCTGCGCGGCACCGAGTAGCGGCAGGCTCAGGGGCGCCCGCTTCGCGAGAGCCCCTCCACCCGAACCCGATCCCCGACCTTCACGCCGCGCTTCGCGGCCCAGCCCCCCGGCACCTCCAGCACGTAGAGGCTCGGCCCGCCCGAGACCGCCTCCAGGGTGAGGGGCTGGCGGGTGACGACGCCGCTCACCCGTCCGCGCGCGTCGATGAAGATCATGTCGAGCGGGATGAGGGTGTCCTTCATCCAGAAGGGGTGATCCCCCTCCTCCTCGAAGACGAAGATCATGCCGCGGTCGTCGGGGAGCTCCTGGCGGTGCATGAGCCCGCGCTGCCGCTTGGCGTCGTCGTCCGCCACCTCCACCCGGACGACGTGGGACCTCCCGCCGCTCTCCACCACCACGTGCGGTCCGGAGGGCGTCTCGCCGCGCGGGCAGGCGCAGGCGAGGAGCGCCGCGGCGGCGGCGAGGGGGCGCAGGCTCCTTGCGCCTGGGCCGAGGCTCACTGGACGGCCGGCGGAGCGCAGTAGCTCGACGCCAGCGGCTGGGGAAGGTAGGGCGCGCCGCCGTCGGGCAGGCTCGCGACGAAGCTCGGGTCGAGGATGACGGTGCGGCACACGAGCCCGGTCTGCGAGGTGAAGCAGTCGGCGTTCGAGACGCAGGCCTTGGAGCAGAACGCGCGCACCTCGAAGGGAGTGGTGGCCGAGCCGGAGGAGCAGGTGCCGGTGGCCGACTGCAGGCAGATGAGGTTGTCGCACTCGATGGCGCCGGAGCGGAAGAAGTCGGCGTTCTCGGCCGAGCACTCGCCACTGCCGGCGGCGACGGCGATGGGTCCCCCGTCGGCGTAGAGCAAGTTCATGGGGCAGGGCTGCCCGACGTCGGGGGACTGGCACGCCGCGGCGGCGAGGAGCGCCACGAAGGAGAGAGAGGCGGCCAGTCGGCGCGGAGACGACATCGCGTCCATCGTTAGCACCGACCCGGCGACCCTTCAAGGAAGCGTCCCCAGTCGGCGGGATCGTGTGCGCGCGCGTGCGCGAGGCTCGCACCCCATGAGTTTGCTGGACTTGAAATCCGTGAGTACGATGCCCCCGACTCCATGCGCGCGCCGATCCGACCGATCACCTGGCTGCTCGTCGCGCTTCCACTCACGGTGTATGGGCAGGAGATGCCCGGCCTCGACCTCTCGGCGCCGCCGAAGGCGAAGCCCAAGCCGGCGGCGCCGGCGCCGGCTCAGAAGCCGGGCGCGGCCGAGCCGGGCACGCCGCTCGAGAAGGCGGTGGGGGTCCCGGGCGAGGCCGACGGCGCCCTCGAGGACCGGGTGAAGGCGGTGCAGCGCAAGGGGTTCATCAAGCAGAACCGGCTGCAGCTCACCGCCTTCGGGGCGGCGGGCGTGAACGACGCCTTCTTCCAGAAGCTCGGGGTGGGCGGGATGATCGGCTACAACATCGAGGACAGCTTCGCCGTCGCCCTGCGCGGCGCCTACTGGTACTCGGTGAAGGCCCAGGCGGTGAAGGAGGGCGCCATCGCCTTCCAGAGCCAGCTGCTCTCGAGCGGGCTCTCCGGCACCGCGATGCTCGACGGCATCTGGTCGCCGGTCTACGGCAAGTTCGCCTGGCTGGGCCGGAGCATCGTCCACTTCGACGCCTACGTCATCGCCGGCGCCGGCCTCGCCTGGAGCGCCTCGAGCGGGCCGCCGCGCAACGAGGGGCCGCACGTGGCCGGCGACCTGGGCGCCGGGATCCGCTTCTACCCGAACGACTGGCTCTGCCTCGACCTCGGCCTAGTGGGCACCTTCTACGCCGACCAGAAGGACACCGCGCTGCCCGGCGACATCCAGAAGGTGGTGGCCCTCACCCTCGGCGTCTCCTTCTTCGTACCCACCCGGTTCGAGTACTACTACCCATGAGCGCGCGGAGAACAGCCCCGGTCCTCCTCGCGGCGGCGCTCGCCGCGCTCCCCCCGCTTCGGGCGCGGGCGAGCGAGGCCGACGCCTTCGAGAACAAGATCGAGCCCATCTCCGGGCAGCTCTACCGGAAGTCCGGGCGCCTGGAGCTCGAGCCGCTCTTCGCCCTCTCCCTCAACGACGCCTTCTACTCGAAGTACTTCGGGGGCGTGCGCCTCGGGTACCACCTCTCCGACTTCTGGAGCCTGGCGTTGACCGGACAGGCGGGCGCCTCGAGCCCCACCTCCTCCACCACGCTCTGCACCGCCAGCCAGGGGTGCCGCAACGCCACCAGCGAGCAGCTCTGGCAGGTGCCGGGCGACATCAAGTGGCTCGCCGGCGCCGAGGTGCTCTTCTCGCCCGTCTACGGCAAGGTGAACGTGCTCTCGAGCGCGGTCCTGCACCTCGACTTCTCCCTCATCGCCGGCGTCGACTGGATCCAGTCGCAGAAGGCGCTCTCGGCCTCGCAGGCGGCCTCGGTCGCGGCGAGCGGCGGCTCGCCCGGGGAGGCGGGGGCCCCGGGGGTGCACGTCGGCCTCGGCACCCACGTCTTCTTCGCGAGCTTCGCGGCGCTGACGGTGGAGCTGAAGGACTACCTCTACTTCGCCGACGTGGGAAACCTTGCGTCGAAGGAGCTCCAGAACCAGATCTTCCTCGAGCTGGGCGTGTCCTTCTTCATCGGAGGGTCGGGCCGCTAGGCCCCTCGTGGCGCCATGTCCCTCTCCCGCAAGCTCCTCCTCCCGCTGGCGCTCCTGGCCGCGCCGGGCGCGGCCCTGCCGCAGGGGCTCGGCATCGACCTCGGCGGGCCGCAGAAGCCGAAGAAGCCCGAGCCGCAGAAGCCCGCCCAGCCCATGACCCTCGACGTCATCAACGTCGCCGGCCGGACGGCGGGGCGCCAGCGCATGGACGCGGCCAAGAAGCTCTACGACGAGAAGGCCTGGGAGTCGGCGGCGATCGCCTTCGACGAGATCCTGCGCGACCGGAGCATCGCCGCCGAGCACGACGAGGCCCGCTACCGGCTCGCCCAGTCGCTCGAGAAGCTCGGCCTCTACTACTCGGCCTTCTCCCGCTACGAGGAGATCCTGGCCAAGGGGACGCAGGGCTCGAAGTACTACTACAACGCACTCGACGGCCTCTTCTCCTCCGCCCGCCACATGGCGAACGACCGGGTGGTGCTGGCGGGGACGGCGCGCCTGGCGGGCGAGAAGATGCCGGCGGAGTACCAGGACCGGCTGAACCTGCTGCTCGCCCGCTACCACTACGAGCGCGGCCGGGCCCTCACCGAGGCCGGCCAGCAGCCGGAGGCGAAGCGCGAGATCGACGAGGCGCGCCGGCTGGCCGCCCTCATCAAGCCCGGCGCCACCGCGGCGGCGCTCGGCCCCGACGTGGGCAACCCCACCGAGAACGTGGCCGCCCGCGCCCGCTTCATCGACGGCAGCGCCCTCTACGCGCTCGGGCGCCAGCAGGAGGCGCTCGAGTCGTTCAAGGAGGTGGTGCGCCTCACCAACCCGCGCAAGACCGCGCAGACCGACAGCCGGGTGCGCGAGCTCGCCTTTCTGCAGCTCGCCCGCATCCACTACGAGCACAAGCAGAACCGCTACGCCATCTGGTACTTCGCCAAGATGCCCTGGGGCGAGCCGCTCTGGCTCGAGGGGCTGTGGGAGTCCTCCTACGCCCACTACCGCATCGGCGACTACGAGAAGGCGCTCGGGAACCTCCTCACCCTGCACTCCCCCTTCTTCGTCGACGAGTACTTCCCCGAGTCCTACATCCTGAAGGCCGTCATCTACTTCGAGAACTGCCGCTACCCGGAGGCGCGCTCCATCCTGGAGGACTTCGGCCGCCGCTACGAGCCCGTCTACCAGGAGCTGGTGCGGCTCACCGCCCGCAAGGTCCCGGCCGCCACCTTCTACGAGGAGATCGAGGTGGGGGAGAAGTCCCGCGAGGACCGCGGCTCGCTCATGCGAAAGGTCCTCAAGATCGCGCTCACCGACGACGCCATCTACCGGCTCAACGACTCCATCCTCCAGATCGAGAAGGAGATGGACGAGGGGGTGGGCGGCCGCGGCCGCTTCGCCCGCACCGGGCTGGGGGAGGCGCTCGCCCAGCGGCTGGCCGCCGACCGCGCCCGGCTGGTGGAGGAGGCCGGCGCCCGCGCCCGGCAGAAGCTGGAGGCGGAGCGGGACGACCTGAAGCGCCTCCTGGAGCAGGCGCTGCGGGTGAAGATCGAGGTGTCCCGCAAGGAGCGCGAGGCGCTCGAGGCCTCGCTCGCCAAGGGCGCGCCGGTGAACGTGCTCCGCCCCTACAAGTACACCGCCGCCGTCTCCGACGAGCACGAGTACTGGCCCTACGAGGGCGAGTCGTGGCGCGACGAGCTCGGCACCTACTCCTACACCCTCACCCGGGGCTGCCGGGAAGGGCCGTCGAGGGTGGCAGCGCCGTAGCCCGAGCGCCCCGAGGGAAAGAGAGCCTTGCCGATGGTCACGAAGCTCGCCGCCGGAGCGACCGCCCTCGCCCTCCTCGCGGGAGCGGCGGCCTCCGCCGAGCGCGCTCCCGCCCCGGACTCGGGGCTCGGGAAGAAGAAGTCGGTCGCCCCGGACGCCTCGCTCGCCGGCACCCTCGAGTCGGCGAAGCCGCAGCGGGCGGAGGCGGGCGGGCCGACGCTCAGCTACGACACGTTCCGCTACCAGGTGGAGGTGGCGGTCGCCGGCAAGCGGCGCGAGGAGATCGCCGACCTGAAGAAGCTCATCGGGCTCGGCCAGTCCTCCGCCGAGATGCCCACCTGGCTCTTCCGCCTGGCGGAGCTCTACTGGGAGGAGTCGCAGCACTACTTCTTCGAGGCGAACCGCCGGGACGACGAGCTCCTGGCGCTCCCCCGGCCGCCGCCGGCGGGGGAGGTGGAGCGCCTGCGCCGGGAGAAGAAGGACCTGGAGGCCCGCACCCGCTCCTACCAGGAGGAGGCGATCGCCCAGTACGAGGAGATCGTGCGGCGCTACCCGAGGTACCCGCGGCTCGACGAGGTGCTCTTCTTCCTGGGCGAGAACCTGTGGCGCCAGGGGAAGCAGAAGGAGGCGCTCGTCGCCTACAAGCTCCTCGTCACCCGCCACCCGAAGTCGCGCTACGTGCCGGACGCCTGGATGGCCTTCGGCGAGCACTACTTCAACGCCGCCGAGCACGGCGACCGCCGGCTCTCGCTCCAGAACGCGCTCAAGGCCTACCAGCGCGCCGCCTCCTACACCGAGAGCTCGGTCTACGGCTACGCCCTCTACAAGCAGGCCTGGGTCTACTACAACCTGGCGCAGTGGAACGAGGCGCTCGACCTCTTCCGGGCCGTGGTCCTCTTCGGCGAGCTGCCCACCACCACCCTCGCCGCCGACAAGCGGCTCGCGCTGGTGCGCGAGGCGAAGAAGGACTACGTCCGGACCTACAGCCACGTGGGCTCGCCCGAGGCGGCCGCCGCCGACTTCAAGAAGCTCGGCGGCGAGTCCGGCTGGTGGGACATGCTCACGAGCCTGGCCGAGCTCTACTTCCAGGAGGGCAAGGACCGCGACGCCGTCCTCGTCTACCGCCAGCTCATCCGCGAGCGGCCGCTCACCTCCGAGGCCCCGCTCTTCCAGGCGCGCATCGTCACCTGCGCCGGCCGCCTCGGCCGCAAGGACCTGGCCGTCCAGCAGGCCCGGGTCTTCGTGAAGATGCTGAAGGAGGTGGAGGAGTCCGGCACCGTCACCGACGCCAAGGGGAAGAAGCAGCTGGAGGAGGCGCGGGTGGCGGCGGAGAACACGCTGCGCACCCTCGCGGTCCAGTACCACAACGAGTGGAAGAAGACGCGCGACGACCCGGTGGCGGTGCTCGCCGCCGAGGTCTACGAGGACTACCTGCAGGTCTTCCCGGAAAGCGCCCACGCCTACGAGATGCGCTTCTTCTTCGCCGAGCTCCTCTACGCGCTCGAGAAGTACCAGCGCGCCGGCGAGGAGTACACCCGGGTGGCGCTCGCCGACGCGAAGCTCGTCGACCAGGGTCAGAAGCCCGGGAAGCACCTACAGGACTCGCTCGAGTTCGCGGTGCACGCCTTCGACGTGGTGGCCAAGTCCTTCGAGGAGACGGAGAAGCGCCCGGTCGCCGACCCCAAGACGCCGCTCGCCATCCCCGGCCCGAAGCAGCAGCTCCTCGAGGCCTCGCTCCGCTACCGGAAGTACGCCCCCCGGGGAGAGAAGCTCGTCGAGGTCACCTACCGGGCCGCCAACGTCTACTACCGCTACAACCACCTGCCCGAGGCCACCGCCCTCTTCACCGAGATCGCCCTCGAGCACCCGCGCCACGAACTCGCCGGCTACTCCGCCAACCTGGCGCTCGACGCCTACAACCTCCAGGGCGACTGGAAGAGCGTGAGCGCCTGGGCGCGGCGCTTCCACGCCAACGCCGAGCTCACCCGCACCCACCCGGGCCTGGAGGAGGACCTGGCGCGGGTCATCGAGCAGAGCGCCTTCAAGGTCATCGAGGAAGAGGAGAAGGCGCAGCGGTACCGGCAGGCGGCCGACGCCTACCTGGCCTTCGCCCGCGACTGGCCCCAGTCGCGGCTCGCCCCGGCGGCGCTCTACAACGCCTCGGTCGACCTCTCCCTCGCCCGCCAGCTCGACCGCGCCGCCCGCGTCCGGGAGGAGCTCGTCTCCCGCTACCCGGGAGACGCCGTGGTCCCGAAGGTGCTGTGGGCGAACGGGGCCGACTACGAGGCGGTGGCCGACTTCGACAAGGCGGCGACCTTCTACGAGAAGTACTACGAGGGCTGGAGGAAGGAGCAGGGCCAGGCCCAGGCGCGCCCGGCGCGCGGGAAGAAGGCGAAGGGGAAGGCCGCGCCCCCGCCGCCCGCGCCGGCGGCGGGCGCCTACGAGGAGGCGAAGGCCCGCGACGCCCTCTACAACGCCGGCGTCTTCCGCGAGGGGCTCCGCGACCTCGCCCGCGCCGAGGCCGACCGGCAGGCCTGGGTGGCGAGCTGGCCCACGGCGCCGGAGGCGGGGAAGGTCTTCCTCTCCATCGCCGACATCTACGCGAAGGAGAAGGCCCCCCCGAAGGAGCTCCGCCTCCTCGAGGAGTACCAGCGCCGCTACGCGCAGGACCCGACCGACTGGATCGTGGTCGAGGGGCGGGTGGCCCGGGCCCTGGAGAAGGCCGGCAACGCCCCGGCGGCCCGCAAGGCCTGGGCGCTGGCGCTCGACCACTACCGGCGCCACCGCTCCCAGGTCGGGGAGCGGGCGCTCCCGGTGGTGGCCTGGGCGAGCTACCTCGACCTCGACGGCGAGTTCGAGCGCTACGACCGGATCACGCTCGACGTGAAGCCCAAGTACCTGAAGGCCCAGCTCGAGGTGAAGGCCCGCAAGCTCTCCGAGCTGCAGAAGCAGTACACCGAGGTGGTGAACCTGAAGCAGGCGGAGGCGGCGGTCTGCGCCCTCTACCGCATCGGGGAGGGGTACCGCCGCTTCGCCCACGCCCTGCAGAGCGCCCCGGTGCCGGCGGAGCTCCGCGCGCTGAAGCGCGCCGACGTGGTGGAGGAGTACCGCTCGCAGCTCGCCCAGCTCGCCGAGGCGCCCCAGAAGAAGGCCGCCGAGGGGTTCGAGTACGCGCTCGAAAAGGCGCGCGAGTACGGCATGTGGAACGACTGCTCGCGCCAGGCGGGCGAGGCGCTCGCGCGGCTCGACCCCGAGAAGCACGCCCCGCCGCTCGAGATGGTGCCCCCGCTCGCCCCGCCGGCCGCGGCGCCGGCGGCCGGCCACGGCCTCCTCCTCGTGCTCCGGCCGCCCGAGGCGGCGAGGGCACCCGAGGTGGCGGCGGAGCCCCTGCCGCGGCTGCGCTCGCCCGCGCCGCGCCAGTCGGCCCAGGCGCCGAGCCCGGCCAGCCGCGAGGTGGCGAAGGGGCGCGGGGACCGCCCCCCCTCGCGCCCGCAGGCCTCCGACGACAAGAAGGACGACGAGGACCTCCTGCCATGACCGCGCGAGCCCGACTCCCGCTCCTCGCCTGCGCGGCGGCGCTCGCCCTCGCCTGCGCCTCCTCGGGCGGCGCCGCGCGTTCCGCCTCCGAGCCCTCGCCGGCGGCGTCCGCGGGCGCGTCCGCCCCGGCCCCTTCGTCCGCGTCCACCCCGGCCCCGGCTCCGGCCGCCGGCCCCTCGACCCGGGCGCAGCGCCTCTTCAAGGAGGCGGTGACCTCGCTCGACGAGCAGAAGAAACTCAGGATCCCCATCGACTGGGTGGTGCTGGAGCGGAAGTTCCGGGCCGCCGCGGTGGAGGGCGTCCCGGAGGCGTGGTTCGACGTGGGGGTGTCTCTCGAGGGGCAGGGGAAGCCGTCGGAGGCGATCCCGGCCTACGAGACGGCGCTCTCGCTCCGCCCCGGCTTCTCGGAGGCGGCGGTGAACATGGCCTTCATCGAGGCCGCCCGGTCCGAGCCGCGAGAGGCGGCGGCGCGCTACGCCGAGCTACTGCAGAAGTTCCCGGAGGACGCCTACCTCCGCATCCGGCTCGCCGAGATCTACCGCCAGGCGGGGCAGCTCGACGAGGCCTGGCGGCTCGCCCGCGAGGCCCTGCAGCGCGACCCGGCCGCGGCCGCCGCCTACCCGGTGATGATGCGGGTCGCCATCGAGCGGCAGAACCTGGATCTCGCCGAGCTCATCGGGGTGCGGGCGAGGAAGCTCGACCCCGGCGACGCCGAGATCTCCTTCCTCCTGGGCGCGGCCGAGGAACGGCGCCGCGACGAGCCCGCCGCCCTCTCCCTCTACCGCAAGGCCGTCTCCCAGAACCCCGACTACCTGCCGCCCCGCTACCGGCTCCTCGAGCTCGCGCTCGCCGCCCGGAGCTGGGACGGCGCCGCCGAGCAGGCGCGCGCCATCCTCAAGGCGAACCCGCAGGACGCGGCCGTGCACCTGGCGCTCGGGGTGGCGCTCCGCAACCAGGGCAAGGTCGACGAGGCGCTCGCCGAGTACGACCGGGCCCTGTCGCTCTCGAACGGGGCGCTCGCCCAGGTCCACCTCGCCCGCGCGGTCGCCTTCGCCAAGGGGAAGAACAGCTGCGAGCCGGCGCTGCCCGAGCTCGAGGCCTTCGAGGCGGCGGTGGGTCCCACCCGGGCGGCGGAGACCCCGGCGCCGGCGCTCCGGCGCGAGTGCGTCCAGATCCTCGCCTCGGCCAAGCAGGCGGAGGAGGCCGCGCGCCAGATGCAGGCCGAGGCCGATCGCAAGGCGGCCGAGAAGGCGGCCGCGGCGAAGCCCGCTCCCGCGCCCTCCAAGGAGGGGGCCGCACCCGCGGTGCCACGGTAGGAGAGTGTGGGAGTCCATCGCGTGCCGAAGTTTCGGGGCTCGACAACGCGGTGATAAGCTCGAAGGCGACGGAGCCAGAGAAACATGCGTGCATTCGCGATCGTACTCGTACTCGCCCTTCCGCTCTCCGTGCGTGCCGACCCGCCGGCGCCCGCGCCCGAGCCCAAGGTCCAGTACGAGAAGAAGACCGTCATCGACTTCGAGGACGACACCATCCAGGGCGACCTCACCCGGCCCGACGGTGAATACGTCGAGGCGCGCAAGCGCGTCACCCACTCGAACCTCATCCAGGTCCGCGACAACTGGCGCGAGAAGGTGCTCGAGGCGCCGGACGACCTCTGACCGATGCCCGTCCCGATCACGCTCAAGGTGTACCGCGGGGAGGACCTCCTCCGGACGGAGCAGTTCGCCCGCGACATCATCAAGATCGGGCGGCTGTCGTCCGCGCACCTGTGCCTCGACGACGAGCGGATCTCCCGCATCCACGCGGTCATCGAGGTCGCCCACGGCTCGGTGTCCATCATCGACATGGGGAGCGCCGAGGGAACCTTCCTGAACGGCAAGCGGGTGAGCCGCGGCTCCCTCAAGGCCGGCGACGAGATCGCGCTCGGCGGGCTGCGCATCCTGGTGGCGGACGAGGAGAAGGAGCGCCCCGCGGCGGCCCCCCCGAACGGGACCGCGGCGAAGGGCACCGCCCCCGCTCCCGCGCCGGAGCCCGAGCTCGCGGCCCCGCCTCCCGCGCCCCCCGAGGAGGTTGCAGCGGCGGTGGCGCTCCCGCCGCCCGCGGAGGCGCCGACGGCCGCGCCCGAGGTCGCCCTCTCGCCGCCGGAGCCGGTCCCCGCGCCCGCGAGCGAGCCCGAGGGGCTCGCCGAGGAGCCCAAGGCGGCCGCCCAGCCGGCCCCCCGGGCGACCCCGGCAGCGGAGAGGACTCCCGCCGCGAGGGCGGACAACGCCGCGAGGCCCGCCTCGTCCCCGGCCCAGGCGCGGGCGGCCGCGCCGAGCCGGGCTCGCCCCGCCGCGCCGAGGCGCCCGGCCCCCGAGGCGGACGCCGGGGACGACGCCGACCTGGGCGTCGCGGTCCGGGCGCTCTGGGGGGAGACCCTCCTCGACGCCGGCACCTACGTGAGGCCGAGGCGGGCCGTCACCGTCGGGACCGGGGACGGGGTCGACTTCATGCTCGGCGGTGCCGAGCTCCCGGCGGATCGCTTCCCCATCGTCCGCTACCAGGACGGGGAGTACCGCTTCCGCTTCGCCAAGGGGATGAGCGGTGCGCTCGAGCGCCAGGGGCAGGAGACGCCGTTCGCGCGGCTGGTGAAGGAGCGCAAGGCGATCCCGGAGGGTGGGGACCGGGTGTGGTCGGTCCCGGTGCCGCCCGACGGCCTCGTCTGGGCCGGCTTCGGCTCCGGGATCCGGGTGGAGGCCTACCGGGTCCGGCCGGAGAAGATGAAGCCCGCTCCCTGGTGGGAGCGCATCAACTACCAGTTCTTGAACCTCTTCCTGGTGCTCCTCTTCTTCCAGGGCGCCTTCGTGGTGGCGGCGAGCAGCTTCTCGCACGAGGTCGACACCATCGGCGACGACCTCTTCAAGAACCCGCAGCGGATGGCGAAGTTCATCATCAAGCCGCCCTCGGAGCTGCCCAAGTCGAACCCCTACCTGGAGAAGCTGCAGCGCGAGCTCAAGAAGGAGCAGCCGGGCGAGATGGCCGAGCGGCACAAGGGCGAGGAGGGCCAGATGGGGAAGAAGGACGCCCCGCGCACCAACGCCCGCAGCGCGCCCCGCGCCATCGACCCGAACGCGAAGGACATCGTGAAGAACTCCGGCCTGGTGGGGCTCATCGGCCGCGGCAAGGGCGGCGGGCTCTCCACCATCTTCGGACAGGGCGGCCTGGGCGGCGACCTGAAGGGCGCCGTCGGCAACATGTTCGGGCCGGTGGTCGGCGACAGCTACGGCGTGGGCGGCCTGGGGCTGAAGGGCACCGGCTCGGGCGGCGGCGGCCAGGGAGAGACCATCGGCATCGGGGGCGTGGGGACGAAGGGGCGCGGCGGCGGGCTCGGCGGCTACGGCACCGGCGTGGGCGGGCTCGGCCGCAAGGCCGACCGCGACGTCTCCATCCAGACCGGCCAGGTGGCGGTGCTCGGTGCCATCGACAAGGAGCTCATCCGCCGGGTCATCCAGGAGCACGCGAGCCAGATCCGCTACTGCTACGAGCAGGAGCTGCAGCGCGACCCGAAGCTCGAGGGCAAGGTGGTCATCCGCTGGATCATCAACGCCGACGGGCACGTCTCGAACCCGCAGGTGGACGGCGGCGGCACCACCCTCTCGAGCGACCCGGTGCACCGCTGCATGATGGACCGCATCCAGAGCTGGGAGTTCCCGAAGCCGAAGGGCGGAGGGATCGCCGTCATCACGTATCCGTGGATCCTCCGCGCCTCCGGCGGAGCAGGGGGGTAGGGTGCTGAAGCTCGCCGTCGCCTGCGCGCTCGCCGCGCTCTTGCCCGGGTGGGCGCTCGCCCAGGAGGCCGCGCCCCAGCTGGAGGAGAACCCGCGCGCCCCCCGCTTCGCCGAGGTGGAGCGCGGCTTCTTCGCCGCGGTGGAGGCGGGCTACCTCGGGGTGCTGAAGACGCCGGTCGCCGACCCCGCCCGCCACCCCTACGCCTGTCTGCCCGGGTCCTCCTGCTCGGGCGGGTTCGCGAGCGGCCTCGCCATCGACCTCGACGTCGGCTACGACTTCACCCGCCGCTTCGCGGGCGCCCTCTTCGTCCTGCAGGGCTTCGAGAGCGCCTCGAAGACCTACGGGTCCTTCCAGCTGACGGCGGTGGGCGCCGAGCTGCGCTTCGCCTTCGTGGGCCTGCGCGACGCCAACGAGGTGGAGCGCTTCTACGCCTACCTGCGGGGGCGGGGCGCCTACGTCTGGACCTACCCGACGGGGCTCTTCGGCACCACCGACGAGCTCGCCGGGGCGGGACTCGGGATCGACTACTACACTCGGCTGCGCCACTTCTCGGTGGGGCTGGCCGTCGACGGCCTCTACTTCTTCCAGGCGAAGGTGCCTGCCTTCGACGTGCTCGCGACCCTCCGCTACACCTTCTAGCGGTGAGCACCCTCCTCGACGACCTGATCCGCCCGCAGCTCGACCTGCTCGAGGCGGCCCCCGGCGAGCCCGGGGCGCTCGACGTGCTCGACGACCTGTACCGGCAGGGGAACCGCCTGCCGGACCTGCTCGCGCTCCTCGAGGGCCAGGCGCGCCTCGCCGCCGAGCCGGCGGCGGGGGCGGCGCTCCTGCGCCGCGCGGCCGGCCTCGCCTCCCGCGACCTCTCCGACCCGGGACGGGCCGAGGAGCTCCTGCTCCGCGCCCTCGCGCTCCAGCCCCGGAACCCGGAGGCGCTCCGGGCGCTCGCCGAGGTGCGGGAGAAGAGGGGGGACCTCTCCGGCCTCGCCGAGGCGCTCGAGCAGGAGGCCGACCGGAACCTCGACCCCCGGGAGGCCGCCGCCCGCTACCTCGCCCTCGGCCGCCTCTGCGAGGAGCGGCTCGGGCGCCGCGACCGGGCGGCGCTCTTCTACGGCCGCGCGGTGCGCCTCGACCCCTCGCTCGCCGAGGCGCGCCGCCGCGCCCTCGCCTGCGTCCTCGAGCTCGGCCGCTTCGGCCAGGCGAAGCGGCACCTCGACCTGTGGCGCGACGGCGGCGGGGACCACGCCGAGCTCGCGAACGCCTACGCCCGCCTCGGCGCGGCGCTCTCCGACGAGCCGCTCGACCACGGGCTCGCCGTAGAGGCGCTCGTCGACGCGCTCGTCCTCGACCGGGCCGCGCCCGGGGCCTCGGAGTCGCTCGCCAAGCTCAAGGCCGCCCCCCGCAGCTGGCGCGAGCAGGTCCAGGCGCTCTCCGCACGCGCCACCGCCGAGCGAGACCGGAGAGAGGCGGCCCGGCTCTGGCTGCGGCTCGCCGGGCTCCACGCCGCCTACGACCCGGACGCGGCCCCCAGGGTGCGCGAGGCCTTCGACCGGGCCTGGGCCGCGAGCCCGGGGCTCCTGCAATCGCTCGACTTCCTGGAGCGCTGGCACGCCGAGCGGGAAGACTGGGAGGGGCTCCGCCACGAGCTCACCCGGCTCGCCGCCGAGACCCGCGACCTCGCGGCGGCGGTGGCCGTGAACCTGCGGCTCGCGCAGGTGGAGCTGGTGCGCTTCGGCGACGCAACGAAGGCGCTCGCGGCGCTGGAGCGCGCCCTCGAGCTGGACCCCTCCTCGGAGACGGCGGCGCTACAGGCCTTCGAGATGCACGTGGACGCGGGGAGGGCGGAGGAGGTCCTCTCCGTCCTGGAGCGCCACCTCGCCGCCACGCCCCGGAAGTCGCAGCACGCCGCCCTGCGGGTGCGGGC
>DATJZG010000018.1:0-65321 GCA_035499295.1 Anaeromyxobacteraceae bacterium
GAGCGCGACGCGCAGCCCCGCCGCGGCCAGGCTGGCGGCCCTCGGGGTGGGCAGGAGCACTAGCGCGGCACCTCGACCGAGGAGAGCAGCTCATCCACCACGTCGTCCGCCGTGGCGCCCTCGAGCTCCGCCTCCGGGCGGAGCAGGAGGCGGTGGCGCAGGACGGGGTGCGCCACCGCCTTCACGTCGTCCGGGGACAGCCACTCCGCGCCGCGAAGTGCCGCGAGCGAGCGGGACACGGCGAGGAGCGCCAGCCCGGCCCTGGGGCTCGCCCCGAGCCGGACGCGGGCCATGGCACGCGTCTCGCGCACCAGGCAGCCCACGTAGTGGAGGACAGCGGGAGAGACGGGGAGCCGCCTCGCCGCCGCGCGCAGCCCGGCGAGATCGCCCTGGCCGAGCACCGGGCCGACGCCCTTGGCGGCGAGGTCGCTCGGGTCGCCGCTCTCGCTCGCCCGGCGGAGGAGCTCCGCCTCCTCGGCGTCGGAGGGGTAGCCCACCCGCACCTTGACGAGAAACCGGTCGATCTGGGCCTCGGGGAGCGGCCAGGTCCCCTCGTACTCCACCGGGTTCTGGGTGGCGATGACGAAGAAGAAGGGGCCGAGCGGGTGCCTCGTCCCCTCCAGGGTGACCTGGCGCTCCTCCATCGCCTCGAGCAGGGCCGCCTGGGTCTTCGGGGGGCTGCGGTTCACCTCGTCGGCGAGGAGCAGGTCCGTGAAGACCGGGCCGCGGACGAGCTCGAAGCTCCCGGTGTTGGGGCGAAAGACGCTCGTCCCGAGGATGTCCGCCGGCATGAGGTCGGGCGTGAACTGGACCCTCGTCGCGCGCAGATCGAGCGAGCGCGCCAGCGCCTTGGCGATGAGGGTCTTCGCCACTCCCGGGACCCCCTCCAGGAGCACGTGGCCGCCGGCGACGAAGGCGGCGAGGATCTCGTCGACCGCTGCCCCCTGGCCCACCACCACCTTCCCGATCTCGGCGCGAAGGCGCCCGTGCACCGGGACGAGCTGCGGTTCGGACATGGCGGGCAAGATAGCAAAAGCCCGGCCGGCCTTTCACCCCGGGCGCGCGGAGGGGGAGAGGGCCGCCTCCACCGCGCTCGCGGCGCGCGCCACCCGCAGGAGATCGGAGGGGCCGGCGGACGAAGCTCGCTCCGCGGCGGCCGCGACCTCCTCGAGGGCGGCGGCCGCGGCGGGGCTGCGCCGCTCGAGGAGCCGGGCTGCCTCGGCGGTGGAAAGGGCGCGCGGGATCCCCGCCCGGTCGCGGAGCCGCTCCCGGAGCTCGGCGTGCGCGGCCCGCACGAGCTCGGGCTCGGCCCGCGCCCGGCGGTAGAGCGCGGCGAGCGACTGCAGGTAGTGCTCCGTCCCGCGCTCGCCCGGCTCCGCGCAGGCCCGGATGCTGCCCAGCCGCGGCAGGACCGACCCGGCGATGAGCCCGAGGGCGAGCGCGGCCTGGCCGGCGATGGCGAGGAGCCCGGCGGGGAGGGACGGCAGGGCGCCTCCCGCCCTCCGCCGCTCGTCGAAGGCGAGCGGCCCGCCCTCCGCGGCGCGCGCCCAGAACTCGAGGTTGTCGCCCCTCGCCACGGTGGCGTTGGCGAGGAGATCCCGGCCGGCGAGGACGAGGACCTCTCCCCGCCCGACCGGGACGGAGAGGGCCGAGACGCAGGGCGCGCCGCTCCTCTCCTGGCCCGCCACCGGGAGGGCGCCGGGAACGGCGCTCTGGAGCTCCCCGCAGCGGCCGTAGAGCGTGAGGCCGCGGAAGAGGGGGTGGGGGGCGAGGGCGGTGGTCTCCCCCCGGGCCGACGCCGGGCCGCGGCGCAGGCCGAGGAGCCCGGCGAGCGCGGGCTGGGGGCTCGAGCTCAGGGCCCACACCGAAAGGCCCCCCGAGCGCGCGTGGTCGACGAAGGCCGCCGCCTCCGCGTCCCCGAGCGGCCCCGGAGGCTCGCCCAAGATCCAGACCGCGCCCCTCGGGGCCCTCTCCCCGTCCTCGACCCGCAGCGGCCCGCGGCCGGTCGACTCGGCCCAGCGCCACAGCCCCGCCGCGCCCTCGGGGCCGGTGCCGTCGGCGCCCGGCGCGAGCCGGTGGGCCGCGTCGACCTCGCGCCGGTGCAGGAGGGCGGTCGCCGCCGCGAATCCGGCGAGCGCGAGGAGGGCGGCGGCGGCCAGCTCTCGCCTCACCCCCCCTCCTGCGAGAGGCCGCCGCGGAGGGAGCGCGCCCGGGAGACCGCCTCCCGCGCCTCGGCCATCTCGACCGGGGCCTGGCCGTAGACCGCGCGCTCGAAGCGGCGAGAGAGCCACCCGAAGGTCGGCGCCGCCGAGGTGGCCCGGGGGCTCCGGTCGAGCTCCCGCACGAGCTCCCGGTTGGTGAGGTCGCAGCGGCGCGGGAGGGCGCCCGTCTCCTGCAGCGCCGCCAGGGCGGCGAGGAAGGATTGGCGCACCGCCTCGGCGGGCTGCCCGCTCGCCAGGGCGGCCTCGGCGCGCGCGTCGGCCGCCTCGCGGGCGGAAGGGCTCCCGGCGACCGGCCGCGGAGCGGCCCCTGGCGGCGGGCGGGAGGCGCGCCGGCGGGAGAGGACGAAGGCGGCGGCCGCTGCCGCGGCCGCGAGAGCGACGAGGTAGGCGACCCGTCCCCCCGCCGCGTAGCGCTCCGCCTCGGGGGTGCCGAGGAGGTCGAGAAACCACTCCCAGAGCCGCTCGGCGAGCCGGCCCGCGGAGACGTCGGCCCGGGGCGGGCGGTCGGGGCCGAGGCCGGCGAGCGCCTTCCGGAGCGCGTCGCGGTCGCCGCTGCGGAGCCCGGCCGGCGCCGGCCTGGCGGCCCAGGCGGCGATGCGCGCCCCCGCGGCGCCCCCGGCCTCGGCTTCGGGCTCGGGCGCGGCGAGGAGCGCGACGGAGAGGAGGAGGGCCGGGGTCAGGAGGCCTCCGGCCCCGCGAGTGCCTCCGCCCAGCGCTCCAGATCGAGCCCCTCCCGGCGGGCGCGGCGGTCGAAGTAGAAGACCGTCAGGGCCACGAGCCCGAAGGGCTGCACGGCGGCGTTGCCGACGGCCTCGAGCAGCCCGACCCCGAGCTCGGCGGGGAGCGGCAGCGGCGAGAGCGGCCCGCCGCGCCCCAGGGCGAGGGTGAGGGCGGCTCGGGGCAGCCCGGTGAGCCCGTTCACCGCAAGCGCGAGGAGCAAGGTGACGAAGAAGATGGCCGAGACCCGGATGCCGGGTCGCTCGGCGATTCGCTCCCCCGGCGCAGCGCCCATGAGGCGCGCGCTGCGCCGGAGCGACCGCAGCCCGTGGAGCCCCTCGGCGCCGGCGGCCGAAGGCGCCAGCGCGAGGCGAACCACCGCCCAGAGGAGGGCCGCGAGCCCGCCCGCGGCCGAGAGGGCGAGCGCCAGGGAGCGAGTGAGCCCCTCGGTGGCCCAGGCGGCGAGCGCGCCCGGGAGCGCGCCGGCGCCGGCGGCGAGGAAGAGGGCGCCGAAGACGGCGGCGGCCGCCGAGCCGACGGCCAGGCGGCGGGAGAGCGCGCGCTCGAGGCCCGGCCGCAGGCCCGCCTCCCCGTCCTCCCCGAGCAGCCGGGGGGCCACCACGGCGGCGATCGCACCGGAGGCGACGAGCTGGAGCAGGGAGCTCAGCCCGAGGACCGCGGCCGACCAGGCGAAGAGGCGCTCGGCGCCGGCCGGGGGGAGCGCGTGCCGGGAGAGTGTCACCTCGAGGAGCTCCGAGAGCACGCCGGCGTAGGCGCGGTAGAGGACCAGGGCGGGGAGGCCGGTGGCGAGGCAGACGGCGAAGAGGGCGGGGAAGCTCGCCCGGGTCACGGCGACGGCTCGGTCCACCACGTCCCCGAGTGAGAGCGGCCGGATGGCGAGGTCGCCGGACACGCCCGGGAGCTTACGGGGTGGCGCGGGCGCGGTCGAGGAGGGGTTTGCGTTCCTCGCCGGACCGCTGTAGATCGCCTCTCGATGCAGGTCACCCTGAACGGAGAGGTCCGGGAGCTCCCCGACGGGACCACCGTGGCCGGGCTCCTGGCGCAGCTCGGCATCAAGGCGCAGCGGGTGGCGGTCGAGGTGAACGAGACCGTGGTGCCCCGCGCCGACCACGGTGCGCGCGCCCTGCGCACTGGCGACGCAGTGGAGATCGTCGCCTTCATCGGAGGGGGTTGACCGTGGAGACGCGCAGCGCCGACACCTGGAGCCTCGGTTCCCAGGCCTTCACCAGCCGGCTCCTGGTGGGGACCGGCAAGTACAAGGATTTCCCCACCATGAACCGGGCGCTCTTGGCCTCGGGGGCCGAGGTGGTGACGGTGGCCGTTCGCCGCCTCGACCTGAAGGCCAAGGGGGCGGAGTCGCTCCTCGAGTGGGTGCCGAAGGGGATGAGGCTCTTGCCCAACACGGCAGCCTGCTTCACCGCCGAGGAGGCGGTCCGCACCGCCCGGCTCGGCCGCGAGCTCGACATGGGCGACCTCGTGAAGCTCGAGGTCATCGGCGACCGGCGCACCCTCTTCCCGGACGTGGAGGGGCTGCTCTCGGCGGCGCGCGAGCTCGTGAAGGAGGGATTCACCGTCCTGCCGTACACGAACGACGACCCGGTGACGGCGAAGAAGCTCGAGGACGCGGGGTGCGCGGCGGTGATGCCTCTCGCCGCCCCCATCGGCTCGGGGCTCGGGATCCGCAACCCCTACAACCTCAAGATCCTGATGGAGTCGGTGAAGGTGCCGGTGCTCGTCGACGCCGGCGTGGGCACCGCCAGCGACGCCGCGGTGGCGATGGAACTCGGGGCGGTGGCGGTCCTCATGAACACCGCCATCGCCGAGGCGGACGACCCGGTCCTCATGGCCGAGGCGATGCGCGAGGGGGTGAGCGCCGGGCGCAAGGCCTTCCTGGCCGGTCGCATGCCCATGAGGCTGCACGCCTCGGCGTCGAGCCCGATGACGGGCCTGGTGGGGACGCCGCGCTAGCCTTGGAAGGGCTTGACCGGCGTCCACTGGTCCGCGACGAAGCGGAAGACGCGCGAGGGGCGTCCCCAGTTGCCGGAGGCGAAGCCCTGGCAGATGCGCTCGTAGGCCTCGGCGTGCTGCTGCGGCGCGAACTCCTCCACCGTGCCGCGCAGCGAGTAGCCCTCGAACGTGTCGAGGTCGACGAGCAGCCGCGTCTCCTGCCGGTTCTGCTTCAGGTTCATGTAGGTCTTGAGGGCGAGCCCGTCGCCGTGGAAGAAGACCGGCCGGTCGAGCTTCGTCTCGTAGTGGAAGACGAAGCGCGGGGAGATGTTGGCGGTCTCTCCCACGCCCACCAGCGCGAACCGGACCCCGCCCACGATCTGCTGCACCTCCTCGAACGGGATCTGCTCGAAGAACTTCATGGTGTAGGGGCTGTGGTGCACGGTGTAGATCTGGCGTCCCTCGACCACGAGCTCGTTGCCCGACCGCCGGAAGAGCTCGGCCTCCGCCCCGTCGGTGGCGGGCAGGGCCTTGGTCTTGATCTGGTACCCCTGGTATTGCTCGATCTTGTCCACGTGAACGGTGATGCACTCGTTGCGCCCGGGCGGGCGCGGCAGTTGCCCGCGCAGGTGCACCCGCATCTCGGAGGGGTTGGCTCCGGGCTCGAGCCGGACGACCGGGAGCATGCCCACCGCCGCGTGGGTGCCGGCCAGGCTGGTCGTGCCCATGAAGGTGAGCAGCTTCTCGGCCTTCACGGTGGGAAAGTGAGAAGCTTGCTTTTTCTTCTGGATCTCCATGAAGTCCAGAAGGCTCTTCAGGTCGCCGTTCAAGGGACTCACCTCGAGATGGATGTCCGCCTCGGAACTATTGGATGATGCCGCGCGTCCTGCCGCATGTCTACCTCGTGACCGACGCGGAGGCCGGGGCGGATCTGGTGGCCCGGGTGGAGGCCGCCCTCCGCGGACTGCCCCGGGAAGCCGTCGCCGTCCAGCTGCGCGCCAAGGAGGAGGGGGGACGGGCCCTCCTCGCCGCGGCGCGAGCGCTCCGGCGCGTCACCGAGGAGAGCGGGCAGTTGCTCGTCGTCAACGATCGCCTGGACGTGGCGCTCCTCGCCGAGGCCGACGGCGTCCACCTGCCCTCCCACGGCGTCCCGCCCGCCGCGGCCCGCCGGCTCCTCGGCTCGGGGAGGCTCGTGGGGGTCTCCTGCCACTCCGCCGCTGACGTGCTCCGGGCCCGGCAGGGCGGGGCCGACTTCGCCACCTTCGGCCCCGTCTTCCCGACCCCCTCCAAGCTTCGCTACGGCCCGCCGGTCGGCTTGGAGCGACTGCGCGAGGCCGCGGCGACGGGCCTTCCCGTCCTGGGCCTGGGAGGGGTCGACGTCGCTCGCGCCCCCGAGGTGATGGCGGCGGGCGCCTACGGGGTGGCCGCCATCCGCGCCTGGCTCGTGGCGGGCGACCCGGGGGCGGCGGTGCGAGGCCTGCTCGCCGCGACCGGAACCGGGGACGGCACTTCTCGGGACAGGGGGAGGTAAGAGCCATGCAGGGGAAGACGGGCCACGACCACGGCGCGAGCCACTCGCACCGCTCTCCGCATCCCGGCGGGCGGGGCGGGCCCCACGATCGCCACGGGAACCCGCACGACCTCGCGCGCTACCTCTCGCGGCTCGAGGGGGAGGACCGGGCCGAGTGGCAGGAGCCCGAGCGAGTGCTCGCGGCCCTCCGCCTTCGCCGGGGCGCCACCGTCTGCGACGTCGGCGCCGGGCCCGGCTACTTCGCGCTGCGCATGGCGCGGCAAGTGGGTCCGGGCGGGGTCGTCTACGCCATCGACGTGGAGCCCCGCATGATCGAGACCTTGCGGGAGCGGATGCGGGAGGCCGGGGTGGGGAACGTCCGCCCCCTGCTCGCGACCGCCTCCCGGCCCGGCCTGCCGCCCCGCCCCTGCGACCTCATCCTCGTCGTCAACACCTTCCACCACTTCCCTGCCGGCGTGCGATACCTCGCGCGCCTCGCCGCCCGGCTCGGGCCGGGCGGCCGGATCGTGAACATCGACTTCCACAAGCGGGAGATGCCCGTGGGCCCCCCGGTCGCGCACAAGGTCGACCGGGTGGACTTCCTCGCGGCGGCGGCCGAAGCGGGGCTCCGGCTCGCGCGCGAGCACCGCTTCCTGCGCCACCAGTACTTCCTCGAGCTCGAGCCGGGCCCGGCGGTCGCGGGACGGGAGGCGGGCCGCGGGCGCGCTCCCAGGCCCGCGCCCCGGCGAGGCGGCGCCGCCCGCGAGCGGAAGCGAGCGCGCGCAAGAGCCGGCTCGTCCCGGAGTACCCGGCGGTCGCGGGGTTCGGGGTCAGGGGGCCGCCCCGGCCCCAGGCGCCGTTAGCCGGCCCGGGCCGAGGGCGAGGGAAGCGATCGTCAGGGCGAAGAGGGCGAGATCGCGCCCGACCGCGCCCCAGCTCGCGGTCTCCTTCCCGCCGAAGCAGCCGCAGGAGAGGTCGATCCCTCGCAGGAGCGCCTGCGAGAGCGCCGCGGCGAAGACGAGAAGGAGCAGGGCGAGGACGGCGGCGGCCGCCCGCGGCCACCACCCGGCGACGAGGGCCGCCCCGGCGACGAGCTCCACCCCCACCAGCGCGGCGGCGAGGAGGGGAACCCAGCCCGGCGGCAGGACCCGGTAGTTCGCGACGCTCTCGGCGAAGCCGGCCATGTCGGGGAGCTTGGCCGCGGCGGCCCACACGAAGAGAGCACCCAGGAGCAGGCGGAGGAGGGCCGCCGGGGCGCGTCTCACGGATGTCCCTCGGCGTGCCCGCAGCTAACGCAGGCGCCGGCGGCGGCGGGAGCCCCGGCGGCCGCCCAGGCGGGCCAGGCGCCCGAGAGCACCCGGACGTCGGCGAGGCCGGCCCGGCGGAGGCGGGCGGCGACCTCGTCCGCCACCGCGCAGCTGTCGTCGCCGTCGTAGACCACGACGAGGGGGCGCTGGCGCAGCTCGTCGAGCGCCGCGCCCTCGTCCGGGTGGCCGGACGGCGGGAGGTGGACGGCGTTCGCGACGTGGCCCTGGGCGAACTCGCCCGCACCCCGGGCGTCGACGAACGCGGCCAGGCAGGACTGGCACAGCGCGCTCGCCTCCGCCACCGAGATGCGAGGAGCAGGCGCCGCCGCCTCCTCCGGGCCGGCGCAGGCTCCCCCGCTCGCCTCCGCCACCGAGTAGACCTTCGCCCGCACCGGGGCGGGGCGCGGGGAGAGGGCGTTCGCCCCGAGGCCCACCGCAGCGCCCAGGGCGACGAGCGCCGCCATCTCGAGTGCCTTCGGCATCGCCCAGGGAAGCTAACCCGCAAACCGGGGGCGCGCGACGGGTCTTCCCGCCGGTGCGCCGCGTCCCGGGCGCGGGTATATTGCGCGGGCGATGGGCTCCATCTACGAAATCTCCAAGGACTTCCTCTTCAGCGCCGCCCACCAGATCCGCCTTCACCCCGGGAAGTGCGAGCGGCTGCACGGCCACAACTGGCGCGTGCGCATCCACGCGCGCGCCTCCAGCCTGAACGCGCTCGGCATGGTAGTGGACTTCGCCGACCTCCAGCGCATGGTGGCGGAGATCGGCTCCCGCTTCGACCATCGCAACGTGAACGAGGTCCCTCCCTTCGACGAGGTGAACTCCACCGCCGAGAACCTGGCGCGCTTCTTCTACGAGGAGGCCCGCCAGCGCCTGCGCGACCAGGAGGGCGGCCGCGTCACCGTCGCCAAGGTGGAGGTGTGGGAGAACGAGGGATCACTCGCGGTGTATCGCGAGGACTGAGCGCCCCCGGGGATCCGCGGAGACGTCGTACCCGCGGCGTATCCTCCGCCGCGTGACGGACTTGGTGGTGGTCCCCTCCGCCCTCCGGCGGTCCCGCGCCTCGCTGCGGCTGTGCGAGGCGGAGGGCGGGGTCCTCCTCGGGCCGCGCCTCGCCACGATCCCGTCCCTCGTCCCCGGGCTGCTCGCCCGCGCCGGCGAGACGCGGGCGCTCCTCACCCCGCTCGCCGAACGGATCCTGGCCCTCTCCGCTTGCGAGGAAGCGGAACTCTCCCGCTCGGCGCCTCCCTCGGCCGGGAGTGCCCGCGCGGCGGCCGACGCCGTCCGCGAGCTCCGCCTCTCCGAGGTCTCCGCCGCCGACCTGCGCAGGGCCGCCCTGGACGTCCCGGGACGCCCCGCCGAGCGGCTCGTCGCCCTCTCCCGGGCGCTCGAGATCCACGAGGAGCTCCTCTCGGAGCTCCGCGCGGCCGACGCGGCCGCGGCACTGCGGGCGGCGGCGGAGGCGGCCCGGCGGGGTATCCCCTCGGAGGAGACGGCGGACCTCGGCCTCCTCGTCCTGGAAGGATTCCTCCCTCCCTCGCCGGGCGCGCTCGACCTCGTCACCGCCCTGGCGGGGCGGGCGCGGAGGGTCCTCGCCCGGGTGCCCTACTTCCCGGAGGATCCGCGCCGCAGCTCGCCGGCCGAGCCCTGGGTGCGGAGGATCGAGTCGCTGCACGAACTCGCCTCGAGGCGCGAGGTGGCCCTCCGGTTCCCTTCGGACGAGGAGCGCGCGCCGCGAATCGCGCGCGCGCTCGGCCTCGGCGGGGGCCGCCGCGATCCCGGTCCCGAGGGCTGGATCGCGACCTTGCCCTCGCCGGGCGACGAGGAGCAGGCGGAGTCGGCCGCCCGCTTCGCCGCCGATCTCCTCGAGGGCGGCCTCGCCCCCGACGAGATCGCCGTCGTCGCCCCGCGGAGGCTCTCGGAGGCTCTCTCGCGCTCCTTTCGTCGGCTCGCCGTGCCGCTCTCCGCCGCCGGGCAAGCCCCGCTCGCGGCCCTCCCGCTCGTCCGCGATCTCCGGGCCGCCCTCGAGGCTGCCGGCGAGGTCGACAGGGCGAGCGCCGAGCTCCTCCTCCGCTCCCCCTACCTCCGCGCCGGGGAGCCGCCCGCGGGGCTCGGGCGCATGCTCGACCGGGCCGGAGCCCTTCCCGGGCGCGGCGATCCGGCCGAGAGGCTGGCGGACCGCGCCGGCCGCCTCACCGCCCCCGCGGCGCGCCGGGAGAGGGCCGGGCTGCTCGCTACGGCGCGGGAGCTCCGCCGGTCCGCGGCCGCGCTGGCTCCGCTCCGCGGCCCTGCCACGGCGCGCGGATGGGAGGCGCGCGTGCGAGCCTTCGCGGAAGGCGCCGGCGTTCGGCGCCGCGCCGCGCGAGGCCCGGCCGACGTCGCTCGGCGGGACCTTGAAGGCCTCTCCCGCTTCGAGGAGGCGATGGAGGAGGTCGCGACGGCCCAGCGGCTCCTCGGGCGCGGCGAGCGGAAGCTCGACCGAGGGGAGTGGCTTCGCCACCTCGACCTGGCCCTCCGATCCGCCTCCGTGCCGGGGGCGTCGCCCGCGGCCGGAGGCGGAGTCGAGCTCTGGCCTCTCGAGGAGGCCCCCGGGCTCGAGGCGCGGGCGGTCCTGGTGCTGGGCGCCGAGCGGGGTTCCTGGCCGTCTCCTCCGCGGACCGACCCGCTCCTCGGCGACGCCGCCCGCCGCGCCGTGAACGAGCGCCTGCGGCGGCGCGCGCTGGCGACGTCGGCGGACCGCCAGGCGGTCGCCGACTACCTCGGCTTCGCCGCGCTCGCGGCGGCGCGGGAGGTGCTGGCGGTGGGCTTCACCCGAGGGGCGGGGGGCGAGGGGCCGGCGCCCCTCGCCGCCGAGGTCCTCGCCAGGGGCGCGGCGGAGGAGCTCCCGCTCGCCTCCGACCCGCCGCTCGGCCACGCCCGCTCCCGCGAGGAGGCGCTGCGCGCCGTCGCACGCCTCGCCCCCTCGAACGGGGAGCCGCTTGCCCGGGCCCTCGCCGCGCTCCCGGGCGCGACCGCCGGCGAGGGGGCGAGCCTCGCGGCGCGGGCTTCGAGCGCCATCGCCAGGGGCGAGCTGGAGCGGGAGCGCCGCCTCGCCGTCCTCGAGGGGCGGACGGCCCCCTCGGCCGGTGCCATCCCGGGCGACCTCTCCCTCGCCTTTCGAGAGGCCCTGCCCGAGGAGTGGAGCGCCACCCAGCTCGAGACCCGCGCGCGCTGTCCCTACCGCCTCTTCCTGCAGCTGGCGGGGCTGCCGGACGCCCCGGCGGCCGACCTCGACATGGCGCCGCGCGACGAGGGCCGCCTCCTGCACGCCGTGCTCGAGTCCTTCCTGGCCGCGCGCCGCGCGCGCGGGGCGTGGCCCCCCTCGGGCGACGAGGAGGACCAGGCCGAGCTCGAGCGAATCGCCGACGAGGCCTTCGCCGCCTGCGAGGCGGAGGGGAGGGTGGGAGACCCGGCGGCCTGGGCCTCCCGGCGCCAGGCGCTCGTCCGGCGGCTTTCCCGCTGGGTGGAGGCGGAGGGCCGGGTGCACGACGGGCTTCGGCCGCTGCTCGTCGAGCACGAGTTCGGCGGCCGGTCGGGGAGCCCGCCGCTCGCCGTTCCCTCCCCGGGCGGCCCCATCCTCCTGCGCGGGCGCATCGACCGGGTCGACGCCGACGACCGCCGGCTCCTCGTCCTCGACTACAAGAACTCCCGGGGGGAGAGGGACCACCGCGGCAAGCTCGACGAGGAGGCGCTCGGCACGACGAGCTTCCAGCCTCCGCTCTACCTCCTCGCCGCCATGCGGGAGGCCCCGGGACGCGAGGAGCTCGGGGTGACCTACGGCCTCCTCCGGTCGACGGAGCGGGTGCGCCCCTGGCGGCCCCCGCCCGGCGACGGGTTCCTGGCACTTGACCCGGCCCGGCGGGCGGAGGTGCGAGCCGCCGGGGGGCGCACCTTCGCCGACGCGGTGGTGGCGGCCGTGGGGGAGGTGCGGGCGGGGCGGTTCCCCATCGCCTCGGCGGATTGCACCGGCTGCCCCTACGGCGCGGTGTGCCGCTTCCCTCGCCCTGGAGACGACGCGTGACGACGCTCTCTCGCCAGGCGGCCCGCCCCCGGGACCGGGAGAGGGCGAACCTCGCGCCGCCTCCCCCGAGGGAGGACCCTCCCGCGATGCCGGATGCCGGGGCGGGGGGCCCGTCGACGCGGGACGAGGCCGGAGTCGCGTGGAGCGAAGCCGCGCTGCGGCTCTTCCGGCTCACCGGGCCGAGCGCGGTCTCGGCGGGCGCGGGCGCGGGCAAGACCACCGCCCTCGTGGAGCTCCTGCTCCGGCTCATCGCCGGCGAGACGCCGCTCGGCCCGTGCCGGCCGGAGGAGATCGTCGCCATCACCTTCACCGAGCGGGCCGGGGCGGAGCTCGCCGAGCGGCTCGGCGAGGCCCTGGCGCGGGCTTCTGCGGCGGTCCGCCCGGAGGGCGCGGAGCGGCTTGCCGCCGCGCGCCGGGGCCTTCCCCGCATGGCCGTGGGCACGATCCACGGCTTCGCCGCCCGGCTGCTGCGCGAGCACGCTCTCGACGCCGGCGTCGATCCCGACTTCGCGGTCCTGGAGGAGGAGGCGGCGGCGGAGGCGCTCGACGCCGCGGCGCTGGCGGCGGCGATCGAGGCGCTCCGGGCGGGCGGGGAGTCGATCCGGGCGCTCGCCGCCGGGCACGGAGGCGTCCGCGGCCTCGCCGAGGTCGCGGCGGCGCTCGTCCGCGACCGCGCCGTCCGCGGCCTGAGCGGCCCGGTGGCGGCGGCGGGCGGCGACCCGGCGGGGCTCGCGACGGCGGTCGCGGAGCTCGCCTCGGCGGGAGAGGATCTCCTTCGCCTGCGAGGGCGGGCGGCGACGCCGTCGGGCCAGGCGGCGATGGAGGAGCTCGCCCGCGGCTGGCCGGAGGCGCGCGCCCGCCTCGCGGCCGGATCGGTCGCCGGGCTCTGCGAGCTCGCGGGGCCCCTGCGGAGGTGGCGCCTCGGCCGGGCCCCCCCCGAGGTGCGCGAGGCGCGCGAGCGCTTCCTCGCCCTCGCCGCCGCGATCCCCGCGGTCGCGGCCGAGATCTCGGCGGCGCCGCAGGCGCGCTCGCTCGCCGACGTGGTCCTGGACGCGGAGAGGCGCTACCGGGACGGCAAGAGGGCAGCGGGCGCGCTCGACTTCGACGACCTCCTCCTCGGCGCCCGCGACCTGCTCCGAGACGAGCCCCTCGTCCGGCGCGAGCTTCGCCGCCGGACCCGCGCCCTCCTCGTCGACGAGTACCAGGACGTGAACCGACTGCAGGCGGAGATCTTCGAGCTCCTCTCCGGCGACCCTTCCCCCCCGGACGGCGAGGACCGGCCGGCGGTCCTGGTGGCGGTCGGGGACGCGAAGCAGTCCATCTACCGGTTCCGCGGCGCCGACGTGGCCGTCTTCGCCGGCGTGATCGAGGAGCTCGGGCCGGGGGGCCGGGGACAGGTCCTCCACCTGCGCGAGAACCACCGCTCCGTCCCGGGGGTGATCGATCTCGTGAACCACCTCCTCGAGGCGAGCGGCGCCCGCCTGGGCGTGCCCTTCGGCGAGGAGGACCGGCTCCGGGCGATGCGCGGCGGCGGCGCCTTCCCGGCGGCGGAGATGATCCTCGCCCCGGAGCTCGGTCCCGCCGAGGAGCGGCGCGCCCGCGAGGCGTCGGCGCTTGCGGCTCGCATCCGGGAGCTCATCGGCGGCGGTGCGGGGGTGACGGTGAGGGACCGGGCGAGCGGCCTCGATCGCCCCCCGCGGCTCGGCGAGGTGGCCGTGCTCTTCCGCCGTCTCACCCACGTCCGGGAGTACGAGAGGGCGCTCCGCCAGGCAGGCGTGCCGTGCCGGCTCGGGCGCGGCGGCGGCTTCTTCCAGGCCCCGGAGGTCCGCGACCTGGGGGAGCTCCTCGCGAGCCTCGCCGACCCCTCGGACGAGCTCGCCTGGGCGGCGCTCCTCCGCTCTCCTCTGTGCGGCCTCTCCGACGGGTCGCTCTTCCTCCTCGCCCGCGGAGGAGGGGGTCGCTCCGGCCTCGCGCGCCTGTGGCGCCTCGGGGCCGAGGGGGCGGCGGCGGAGCTCCGCTCGCTGCGCCCCGGAGGGCCTGCGGAGGGAGAGGGCGAGCGCCTCGCCCGGTTCCTCGAGGCCTGGGGAGCGCTCGCCCGGGTGCGCGACCGGCTCGACGTGGGGGAGCTCCTCGCGGGCGCGGTCGACGCCCTCGACCTCGAGGCGGCGCTGCTCGCCGGCCCGGACGGCGAGCGCCGGGCGCGGAACGTGCGCAAGGCCCTCGACCTCGCCCGGGGCGCCGCCGCCCGAGGCGCCGCCGCCGCCGCCTTCGGCGCATCCTTGCGCCGGATGGCCCGGCGCCCGGCGCGCGAACCCGAGGCGAGCCTGGAGGAGGCGGACGCGGTGGCGCTCCTCTCCGTCCACCAGGCGAAGGGGCTCGAGTGGCCAGTGGTGGCGGTCCCCGACCTCACGGCGCGCCTCCCCGGGGAGCGGCGCCGGGCGGCCCTCGACGAGGCGGGGAGGGTGTGCGCCGCGCACTACCTCCTCGCCTCGGAGTCCTTCGAGGAGACGGCCTCGCTCGAGCGCCTGCGCCGGAGCGGCGCCGAGGCCGAGGCAGCCGAGTCGCGACGGCTCCTCTACGTGGCACTCACCCGGGCGAAGGACTACCTCGTCCTCTCGTCGGCAGGCCCCGCGCCCAAGGACTCCTGGGCGGCGCTGCTCGGCGAGGTCCCGGAGAGGCTCCTCGCGCGGCTCGAGCCCGGGGAGCCGCGGGAGGCGGCAGGGGGCGAGCCGGACCGCTCCGGGTCCCCGGGGGGCGAGCCCGCTGCCGGAGTGGCCCCGCCGCCCATCCGGAGGGCGCTCGCGGAGCCGGTGCGGGAGGTGGTCACCGCTCTCTCGGAGTACGGGCGCTGCCCGCGCCGGCACTGGTTCTCCCGGCACCTCCGGCTCCCGGAGCCGCGCCCCGAGCGGCCCGCGGACGATCCCGACCGCGCCACCGAGCGCGGGTCGCTGGCGCACGCCCTGCTCGCCGAGGTGGACCTGCTCGCGCCGCCCCTCGCGCGCCGGGCGCTCGTCGCCGCGGCCGCGTCCCGCCGCGGGTACGACCCGGCCGCGCCGGGCGTGCGTGCGGTCCTCGCCGACGTGGAGCGGTTCCTCCACTCGGAGCTCGGCCGCCGGCTCGCCGAGTGGGAGCGCTCGGGGGCGCTCCGGCGCGAGGTCCCGTTCCTCCTGCGTCTAGGGGGCGGGGCCGCCCCGTGCTACCTCGACGGCGCCATCGACGCGCTCGTGGTCGAGCGACGCGAGGTCCGGGTGCTCGACTTCAAGTACGCCCGGAGGCGCCGGGAGGAAGGGGAGCGCTACCGCCTCCAGCTCCTCGCCTACGCCCTCGCGGCCTCGCGCGCCTGGCCCGAGAAGACGGTGCGGTCGGCCCTCTGGTTCCTGCGCGGGGGAGCCGCGGCGCTCGACCTCACCCCGTCGCAGCAGGAGCTCCTGCGCTTCGCCGCGGAGGTGCCGGGGCTCGCCCGCGGCGCCGCCTCGGCCTCGGGGCGGGGCGCCTCTCCCGAGTCGCTCGGGCGGGACGAGGAGCGCTGCCGGGGAGAAGGGTGCGGGTACGCGGCGCGGTGCTTCGCCCGCACCGGGGCCGAGGCGGGCCCAGGAATCCCGGTGAGCGCGAAGGGGCTGGAGTGAGGGGCCGGGGCCGGGCCCGCGCTCGCGGCCCCGCCGTCCCAATGCGCCCCCCGCGTGCTATACAGGAACGGCGGAATCCACTCGTCCGAGCGAATTCTCGAGAAACCCCACTCTAGGGAGAGGTCCATGAAGATCACCCCGCGCGTGAAGGAAATCCTTTCTTGGTACTCGTCCGACAGCCCGGGCACGCTCACCAACCTGGCCCGCCTGCTCGGCACCGGCCGGCTCGGTGGGACGGGGAAGCTCGTGATCTTGCCCGTCGACCAGGGCTTCGAGCACGGTCCGGCGCGCTCCTTCGCCCCGAACCCCCCGGCCTACGATCCGGAGTACCACTTCCAGCTCGCCGTCGATGCCGGCTGCAACGCCTACGCGGCTCCGCTCGGATTCCTGGAAGCGGGGGCGGCGAAGTTCGCCGGCCAGATCCCCCTCATCTTGAAGCTCAACAACTCCGACAGCCTGGCGAAGATCGAGCAACCTATCTCGGCCGTCACCGGCTCGGTGGACGACGCCCTGCGCCTCGGCTGCGCGGCCATCGGCTACACCATCTACCCCGGCTCCGGCGCCCGCAACGAGCAGTACCAGGACCTGCGCGAGCTCGCCGAGGAGGCGAAGCGCAAGGGGCTCGTGGTGGTGGTGTGGAGCTACCCGCGCGGCGGCGGGATCTCCAAGGACGGCGAGACCGCCACCGACATCGTGGCCTACGCCGCCCAGATCGCTGCCCAGCTCGGCGCCCATTTCATCAAGGTGAAGCCCCCCAAGGATTACGTCGAGCAGCCGGAGGCGAAGAAGGTCTTCGAGAAGTGCGGGATCTCGACGAAGACGCTTCCCGAGCGGGTGCGCCACGTGGTGCAGAGCGCCTTCAACGGCCGCCGCGTCGTCATCTTCTCGGGCGGGGAGGCGAAGGGGAACGAGGAGATCCTGGCCGAGGTCAAAGGGCTCAAGGAGGGCGGGTCCTTCGGGTCCATCATGGGCCGGAACTCCTTCCAGCGGCCCAAGCCGGAGGCCCTGAAGCTCCTCGACGAAGTGATGAAGATCTACGCGGCCTAGTGTCGGTCGCCCCCTCGAGGCGCGGACCGGGCAGCCGTCCCTTACGGGCGGTTGCCCCTTTTTTCTTGCCCTGACCGGCGCAGCGAGTCTATAGGGAAAACCCTTGAGAAAACCGATTTCACACGGCTCGGGCGCGGTATAGTCCGCGCTGCGAGGAAAGAGCCCCATGCGCCTTTATCCGAAGGTCATCCCCACCATCGCCCGCGAGGTCGTCCAGACCCTCATGCAGGACGGCGACATCGAGGTGGAGACCATGCGGATCGCCGATGCCGAGATGGACATGGCGTCCATCATGAAGGAGTACCTGGCCGCCGAGGAGCGCGTGAACGCGGCCACCCGCGAGGCGCTCGAGCGCCGCGGCTACGACCACTCCCGCTTCAACCAGGTGAAGCGCGAGATGGCCGACGTGCGCGGGTTCAAGATGGGCGACGAGGGGATCGAGTACGTCATCGGCCAGATGATCGAGTTCCTGCTCGTGTCCCGGAACGTCGAGGAGGTCTACACCGAGGACCAGGTGCTGCGCCGGAAGATCTTCGGCATCTTCAAGCGCCACCTCGACGTGGACGACGAGATCGACCGCGAGGCGCGCGCCCGCCTGAAGCACCTGCAGGAAGGCACGAGCGCCTGGGACGTGGAGTACCAGAAGACGGTCGACCTGCTCCGCCGCTCGCGCGGCCTCGTCTAGCCCTGCCGGGGCGCTACGGGGCGCGCGCCAGGGTGGCGGACACCGGGCCGAGGTCGATCTCGCTCACCACCGCCACCAGCGGGCGGGGCGGCTCGGAGCCGATCCAGAGGTGCAGGGGGCGGGAGGACGCGGGCTGGTCGGCGCGGGTCACGGTGGCGTCGATGCGCACGGTGTCGTAGGGCCCGACGGTGGTGTCCACCCGCTCCGGCTTCGCCGCCACCCTGCCGCGGAACCGCCAGTAGCGTCGGTTGCCGACGAGGTCGAAGCAGATCTCCTGGCCGGGCCTGAGCTCGGCGGCGCGCAGGTAGTAGGCGGCGGAGAGCGCGTCCAGGACCTCGCCCTTGCGCTCGAAGCGGGAGGAGTTCTTCGCGTCCCCGATCACGGTCTCGATGGCGATCGCGTCCGCGTTCTGCGAGATGCGGACGTCGGTCACCTTCTTCACCCCGTCCTCGAGCACCTCGTCGCGGTAGCGCTCGGGGAGGAGCGTCCTCGAGTTCACCCAGGAGAAAGCTCCTCCGACGATGCGCCGCACCTTGGCGAAGACCGAGGTGTTCTTGAGCCTCGCCTTGAGCGGGATCTGGGTGCCGTTGAACATCGGGCGCCCCGCCTCCATCGACAGGCTGCCCGCCCGGACGAGCCCCATCACGTCGAGGTCCATGTGGAGCACCTCGCCCGTCCTGGGCGCGGCGCCCGGCCGGAGCGGCGGCAGGCCGCAGGGCTCGGCGGCGAGGGCCAGGGCGGCGAGGGCGGGGAGGATGGTCACCCCTCACCTCTGCCCGCCGCAGCGGGGGACGGGTCGTTCTCCGCGGGCCGCGGCAGGCGGGGCCGTCGGGGCTTCACTGGTGGAGGATAAGAGGGCTTCAGTTCCGGGCCACGGCCTCGCCGGGATGGTACCCCGAGAGGGTCGCGACCACGCTCCCGACCGCGAAGTCGGCGCTGACGCGAACGGGCACGTGGCGCTCGTCTGCCGAGAACCAGATGAAGGTGTCGCGCTTCGAGGCGAAGTTCCCCTGGAAGGCCGTCCCCACCGCCACCTTGAAGGAGTCGAAGTCCCCGGCGGGCGTGGAGAGCCGCTCCCGGCCGACGACCGTGGCGACGAGGACGAAGGTGCCCTTGGTGGTGAACACCGGGACCTCGTAGCGGGCCTGCGCGGAGAGCGGTTGCAGCCTGAGCCACAGGATCGCGCTCGCGAAATCGAGCGCCCCCGGGTCCATGTCGTAGGTGTTCTCGAACCGCTTCCCCTTGCGGACGATGCGGATGGTGGCCTTCTTCGAGTCGCGGTCGAAGCGGGCGCTGTCGGCGTGCCGGTCTCCCACCTCGATGGCCTGCAGGTCGGAGCCGCGCGGCAGGTGCTGCTCCGCGTCCCAGTAGGAGACGAGGTGCTCGCGGATGTCGAGGATGCTCGCGAGGCCGTCGGTGCGTGCCTGGGCGATGACCGGCCAGATCACCCCTTCCGGCTGTCCCACCGAGATCCGGGCCTGGCCGGTGCGGACGCCCAGGTAGTCGATGGTGAAGTCGAGCTGCTCGCCGGGCGAGAACGCCTCGGGCCGGGCGATGGCCGGTGCGGCCAGGACGGCGAGGGCAGCGGCTGCGATGGCGGACCGGAGAGTCATCGGGACCTTGGCCTTGGGGCAAACGCTCCTTTTCCCCGCTCTTGCAAAGCCGCGGCCATCTGTCGGTATCCGGTTTTTGTTCAAGGACTTGGCGCGCGCCGCCCTGCTACCCTGGTGAAGACCGCGACACCTTTGTCGCAGTCTGGGCACCAAATGGCGTACCCTGGACGCCCCAGGGGGCGGTAGCCCGAGGTGATCCATGCCAGTCGATCCCCACACCCTCGACGACGACTCGGATTCCTCGGCCGAAAGCGAGGGGAGGAGCCGGCGCTTCGGCGACTTCGACTGCCCGGCCTGCATGGCGAACAACCCCTACGACGAGAAGTTCGGCGACGGGGACGAGGTGCTCTGCTACTTCTGCGGCCAGGAGTACCTGGCGCAGGTGTCCGACGAGGGGCGGCTCAAGCTTCGCGAACGCTGACGGGCCGGGTGGGGCGCGAGGTACCCTGGGTGCGGCGGCTACCGGGGCACAGCGCGTTCGCCGAAGATGGCGGTCCCGACGCGGACGATGGTGGCGCCGGCCTCGATGGCCTCCGGGTAGTCGGCGCTCATCCCCATCGACAGCTCCCGGAGTCGGAGGCGATCCCGCATTTCACGCATCGCCACGAAGAAATTGCGCGGATCGCCTTCCACCGGGGGGATGCACATGAGCCCGGCGACCTCGAGATGGGGCAACCGCGAGAGCGAGGCCACGAGCTCGCCCACCCGCTCCGGGTCGCAGCCCGACTTGCTCGCCTCGCGCCCGACGTTCACCTCGACCAGGATCCGAGTGGGCGAGCCGCGCTGGGTGGAGCGGCGCGAGATCTCTCGCCCGAGCTCCTCGCGGTCCACCGTGTGGATGAGCCCCACCTTGCCCACGAGGTACTTCACCTTGTTCGTCTGCAGCCCGCCGACGAAGTGCCAGACGACGTCCGGCAGGTCGGAGAGCGCCTCGGCCTTCTCGCGCCACTCCTGCACGTAGTTCTCGCCGAAGTCGCGCTGGCCGGCGGCGTACGCCTCGCGGAGGGCCGAGGCCGGCTGGGACTTCGACACCGCCACGAGCGTCACCCCTGCCGGGATGTCCCGCCGGACCCGCAGGAGCCGTTCCGCGATTCCGCCGGCGCTCAGGTCACCCTCCAGGGCAGGACCACCCCGAGCTCGCCGAGGAGGGACAGCGTCTCGGCGAGGGGGAGGCCGACGACGTTCGAAACGCTGCCCGCGACCTCCCGCACGAAGGCGCCGCCGGCTCCCTGGACGGCGTAGGCCCCCGCCTTGTCGGCCGGCTCCCCGGTCGCCACGTACCAGTCGATCTGGTCGGCGGATAGGGCGACGAACTGGACCGTGCTCGAGACCACCGCGCTCGCCCATGCGGCCTCGCGCCCCGGGGTGGCGGGCCGGTAGGCGTGGACGCCGGTGAGCACCGAGTGCGTGCGGCCCGAGAGGGCGCGGAGCATGCGGCGCGCGTCGTCGGCGTCGCGGGGCTTGCCCATCACCTCGTCCCCGAGGACCACCGCGGTGTCGGCCGCGAGCACCACCTCTCCCGGCGCTGCCGGAACGGCCCGGGCCTTCTCGCGGGCGAGCCGGCTCACGTAGTCGCGGGGGGGCTCGCCCGGCAGCTGGGCCTCGTCGGCCTCGGCCGGACGCACCGCGCAGGGAAGCCCGACCGACGCGAGCAGCTCCCGCCGTCGCGGGCTCATGGAGGCGAGCACCAGGCGCATTTGACTCGACCGGGGGGTATTGCTACCACGAACCCGAGCCATGGAGTCGAGGGACCTCTTGCGAGAGCTGGAGCGAACCGTCCGGGAGCTCCAGGCGTTCAACGAGATCGGGCGCACCCTGGCGAGCACCCTCGACCTCCACGAGGTGCTCTCGCTCATCATGGAGAGGGTGAGCGGGGTCCTGCGCCCCGGCCACTGGTCGCTGCTGCTCGTCGACGAGGTGCGGCAGGAGCTGCTCTTCGAGATCGTGATCGGGGAGGGGGCGGAGCGACTGAAGGAGATGCGCCTCCCCGTCGGCGAGGGGATCGCCGGCCACGTCGCCCTTTCCGGAGAGCCCCTGCTCCTCGCCGACGCCCGCGCCGATCCGCGCTTCGCCGGCCGGTTCGACGAGGCCTCCGGCATCGTCACCGGGAGCGTCCTGGCGGTGCCGCTCGTGTCCCGCGGGCGGGTGCTCGGGGTGATCGAGCTCGTCAACCCGCAGGGAGCTCGCCCCTTCGACTCCGACGACCTGCGCATCGCCCGGGCGCTCTCCGACTACGCCGCCATCGCCATCGACAACGCCCGGGCCTACCAGCGCATCCGCGAGCTCACCCTGCGGGACGACCACACCGGGCTCTTCAACGCCCGCCATCTTTGGCAGCAGCTCGCCTCCGAGGTGGAGCGCACCAAGCGCACCGGGCGCCCCTTCTCGCTCGTCTTCCTCGACCTCGACCGGTTCAAGGCGGTGAACGACCGGCACGGGCACCAGGCCGGGAGCGCCGTCCTCCGCGAGGTCGGCGAGCTCATCCGCCGCCGCATCCGGTCCATCGACGTCCCGGTGCGTTACGGCGGCGACGAGTTCGTGGTGCTCCTGCCCGAGACCGACCGCGCCGGCGCCCGGGCGGTGGCCGGCCACCTGCGGGAGGCCATCAACGCCGAGGTCTTCCTCGGCTCCCGCGACCTCGCCGTACAGGTCACCGCCAGCTTCGGGATCGCCACCTTCCCCGGCGACGGCGCGGGAGCCGAGGACCTCCTGCAGATGGCGGACGCCGCCATGTACCACGTGAAGGAGACGACCCGGGACGCCATCGCCCAGGCGGGCGACCTGCCGGCGCGCGCGGTCTAGGACCCGGGACTTCCGACGGCTAGTCCTGCGCGGTCGCGGGCGACCGGAGCAGGGCGTCGTTCACCTTCACCTTCGCCCCCTCGCGGAGCGACTTGAGCCAGGCCGCCTCGAGCTGCGACTCCCGGGAGGTGCGCAGGCGCGCCGCCACCTCCTCGCTCTGCTGCGCGAACCGGGCCGGGTCGGGGTGCGTCCGGTCCTTCACCTGGGCCACCGCCGGGCCGGCGGCGGTCGAGTAGACGTCCGGGAGCGCCTGACCGGCCGCCGTGGCGGCGAAGGCCGCAGCGGCGAGCGGCGGGACGTCGCCCAGCCGGGGCACGGCTCCGCCGCTGCGGCCGAAGAGGCCGGTCTCGTCGGCGACGAGCGGGTCCCCGCCGAGCGTCTGCACCGGGGTCTTCCTCGCCTGGGCCGGGTCCTTCGGCGGGGCGGGGAAGAGGTCGGAGAGCTTCTTGCCCGCCTTCAACTGCGCGAGCGCCTCGGAAGCCTTGGCCTGCGCGAGCTTGCGCGCCGCCTCGCCGGCGAGGATCTCCTTCGCGATGTCCGCCTGCACCTCGGCGAGCGGGACGGTGTGCGCCTCCTCCACCGCCTCCACCTGGATGAGGTGCCAGCCGAAGCGGGTCCGGACGGGCTGGGAGAGCTCGCCGGGCTTGAGCGCGAAGGCGGCGTCCTCGAAGGGCTTCGCCATCACCCCGGAGCCGAAGAAGCCGAGCTCCCCGCCCCGGTCCTTGCTCCCCGGGTCGTCGGACACGGCCCGCGCCACCGCGCCGAAGTCCTCGCCCTTCCTCACCCGCTCGGCCGCTTGCTCGACCTTCTTGCGGGCGGCGTCGTCCTGGGCCTGGGGGGCGCCCTCGGGCACCTTCACGAGAACGTGGCGCGCCTTCACCCGCTTCCCCTTCTCGTAGCGGGCGGCGTTGTCCTTGTAGAACTGGGCCACCCGGGCCGCGTTCGCCGAAAGGAAGGCCTTCACCTCGGCGTCGCTGACCTTCACCTGCTTCTGGGCGAGGGCGACGGGGAAGCGGACGTAGACGAGGTTCACCTGGTCGTTGTCCGCCGTCCAGGCCTCCTTCACCTCCTCGGGCGACACCTGGGCGCCCTCCCGCAGGAGCGCCATCATCTTCGAGTAGAGGAGGTCGTCCCGCAGCGTCTGCTCGAAGCGCGACTCGGAGCCGTAGATGGCCCGCGCGTTCCTCCGGTAGACCTCGAGGTCGAAGTGGCCGTCGGTCTGGAAGGCGGGGATCCCCCAGATGACCCGGTTCACCTCCTCGTCGCTCACGGAGAGCCCGCGGCGCCGCGCCTCCCTCGTCGCCAGGACGCGGTCGACGAGCTGGTTCACGGCGACGTTGCGCAGGCCGAGCTGGTCGGCGAGCTCGCGGGTGAACGTTTGTCCTACACGGGCCTGGTAAGCGCGGAAGAGCTGGGCGTAGCGCTGCTCGAAATCGGCCGCGGTCACGACGTAACCGTCGACTTCGACTGCATTCGTCCGCGAGAGCCCCTCCACCTGGCAGCCCTGCGAGCCCGGGCCGAAGCTGATGACGAAGACGACGATGATGATGCCGAAGAGGATGTAGGTGAGGACGCTGCGGCTCTTCGACCGAAGGATGTCCAGCATGACAGAGGGGCTCCCGCCGATGAGGGGATCCGCCTTGGCGAGCTGCCGCAGCGGGGTTGAAGACCCTAGCCAAAGACGGCTAAAATGCAAGTGATTTCGAGGGCCGGCGGGGCGCCCCCCGCAGGGACGGAGTTGCGTTGCTCGCACTGCTGAAGCGGTACCGAGAGTTCATCGCCGTCGCGTTGCTCGTGGTCGTGCCGCTGGGCGTCTTCTTCGCCCACGCCCGCCACCCGAGCGACCGGACCGCGACCGATCGCTTGGTGCTCGCGATGACGAGCCCGCTCGAGAAGGCGATCGACTGGACGGTCACCGGAACGCTCTCCGCCTGGCGCCGCTACGCGTCGCTGCGCGGCATCCGGGAGCGGGCCGACGACCTCTCGCGGGAGGTGAACCGCCTGCGCTCCGAGGCCGACGCGCTCCGGGAGCTGCGGGCGGAGAACGAGCGGCTCGAGCGGCTTCTCGAGTTCGCGCACACCCGCCCCGAGCTCCGCATGGTCGGGGCCCGCATCATCGGGACCCGCATGGACCCGAAGGGGCTCCAGCTCCTCACCATCGACCGGGGCTCCGAGGAGGGGCTGCGCCGCATGATGCCGGTGGTGAGCGCCGACGGCGTGGTGGGGCGCGTCCACACCGTCGCCGGGCACAGCGCCGACGTGCTCCTCCTCAGCGACCGCAACAGCTCGATCGCGGTGCGCGTCGATCGGTCGCGCGCGCGCGCCAACGTGCGCGGCCAGGGAGCTCCCGGCCCCTGTCGCCTCGATTACGCGCTCCGCTCCGACGACCTCATCGAGGGGGACCTGCTCGTGACCTCCGGCACCGACGGGGTCTTCCCCCGGGGGTTCTCGGTGGGGAAGGTGACGCGGGTGAGGCGCGCCGCCTACGGGCTCTACCAGACCGCCGACGTCCTGCCGGCCGCCGATGTGAACCGGCTCGAGGAGGTCCTCGTCCTCGTCGCCAAGGACCCGGCGCCCGAGAGGGTGCAAGAGGCCCAGGCCCCGCTCCCGTGAGACCCGCCGTGCGCACCCTCCTCGCCCTCGCCGCCACGCTCGTGGTGCTCGCCCTCGGGGCGTCGCTCACCCACCTCGCCGGCGGCGGCGCCTTCTCGCTCGCCCTCGCCCTGCCGGTGGTGGTGTGGCTCGGCCTCGGGGCCGGGCTGGTGGAAGGGGCGGTGGCGGCGGCGCTCGTGGGGGTGCTCCTCGACGCGGCGGCGGGCGGGCCGGCGGGGCTGCAGGTCTTCCTGTCGGTGATGCTCTTCCTGTCGAGCCGAGCGGCGGCGGGCGCCTTCGACGGGCGCTCCACCCTGGGCTTCGCCCTGCTCTCCGCGGTGGGGACCCTGTGCTACGGGCTCGGCGCCATCCTCCTCACCCGCTACGTCTCGACGGCAGAGGTGGCGCCGCGATGGGCGCTCGGGTGGCGCGTGCTCGTCGAGGCCACCCTCACCGGCGCGGCCGCGGTCGCCATCCGCCCGCTTCTCGATCGGTTCGTCGCCCCGCTGAAGCGGGAGGACCCGGGGCTATTGCGATGAGGGCCGGCTAGCGTGGCCATCTTTCCCCCCACCGACCCCAGGACCGGGGAGGGCCGTCGCGTCCTGTGGATGGGAGCGGTGGCCTCGCTCGCATTCCTCCTCATCCTCTCGCGCCTCTACCAGCTCCAGATCCTGCGCGGCGACGAGTACAAGGGCCGGGCGGACGAGAACTTCGTGAAGGAGCTGCGCGTCCCGGCGGACCGCGGCCTCATCCTCGACCGCAACCGCAACGTGCTCGTCGAGTCGCGCCCCAGCTACGACGTGGTCCTCATCCCCTACTTCTGCGGGAAGCAGTGCGACGAGGTGGTGAGCCGGCTCGCCACCATGCTCTCCCTCTCCCGCGACGAGGAGCAGCGGGTGGCCGACCACGTCCGCACCGCCCGCGGGCTCCTGCGCTTCCGCCCCTTCACCGTCAAGGTAGACATCGCCCGCGACGACCTGGACGTGCTCGAGGCGAACCGGACGGAGCTCTCGGGCGCGGTCGACGTCCTCCCCACCCCGCACCGGAACTATCGCCAGGGCGTCCGTGCGAGCCACCTCTTCGGCTACATGAACGAGGTGGGGCCGGACGAGATCGACCACATGAACGAGGAGCTCGAGAGCGAGGGCTCGAACGAGCAGCCGTACCAGCCCGGCGACTTCGTGGGGCGGCGCGGGCTGGAGCGGCGCTTCGAGCGCGAGATGCGGGGCCTCGACGGGATCCAGCGGGTGGTGGTCGACGCTCGTGGCAACGCCAAGCGCGACTCGGAGCTCATCCCGGAGGAGCAGCGCTACCAGTCCTCGGTGCCGGGCGACAACCTGGTGCTCTCCCTCGACTGGCGGCTGCAGGAGTTCGCGGAGAAGACCTTTCCCGGCAAGGCCGGGGTGGTGCTGGCGATGGAGGCGAAGACCGGCTTCCTGCTCGCCCTGGTGGACCGGCCGGCGGTCGACCCGAACAAGCTCACCGGCCGCGTCACCCGCGCCGAGCTCGCCCAGATTCGCGCCGACCCGCTGCAGCCCGAGCTCTTCCGCGCCATCCAGCAGCACTACCACCCGGGCTCGACCTTCAAGGTGGTCACCGCCATCGCCGCCCTGGAGGAGGGGGCCTTGAAGCCCGGGGGTTCCGTCTACTGCCCGGGCCACTACACCCTCGGGGGCCACAGCTGGCGCTGCGACAAGGACTCCGGCCACGGGAGCGTCGACCTGGACCACGCGCTCGGCGCGAGCTGCGACGTGTTCTTCTACTCGCTCGGCGACCGGCTCGGCACCGAGCGCATCGCCAAGTGGGGCAGCCTGCTCGGGCTGGGGAAGCCGACCGGCCTCGACCTGCCGGGGGAGATCCCGGGGGTGATGCCCGACGAGGCCTGGCACGAGTCGCACATCGCCGGGGGCTACCACCACGGCATGTCGCTCAACCTGGCCATCGGCCAGGGCGACGTGAACGTGACCCCCATGCAGCAGCTCGTCCTCTACGGCGCCCTCGCCACCGGCGTCGTCTGGAAGCCGCAGGTGGTGCTCCGGGTGGAGGACGCCCGCGGCGAGGTGGTGAGCGAGTTCGCCCCGGAGGAGCGCGGCAGGCTGCCGGTGAAGCCGGAGACGCGCAAGGCCGTGCTCTCCGGGCTCCTGGCTGCGGTGAACCAGCCCTTCGGGACCGCCTACGGATCGCGGCTCAAGGAGTTCGTGATGGCCGGGAAGACCGGCACCGCCCAGGTGGTGAAGCTCGGCGCCAAGCGCCTCAAGGCGGCGCAGGTGAGCTACGCCGAGCGCGACCACGCCTGGTTCGCGGCCTTCGCCCCCGCCGACGATCCGGAGATCGTGGTGGTGGTCCTGAACGAGCATTCCGGCTTCGGGGCCTCGAACGCCGCGCCCACCGCGGCGGCAGTGGTGAGGAAGTGGCTCGAGCTCAAGGAGGAGGACGCGCGCAACCGCGCCGCGGCCGACCGACCGAGCGCCGCGCCCCGCACGCTCCCGGCGGAGCCGGCGCCCGAGGTCCCCGGGCGCCCGGCCAAGCCGGCGCACGCGGGGACGGCGGGGCCGGCAGGAGGGGACCGTGGCGCTTGAGAGGACGGGGCTGGCGCGGCTCGGCGCCCCGGAGCGACGGGCCCTCGCCCGCTTCCCCTGGCACGTGGCCTTCCTCGTCCTCGCCATCTCGGCGCTCGGCGTCTGGAACCTCGCCTCGGCGTCCCGGAGCGCGAGCGCGCCGGTGTGGAGCTCGCAGGCCACCTGGATGGGGGCAGGTCTCCTGCTCGCGCTCCTGGTGCTCCTCGTCGACTACCGGCTCTTCCAGCGCGCCGCCTGGGTGTTCTACGGAGGGGTGCTGGTGCTCCTCGTCGCGGTCCTACTGAAGGGCCGCGTGGTGATGGGGGCGCGGCGCTGGATCACCCTCGGCCCCGTGAACTTCCAGCCGTCCGAGCTCGCCAAGGTCGCGGTCGTCCTGGGCCTCGCCGCCTGGTACGCGCGGGACGCGCGGAAGGAGGAGCAGCCGGCCCCCTCGGGGCTGCGCGGCATCGCGGTGCCGGCGGCGCTCACCCTGGCACCGGCGGCCCTGGTGCTGAAGGAGCCCGACCTCGGCACCGCCCTCATCGTGGTGGCCATCGGCGCGACCATGATCCTCTTCGCCGGCGTCCGCTGGAAGGCGCTCGCCCTCTTGTTGGCGGTGGTGGTGGGGGGCTCGCTCGCTGCCTGGCCGCAGCTCAAGCCCTACCAGCGCAAGCGGGTGGAGAGCTTCCTCAACCCCGAGGGGGACGCGCTCGGCGCCGGCTACCACGCCACCCAGTCCATGATCGCTGTCGGCTCCGGACAGGGGTTCGGCAAGGGCTGGGGGCAGGGCACGCAGACCCTCCTGTCCTTCCTCCCCGAGCAGCACACCGACTTCATCTTCTCGGTGTGGGCCGAGGAACACGGCTTCGTGGGCTGCCTGCTCCTGCTCGCCCTCTACTACGCCCTCGTGGCGTCGGGGCTCACCATCGCCGGCTACGCGCGCGACGACTTCGGGAGGTTCGTCGCCGTCGGCACCACCGCCATGCTCTTCTGGCACGCCTTCGTGAACATGGGGATGGTGACCGGCGTATTGCCGGTAGTGGGGGTGACCCTCCCCCTCATGAGCTACGGGGGGTCGTCGATCATCGCCATGTACCTGGCGGTGGCGCTGCTCGCCAACGTGGGGACGCGCCGCTTCGTCAACTAGGGAGGCGGGCGAGGTCCGCCGCTCCCCCGCCCGGGAAGCCGGGGCGGAGGCGACGCCAAGAGGGGAGGGGACGGGATCGCCCTAGGCGACCTTCTTCACGCTCTCGAGGAGCCGGGTCTTGTCGGCCCCCACCACCGTGTCGACCACGCGGCCGCCCTTGAACACGAGCAGGGTGGGGATCGACCGGATGTTGTACTTCTGGGCCACCCCCTGGTGGTGGTCGATGTCCATCTTGCCGACCTTCACCTTGCCCTTGTACTCCTGGGCGATCTGGTCGATGACCGGGGCGATGGCCTTGCACGGGCCGCACCACGTGGCCCAGAAGTCGACCAGCACGGGGATGTCGCTCTTCAGGACCTCTTGGTCGAAGGTGCCGTCCTCGAGGACGACGACGTTCTCGGATGCCATGTCGACCTTCCTAACCACTTGGACGCGCGCTGGCAAGCGGCCGGGAGGGCGTGGTAGCTTGAGAAATCCGCCGCAGCGGCGGATTCTCTCGGTGATCTCCCCATGGCCGGCGGCCTTCTCTTCGTCTCCCAGGCCCTCATCGACACCTGGGCAGAGCAGGGTCGGATCGACTTCGTGGGGAACGTGATGACGCTGCTCGCCGGCGAGGGCAGCGGCCGCCGCTACGCGCTCGAGCCGGCGGTCCGCTTCCTCAAGGTCCTCGGGGCGGAGAAGGACCCCCATCAACTGCTCGCGAAGGTGAAGCCGCTCGAGCAGCTGCGCGGCATGGGGGCCGAGGCGGTCGAGAACTCGGTGGTGATGGGCGACGTCGCCTACGAGGTCGAGCCCGGGTTCCTCGCCGAGGTGTCGGCCATCGAGGCGGCGGTGAACGCCCCCCGGGGAGCGGCGCCCGCCCGCCCGCCCCCGACGAGCCCGTCCCCGGCGCCCCCGGCCCGGGCCGAGCCCCGCGCTTCGCCGGGCTCGGCGGCGGCCGAGATTCCCCCCCCGGCGCCGCGCGACCGGGGCGTCCGGCCGTCGAGCTCGCCGCGCGATCTCGAGGAGCGACGCAAGGAAGCCGAGGCACTGGCAAGGTTCCTGCTAGACAACCTCTCTTGAAGCCCGCCCGGCGCAGGGTCTGCGCGCCCCCGGTGCCAATCGGCCCCCGATGGGGTAGAAAGCGTGCCGGAGCGCGCCTCCCAAGCCGCCGAACGACGAGAGCCAGATGAGCATTCAGGTGCTACGCATCGCCGCCGTCCTCTACGCCCTGGCGGCCACGTTCTACGTCCTCTACTTCGCCCGTCCCCGCCACGCCCGGCTCGCCACCGCCGGCCAGTGGCTCCTCTCGGGCGGGTTCCTGGTCCACGCCGCCGCCATCGGCCTCGGGTGCAAGGAGTACGGCGGCATGGAGTTCTTCAGCCTCCGCGGCGGGCTCGTCACCATCGCCTGGCTCGCGGCCGGCGCCTACCTCGTGCTGCAGCGCCTCTACCGCATCCCCACCGTGGGCGCCTTCATCATGCCGCTCATCCTGGTGGTGCTCGGGCCGGCGCTCTTCCTCACCAACCCGAACCTCCCCGAGACCCTCCCCGAGACGGTGCGCCGGCCCGTCCTCACGCTGCACATCGTCTCGGCCCTGCTCGGCGTGGCCATCTTCGCCCTCGCCTACGTGGTGGCCATCATGTACCTGCTCCAGGAGCGCGAGGTGAAGGGGAAGCACTTCGGGGCCCTCTTCTCGCGGCTCCCCTCGCTCGACTCGCTCGACCAGCTGAACCAGCGGCTGGTGCGGGCCGGATTCGTGGTGTTCACGGTGGCTCTCGTGCTCGGGGCGATGGTGGCCCGCCACGTCTGGAAGACCGCCTGGGAATGGGATCCCCAGCAGGTGAGCTCGCTCGTCATCTGGAGCCTCTACGGGGCGATGGTGCAGCTGCGCCACACCGGCTGGCACGGGAGGCGCTACGCCTTCCTCACCATCGCCGGCTTCGTCCTCGTCATCGGCTCCATGGTGACCCTCAACGTGATCCCCGGGGCGACGCGCCATGGAGGAAGCTTCCAGTGAGCCCGGCGGGCGTCGAGCTCTTCCTGGTGGGGCTCTCGCACAAGAGCGCCCCGGTCGCGGTCCGCGAGAGGGTGGCGCTCTCCGGAGACGTTCTCAAGGAGGCGCTCGTCCGGCTGCAGGCGTCCGACGGGGTGCGCGAGGCGATGGTGGTCTCGACCTGCAACCGGGTGGAGGTCTACGTGTACGCCGACCGGCTCGAGCACGGGCGGCGCTTCTTCCTGGAGCGCGCCGAGCAGGCGGAGGGGCACCTCTACGAGCGCTCCGGGCGGGAGGCAATCCGGCACCTCTTCCGGGTCGCCTCGAGCCTCGACTCCATGGTGGTGGGCGAGCCGCAGATCCTGGGGCAGGTGAAGGAGGCCTACGGCATCGCCAGCTCGGCCGCGGCCGCCGGCTCCTTCTTCTCGCGCTTGTGCAACCACGCCTTCGCCGCCGCCAAGCGGGTCCGCAGCGAGACCGACATCGCCAAGGGCGCGGGCAGCGTCTCCCAGGTGGCGGTGGAGCTGGTGGAGAAGATCTTCGGGGACCTGAAGGGGCGCGCCGTGCTCCTGGTGGGGGCCGGGAAGATGGGGGCGCTCTCGGCGAAGGCGCTGCGCGCCCTCGGGGCGGACCGGATCCTCGTCACCAACCGCTCGCCCGAGCGGGCCCGGGCGCTCGCCGCCGAGGTGGCCGGCCAGGCCGAGCCCTGGGAGACGCTCACCAGTCTGCTCGCGCTCGCGGACGTGGTCATCGTCTCCACCGGCGCCGCGAACTACGTCGTCACCCGCGAGCTGGCGACGCAGGTGATGAAGGCCCGGCGCCAGAGGTCGGTCTGCTTCATCGACCTCGCCGTCCCCCGCAACGTCGATCCCGCCCTGGGCGAGCTCTCGAACGTCTACGCCTACGACATCGACGACCTGCAGAAGGTGGTCACCCAGACCCACCAGGCCCGCGCCGAGGAGGCGATCCGCGCCGAGGCGCTCATCGAGGCCGAGGTGATGGCCTTCTCCCGGGAGCGCGAGACCCGGGCGGCCTTGCCGGTGCTGGCGGCCCTGCGGCGGCGGGCGGAGGAGATCGCGCGCGCCGAGGCCGAGCGCACCCTCGCGCACGTGGGCGAGCGCCTCGACGACAAGGGCAAGCGAAGCGTCGAGGCCATGGCGCAGGCCATCGTGAACAAGCTCCTGCACGGCCCGACGGCCCGGCTGAAGGAGGCGGCCGCCTCGGGCGACAGCGACCTGCCGGGCGCTGCCGCCGAGCTCTTCGGCGTGGAAGTGGAGCACAACGAGCGCGCCCGGCCGGAGGGGGAAACCCGGGGCCCGGCGCCCCTGGAGCAAAATCGATGACCGTCCGAATCGCCACGCGCCGCAGCGCCCTCGCCAAGTGGCAGGCGAACCACGTCGCCGGGCTCCTGCGCGAGCGCGAGCCCGGCCTCGACGTCCGCCTGCTCGAGCTCATGACCCGCGGCGACAAGATCCTCGACGTGCCTCTCGCAGAGGTCGGGGGCAAGGGCCTCTTCGTGAAGGAGATCGAGGACGCGCTCCTGCGCGGCGACGCCGAGGTCGCCGTCCACTCCATGAAGGACCTCCCGGCGCAGCTCGCGCCCGGGCTCGTCATCGCCGCCACCCCGGTCCGGGAGGACCCGCGCGACGCCCTCGTCTCCAAGGGGAAGCGGCTCGAGGACCTGCCCCGGGGAGCCCGGGTGGGCACCGCCAGCCTGCGCCGCGCGGCCCAGCTCAAGGCGGCCCGCCCCGACCTGCGGCTCGAGACCATCCGCGGCAACGTCCAGACGCGGCTGCGCAAGGTGGAGGAGGGCTTCGACGCGGTCGTGCTCGCCTACGCCGGGCTGCGGCGCCTGGGGCTCGCCGACAAGGTGGTGCAGGTGTTCACCGTGGAGGAGATGCTGCCGGCCGTCGCGCAGGGAGCGCTCGCCATCGAGGCCCGCCAGGCCGACGCCGAGACGATGCGGCGCCTCGCCCCCTTGGACGACGCCGACACCCGGCACCAGGTGGAGGCGGAGCGCGGGGTGATGCGCCGGCTGGAGGGCGGGTGTCAGGTGCCGCTCGCCGCGCACGCCACCGTGGCCGCCGGGACCGTCACGCTCCGGGCACTCGTCGCCTCCATCGACGGCACCCGGGTGGTGCGGGGCGAGCGCACTGGGCTGGTCGCGCAGGCGGCGGACATAGGCGTGGCGCTCGCCGAGGACCTCCTCGCCCGCGGCGCCGACGCCATCCTGGCGGAGATCGAGCGCGGCCCCGGGCTCACCGCGCCGAAGCGCTAGGTGACTGCTCCCCCAAGGCTCGACGGGCGCCGCGTGGCGGTGACGCGCGGGAAGGGGGGCGACGACGCCCTCGCCTCCCGCCTGCGGGAGCTCGGGGCCGAGGTCGTCGGCGTCCCCGCCATCGCCACCGCCCCGCCGGAGTCGTGGGAGGAGCTCGACCGGGCGCTCCGCTCCGTGGAGGCATTCGACTGGATCGCCTTCGCGAGCGCCAACGCGGTGGAGATGACCGTGGGGCGCCTGCGGGAGCTCGGGCTCCCGCCCCCCTCGAGGACGGTGAGGCTCGCCGCCGTCGGCCGGGCCACCGGCGAGAGGCTTGCCGGGCTCCTACGCCCCCCCGATCTCGTCCCGGCCGAGGCGCGGGGCGCGGCGCTGGCGGAGGCCCTGGGGGAGCGGGCCCGCGGGAAGAGGGTCCTCGTCCCGCGCGCGGCCGAGGGCCGTCCCGAGCTCGTGGACGGGCTCGCGGCCGCCGGGGCGGAGGTGGTCGCCGCGCCCTGCTACCGGACCGTCGCCGCCCCGGCGGAGGCCATCGCCCCCCTCGGAGCGCTGCTCGAGCGCGGCGAGGTGGACGCGGTGGCCTTCGCGTCGCCTTCGGCGGTGAGGAGCGTGGCGAGGGGACTCGGATCCCGTGCCCCGCTGCTCTCCCGCTGCGCGCTCGCGGCCATCGGCCCCACCACGGCTGCCGCGCTCGAGGAGGAGGGCCTCGAGGGCGCCTTCACCCCCCGGACCTCGACGGCCCGGGACCTCGCCGACGAGATCGCCCGGCGGCTCGGCCCCCGGCGCTGAGGCCCTCGCCCGAGGCCGCGCCCTCCCCGACGCCCGCAAGGGTGCAGGCCCGAGCCGGTCCCCGGGAGAGGCGACTCGGGTAGCATGAAGCGTCGACTTGTGCTACGAGCTGGGCCGCGCGGAGAGCGCAGAGTTCGACGGTCTCCGGCGGCCGGGCGTCCCTTCCCGAGGTGCTCCTCCTGACGGGCTCATCGATGGCGCTTCTCATCCCCCACGGCGCCGCCTTCGCGACCCGGCCCGGGCCGGGGCCCGGGCGGGCCCCCCCGGAAACCCCCGCCGGCGACGGGAAGGCTAGCCGTGTTTGAGGAGGTCGCGAGGACGAGGCGGCCGGGGCGCCTCTTCCGCCGGAGCGCCTTTGTCGTCGCCTCGACCGCGGTCGAGGCCGCCCTCCTCCTCGCGCTCGCGGCGGGCGGCCGCTCGCGGGCGGCGGGAAGGCCCGAGCCGGTGGTGGAGGTGAGGCTCGTCCGCGCGGTGCCAGCCCCGCCTCCGCCCGGGTCGCCGCTCCGCAGGGTGGCCCCGGAGCGGCCGCGGGAGACGAAGAAGCCCGCCCGCACCGCCATGGTGCAGCCGAAGGCGGTGCGGGAGCTGCCCCCGCCCGACCCGCCGGCGGCGCCTGTCGCCGCGCCCGAAGCCGCCGCCGGCCCCGGTGTCTCTCCGGAAGGTGTCGTCGGCGGGCTCCCCGGGGGAGAGGGCTTCGGCGCCGCGCCGCCCGACCCGGACCTGCCTTCCACGGTCGACTTCCGCGACGAGATGACCCCGCCCCGGTTCCTCGAGGGCCCGGCCCTCGAGTACACGCCGGAGGCGATCGATCATGGCGTGGAGGGGCTCATGGTGGTGCGCTGCGTAGTGACCGCGGAGGGTCGGGTGCACGGCTGCCGGGTCCTGCAGGGCCTGGCCTTCATGGACCGAGCAGTGGTGGCGGTCCTCGAGGGCCGCCGCTACGCGCCGGCGACGCTCCACGGGGTCCCCCTGGAGGTGAACTACACCTTCAAGATCCGGATGCGCCTGCCGCGCTAGGGGCCGGGGGAGCGGGCCTTCCGGCGCGCCTCGCGCCGGGCGCGCTTCGCGGCGAGGAAGCCGGTGCGGCGCCTCTCGGCGCGCACCTCCTCGGGGGTCGGGGGCGGCGGGCGGGGGGGCGGGACCGGCTTGGTGCGGGCCCGCGGCTCGAGGGTCCAGGAGAAGAGCCGCTTCACCACCAGCGTGGCGTAGGCGCCTGGCGGCAGCGTGAAAGCCACGTTCACCTTGAGCCGGCCGCGGTTCATCTCGTCGGGCCGGGACTCTCCCACCACCAGCTTGCCGGGGAAGATGAGCAGGGATCGCTCCTCCGGGTCGAAGTGGATCTGGGGCGCGTCCTTCACGCGGAGGTCGGCGAGCGACTGCCCCTCGCGCTCCAGCACCGAGAGGGCCGCCCGTCGGACGCGCTCGTCCAGGATCTCCGACGAGGGGGAGAGGAGCGGGAAGGTCCGGTGCTCGAGCTCCCGGGCGGTGGCGAGGTCGAGCTGGCGCGGGAAGAGGAGGGTCCCGGCCTGGTAGCGGACCGAGAGCAGGCGGGCGACGCCCACCACGTCGCGGAGGTACTGCTTCACCCCCTCGTTCCACAGCCAGCTCTGGTAGGCGAAGACCTGCAGGGCCCGCCAGCGCGGCTCGGTCCGGAGGAAGGCTCCGAGGAAGTCCAAGGGGTGCTTGCGGAGGAAGCGCACCACGGGCGCGTAGCGCTCCGCGCCCGCGTGGGGGTTCTTGCGGTCCCAGGCACCCCAGTGGTCGCGCCAGAACGCCTTCACCTTCGCGTCCGGGCTGCGGTCGAGCTCGCTCGGGCGCGCCAGGTAGTTCTTGAGGGCCCGCTCGGCGTCGCCGCGCATCAGGTCCTTCACCAAGAACCCCTGGCCGTGCTTGAGGGACCCGAAGCGCTGCGAGTCGAAGTAGTTCACGACCCCGATGCGGCGGACCTCGGCGACCGAGCCGGGCAGGCGCGCCACGTCCTCGGCGGAGAGGTCGCGCACGGTGACGGCGAAGCGGTTGGAGGTGGTGTTGGCGGCGCTGAGCGCCGAGGCGCTTCGCCCGACGAGCTTGAGCCGGAGGTCGGGGTCCTGCAGCACCACCTCCTTGCCGCGCACCGCGACGAGCTGGGTGGTGCGCCCCTGCTTGTCCTTGAGCCCGCAGTAGCTCACGTCCGCGGGGCGGACCCGGCCGGCGGCGCACAGCCGCTCCACCGCCTCGAAGGTGGAGAGCTTCTGCTTGTCCATGAGGTGGACGTACCACTCGCCGTTCGGCTCCGGATCGAAGCGGTACGACTCGGAGACCGAGAAGTCCTCGGGCAGCTGCTTCAGCCTCATCGCTCGCGTCCTCTACCACGGCGCGGCGGCGGGTGCAGCAGCGCTCCCGCGCCGCGGCCGGCCGGGGGACAGCGCGATTCCCCGGCTAGCCCTTCTGCCGGTAGAAGAGGACGATGGTGAGGCAGTGGAACTCGTTGTCGCTCGACTGGGAGACGACGCGATCGACGACCTGCAGGTCGCTGTTCGAGTGCAGCCAGCGGGTGATGTTCTCGCCCAGCTCTTCTCGCTCTTTCGCCTTGGTGGCCGAGAAGACCTTCACCCCGGTGAATTGCATCGCGCGCTCCTCGCTCACGCCGCTGACCCCCTAGCGCGACCCGAAAAACCAGCAAAATTGTGCCTGAGAGAATTTGGAGTGTCAAACGCGGTGCGTCGAGATCGCGGGAAAAAACTCGCTGCTTAACAAGCCGCTCTGCCCGTGCTATTCCACCGCCGGCGACGGGAAAACCACCGGGAAATCGCGATGCTCATCGATCTCCACGTTCACAGCCGCCACTCCGCCGGATGCGCCCTCGCCCCGAGGGACGTGGTGCGCCGAGCCCGGGAGGCGGGGCTCGACGGGGTGGCGTTCACGGACCTCAACACTCTCGATGGGCTCGAGGAGATCCGCTCGGCCGGGCGCGAGGAGGGATTCCTCGCCCTCTGCGGGGTCGAGATCGCGACCGACCGCGGGCACTATCTCTGCTTCTTCCCGGACCCGGAGAAGGTGCCGGCGCTCCCCCAGATCTTCGGGACGCCGCCATGGCCGGTGCGCGACGTCCTGCGCAAGGTCGGAGAGCTCGGCGGGGTCGCCGTGGCCGCTCACCCCTACGACAAGTCCATCGAGCGCCCGAGCGGCGACTTCATCTTCACCCTCGACGGTCTCGCGGCGGTGGAGGGACTGAACGTCCGCCGCAAGGGGCCGGCGAACGACCTGGCGGTGGAGGCGGCGGACCACATGAACCTCCCCTGCACCGGGGGCTCGGGGGCGAAGGAGTCGCTCGACGACATCGGCCTCGCGGCCACGCTCTTCAAGGACCCGGTGGGCTCGGAGCGCGACCTCGTCGCGCAGCTCCGGGCCGGAGCGGTCTTCTGCGTCGCCATCGGCGTCACCCCCCAGCCCGCGAGCGGCCGCGGAGGAGATCGCGGCGGCCCTCGGCGCGGGGGGGAGCGCGGCGGGCAGGGGCGCGGAGGGGACCGAGGCGGGCAAGGCCGGCGGGACCACGGCGGGCGGGGCGGGTCCGGGCGCCGCGGCGGTCCGCGCCGGTAGCGCGCCGGTCGGCGGCGACCCCCTCAAGGCTCGGGCGACGCCTCCTGGGCGGTCTCGTAGCGGACCAGGCGGTCGTCCTGGAAGAGCGCGTGCCTGCGCCCCTGCGGCCAGAACCACTCCTCGGTCCTCGCCTGCGGGGCGAGGACGATTCGTTCCGGATAGCCCCAGGCCATCAGGGCTGCATCCCTTCCCATGCCGTCGACGAGCTCCTTCTTCAGGACCGCTGTCCTCTGCCCGTCGGGGAGCGCCCGGAACGCCGGGCCCGGGTCGTCCGAGGTCAGGTAGCGCCCGATCTCGGCGAGGAGGTCCTCGACGGTCTCCGCCTGGGCCGAGAGCAGGATGACGGCGGTCCTCTCCTCTCCGTCGGCGACGGCGAGGAGCCAGGGCGAGAAGCGGGGCGACGAGGGGGGGCGGGTGAAGAGGGCCGCCCCCGTCGGGAACTGCACCGTGGTGACGAAGAGCGGCGTCCCGGGGGGCAAGATGCGCTCGGGCACCGCCGACGCGATCGGTTTCCCGTCCGCGGCCCGCAGGGCGGCCACCTCCGCCGCCGGACGGTCGGTGAGGAGCACCCTGGAGGAGTCGCCGAAGAACGGGCTCACGTACACGGCCACGCGGAGGTAGCTCGGCTGCTGCGCGGTGGCGCGCAGCACCCGCTCCCGGCCGTCGGCGGTGAGGACCGGATGCGGGAAGCAGGCCGCCGCCGGCAGGGCGAGCGCGAGGAGGAGGGCCGAGCGGCGCATCGCCCTCCTGTCTACCGCACCGGAGAGGGGGGCCGGTAGCATTCGGTACCGGCACCCGCGCGGGCATGCGGAGGAGGGGGCCGGAGCGCTAGATTGTGGGGGATGGAGTCCATGGGCGAGAACGCGCTCCGGGTGCTGGAGCGACGCTACCTCCTGCGCGACGACCGCGGTGCGGTGGTGGAGACGCCGGAGCAGATGTTCCGGCGGGTGGCGCGCGGAGTGGCGGAGGCCGAGGGCGGCGGGGATCGCTCCATCTGGGCGGAGCGGTTCGAGGCGCGCATGGCCGCGCTCGAGTTCCTCCCCAACTCCCCCACGCTCATGAACGCGGGGCGCGGTCACGGCCAGCTCGCCGCCTGCTTCGTCCTCCCGGTCGAGGACGACCTGGGCTCGATCTTCGACGCGCTCAAGTGGGCCGCGCTCATCCACCAGTCCGGGGGCGGCACCGGTTTCTCCTTCTCCCGCATCCGGCCGCGCGGCGACCTGGTGCGCACCACCCACGGGGTGGCGAGCGGGCCCCTGTCGTTCATCCGCGTCTACGACGCCGCCACCGAGACCATCAAGCAGGGAGGGGTCCGCCGCGGCGCCAACATGGCGGTGCTGCGGGTGGACCACCCGGACGTCCTCGACTTCGTGGACGCGAAGCGCGGACCCGGGCTCACGAACTTCAACGTTTCGGTGGCCATCACCGACGCCTTCATGGCCGCGGTGGCGGCAGGCCGGTCCTTTCCGCTCCGCGACCCCAGGGACGGAGGGGTGGTGCGCGAGGTGCCGGCGCGGGACCTCTTCCGGCGCGTGGCCCAGGCGGCCTGGGCCTCGGGGGAGCCCGGGCTCGTGTTCCTCGACCGGGTGAACGCGGCCAACCCCACCCCGGACCTGGGCGCCATCGAGGCGGTGAACCCGTGCGGCGAGCAGCCGCTCTTGCCCTTCGAGGCCTGCACCCTGGGCTCGGTGAACCTGGCGCGCTTCGAGCGAGCCGGGGCGGTCGACTGGGAGCGGCTCGGCGAGTGCGTGCGCGACGGGGTGCGCTTCCTCGACGACGTCCTCGACGTGAACGAGTGGCCGCTCCCCGAGATCGCCCGCGTGTCCCGGCGCAACCGCAAGATCGGGATCGGGGTGATGGGGTGGGCCGACCTCCTCCTCCGGCTCGGCGTCCCCTACGACGATCCCCGCGCGCTCGCGCTCGCCGGAGAGCTCATGGGCTTCTTCCAGCGCGAGGCCCGCGCCGAGAGCGTGCGCCTGGGCGAGGAGCGCGGCCTCTTCCCCGGCTGGCCCACGAGCGCGCTCGCCGGCGCCGGCGTCCCGGCGCGCCGCCACGCCACCGTGACGACCATTGCCCCCACCGGCACGCTCTCGGTCATCGCCGGCTGCTCCTCGGGGATCGAGCCGCTCTTCGCCGTCGCCTACGTCCGGCACGCCCTGGAGGGGGTGGAGCTGCCCGAGGAGCACCCGCTGCTCTCGGCCATGCTGCGCGGACCGGCCGGGGAGGCGGCCTTGCGCGCGGTGCGGCGCGCCGGGCGCGCCCGGGGGGTGCCCGAGGTGCCGCTCGAGGTGCAGCGCCTCTTCGCGACCGCCCACGACGTGGCGCCCGAGGACCACGTGCGCATGCAGGCCGCCTTCCAGCGCCACGTCGACAACGGGGTCTCGAAGACCATCAACCTCCCGCGCGAGGCCCCGGTCGAGGCGGTGGAGCGCGCCTTCGCACTCGCCTACGAGCTCGGCTGCAAGGGCATCACGGTCTACCGGGACGGATCCCGGGAGGGGCAGGTGCTGACCGGCGGGCTGAACGGAGAGTGCCCCGCCTGCGGGGCCTCGATGTCGCGCAGCGGCGGCTGCCTCACCTGCCGCTCGTGCGGCTACGCCACCTGCGAGACCACCTCCTGACGTCGAGCGGCGCCGGGCACTGCCGTCACTCGTCCTCCTCCTTCGCCTCCAGGAAGCGGCGCCCGAGCTCGTGCGACCGCTTGGTGGCCGCCTCGACGGCGTTCATGAGGGTGGTGCGCAGGCCGCCCGCCTCGAGGGTGTGCAGCCCGGCGATGGCGGTTCCCCCGGGGCTCGTCACCTGGTCCTTGAGGCGCCCCGGATGCTCCCCGGTCTCGATGAGGAGCTTGGCCGAGCCGAGGACGGTCTGGGCGGCCAGGTCCTGCGAGGTGCGGCGGTCGAGGCCGACCTTCACCCCGGCGTCGGAGAGCGCCTCGATGATGAGGAAGATGTAGGCCGGCCCGGAGCCGGAGAGCCCGGTGACGGCGTCGAGCAGGGACTCGTCGACGACCACCGTCTTGCCGATGGCGTCGAAGAGGGCCTTCGCCTGGCGCAGGTCCTCCTCGAGGGCGTGCTCGCCCGGGGAGATGGCGGTGGCGCCGGCCCCGACGAGCGCCGGGGTGTTGGGCATGGTGCGGATGACGCGGATGCCGTGGCCGACGCGGCGCTCGATGGCCGCGAGCGGGACCCCGGCGGCGATGGAGATGACGAGCTTCGTCTCGTCGAGGGCGGGGGCGATCTCGGCGAGCACCTTGTTCATCACCTGCGGCTTCACCGAGAGCACGACGATGCTCGCCCCCGACGTCGCGGCGCGGTTGTCGGAGCTGGTGCGGACGCGGTAGCGCTCGGCGAGCTCGGCGAGCCGGTCCGGGCGCCGATCGGTGCAGAGGACCTCCCCCGGAGCGGCGACGTCGGCGCGCAGGAGACCCTTGACGAGCGCCTCGGCCATGTTGCCGGCGCCGAGGAAGGCGATGTTCTTTCCGAGGGGCATGACCGCACTCTACCCGATGATGAAGTCCTCGCGAACGGAGTCGCCGCGAGAGAAGCGCTCGAGGGTGAAGCGGTCGAAGATCTCGTCCTTGCCACGCCCCGTCAGGAAGTCGGCGTAGAGCTCCGCCACCGCCGGGGCCATCATGAAGCCGTGCCCCACGAAGCCGGAGAGCTGCAAGAAGTTGGCGGGCCCGGCGGCCCCCAGGATGGGGCCGTTGTCGGGGGTGACGTCGTAGGCGCCCGCCCACTGGCGCATCACCCGGAGCGGACGAGTGACGGGCGCGAGCCGGGTGAGGGCGCGGGAGAAGCGCGCCAGGAACCGGAGGGTGGAGCCGGCCTCGACGCCTTCGGGCTCCGCCGGATCCCCCATCCCGCCCACGATCTCGCCGCGCTGGGACTGGGAGAAGTAGAGGCCGGTCCCGAGCGCGGAGACGAGGGGATCGAGCCAGGGCTTGAGCGGCTCGGTGACGAGGATCTCGTGCCGGGTGGGGCGGTTGGGCAGGGAGACCCCGGCAAGGCGCGCCACCTCCGGGCTCCAGGCGCCGCTGGCGTTCACCACCGTCTCGCACGCGACTCGCCCCGCCGGCGTCAGGACCGCCCGGATCCGGCCGCCTCCGATGTCGAAGCCCTCCACCGGGCAGAAGGTGCGGACCCGGGCGCCGGCCGCCTCCGCCCGGGCGGCATAGCCCCACAGGAAGGGCCAGGGGAAGACCACGCCGTCGTCGGGGTTGTAGGAGGCGGCGACGAAGCAGGTGGGATCGAGCTCGGGGACGATCCGGAGCGCCTCGCCCGGCGAGAGGAGGCGCGTCCGCATCCCGAAGCCCCGCTGGACGGCGAGGTTGCGCTCGAGGAGGCCGCGGTGCTCCTCGTCGGGGGCGAGGAAGAGGTAGCCGCCCCGGCGGAACCAGACGTTCACCCCCATCTCGGCGGCGAAGCGCGAGAAGATCTCGAGCGAGCGCAGCCCGAGGCGCACCATGGTGGGGGTCGACCACTGGGCGCGGACCCCGCCGCCGTTGCGCCCGGATGCCCCCGCGTTCAGGTAGGAGCGCTCGAGGACGAGCACGTCGCTCACGCCCCGGCGCCCGAGCTCGAAGGCGAGCCCGAGCCCCATGATTCCGCCGCCGACGATGACCACCTCGGCCCGCGCCGGCAGCGGCCCGCTCGCGGCCGGCCGGGGCGCGCCCGCTCCCGCGGGCGGCCGCGGGACCCCGGGGTCGAGCGGCAGGTCCTCCGGGTCGAGGGAAGCGAGGGCCCCGAGCGGCGCGGGGTGAAGCGGGGGGCGGCTGGTGAAGGGGGCGATCTCGGCGGGGGTGGCCCCGAGCCGGACGAGCTCGCGGACCGTGGCGGCGAGGCAGCTCTTCCCCTGGCACGGTCCGGTGCCGAACCCGGTGTAGCGCTTCACCGACTCGAGGTCCCGGAATCCCAGGGCGAAGGCGCGCCGGACCTCCTCCACCGTCACGTCCTCGCAGGCGCAGAGGATCTCCTTACCCAAGCGCGGCCTCCCCGGCCCTCCGGCCCCCGTCCGCTGCCTCGGCGCCGGTCGCCGCCCGGGCGACCTCCCCGGCCGCGAAGAGGCCGGGCACGGCGGTCCGCCCCGACGGGTCGACCTCCGGCAGGAAGGCCCCGGCCGCCTCGTCCCAGCGCACCGGCACGCCGAGCGCCCGGAGCGCCTCGGCTGCGGGCACGGGGGGGCGCGCCTCGGCGACAGAGTCGCATTCGAGCCTCTCTCCTCCGCGGAGGAGGAGGCCTCGCACCCGGAGCCGCCCGAGCGCCCTCGCCACCTCGCCGCGGGCGCTCTCCACGGCCATCCCGGCGCCGCGGAGCCGGTCCGCCAAAGCCTCGGCCTCCGGCCCCTCTCCCACGACCGCGGCGCGCCTCCCCGCGAGGACCCCGTGCTCCGTGAGCGCGACCGCGAGGGCGCGACCGGCGAAGACGCCAGGAAGGTCGCCGCTCTCGAAGGCGGGGGGCGAGGAGACGCCGCCGGTGCAGACGACGATGTGGGCGGCGCGCACGAGCCGGGCGCGCTCCGGCGCTCCCCGGGCGAGGAGCAGGCAGGCGGGAGTCCCCCCGTCGGTGAAGAGCCCGGCGAGCGCGGTCGACCTCGCCACCTCCCCGCCCGCGCGCTCCACCGCCGAGGCGACCTCCTCGGCCCAGGAGAGGTCGGGGTCGCCCGGGAGGTCGAGCCGGGCGCGGAGCCGGCCCCCGAGCCGCTCCGCGCGCTCGACGAGGAGCAGCCGCCTCGCGCCGCGCGCGAGCGCCTCGGCCGCGCCCAGGCCTGCGGGGCCCGCGCCCAGGACGAGGGCGTCGAAGCGCTCCTCGGTCGCCGGGGGGGGCTCGGAGCCGGCGGAGTCCGGCAGGCGGCCCAGCCCCGCGAGCCGGCGCGAGACGCCCACCATGACCCGGTTCACCAGGGCGGGCCGGGTGAGCATGTGGTGTACGTCGAGGCCGCCGGGCGCGAGCCAGTCGATGGCTCCGAGTGCGTCGTGGGCGGCGCTCGGCCAGGCGTTCTGCGTCTCCACTCGCATTCCGTCTCGGCAGGGCGTCTCGCAGGCCCGCAGGTTGGGGACGCCGTCCACGCGGACGAGGCAGCTCCCGCAGTTGCCGGCGAGGCAGTAGGGCCCGCGTGGGCGGTGGTACTTGTAGCTGCGGGAGAGGAGCGGGCGCCCGGCCGCGACGAGGGCCACGGCGAGGCTCTCCCCGTGGCGCGCCGGCACCGCGCGCCCGTCGACGAGGAGCGCGCAGTCGGGCGCGAATCGCGGGTCTGGGAGGCGGGGCATGGGTCGCCGTGGACGCGGCCGAGGATAGCCCCGGCGAGCGGCCCCCGGCACGAAAAGTGAGCGCTACCCGTCCGGCCCCTTCTCGGGCGGAACGCGGCCGCCCTGGCCCGCGCTCGCCGGGTGCGCGTCGCCCGCCGAGGGCGGCGGAGAAGCGGGATCTCCCGTCCCTCGCTCTGTGGACGGGTCGAGGAAGTCGATCACCTTGCCGTCGACGAGGACCGCCTCCCGGCCCTCCCCGGGACTGCCCCAGGTCCAGCGCTCGTACACGACTCCCGACGACGGGGAGGGGAAGGTCCGGGTCGTGGAGGGTTCCCCCCAGGCCTCGCGGAGCGCGGCGGCGCCGAGCCCGACCGTCACCGGGGCGACCGGAGCAGGCGCTCGGGCGACCGTGCCGCCGGCCGGCGCCGGAGCCTTCGGGGGCGGGGGCGGGGCGTGCGCGGCGCAAGCGGCGAGCCACAGGGCGAGGAGGGCAGGGGCGCGCGGTTGTGGCACGGGCTTGCCCATTATATGGGCTCGCCGTGCCGGTGCTCTTCGTCTTCGTGGACGGCGTCGGGGCGGGGTCGCCCGACCCGGCCGTGAACCCGCTCGCGCGAGGCGACTTCCTTCTCTCCCGCTTCGCCGACGGCTCGGGCGCTCCGCTGCCCCGCGGAGGTCGGGCCGCCCTCGCCGATGCCTGCCTGGGCGTGGCCGGCCGCCCCCAGTCCGCCACCGGCCAGAGCACGATCCTGTCGGGAGAGAACGCCGCGGCCGCCGTCGGCGGCCACCTCCTCGGCTTCCCGAACGCCCGCCTGCGCGCCTGGCTCGAGCCGCGCTCGCTGTTCCGGGCCCTCCGCGCCGACGGGCGCGGGAGCGGCTTCGCGAACGCCTTCCCGGTCGCGCACCTGCGGGCGCTCGGGTTCCCCGCCGACGGCGAGGCCGAGTTCGACCCGGAGTTGGTGCGGCGGAGGGCGCGCGCCTCCGCCACGACCGTGGCCTTCGCCGCGGGGGGCGGGCGATTCTCCACCTGGGGTGACGCGCGGGCCGGACGGGCCCTCACCCACGACATCACCGGCGTGCGCGCGAACGCCTACGGCGCGGGGATCCCGAAGCGCGAACCGGAGGAGGCGGCCGAGATCCTCTTCGGCCTGTCGGCGGGAAGGGACCTCACCCTCTTCGAGTTCTTCGAGACCGACGAGGCCGGCCACGCGCGGTCGATGGAGCGGGCGGTCGAGGTCCTGGGACGCCTCGACCGCATGCTGCGGGCGCTCGTCGCCGGGCTCGGGCAGGAGGACTCCCTCGTCGTGGCGAGCGACCACGGGAACCTGGAGGACGTCTCGCACCGCAACCACACCTGCAACCCGGTCCCGGTGCTGGGCTTCGGGCGGGCCGCCTCCAGGCTGGGAGAGGTGAGGGACCTGACCGGGATCGCCCCCCTGTTGCGGAGCCTGGCGGCGGGCGGAGCGCGCCCGCCCGGCGGCGGGGCCTAGCGGCCCGGATGGGCGCTCTCGGCGGAGGGCGCCGGCAGGAGAGGGCCCCGCTCGCCGGAGTGCGAGGTGCGCTGCAACTCGATCTCCGACACCAGCACGGCCGGGGCGATCGTCGACACCGGGACGTACCCGCTCTCCGCGCCGCAGTAGCCGTTGAAGACGCGCGTCTCGTCCCCGGTGGCGATCACCTTGTTCACCGCCGCGAGCGGGGTCCCGACGAGTTCCACGCCGCGCACCAGCTCCTCGCGCCCGGTCTCGACGTCGACGCGGTACACGAGCCGCGGAGTCCCCTTGAATGCCTGGTAGCCGAGGGTGGCGGTGTTGGTGTTGCCGCTCGAGATGTCCCGCACGAGGAGGCCGTAGGGCTTGCCCTGGCGGCGCGCCTCGGCAAGGAGCAGGCGCCTCAGCTCCTCCATGGGCACCCGCCGGGTGGAGGCGACGACGAGGTTCGCCATGCGCGCCACCGGGGGTGCCCCGCCGTGGCCGCGGGCGTGCCCGTTCGAGCGCGTGAAGGGCTTCACCGGCTTGCGGGAGAGCAGGTAGCCCTCGAGCCGCCCGTCCTTCACCAGCTCGGCCCGCTGGGCCGGCACCCCCTGGTCGTCGAAGGCGTAGGAACCGTTCAGGGAACGGCCGGCCGCCGAGGCGAGGGTGGGGTCGTCGGCCACCTCCAGGAAGGAGGGGAGCACGAGCTTACCGAGCTGTCCCTTGAACGTCCGGCCTTCCTGGTCGTCCTCCTGGCGGTCGCCCTCGAGGCGGTGGCCCACCGCCTCGTGGAAGAGGACCCCGGTGGCCTCGGGGAAGAGGATGGCCGGCCCGATATAGGGATCGAGCGCCGGGGCCGCGCGCAGGAGGACGAGCTCGGCAGCGAGTCGCCTCGCCTCGGCGCGGAGCTCCGCGGGCCCGGGGAGCTCCTCCTGGGTCCGGCCGTACCAGTCGCGGGAGTTCTCGAGGAGCTCGCCGTCGGGGGCGCGCGCCAGCGCCTGCAGGTGGATCCCGTAGAGCGCCCCCTCGGTGACGAGCGCGGTCCCCTCGCTCGAGGTGAACCAGCGGACCTGCTTCTCCGCGTCGACCTTCATGGTGGCGTCGAAGATCCCCGGCTCGTCCCGCAGGAGCGCGGTGACCTCGCGCACCTCGCGCCGCCAGCGATCCCGGTCGAAGGCGAAGGGGAGAGGCAGGTCGACGTGCCGGTGGGGCTCCTCGCGGCTGAAGCTCGGCGACCGCTCCTCCCCCTCCGGACGGTAGACGCCCTTCCCGCGCTTCTTGAACCAGCTCGAGAGCGCCTCCTTGTACTTCTCGTCGGTGAGGAGCCAGAGGGTGTTGCGGAGCGCCATGGGGTCGTCGTCGAGGGGGGCGTCGCGGGGGGCCGCCCAGGCGGGCGCGTCCCCCACGAAGAAGGCCGGCGCGTCCTCTCCGCCGGAGCTGTCGAGGTCATAGCTCCCCACGCGCACGTCGACCGAGACCCGCCGGTCCCGCCGGTCCCGGTCCTCCGTCACTGCGCCGTGGCGTCCCGAGACCTGGAGCGAGTGGACCTCGCGGAGCTGGTAGGACGCGAAGTAGGGCGCCTCGTACCCCGGCAGGCGGAGGCGCTCCATGGCCCGGGCGAGCTCGGAGGACATGGCGTCGAGGAGCGCGAGCCGCCGGTCGCCGGGAGGCGTGGAGCCGGGCGGGGGCGGGGCGGAGGAGCCGGAGGCGAGGAGGGCAGCGAGGAAGGCGGCGGAAGCGTTCACCTCCGAAGTCTAGCCGAGGCCGCCCCGGCCCGCCGCGAAGGGCCCTTCTGCCCCCGGGATCCCGGCGTCCTCGGGTCCGCAGGGGCGGGAGCGGGCCCGCTCCGAGGGGGCTCGCGTCGCCCGGGGGCGACGGGATTCACTCACCGTCCAGGCCGGCGCTCGCCGCCGGCCTTTTTCCCCATCGCGCCCGCCTCGTCTACAATCGGCGGACGGTGCGGCGCCTCGGAAAGTACCGGCTCCTCGCCCCGATCGCATCGGGGGGCATGGCGGAGGTATGGCTCGCCGAGGTGTCCGGGCCCGCCGGCTTCGTGAAGCAGGTCGCGCTCAAGCTCGTGCGTGCCGACCGCGGCGAGGACCCGGAGATGGTGCGGATGTTCATCCAGGAAGCGAACCTGGCCTCGCGCCTGCACCACGCCAACATCGTGCACGTCTTCGACTTCGACCTCATCGAGGGCCGCTACGCCATCGCCATGGAGCTCGTGCACGGGAGGACCCTGCGCGCCGTGCTCGATCGCTGTCGGGAGACGGGCATCCGCTTCGGACTCTCGCGCTCGGTCCACGTGGCGGCGGAGCTGGCGAAGGCCCTGGCCTACGCTCATCGCCCGGTGGAGGAGGGCGGCGTGGCGGGCATCGTGCACCGGGACGTCTCGCCCCAGAACGTGCTCGTCTCCTTCGAGGGGGAGGTGAAGCTCGCCGACTTCGGGATCGCGCGAGCGCAGGACGCCGTCGGGCTCACGAACCCGGGAACGATGAAGGGCAAGGTCGGCTACATGCCCCCGGAACAGTGGCGCGGCGGGCCCATCGACGGCCGGGTGGACGTGTTCGCCCTCGGGGTGGTCCTGTGGGAGATGTGCGCCGGCCGCCGGCTCTTCGCAAGGGAGAACGAGCCCGCCACGCTCGCGGCCGTGGAGGAGGCGCACGTCTCGCCGCCCTCGGCCTGGAACGAGGAGGCCTCGCCCGAGCTCGACCGGCTCGTCCTCGCGGCGCTGGAGCGCGATCGGGAGCGCCGGATGGCCTCGGCGGCGGAGATGGCCCAGGCGCTCGCCGGGATCCGGATGAAGCTCTCGCGCACCCCCGAGGACCACGACCTTCGCCCCTTGATGCGCCGGCTCTGGCCGGCGGAGGACATGCGCCCGCCCTTGGCGGCAGCCGCGGAACCCGAGGAGGGAGGGAGGGCCTCGGCCGCTGGGCGGTCCGGCCGGGCCGGTCGCTGGCTCCTCGCGGGAGCCGCCGCGCTCGCGCTCGCGGTGGGCGCCCTCGCGCTTCTCTGGCTCGCTGCGCCGGCGCCGCCGCCCCGGCCCGTCGCCTCGTCGCCGGTCGCGCCGGCTCCGGCTCCGGCGGAGCAGGGGAGGGGAGGGGCCTTAGCTGCCGCCGCGGCCCCCGCGCCGGCCCCGGGCGACGAGGCCGCCCCGGCGGGGCCTCCCCCGGCACCGCCTGCGCGCCGCCCCGCGCCCGCGGTGGTGCGCGGCGCGAGCGACCGCCTGGGCGGGCTCCCGGTCCCGGACGTCGCCTCTGGCGAGGGCGTGCTCTTCGTGAACACGGTTCCCTGGGCGGAGGTCTCGGTCGACGGCCAGACGGCCGGGGACACCCCGCGGGAGCTGCGCCTCTCCGCCGGCAAGCACCGCCTCAGGCTCCGGCATCCCACCCTGGGAAGCGTGGAGCGTTTGCTCGAGGTCAAGGCGGGCGAGCGCGTCCGCTTCGAGCCCCCGCTCCAGCGGTGAAGTAGCCCCATAGCCCCAAACGAGGGTCGGCCCGGTTTCGGGTGACTCCGAAACCCGTTGACATGATCCATTCAATGTACTAGCTTTGAAATTGGACATTCTGAATATACTTTTAAATGGATTTTCTCCTCCCCCCGCACGAGATCGAACGCCTGGAGCGCGAACGCGCCGCCGGCGTCACCAGTCGCGAGGTGGTGAGGCTTTTCGAGGCGAAGGGAGCGCGGCTCTCGGAGTCCACCTTCCGGAAGTACGTCCAGGTCGGCCTCTTGCCGCGCAGCCGCCGCGTGGGGCGCAAGGGCAAGCACACCGGGTCGACCGGGCTCTACCCCGTCGAGGTGCTGCGCCGCATCAACCTCATCAAGCGGATGATGGCGGAGGGAGTGACGCTCGAAGAGATTCGCGGGAGCTTCGTCGCGCTCAAGAACCGGCTCGAGGATGTCGAGCACGAGTTCGCGTCGCTCCTGACCGACCTGTCGCGCAAGGCGCGCGAGCACCCGGGGCGAAAGGAGATGGAGGGCGAGCTCGTCCGGGCTCGGCGGGAGGTGCGAAGGGCGCTCGGGCGGATCGAGCGGGTCGGCGGCCGCATCGCCACCGTGCCTCCGCGCGGGCGCGAGGCGGAGTGGGGAGCGGGCGCGAGTGGCGGCGAACCGGTCGGAAGGGGAAGGGAGGCGTCGGGATGAGCGAGGCGAAGCAGTGGAAGGACGAGAGCGATCCGGGCGGAGCGGAGCAGGTCCCCGTCTTGCGAAACCAGGCCGCGGCTCCGGGGGAGAACGAGCTGGAGGGGAAGAGGGGCCGTCGCCGGTCGAAGACCATGTCCCGCAAGGAGATTGCCCGGGAGCTGCGGCGGCAGCGGGCCACCGGCGTCATCGACCCCGAGCTCGAGGAGGTCATCCGCGAGGTGGAGGCGGCGCGACCGCGCACCCGGGCAGACTGCGTCGGCGCGCCGCGGCCGTGCATGTTCATCTCCTGCAAGCACCACCTCTACCTGGACGTGAACCCCTCCACCGGCTCCATCAAGCTGAACTTCCCCGACAAGGAGATCTGGGAGATGGAGGAGACCTGCGCCCTCGACGTCGCCGACCGGGGCGGGATCACCCTGGAAGAGGTGGGGACCATCATGAACCTCACCCGGGAGCGGATCCGCCAGGTGGAGACGCGCGGCCTGCTCAAGCTGCGCGCCATGGCGGAGGACGAGCCCCGCGCTCGCCTCGGGAACGACGTCGCCGGCGACGACTTCTAAGGAGAGCCGTCCCGGACCGGGCTGGCCCCCGCCGCCCTTGAAGTCCGGGGCCGCGGGGGCTAGAAAGGGCGCCCTTCTCAACGGAGGTGCCCCCGTGGTCGTCCGCCGCGCCCTGCTCTCGGTCTCCGACAAGACCGGCCTCGTCCCCTTCGCCCGCCGGCTCGCCGCGCGGGGAGTGGAGCTGCTCTCCACCGGTGGCACCCAGCGCGCCCTCTCCGAGGCCGGCCTGCGCGTCATCCCCGTCGGCGACTACACCCAGGCGCCGGAGATCCTGGGAGGCCGGGTGAAGACGCTCCATCCGCGCGTCCACGGCGGCATCCTCTACCGGCGCGGCCTTTCGGCGGACGAGGCAGACGTGGCGGCCCGCGACATTCCCCCCATCGACCTGGTGGTGGTGAACCTCTACCCGTTCCGGGAGGCGGTGGCGGCGGGCAAGCCGTTCGACGAGGTGGTCGAGGAGATCGACATCGGGGGCCCGGCGATGGTCCGCAGCGCGGCCAAGAACTCCGCCCACGTGGCGGTCGTCGTCGACCCCGCCGACTATGAGCGGGTGGCGGCCGAGATCGAGGCGGGCGGAGCCGTGAGCGACGTCACCCGCTTCGACCTCATGAAGAAGGCCTTCGCCCACACCGCCTCCTACGACGCGGCCATCGCCGAGTACCTATCCTCCCGGAGCTCGAAGTCGGCCACTCCCAGCCACTTCCCCGGGACCCTCGCCGCCACCTGGAGCAAGGTGCAGGACCTCCGCTACGGGGAGAACCCCCACCAGGCGGGCGCCTTCTACCGCTCCCCGCGCGAGCCCCAGGAGCCCTCGGTGGCCTTCGCCGGCGTCCTCCAGGGCAAGGAGCTCTCCTACAACAACCTGCTCGATCTGGAGGCCGCGCTCGCCGGGGTGAAGGAGTTCGAGGAGGCGGCCTGCGTCGTCATCAAGCACAACACCCCCTGCGGCGTCTCGCTCGGCGCGGGTCCGGCGGAGGCCTTCGCGCGCGCCCGCGACTGCGACCCGGTCTCGGCCTTCGGCGGCATCGTGGCGCTCAACCGGTCCGTGGACGCCGCGGCGGCGAAGGAACTCGCCGGCCTCTTCCTCGAGTGCGTCATCGCGCCCGCCTACGGGCCCGAGGCGCGCGAGATCCTGGGCGCGAAGAAGAACCTGCGGCTCCTGGAGAGCCCCAGGCTCGGGGAGCCGCGGTCGCGCTGGGCGAGGCAGCCCGAGGAGTCGCGCGAGCTGCGCTCCATCGTCGGCGGCCTGCTGGTGATGGACCGCGACCTCGGCTCCATCCGCCGCGAGGACTGCCGGGTGATGACGAAGCGCGCCCCCAGCGAGGAGGAGTGGAAGGACCTCCTCTTCGCCTGGAAGGTGGTGAAGCACGTCAAGTCGAATGCCATCGTCTTCGCCAGGGGAGACCGGACGGTCGCCATCGGCGGGGGGCAGACGAGCCGGGTGGAGTCGGTGAAGACCGCGGTGATGAAGGCGCGGCTCCCGCTCCGCGGCTCTGCGGTGGCGTCCGACGCCTTCTTCCCCTTCGCCGACGGGGTGGAGGAGATCATCCGCGCCGGCGCCACCGCCGTCATCCAGCCCGGCGGCTCGGTCCGGGACGCCGAGGTGGTGGCGGCGGCCGACCAGGCGGACATCGCCATGGTGGCCTCCGGGATGCGCCACTTCCGGCACTGAGAGAGCGCCGCCGGAGGCCCCCGCGCCGGGGCGCCCGCAGGCGTGGTATATCGCCCCCGCATGCGCGTTCTCGTCGTGGGCGCGGGCGGCCGCGAGCACGCCCTCGCCTGGAAGATCTCTCGCAGCCCGCTCGCCGAGAAGGTCTACTGCGCGCCCGGCAACCCCGGGACGGCGCGCGTCGCCGAGAACCTGCCCATCGCCGCCGACGACGTGGAGCGACTCGCGCGGTGGGCGCGCGAGAATGCCATCGACCTGGTGGTGGTCGGACCCGAGGCTCCGCTCGTCGGCGGTCTGTGCGATCGGCTGGCGGGGAGCGGGGTGGCGGCCTTCGGGCCGAGCGCGGCGGCGGCGCGCCTGGAGGGGTCGAAGGCCTTCGCCAAGGAGGTGATGGAGGCGGCCGGGATCCCGACCGCCTCGCACCGCGTCTTCGAGTCCCTCGAGCCGGCCGCCGCCTACGCCCGGGCCCGGGAAGGCAAGGTGGTGGTGAAGGCCGATGGCCTCGCCGCCGGCAAGGGAGTGGTGGTGTGCGGGAGCGTGGCCGAGGCCGAGGCGGCATTGCGGAGCCTCCTCGTCGAGCGCGTTCACGGCGCGGCGGGCTCCCGCGTGGTGGTGGAGGAGAGGCTCGAGGGGCCCGAGGCGAGCGTCATCGCCCTCACCGACGGGAAGCGGCTCCTCACCCTGCCGCCGGCACAGGACCACAAGCGCATCTTCGACGGCGACCAGGGGCCCAACACCGGTGGAATGGGGGCCTTCTGCCCCACGCCCACGGTGGACGCGGCGCTGCTCGCCGAGGTGGAGAGGACCGTGCTCCTGCCCACCATCGCCGAGATGGCGCGGCGAGGAACGCCCTTTCGCGGGGCGCTCTACGCCGGGCTCATGCTCACCGAGCGCGGGCCGAGGGTGCTCGAATTCAACGCCCGCTTCGGCGACCCGGAGACGCAGCCCATCCTCATGCGCCTCGGGAGCGACCTCCTCCCGGCGCTGCTCGGCGCCGCCCGGGGAGAGCTCGGGGGCGCTCGGCTGGAGTTCGACCCGCGCGCCGCCGTGGGCGTCGTCCTGGCGGCCGAGGGCTACCCCGGCACCGTCGTCCAGGGCGACGTCGTCGAGGGAGCGGAGGAGGCGCTGGGGGAGGGGGTGGAGGTGTTCCAGGCGGCCACCGCGCGAGGGCCGGACGGGAAGCTCCGCACCGCCGGAGGGCGGGTCCTCACCGTCTGCGCTCTCGGGCGGGACCTGGAGGAGGCCGCCGCCCGCGCGTACCGGGCGGCCGGGACCATTCGCTTCCGCGGCGGCCAGTACCGCCGCGACATCGGAAGGGCTCTTTCGCCTGCCAGGAATCGGGAGGTCACGTGACGGCCAAGGTCCTCATTCTCATGGGCTCCGACTCGGACTGGGAGGTGATGTCGGAGGCGAGGAAGTCGCTCCAGGAGATGGGAGTGGAGAGCGACGTCCACGTCTCGAGCGCCCACCGCACGCCGGAGCGGACCGCCGCCCTGGCGCGCGAGGCGGCCGGGCGCGGGATCCGGGTCATCATCTGCGGCGCGGGCGCCGCCGCCCACCTCTCCGGGGTGGTCGCGGCCGAGAGCCCGCTCCCGGTGCTGGGCGTGCCCCTCGCCTCGAGCGACCTCTCCGGCCTCGACGCGCTGCTCGCCACCGCCCAGATGCCCTCCGGGGTGCCGGTGGGAACGCTCGCCATCGGCAAGGCGGGGGCGCGCAACGCCGGCCTGCTCGCTGCCCGCATCCTGGCCCTCTCCGACCCCGAGGTGGCCGCCAAGGTGCGCGAGCAGCGGGCCCGCATGAGTCAGGAGGTCGAGGCGAAGGACGAGGCCCTGCAGAAGCGGCTGCGGGGCGAATAGAGGGCGTGGACACGCTCGACCGCTACCTGGCGCGCGAGATCCTGCTGCCCTTCGCGGCGGGGCTCCTCTTCCTCACCCAGCTCCTACTCGCCTCCCAGCTCCTCGCCCAGGCCGACGTGCTGTTCGGCGGCGGGGTCTCGGCCTGGGACGTGATCCGCATTCTCGCCGACCTCGTCCCGCACGTCCTCGAGTACGTCCTGCCGGTCGCCTTCCTGCTCGGCGCCGTGCTGGGCGTCGGTCGCCTCGCCGAGTACCGCGAGATCGTGGCCCTCTCGGCGGCAGGCATCTCGCCGGTGAGGCTCGTCCGGGTTCCCCTCCTCCTCGGCGTGGCGGTCTCCGCGGTGGCGATGTGGATCGCCCTGCAACTCGCACCCGCCGGACTGCGCGACGCCCGCGGCCGCATCGACGAGGTGATCAAGCGCAACCTCCAGGGGGAGATCCGCGCCGGGGTCTTCTACGAGGACATTCCCGGCTTCACCCTCTACGCGGCCGAGGTCAAGCCGGACGGCTTCCGCCACGTCCTCATCGCCGACCGCACCAACCCATCCGCCCCGGTCCTGGCGCTCTCCGAGAGGGGGCGCTTCGAGCCCTCCCCGGGGGGCAGCCTAAGGCTGGTGCTCGACCGGGGCGAACTGCACCGAGAGGAGCCGGCGAGCGAGTACATCGTGGCGGCCTTCGACCGGGCCTCGGTGGACCTCGGGCTCGGCCAGACCCTGGGGGAGCGCAACCGGCTCTCGGGCTCCGCCTTCGAGCTCACCCCGGCCGAGATCCGCCGGGCCGGGCAGCCCGGGGGCGGGCGGAGCGAGGAGGAGGCCCGCGGCTGGAGGACGTTCCTGTGGAGGCGCATCGCCGTCCCTCTCGGGATCCTGGCGCTCGGCCTCCTCGCCGTTCCCATCAGCGCCATGCGCCGCGGGGGGCGCGCCTTCGGATACGGGGTGACGCTGCTCGCGGTGGTGGCGTACTACTCCCTCCTGCGCTTCGGGGAGAAACTCTCGCACCGGGGCACCCTGCCCCCGTGGCTCGGCCCCAACGTCGCCAACCTGGCGGTGGCGGCGGTGGCGATCGTCCTGCTCGCCCAGCTGGCCCGCCGCGGTACCGGAGCCGTGAAGTGACCCTCTTCTTCCACATCGCCCGGCGCGCGCTCGTCGCCTTCGTCGGCGCGCTCGTGGCGGTGGTGATCCTCTTCCTGGTGGTGGAGGTCTCCGAGAACGCCAACCTCTTCCGGGGAGAGGGGTGGCTCGAGGGAGCCGTCGAGGTCTACCTCAACCGGGCGGCGGCGGTGGCCTGGCAGACGGCGCCCGCCGCCATGCTCCTCGGCGCCTCGCTCACCGCCTCGAGCCTTCGCCGCACCCGGGAGTACGACGCCATGCGGGCGCTCGGGCTCGGCCCCTGGCGGGTGGCCCTTCCCATCCTGGCGGTGGCGACGGTCGTCGCCCTCGGGATGATGGTGTTCGACGACCTGGTCGCCGCCGGCGCCGCCGCCCGGGCGGACGAGATCCTCGCCACCCGGTTCAACGGGGGTGCGAACTGGCGCCGCTGGCAGGAGCCGAAGCGCTGGTTCCGCGGCCGGGGCGGGAGGCGCGTCTACGACCTGCGCGGGACCGGGGAGGGGGGCGCATTCGAGCGGGTCACCATCCTCGAGCTCAGCCCCGAGTTCCGGCTGGAGCGCAGGATCGACGCGCAGCGCATGCTCCCCGGGGGCGCCGGGGAGTGGATCCTGGAGGACGTCGAGGAGCGGACCTTCACCCCAGCGGGATTCCGGCTGGAGAAGGCCGACCGGAAGGTCTACCGGTTCGACGAAGACCCCGAGGCCTTCGCGGTGCGGCCGGGCTCTCCCGCCCAGATGCGGCGCTCCGTCGTCGCCTCCCAGATCCAGGTGCGCCGCCGCCTCGGCCTCGCCACCGCCGACTACGAGCTCGAGTGGCAGCGGAAGATCGCCTATCCGGCGGCGGCGATCCCCGCCGCGCTGCTCGCGCTGGCGCTCGCGCTCCGGCGCGACCGGCGCGGGAACGTCACCGCCTCGGTGGCCGAGTCGGTGGGGGTCTCCGTCGCCTTCTGGGGGCTCCAGGGAGTCGCCTGGTCCCTGGGGCGCTCGGGCCGCATCTCCCCGGCGGCGGCGGCCTGGCTGCCCGACGCCGTCGTTCTCGTCGCCGGGCTCTGGGCCCTGCGGCGCTTTCGCTAGCGGAGGACCGCCGGGATGGCGCTCTTCACCTGCGACGTCGCCGAGGTGGCGCTCGTCCTGCGCCGGGGGGGGATCGCCGTCTACCCGACCGAAACCTTCTACGGCCTCGGAGCCGTCGCTTCCCTCCCGGACGCGATCGCGCGCCTCGCCCGGGCCAAGTTCAGGCCCGAAGGGAAGCCGCTCCCGCTCGTCGTCGCCGATCGCGACATGGCGTTTGCGCTCTGGTCGGCGGTGCCCGACGAGGCGCGGGTGCTCGCTGCCGCGTTCTGGCCGGGCCCGCTCACGCTCGTGTCCAGGGCGGCGAACGGGCTCCCCGCCGAGGTGGCCGGGCCCGGCACCGTCGGGGTGCGGGTGCCCGGGAGCGAAGTCGCGCGGGACCTCTCCCGGCTCTCGGATGCACCCCTGGTGTCGACCTCCGCGAACCTCTCGGGGGGTGAGCCCGTGCGCCGCGTCGAGGATCTCGACCCGGCCCTCGCGCTCGCGGTAGATGCGGTCCTCGACGGCGGACCTACCCCGGGAGGGTTGCCGAGCACGGTGGTGGAGGTGGGCCCGGGAAGGGTCGTGCTCGTCCGCGGGGGAGCGGTTCCCTGGCCCGAGATCCTCCGGGCGATGCGCGCGGCGGCCTTGCCCTCCGCAGCCGACTGATCTACGGTCCCGCGACCCCATGCCCGCCGTCGCGCCTTTTCGCGGTCTCCGCTTCGCTGCGCCCGGCAGGGACATCTCGGACCTGGTTGCACCTCCCTACGACGTCATCTCGCCCGCCCTGCGCGAGACGCTCCTCTCGCGCTCGCCGCAGAACGTGGTCCGCCTCATCCTGGAGAAGGAGGGCCCCGGAGACGCTCCCGGAAGCGATCGGTACACGCGCGCGAGCGCCACCTTCCGCGGTTGGATCGCACGCGGAGTCCTTCAACGGGATGTTCAGCCGGCGCTCTACCCCCTCGAGCAGACCTTCCCCACCCCCGACGGCCGCGAGCGAGTCCGGCGCGGGCTCCTCGCCGCCGTGCGCCTGCACGACTTCAAGGACGGCGTCGTGCGGCCGCACGAGAGCACGCTCGCCGGGCCGCTTGCCGACCGCCTGGAGCTGACGCGCCACGCCCGCGCCAACCTCTCGCCGGTGTTCGGCGTCTACGACGACCCGCGCGCCGAGGTGGCGCAGGCCCTCGCCGGCGCCTTCGTCCCCGACCCGGTGGCGCAGGCGGTGACGGACGACGGGACCCGGCAGCGCATGTGGCGGCTCGAGGACCCCCAGAGCATCTCGGCGGTGAAGCGCCTGCTCGCCGACCGGCGCGTCATCATCGCCGACGGCCACCACCGCTACGGGGCGGCGCTCTCCCTGCGGGACGAGCTCGACCGGGAGACGCCGGGCCTGCCCGCCGAGGGGGGGCACCGCTGGGTGCTCATGTACCTGCTCGCGGCCAGCGATCCGGGGCTCGTCATCTTCCCCACCCACCGGCTCCTGCGGAACCTGCCCGGCCTGCGGTCTGCCGGACTCGCCTCCGGCTTGGAGCGCTGGTTCCGGGTGGACGCCATCGCCGAGGACATCCGGCGACCGACGGGGCGAGCCTGGGCCATCTCGCGCCTCTCCGAGCACCTCGGGAAGTCCACCGCCTTCGTCCTCGTCACCGCGGAGGACGGCCGCGCCCGGTTGCTCACCCTGCGCGAGGACGCCGACCTGTCCGGCCTCCCGCTGCCGAAGGACAGGAACCTACGGGAGCTCGACGTCAGCGTCCTCCACGGGGTCGTCCTCGAGGGGCTCCTGGGCCTCTCCAAGGCGTCCCAGGACCGCGAGGAGAACCTGGTCTACGTGCGGGACGCCGGCGAGGCGGTGGCGAGGACGCTGAGCGGAGAGGCCCAGGCGGCCTTCCTTCTCAACCCCACTCCCATGTGGCAGGTCCAGGCGGTGGCCGACGCCGGACTGACGATGCCGGTGAAGAGCACCTGGTTCCACCCGAAGATCCCGAGCGGGCTCGTGATGAGGGAGTTGGATCCGGCCGGGCCGCCTTGATGTAGCGCCCCGCCGGCCCTTTCCCGCGCCGCCGGTTTGCGCTAGAAACGCGCCCATGCCGTTTCCACAGGAACGCCCCCGCCGCTTGCGCCGCAACGAGGCCCTGCGCACCCTCGTCCGCGAGACCCATCTCTCGCCCGACGACTTCATGTGGCCGCTCTTCGTCGTCCCCGGCTCGAAGGTCCGCAAGGCGGTGAAGAGCATGCCGGGGGTCTTCCAGCTCTCGGTGGACGAGCTCGTCGGCGAGGCGCAGGCGGGCTGGGACGCTGGGGTGCGCTCGGTCATCCTCTTCGGAGTGCCGGAGCACAAGGACGAGGTCGGCACTGGCGCCTACGCCGACGAGGGGATCGTGCCGCGCGCGGTCCGGGCGCTGCGCGAGAGGGTCCCGGGACTGATCATCGCCACCGACGTCTGCCTCTGCGAGTACACCGACCACGGGCACTGCGGGGTCCTGAAGCCGCCGCTGGCCGGTGGACCGAAGCAGGACCTGGGGGTCGACAACGACCTCACCCTGCCCATCCTGGCGAAGGAGGCGGTGGCCCACGCCCGGGCGGGCGCCGACATCGTCGCGCCCTCCGACATGATGGACGGCCGGGTGGCCGCCATCCGGGAGAGGCTCGACGAAGGTGGGTTCCCGGATGTCCCCATCCTCTCCTACGCGGCCAAGTACGCCGGCGCGTTCTACGGACCGTTCCGGGACGCCGCCGAGAGCGCGCCGCGCGAGGGGCCCGGCATCCCCAAGGACCGCAAGGGCTACCAGATGGACCCCGGGAACGCTCGCGAGGCCCTGCGCGAGGTGGCGCTCGACGTCGCCGAGGGCGCCGACATGGTCATGGTGAAGCCCGCCGTGCCCTACCTCGACATCGTTCGCATGATCCGCGAGCGGTTCCCGGTGCCGGTGGCGGCCTACCACGTGTCGGGCGAGTACGCGATGATCAAGGCGGCGGCACAGGCCGGATGGGTCGACGAGGAGCGGGTGGTCCTCGAGACCATGCTGTGCATCCGCCGGGCGGGAGCCGATTTCATCCTCACCTACTTCGCCAAGGACGCGGCCCGTCTCCTGACCGGGGGCCGTCGTTGAGCAAGGACCCGGAGACCCGGTACCAGGTGGCGGAGGTGTCGCCCGTCACTGCCGAGACGCTGGAGCGGGCGCTCAACGAGCACGCCGAGGACGGGTCCAGCTTCGAGTCCATGCACTTCGTCATGCGAGACGGCTCTCACCGGCCCGCCATGGCCTACCTCCTCTTCACCGCCGGGAGGGCGGGGCGAAAGCGCCCCGGCCGCTAGATGCGCGAGGCGCGGCGCGAGGGCTCTCCCTACCCGAAGGCCGACCTGATGCTCCGGGGTCTGGCCCGAGGCCTCGACTTTCTCCTCGCCATCGCCCTCGCCCAGCTGGGCCACGAGCTCGGTGCCATCCTGGCGGTGGTGTACCTCCTCCTCGCCGACGGCTTCATGCACGGGCAGTCGCTCGGCAAGCGCGTCTTCGGGGTCCGGGCGATGCAGATCCCCGGCCGGACTCCGGCCGGCTACCGCGAGTCGATGCTGCGCAACGCCGACTTCGCCCTGGTGGCCCTCTTCTACGTCGTCCCGCTGGGGTGGATCCTGCTCGTCCTGGTGGGCCTCCCGGTGGTGGCCTTCGAATCCTGGATGGTCTGGACCGACCGGCTCGGGATCCGCATCGGCGACATCTTCGCCGACACCCAGGTGGTGGACGCCAAGGTGGTGACGAAGATCGAGGTGGTGGCCGCGCACTCCTTCCCCATGTCGCCGGCGCCGCCCGGGCACGGCGCCGGCCGCGGCGCGGTCGCGGGCCACGCCGCTCGCGCCGCCTGAGGGCGCCGCGCCGGAAGGCCCGGGCACGGGAAGAGCCATGCGCATCGCCCTCACCCACAACCTCCGCCTCTCCGACTCCGAGGAGGAGGCCGAGTTCGACACCAGCGAGACCGTGGCCCTGCTCGCCGGGGCCATCGAGCGGCTCGGCCACCGCGTCGAGCGCGTCGAGGTCTCGGGACCGGCCTCGCGGACGGCCACTCGCCTCGAGGCATTCGGCCCCGACCTCATCTTCAACACCGCCGAGGGGCGGCGCGGGCGCTTCCGTGAGGCCTTCTTCCCGGCCCTCTTCGACGAACTGGGCATGCCCTACACCGGGTCGGATGCCTGGGTGCTCGCCGTCACCCTGGACAAGCAGCTCACCAAGTTGGCGCTGCAGCAGCACGGGATCCCGACGCCGCGCTGGCAGTACGTCGAGGATCCGCAGCGGCTCGTCCCCACGGCGCTGCGCTTCCCGGTCATCGTCAAGCCGAACTTCGAGGGAAGCTCGAAGGGAATTACCCAGGACTCGGTGGTCGAGGACGTCGCCCGGGCTCACGAGGCGGTCGCGGAGGCGCTGCGCCGCTATCCCGCCGGCGTGCTCGTCGAGGAGTACATCGTCGGCCGCGACATCACCGTCCCCTTCCTTGAGGTCGCCGGGGAGGAGCGGTCGGGGGTGCTGCAGCCGGTGGAGTACGTCATCGACGAGCGCGGCCGGGCCGGGCGCCGGCACGCCATCTACGACTACGAGCTCAAGACGACGCTCGACGAGTGCGTCTCGGTGCGGGCGCCGGCGCGGCTGTCGCGGGAAGAGACGACGCGGGTGCAGGGACTCGCCGCCACGGTCTTCAAGGTCCTGGGCGTGCGTGACCTGGGCCGCATCGACTTCCGCCTCGGAGACGACGGGCAGCTCTATTTCCTGGAGGTGAATGCGCTGCCCTCCCTGCAGCCCGGGGCCGGCATCTACGCGGCCGCGGCCCTGGAGGGGCTGCACGCCGACGCGGTGGTGGGCGCCGTCATCCGGAGCGCGGAGCGGCGCTGGAACCTGGAGGTGCCTCGCAGCCGCCGCGGCCGGCCGCGGCGGGCGGACCGGCTCAAGGTCGGCTTCGCCTTCAACGTGAAGCGCATCCACCCCGACCCGGCCGGCGATCAGGACGACGAGGCGGAGTACGACGCGCCCGAGACGCTGCAGGCCATCCGGGAGGCGATCGCCAGCCACGGGCACGAGGTGGTCGACCTCGAGGCGACGAGCGACCTGCCGGTGGTCCTCGCCTCCACCCCGGTGGACGTGGTCTTCAACATCGCCGAGGGCTTTCGCGGGCGCAGCCGCGAGTCGCAGGTCCCGGCCCTCCTCGAGCTCCTCGACATCCCCTACAGCGGCTCCGACCCGGCCGCGCTCTCCGTCTCGCTCGACAAGGCGCTCGCGAAGCGAATGGTGCGGACGCACGGAGTGCTGACGCCGGACTACACGGTGATGTCGACCGGCAAGGAGCGCCTCCCCCGGGAGATGCAGCGCTTCCCGCTCATCGTGAAGCCGGTGGCCGAGGGGACCTCCAAGGGGGTGACGGCGAAGAGCGTGGTCCACGACGAGGCCGAGCTCCGCGAGGTCGCCCGGGAGCTGGTGGCGAAATACCGCCAGCCCGCGCTGGTGGAGCAGTACATTGCCGGCCGGGAGTTCACCCTGGGGCTGTTGGGGGAGCGGCGCCCGCGCGTGCTGCCGGCGATGGAGATCGTCTTCCTCGACGCCGGCGACCCCACCCCCGTCTATTCCTTCGACATGAAGCAAGAGTGGAGCAAGCGCATCCGCTACGAGGTGCCGGCGAGGCTCACCGAGCGGGAGTCGGAGCGGCTCGAGCGCGCCGCCCGGGAGTGCTTCACCGCGCTCGGGTGCCGGGACGTGGCCCGCCTCGACTTCCGCATGGACGCGCAGGGGCGGGTGTTCTTCATCGAGTCGAACCCACTGCCGGGACTGGCGCCGGGGTGGAGCGATCTCGTCCTCATCGCGGAGGCCGCCGGCGTCTCCTACCGGGACCTGATCGGGGAGATCCTCTCCTTCTCCATCCGGCGGCTGCAGGAGCGCGAGCGCGAGCGCGAGAGGGCGCGCCGCGCCGCCGTGCGCGAGGCCGCGGGAGGGAACGGCGTCCGGCGCGAGGCGGGCGGCGAAGGCCTTCCGGAGGCCGAGGACTAGGGTTCCACCCGGCTCCCCCCGGACCGCGCCCCTTCCGGCCGTACCTCGCTCGCGGCGTCCACCGGAGGGGCCTGGATGCGGGGTGCCCGCCGCGGATCCGCCAGCGCCTCTCCGGGCCAGGCGCGCGATTGGGCTCGAGTTTCCCTGGCCTCGGGCCGCAGGCTCCGGCTATGCCAAGGCCATGGGCGAGGTGGCACGCGAGCCGCGCCGGCGCGCGCGCAACCTGGGGATCCCGCTCGGCCGGTATCGCCCGGGGCGCTGGAACGCCATCACCGACGTGGGCGGAGTCAAGGTCGGCCACTCCACGCTCATCCGCGGGTCGGGCCGCCTCGTGGTGGGCCAGGGTCCGGTCCGGACGGGGGTCACGGTCATCCTGCCGGACGCTGAGAACCTCTTCGAGGAGCGGGTGGTCGGGGGCGCGTTCATCCTGAACGGAGCCGGCGAGGTCTCCGGCATCACGCAGGTGATGGAGTGGGGGCTCATCGAGACGCCTATCCTCCTCACCAACACCCTGTCGGTGGGCGCGGTGACCGACGCCACGGTGAAATGGATGGTGGAGCGCTTCCCGGGGATCGGGGACACCCACGACGTCATCCTCCCCCTGGTGGGCGAGTGCGACGATTCCTGGCTGAACGACGTGGCCGGGCGCCACGTCGGTGAGCTCCAGGTCCGGGAGGCCATCGCGTCGGCGAGCTCGGGGCCGGTGGCGGAGGGGAGCGTGGGCGGCGGCACCGGGATGATCACCTGCGACTTCAAGTCGGGCATCGGCACCTCGTCGCGCAAGCTCCGGGAGGCGGAGGGGGGCTTCACGGTGGGCGTGCTGGTGATGTCGAACTTCGGCCAGATGCACCAGCTCCGCATTGCCGGCCTCCCGGTCGGGGAGGCGCTGCGCGAGCGCTACGCGCAAACCCCGACGCGGCACGGCAGCTACGGCTCCCTCATCGCGGTGGTGGCCACCGACGCCCCCCTCACCAGCCACCAGCTCTCTCGCCTCGCCAAGCGCGGGGCGCTCGCGGTCGGGCGCGTGGGTTCCACCGCTCGCCACGGCTCGGGGGAGATCTTCCTCGCCTTCAGCACCGCCAACAAGGTGCCGCGGCAGACGCGCAAGATGGTGTACCGGATGAGGGTGCTGCTCGACGCCCGCATCGACCCTCTCTACGAGGCCACCATCGAGGCGACGGAGGAAGCCATCGTGAACTCGCTCTTCATGGCCGAGGACATGGAGGGAGTGAACGGGAACTTCTCGCCCGCCCTGCCGCTCGGCGAGGTGCGAGAGATGGTGGCGCGGTGGCAACCCTGGGAGAGGTAGAAGTCATGGCGCGGCAGCCCGGTCGTGCTATAGGTGACCCGCTTTCGCACGCGAACCGCCGAGGAGAGAGGAATGGCACGCTCCAAGAGCAAGCACGCCCGGATGAAGTCGACGCGCCGCCAGCGGTGGAAGAGGCGGCTCAAGACGAAGAAGGCCGCGAAGAAGGCGGCCGCGAAGAAGTAGCGCACCGGACCGCGCGCGGGCTCGCTTCGCGCACCGCGGTTTCCGCCGCCCTGGCGGCCATAGAGGCGCTCGGAGAAGGGAGGCCGCTGCGGCTGGCCCTGGGCTCGGCGCTAGCGGCGCACCCTGGGCTCGGCCCCAAGGAACGCCGGCACGCCGCCGTGGCCGCGCGCTCCGTCGCCCGCTGGCTGCGGGTGTGCGACGCCGCCCTCGTCCGCGCCCGGGCTCCGCGCTCCATCCCGGCCGACCGGGCGCTCCTCCGCTACCTCGCCTGGCGCATCGCCGTCCTGGGCGAGGCGCCGGACGCGGTGGCGCGGGCTCTGCGGTTGCCCGGGCCCAGGCGACCGCGCGCCCTCGGCGATGCCGAGCTGCGGTCGGTGGCGAGGGCGCTGCCGCGCCCAGGGCCCCTCGGGCCTCTCTCCCTGGACGCGAGCGGCCGCCTCATCCCGCCGCCGGCGGACCCCGTCACCGCTCTCGGGCTGCGCCACAGCGTTCCCGACGCACTCGTCCGCAGGATCCTCGCCGCCCTCGGGCCCGCCGAGGCCGCGGAATGCCTGGCGGCCCTGAACCGAGAACCGGTAATAACACTGCGCGTGAATGCGGCCCGCAGCTCCCGAGGCGCGGTGCTCGACGCGCTCCGCGGCGCGGGGGTGGCGGCGGAGGAGGGGACGGGCCCCCTCTCGGTCAGGGTCCGGGACCGCGCCCGCTTCTTCGACGCTCCGGCGTTCCGGCAGGGGCTCGCCGAGGTGCAGGACGAGGGAAGTCAGGCGGTGGTGGATCTCTGCGCCCCGGCGGAGGGCGAGCGCTGGCTCGATCTCTGCGCCGGGAGCGGCGGGAAGGCCCTGGGTCTCGCGGCGTTGGGCGCGCGAGTCACCGCCTGGGACGCGAACCCCCGGAGGCTGTCGGAGTTGCCGCGGCGGGCCCGGCGGGCCGGGCTCGAGGTCCTCGTCTCGCGAAGCGAGCCCGCGGGAACGTTCGACGGGGTGCTCGTGGACGCGCCCTGCAGCGGCTCCGGCGCTCTCGCCCGGGAACCCGACGCCCGCTGGCGGATCGACGACGCGGCCGTCTCCCGCTTCCGCGAGGGCCAGCTCGCCATCCTCGATCGGGCGGCCCCCCGGGTCCGGAAAGGGGGCCGGCTCGTGTACGCGACCTGCTCGCTCTTCAGAGAAGAGGGGGAGGAGGTGGTGGAGCGTTTCCTGGCCGGGCACGCGGGCTTCTCCCTCGCCGCAGAAACGAGGCGGTGGCCGCACCGGCAGGAAGGGGCGGGCTTCTTCATGGCGCAGGTCGAGCGCGAGGGGGCACCCGCGCTGGCGACAGGAAGGGGGCGGCGGCGCCCGAAGGGCCGGGCGGGGCCGAAGGTCCGGACGACGCGGAGGAATCCGCGCAGGGGAGCGACAAGCCGCTTGACGGAGCAGGTGGGGCGCGTTAGAAAGCCCGCTCCTGTCGCGGACTTGGCCGCTCGGGAGAGGTAAGTGACCATCCGGGAATTCCTGTTCGGGTTGAGGGACCGAATCGTCCACCGGTCGCAAGTGGGCAAGGAGAAGCTCGACGCCACCTTCGCTAGGCGCGAGCTCGACCGGCGATTCCTCGCGCTCGGTGAGAGTTACTACGAGGTCGTGCGGCAGGGCGGAGCCCACCCGGCAGAAGAGCTTCGAGAGGCGATTCGCGAGGTGGATGGGCTCGTGCAAAGGCTGGCGGCGCACCGGGAGCATCTGAAGCGCCTGGAGGAAGAGGCGGCAACGCAATCGTGAGATAAAGGGCCCGTGGCGCAGCTGGGAGCGCGTCTGAATGGCATTCAGAAGGTCACCGGTTCGATCCCGGTCGGGTCCACCAAATGGCAGAACGAAAACGGGCGGTTCGGTGGATAGCCGAGCCGCCCGTTGCTTTTCTGATAGCGCCGTGATCCACTTCTGATCCACTTGGAGGTGGATCATGGCTGATGGGACCCAAGAGGAACGGACGTGGGAGGGCGGCTTCTGGCGGCTCGACACGAACGGGCGTCGCGTCTACGTCATCCGCCGGAGCGTGAACGGTCGGCGCTACGTCATCTCCACGCGAGCCCGGAACGAGGCAGCGGCCGTCGCCCAGCTTCGCCGGTTCGAGGCCGACCCGGAGGGCTTCAATCCCCGCGGAGTGGTTCGGGCTGATCCGATCTTCCTCGACGACAAGCTGCGCCTCGCCTTCCTCGAATGGTCAGCGAAGCCGAAGAAAGAGGGCGGGAGGGGGAACACCCGGATCTGGGTGCATGAGCAAAAGCTGTATCTCGAATGGTGGCAGAAGAGGCTCGAAGGCGTCGACCTCCGGCGCGCCAGCTTCCAAGACCACATCCGCCCGCCGCTGAAGGACGCGACTGCCCAGCGCCAGCGGGGAGCGGTGCTTCTCGCGCTCTACCGTTGGCTCCGGCTAGAGTGCGACCTCTCCCTGACGGAAGATCCTGTGCATGGCCGTCTCGTGTTCGGCGAGCCGGAGCCGGAGCAAAACCGGCGCTCAAAGGTCGTCCCGTCCGATCACATCGGGCTCGTGATCGAGCACCTCACGGCTCCGTGGCGGCATGTTCTCGCTGTCCAAGCCGGGACGGCGTGGCACGTCACCGAAGTCATGCGGTTCGCCGCCGGGGGCACGATCGAGCCTCTTCCCAAGAACGTCGTACAGGAGGGCGTCGCGGCTGTGCTCGTATGCCCTCGGCACAAGTCGGGCGACTCGATCCGGAGCCGTGTCTCAGCCGACGTTGTCGAGGCGGCCAAGGCGCTCCGGGAGCATGGGTCATTCTCGCGCGATTGGTACTTCCGGGCCGTCAAGAGCGCGTGCGCCACAGTGAAGCGCCCCGACGGTGAGGTCGGGATCCCCGTGTTCACGCCAGGGATGATCCGCGCTTCGGTCGCCACGCACGCAGTGAACGGGGGCACCGATCCGTCGGCCGTCGCGAGCTATCTCGGCCACCGGTCGAAGAAGACCACGGAACGGTTCTACCTCGGTGGACAGGTGAAAACCGGCCAATGGTGGACGGGTCAAAACCGGCCAACGGCCAGGACCCGGGACCGGTTGGCTTCTAACCTGCGGCGGCCTCCTGCTGCAAGCCGGCGTGCTTGGTCCGCCAGCTGCGCGGGCCGCACTTGAGCACGTGGGCGTGGTGAAGGAGTCGGTCCAGCATGGCGCTCACGGCGGGCACGTCGCCGAGGAGCTTGCCCCAGTCGTCGACCGGGCGGTTCGAGGTGATGAGCGTGCTCGCTCGCTC
>DATJZG010000019.1:0-18448 GCA_035499295.1 Anaeromyxobacteraceae bacterium
GTTCTGCAGGAAGACGAGCGGGATCCCCTGCCGGTCGCAGAGCTGGACGAACTGCGCCGCCTTGAGGGCGCTGGGCGAGAAGAGCGCGCCGTTGCTGGCCAGGATGCCGACCTCGTACCCGTGGAGGTAGGCGAGGCCGCACACCAGCGTCTCCCCGTAGAGAGCCTTGAACTCGAGGAAGCGCGAGCCGTCGACGAGGCGGGCCAGGACCTCGCGCACGTCGTAGCGCCGGGAGAGGTTGCGAGGGACGATGCCGTAGAGCTCGGCCGGATCATAGAGGGGCGCGCGGGCGGCGCGCTCCGGCCCGGCGGCGCTCCCCTCCCCGGGCAGGCACTCGAGGATGCCACGGACGATCCGGATGGCGTCGGCGTCGTCCGCGGCGAAGTAGTCGGAGACCCCGGACTCGCGGCAGTGCACCTCGGCACCGCCGAGCTCCTCGGCGGTGACCTCCTCCCCGGTCGCGGCGCGCACGAGCGGCGGGCCGCCGAGGAAGACGGCGCCGGTCCGGTTCACGTGGACGACGTGGTCGGACATGGCCGGGATGTAGGCCCCCCCGGCGGTGCAGAGCCCCATCACCGCGGTGACCTGGGGGACGTTCATCTTCGACATCTGCGCCTGGTTGTAGAAGATGCGCCCGCCGTCGTCGGCGTCCGGGAAGATCTCCGACTGCAGCGGCAGGTAAGCGCCCCCGGAGTCCACCAGCATGACCATGGGAAGCTGGTTCTCCATGGCGATGGCCTGAACTCGCAGCGTCTTCTTCACCCCCATGGGGTACACGGCGCCGCCCTTGATGGTCGGGTCGTTTGCGTGCACCACCACCTCGCGGCCGTGCACCACCCCGATGCCGGCGCGGCTCCCTGCGCCGTGGACGTCGCCCTCGTACATCCCGCGGGCGGCGAGGGCGCCGATCTCGAGCCACGGCGTCCCGGGGTCGAGGAGCCTTTCGAGCCGCTGCTCGACGCTGAGCTTCCCGAGCTCCTCGTTGCGCTTGCGGGCCCGCTCCGAGCGCTCCGAGCGGGCTCGCTCCAGCTCGCGGCGGACGTCGGCCACGAGCGCCTCCATGGCCGCCCGGTTCTCCGCGTACTCGGCGCTCCGGGTGTCGACGGCGGTGGGGATGACGTCCACGGTCTCCTCCTTTCCTAGGCCCGGGCAAGAAGCGCGTCGGCGATCTCCATCCGGGCCACCTCCAGCGTGGTCCCGGAGAGGGCTAGGCCCTTCGCGTCCCGGTAGGCGCGCTCGACCGGGTTGTCGCGCCGGTACCCCTCCCCGCCCATGACCTGGAGGCAGGCGGACGCGGCCCGCTCCGCGCTCTCGGTGCAGAACACCTTGGCGCAGCGGACGACGGTGTCGGCCTCGGGGTCGGAGGCGTCGGCCATCCAGGCCGCCCGGTGGCAGAGGAGCTCGGCGGCCTCCGCGAGGGAGAGCACCTCGGCGAGCCGGAACGCCACCTCCTGCCGGGAGAAGAGCGGGCGCCCGTCGCGCTCGCGCGCGAGGGCGTGGCGGCTCGCCGCGGAGAGGGCGGAGCGGAGGAGCCCGGCGGCGCCGGTCGCGAGGGTCAGGTTGGCGTCGCGGAGGTAGCGCGCGCTCGCGGACCGATCCGGGAGCGGCCCGAGCACCCGGTCCGGGGAGACCGGGGCGTCCTCGAGGGTCAGGCTCGCGACCGCGAGTCCCCCGAGGCCCATGAGGTCCATCCCCCTCCCCACCTCGACGCCCTCCTCGCCGGGAGCGACGAGGCACACGACCTCTCGCCCCTCCGCCTCGGCGAAGACGGCGATCCGGTCCGCCAGGGGACCGTTCGTCACGAAGGACTTGCGGGCCGAGAGGCGAAGGCCCCCTCCCGCTCGCCTGAGCGCGGCGGGCCCCGCTCCGGCGGGGCCGGCGAGGGCCACTGCCCCGACCCGGTCCTCCCGGACGAGCCGGGAGAGCGCCTCCGACCCCACCCGGTGGACCAGGTCTCGCATGTGGCGGGTGGCCTCGACGGAGAGGAAGAGCGGGAGGGAGGCGCGAGCCCAGGCGAGGCGCGCCGCCATGGAGCCGCCGCCCGCCCCGGCGCGCTCCGCGGAGGCGAGCAGGTCCCGGAGCACCGCGCGGTCGAGGTCCGCCATCCGTCCGAGCTCGGCCGCGCGCGTCCGGGCGAAGTCCGCCGCGCGGCGCTCGGCCTCCGCCTCGGTCTCGGGGATCTCGAAGTCCATGCTGGTCCTAGCCCTCCGTCGCCGCGAGCAGCCGCGAGAGGACGAGCTTCTGGATGTCGGAGGTCCCGCCGCCGATGGCCGCCAGCCGGGCGTCCCGGAAGACCCTCTCCACCTCGTACTCGTGGCAGTAGCCGTAGCCGCCGTGGAGGACGAGGGCGTCGCTGGTGGGACCGAGCGACGCGTCGGCGAGGAAGAGCTTGGCGCAGGCGGCCTCGAGGGGGTTCACCGGCCGCCCCTGGTCCTTGCACCAGGCGACCCGGTACACGAGCGCGCGCGCTGCCTCGAGCAGGATCTTGAGGTCGGCGATCTTGTGCTTCACCGCCTGGAAGCTCGCGATGGGGCGGCCGAACTGCACCCGCTCGCTCGCGTAGCCGCAGCAGCGATCGACGAGGAACTGGAGCTGCCCGAGGAGCGGGGCGAGCAGCGTGCTGCGGTCCCACTCCACCGTCTCCATCGCCATCCCGAACCCCTCCCCCTCCTCCCCGAGGCGGTTCTCGGCGGGCACGAGGCAGTCCTCGAAGGCGAGCTCGCTCGTCACCGAGCTCCTCATCCCGAGCTTGTGGAGGTCCCGGCCGGCGGAGAACCCCTCCGTCCCCCTCTCGACCACGAAGGCGGAGAGGCCGGCGTGGCCGGCCGAGGGGTCGGTCTTGGCGTAGACCACCGCCAGGTCGGCGATCCCGCCGTTGGTGATGAAGAGCTTCCGGCCGTTCAGGAGGTAGCCGGAACCGCTCCTCTCGGCGCGGGTGGCGATCGAGGCCACGTCCGACCCGGCGCCGGGCTCGGTGAGCGCCATGCACCCCACCCACTCCCCGGTGGCGAGCCGCGGCAGGAAGCGGCGGCATTGCGCCTCGGTCCCGTGCGCCGCGATCGCGTCCGCGCACAGGAAGGAGTGCGCGCCGTAGGAGAGCGCGAGCCCGCCGTCCACCCCGGCCTCCCCGAGCGCCTCGCCCACTGCCACGCAGGAGAGCACGCTCGCGCCGCCGCCGCCGTACTCGGGGGGGAGGTGCAGCCCGAGGACGCCCATCTCCCCCAGGCGCCTCCACGACTGCCGGTCGAACTCCCCGCGCAGGTCGTGCTCCCGGACCCGGGGCGCGATCTCCCGGCGCGCGAAGCGGAGCACCTGCTCCCGGAGCTCGAGCTGCTCGGGCGCGAAGGCGAACTCCACGGTCAGGTCCCCCTCGGGCCGGCGGGGGCGGAGCCGGCGGGCCGGAGCGCCTCCGGCACCACCTCGCGGTGGAACCCGTGGAAGGAGCTCTGCCGCGCGACCGGGAGCGAGGGGAAGACCTCGCTCGCGAGGGGCGCCCCCCCGTCGACGCGGAGGCAGGCGCCGGTGACGAAGGCCGCCGCCTCGCTCAGCAGGAAGCAGATGGCGGCGCTCACCTCGGCCTCGGTGCCGAGGCGCTTGAGCGGCACGGCCTCCTTCAGGCGCGGGAGGACCGCCTCCCGGATCCCGGCGTCGTAGTGGTCGAGCCCGCTCGAGGCGATCCAGCCGGGGGCGACCGCGTTCACCCGGACCCCGAGCGCCGCCCACTCCACCGCCATCGTCTGGGTGAGGTTGACCATCCCGGCGCGCGCCGCACCCGAGTGGCCCATCCCGGGCATGCCGCGCCACATGTCGGCGACGATGTTCACGATGGCGCCGCCGTGCTCCCCCATCGACTGGGCCACCACCTCGCGGGCCAGGAGGAAGCCCCCGACGAGGTTCGTCCGCACCACCGTCTCGAACCCCTTCTGGCTGATCTGCGAGAGCGGAGCCGGGAACTGGCCGCCGGCGTTGTTCACGAGGCCGTGCACGCGGCCGCGCGCCGCCACCACCGCGTCCACCGCCTGGCGGACGGCCTCCTCCACTCGAATGTCGCAGGCGTGCGCGGAGGAGTCGAAGCCGTCCTCGCGCAGCTCCGCCTGCACGCGGGCGAGCTTCTCGGGCCTGCGCCCGACGAGGACCACGTGCGCCCCAAGCGAGGCGAGCTCATGGGCGGTGCAGCGCCCGATGCCGCTGCCGCCGCCGGTGACGAGCACGGTGGCCCCGTCGAACAGCCCTCCTCGAAAGATGGAAAGGTAGCCCATGGTGTCCCTCCGGCGAGCCGACCTCAGCGGCCGCCGATCCGGCCGCGGGGAGTCCCGCCCGCGGCGAGCGCGCCCCGGCCCCAGGCGCGGGCTCGGCGCCCGGGAGGTGGCTCCCGGTAGCGGGCGGCCGGCTCACGCCGCTCCCCGCTCCGCCGACGGCTTCAGCACGCCGAGCCCCAGGTAGGCCCAGAAGGCGTCGGCGATCTGCTCGTGGCTCATGCGCCCGCCGGGCGCGTACCAGGTGGCCACCCAGTTCACCGCCCCGAACCCGAGCAGCCGCAGCAGCTGCAGGTCGACGCCGGCCCGCACCCGGCCGGTGCCGGCGGCGGCGTAGAGGAGCCCCTCCCAGAGCGCCTCGTACTGGTCGCGCAGCCGGACCATCTCCGCGCGCGCCGGGCCCCGGAGCGACCGCCACTCGAAGAGCAGCGTGAAGACCATGTCGTCGCCGGAGAGGAGGAGGCGGAGGTGGGCGCGGAGCGCCTGGCGGATGCGCTCCACCGGGTCCCGGCACTCGTCGATGGCGGCCCGCACCGAGGCGGTGAGCAGCGACACCGCCCGGCGCATGAGTTCGAGGAGGAGCTCCTCCTTCGCCGGGTAGCGGTAGTGCAGGCTGCCGGGGAGGATCCCGGCCGCCCTCGCCACCTCGCGCAGCGTGGTCCGCTCGAACCCCTTCTCGCGGAAGAGGCGAGCCGCCGCAGCCAGGATGGCCGCGTCGTCGACCGCCCTCGGCTCCGGTCGCTCGTTCTTGGTCATTGGGACAAGGACGGCGCATACGGGCCCGGCCGCGTCGGAACAAGGCCCGCATGGGTCCATTGGCCGGCGGACCAAGGCTCGGGGGATGCGGCTCGCACTGAACGCCTTGCGGGGTGAACACTTGAGCAGAGCGCGGGGCCGCGCTACCCTTTCCCCGGTGAGGCTCGACGCCCTCGACGAGCGCCAGCGCGCCGCCGTCCTCCACGGGGACGAGCCCCTCCTCGTCGTCGCCGGCGCCGGGACGGGGAAGACGACCACCCTCGCCCACCGCGTCGCCCACCTCATCGAGCGCGGCATACGGCCGGAGCGGATCCTGCTCCTCACCTTCGCCCGGCGCGCCGCCCAGGAGATGCTCCGGCGGGCGGACGGGCTGTTGCGCCGCGAGCCTGGCGAGCGGGCCGCCTCGGGCCGGGTGTGGGGCGGCACCTTCCACGCGGTGGCGCTCCGGCTCCTCCGCCTCCACGGAGAGCAGATCGGCCTCCCCGCCGGCTTCACCGTGCAGGACCGGGCCGACTCCGAGGACCTGCTCGACCTCCTCCGCGCCGAGCTCGACCTCGCCGGCGGTGAGCGCCGCTTCCCCCGCAAGGCCACCTGCCTCGACGTCTACAGCCGCTGCGTGAACTCGCAGGTCCCGCTCCCGGACCTCCTGGAGCGCGCCTTCCCCTGGTGCCGGGAGCACGCCGAGGGGCTGAAGACCCTGTTCCGCGCCTACACCGGGCGGAAGGCGGAGCACAACGTGCTCGACTACGACGACCTGCTGTGCTTCGCCGACGGTCTGCTCGCCGACCCGGCGGCGGGGGCATCGGTGCGCGAGCGCTTCGACGCCGTGCTGGTGGACGAGTACCAGGACACCAACGCTCTCCAGGCCAGCCTGCTCGAGCGCCTGCGCCCCGGCGGCCGCGGCCTCACCGTGGTGGGAGACGACGCCCAGGCGATCTACTCGTTCCGCGCCGCCACGGTGCGCCACATCCTCGACTTCCCGGCCCGCTACCCGTCGGCGAGAACGGTGGTCCTGACGCAGAGCTTCCGCAGCACGCCTCCGCTCCTCGCGGCGACGAACCGGGTGATCGCCCAGGCGCGGGAGCGGCACGCGAAGGAGCTCTGGTCGGCGCGCCCAGGGGGCGAGCGACCCGAGCTCGTCACCTGCCGGGACGAGGAGGAGCAGACCGAGCTCGTGGTGAAGCGCGTCCTGGAGCGGCGCGAGCAGGGAATCGACCTCCGGCGCCAGGCGGTCCTCTTCCGCGCCTCGCACCACAGCGCCCAGCTGGAGATCGAGCTCGGCCGTCGCGGCATCCCGTTCCACAAGTACGGCGGGCTCCGCTTCCTGGAGGCCGCGCACGTGCGCGACCTCCTCGCCTTCCTGCGACTCGTCGAGAACCCCCGCGACCTGCTCGCCGGGATGCGGGTGCTCTCCCTCCTCCCCGGCATCGGTCCCAAGTCGGCGCGCGCGCTCCACGCGCCCGTCGCCACTGCAGGGCACTTCGGGCCCTGGCGGTCCGCCCGCCCCCCCTCCGCGGCCCGCGAGCCGTGGCGCGAGCTCGTCTCCCTCTGCCTCGACCTCTCCGGGCCGGCCGCTCCCGCGCTCCCCGCACAGGTGGAGCGGGTGCGAGGCTTCTACGCCCCGCTGTGCGAGGCGCGCTACGACCACTCCGAGGCGCGCCTCTCCGACCTCGACCGGCTGGCCCAGGCGGCAGCGGCCTTCTCCGACCGGGCGGCGATGCTCGCCGAGCTGACGCTCGATCCGCCCCAGTCGACCCAGGAGCTCGCCGGCCCCCCGTCCCTCGACGACGACTATCTCGTCCTCAGCACCATCCACTCGGCGAAGGGGCTGGAGTTCGACGCCGTCTACCTCATCCACGCCGCCGACGGAAACATCCCCTCCGACCTCGCCGCCGGCAGCGCGGAGGAGCTCGACGAGGAACTGCGCCTCCTCTACGTCGCGCTCTCCCGGGCCCGGGACCACCTGTCGGTGCTCTTCCCGCTGCGCTGGTACGACCGGCCCGCCGGGGCGGGCGGGAAGCACTCCTACGCGCAGCTCACCCGCTTCCTGCCGCCCCCGGTGCGCGCCGCCTTCGACGAGGCGACCGGCGCCCCCACGGGCGCGGCGGCGGGAGCCGCCGCCTCTCCCAACCCGGCTGCGAGCGCCTCGGTCCGCAAGCGGCTCGGCGACCTCTTCGCCTGAGGGGCCGTTTCCCCTCGGTGGACGCGGGGGGGGGTTGCCGGGCCCGGGCGCCGGCCTTAATTCTCCCGCGAGCGTGACCCAGGATCTGAACCCCCAGGCCCGCGAGATGGCCGACGAGTCGATGGTGCGCAACCTCGAGGCGCAGGCTCTCGCCATCTGGCCCCAGGAGGTGGCGATCTTCCGCCGCCACGCGCCGCCGCCCTCTGCGCATATCCTCGACGCCGGCTGCGGGACCGGCGAGGCCTCGGCGCGCCTGGCGGAGGAGTTCCCGGGCTCGACGGTGCTCGGGGTGGACGTCCTCGACGCCCACCTGGAGCGGGCGCGGGAGCGCACGCGCCATCTCGGCAACCGGGTGCGCTTCGAGAACCGGACCCTGTTCGGCCTCGGGCTCCCCCCGGCGTCGTTCGACCTCACCGTCTGCCGCCACGTGCTCCAGGCGATCCCCCACGCCGAGCGCGCCATCGCCGAGCTGGTGCGGGTGACGCGACCCGGCGGGCGGGTGCACCTCATCGCCGAGGACTACGGGATGGTCTTCTTCCCCCCGAGCCCGCTCGGGGCCGCCGCCTTCTGGAAGGAGGTGCCGGAGCGGTACGGGAGGGCGCTCGGGATCGACCTCTTCATCGGACGGAGGGCCCCCGCCATCCTCGCCGGGCTCGGCCTCGCCTCCGTCGCGGTCGACTACGTGGTGGTCGACGTCCTCCGCGTCCGCAGGGAGGTGTTCGCCGCCATCTGGAAAGCCTGGCGCGACGGCTACGCGGCGACCGTCGCCGAGCACTGCGGCATGACCGCAGCCGAGGTGACCGCCCACTTCGACGAGCAGATCGCCATCCTGCGCGACCCCACGAGCTACGCCGCCTGGCTCGTCCCGGTGGTGTCGGGGATCGTCCCCGCCTAGTCAGTGCATGCCGGGGTGCTCGTCCGCCCCCGTGTCGATTCGCGACAGCTCCGGGCGCCGGTCGCCCAGCATGCCGGCGAAGTCCACCGTGACGCAGGTCTCGTTCCCTACCGTCCAGGCGTCGTGGCCGGGAGGGATGAGCGCGTAGTCGCCCGGGCCAATCTCGGCCTCGGTCCCGTCGTCCATGACGATGCGCATCCTGCCGGAGACCACGTAGCTCGCGTGGGAGGCCATGCAGCTCGGCGTCTTGGTGATGGGCCGCGCATGCTTCGACCACTTCCACCCGGGCTCGAAGATGCCGCGACCGACGATGCCGTTGCCGAAGTTCAGGATCTCCGTCCGCCCCTTCGCGGCGAACTGCCGCGTCTCGTCCGGCGTCGCGAACCTTCTGATCATCATCTTGGCCATGATGCCTGCCTTCGCCGGTCCCTCCCGATGCCGGTCGCCCCCACACTCGGCCCGGTTCCCTCCGGCGATCAAGCGGGGCGGCTGAGTCGTTCGGGTTGCCCCGGTCGCCCGGTAAGAAGTCGATTGTGCCGGTGGATGCGCACCTGCACCCACCATGTCGGATGCCCGGCGGGCGATCGCCTCGCGGTGCGGCCGCGGGCCCCCGCGGCCGACAGATCCGCCCGTTCGCTTCCGAGTCGATCGCGACCCAGGGTGCCTCCGAACCGGGTGAGCGCGAGGGCCCGGTCGCGCCGGGATCGCCGCTGTCTCGCGGCATTCCTCGCCACCCCGCCGCAGGGGTCCGCGGGCCGGCATCTTGCAGACCCATCTCGTCCGACGCCTGCTGGGCGGCGCAATGACGCGCGGTCACGGGGCTCGACGCCAGCTTGGGCGAAGAGAGGCTCACGTGGGGATCATCCAGCCGACTCCTGATGTGTGGAACGAGGCCACTCCGGATCCGACGCCGGCGCTGGAGCGGAACCCTGGACGCCGCCGCTCGCGCACCCTGTCGCGCAAGGCCATCGCCCGCGAGATGCGCCAGGCCAAGGCCAACGAGTTGCCGGACCCCGAGATCGAGGCGGCCATCGAGGAGGTCGAGGCGATGCGGCCGCGCGTCCGCGCCGAGTGCGTGAACGGGCCCAGGCCCTGCCCCTTCATCTCCTGCAAGCACCACCTCTACCTCGACATCAACCCCAGCACCGGGTCCATCAAGCTCAATTTCCCCGACCAGGAGCTCTGGGATCTCCAGGAGACGTGCGCGCTCGACGTGGCCGACCGGGGAGGGGTCACGCTCGAGGAGGTCGGATCGCTCCTCAACCTCACTCGCGAGCGCATCCGGCAGCTCGAGACCCACGGCCTCCTCAAGCTTCGCGCCAAGGCGGACGACGAGCCGCAGGACGTCTCCCTCCCCGACCCGGACTAGGGCCGCCCGCGCCCTCGCCCCCGGCCCCGGGGATCGCTCGCCCTAACGAAAGCCGCCGGTCGGCGGTCTTCCCAGGTGATGGACCGCTCCCTTTCGAGCGAACCCCACCGAAGGAGATCGCATGACTTTCCACACCCTGAGACCGCTCGCCCTCCTCGCCGGGCTCGCCCTCGCCGCTGGCGCGCGCGCACAGCCCTCCTTGCCGCCGGGGGGCCCCCCGGCGGAGGCCCTGCAGGCCTGCGCCAGCCTACAGGTGGGGGCGGCCTGCTCGTTCACCGCGCCGGACGGACGCGAGATGACCGGGAAGTGCGTCACCGGACCGAACGGCGAGGCGGCCGCCTGCCTGCCGCCCCACCCTCACCACCGTCCGCCCCCGGAGGCGTTCGAGGCCTGCAGCGGCCTCGCGGAGGGAACCGCCTGCAGCGTCTCGCACGGCGGGCACACCCTGAGCGGGACCTGCCGGTCCGGCCCCGAGGGCTCGCCGCTCGCCTGCGCACCGAGCGGGCCTCCTCCGGAGCGGCCCTGACCCTCCCCGGGGCCGCTCGGCCGCCGCCGCCCCGGAGGCGCCCTTCCTCCGAGGCGGCGGGGCCTCCCGTCGGGTTACCCTCTCTCGCTCCCGGACCCGCCCCGGCGGCGGGCCGGGCGGGAATGCCGAAAGAGGACTCGAACGGTGCGCTCGTCGCACGCACGCTCTCCGGCGACCCGGGCGCCGCCGAGGCCCTGGTCCGCCGTCACCTGCGGCCGGCGTACCTGGTGGCGCTCGCCGTCCTCAGGGACGTCGCCGAGGCGGAGGACGTCGCCCAGGACTCCTTCGCCCTCGCGCTCGGGCGGCTCGAGACCTGCCGCGAACCCGAGCGCTTCGCCGGCTGGCTCCTGCAGATCGTGAGGCGCCAGGCCCTCAACGCCTTGGAGCGGGCGCGCGCCCGCGGCCGCGCCCTCGAGCGCGCGGCGCCGGCAGAGCCGTTCGCGCGCGGGGAGGCCGAGGGGAGCGCGCTCCGCCGGCAGCTCCTCGCCGCCATGGCCCGCCTCTCCGCCCTGCAGCGCGAGGTGGCGCTGCTCCACGACCTCGAGGGCTGGACCCACGCCGAGATCGCGGCGGCGCTCGAGCTCACCGAGGTCGCTTCCCGCCAGCACCTCTTCCAAGCCCGGAAGGCCCTGCGCGCTCTGCTCGAGGGACCTCCGGAGGAGGCCCGCGATGGACCCTGACAAGCTCGACCTCTCCGCCCTCGACCCGAGCCGCGAGCCGGACCGGTGGGAGGAGCTCGTGAAGGGCGTCCTCGCCCGCAGGGCACGCCCGGCTCCCGTGAGCCGGGTCCTCGTCGCCATCGCCGCCTCCTGGCGCCCCATGCTGGCGATCGCCGCCGCCCTCGTCGCCCTCGCCTGGGCGCCCTCCCTCCTCGCCGGCGCCGGCCGGCCCGCCGCGGCGGCGGGCGCCGCCGACCCGGTGCTCTCGACCACCTCCTGGATGCTGCAGGACGAGGCGCCGGCGACCGCCGAGGCCATCGCCGCCATGGGAGCCGACCGTGCCGCTCGCTGACGCCACCACCCGCAGGATTCACCTCCTCTCGGCCCTCGTGGTCCTCTCCGCCTTCGTGGCGGGAGCGGCCGCCGGAGTGGGCTTCTACCGATGGGCGGCGCCGGACCGCGGACCCCCTCCCCGGCCGGGCCCGGGATTGCCGCCGCACCTCGCCGCCCTCGGCCTCTCCCCCGAGCAGGAGAGGAAGGCGAGCGAGATCTTCGACCGGCACCGGCCCGAGCTCGAGTCCATCCTGCGCGAGTCCTATCCGCGCATGCGTGCCGTCCTCGACGAGACCCATCGAGAGGTGAGGGCCCTCCTCACCCCCGAGCAGCAGAAGCGCTTCGACGAGATGGAGGGCCGCGCGCCGCCCTTCGGAATGCCGGGAGGCCCGGGGATGGGGCACCTCCCTCGCCCTCCGCCGGGAATGGGCGGTCCACCGCCCCCGGGGCTTCCGCCCCCTCCCCGCTGACCGGGGCCCCGGAAGGGGCGGGCGGGACGGCGGCCGGGGGGGCTCCGCGGTATCTCCCCGGGTGAGCGCGAGACCGAGGGGCCGAAGGAGTTCACCGACATGGCGTCGCCCTCGAGAATCCTGGCGGCCTCGCTGTTCCTCTTTTCCGCCCGGACGGCTGCCGCGCAGTACTACTACCCGAGACCCCCACCTCCGCCGCCACCCCCGCCCCCGGTCTACTACCCCGCTCCGCAGCCCTCGCCGCCGGCCCGGGACAACGCCTTCCGCATCTCGGGCGGCATCGCGTTCGTGAGCGCCGGCTACTACTGCGGGTACTCCCCGGGCTACGTCTACCCGTGTGGGGGAGGCTACGCGACGGTGCTCCCCATCGTGAACGCCGACCTCGACCTCGCCCTCTCGCGCGCGAGCGCGGTGACCGTGGGCGCCGACGTCACGTGGGGGAGCTACAACTCGGTGAGCACCACGGTCTGGGAGCCGCACCTCGACTACCTGGTCCTGTTCCGCGGGAGCCCGTACGCGACCGCCCGCCCCCGGCTGCGGCTCGGCGCCGGCCTCTACATCGCGACCATCAGCAGCAGCGGTTACGCCTCGTCCACCCAGACCGGGGGAGCGGCCCGCATCGGAGGGGGAGTTTCCTTCCTCCCCCAGTCGCCGGTGGGCCTGGGGCTCGACGTCGTCTTCGAGGTCGGCGGCCTGAACGGCTCCTTCGTCTCCACCCTGCAGCTGCTCTTCGGCCCGGAGATCCGCTTCTGACGTCGCGCCGCGCCGCCCTCCCGGGCCGGCTAGGCCTTCACGCGGTCGAGGATCTCCCGGAAGCGCGGGTAGCCGCGCAGCGGGTCCAGGTCTCCGTCCCGCTCCATCCAGGTGCGGAAGCCCCTCCCGGTGGCGACCGCTCGGTCGAGGATGTCGAGCGAGCGGTCATACTCCCCGGCGTGGGCGTAACCGCAGGCCACGTTGTAGAGGGTGGCGAAGTCGTTCGGGCGCAGCTCCAGGGCGCGGGCGAGCCGGGCCAGACCGCGGGCCCGGTCCCCGAGCAGGACGTCGACGCATCCCCCCATGTAGAGCGCGCGCGCGTCGTCGGGGTTGAGGCGCAGGCGCCGCTCCACCGCGGACAGGGCGCGGCTCGCCGCCGAGGCGGCCTGGGCCGCCTGCTCGCGGCCGTGGTGGAGGCTCACGAGGAGGCACAGCGCCGAGTAGTCGTCGGGGTTCCGGCGCGCGGTCTCCTCGAACGCCCGCGCCGCCTCGTCGTGGCGGCCGGCGGCGTAGAGGTGGCGGGCGTAGAAGTACCAGGAGTCGGGCAGGGCCGGGTTCATCGAGAGGGCCCGCCGGAAGTCGCGCTCTGCCTCCTCCGCCCGGCCGACGAGCGACAGCATGTTCGCCCGCGACACGTGGGCCTCGGCGAGGTCGGGGTCGAGCCGCAGTGCCTCCTCGCTGGCGGCGAGCCCCTCGGCGCGGAGCTCCCCGGCGTGCCCCTCGTCGAGGTGCCACTGCAGGAGCATGAAGCAGGTGTCCGCGAGCCCGCAGTGGGCGAGCCCGAAGCCGGCGTCGAGCTCGATCGCCCCGCGGAACATCTGCACCGCGAACTGGTTCCCGGCCTCGGAGATGCTCATGAGGAACTGCCGCCCCTTCAGGTACATCTCGTAGGCCTGCAGGTTGTGGGTGCCGGCGCGCCGGAAGCGGGTCCCGGCCGGCGAGCTGAAGGAGAGCTTCAGCGCCCGCACCACCGCCCGCGCGATCTCCTCCTGGATGGCGAAGATGTCGTCCAGGGCGCGGTCGAAGGCCTCCGACCAGAGCTGGTATCCGTCGGCCCCGTTCACGAGCTGCGCGGTGACCCGGACTCGGTTCCCCGACTTGCGCACGCTCCCCTCGAGGAGCGTCGAGACCCCGAGCAGCCGCGAGACCTCGCGGCTGTCCACCGCCCTTCCCTTGAACTGGAAGGAGGAGCTTCGCGCCGCCACCCGCAGCCCGGCGACCCCGCAGAGCGCGTTCAGGAGCTCGTCGGCGATGCCGTCGCAGAAGTAGTCCTGGTCCTTCGAAGGGCTCAGGTCCGCGAAGGGGAGGACGGCGGTGGAGCGATCGGCCGCTCCCGCGCCCGCCTCGGCGGCGCGGCCGGGCCGCGTGCGCAGGAGCAGGGCGACCGTGCCCACCCCCGCCCCCAGGGCCAGGAGCGCGAGGACGAGGTGCGACCGCTCGGAGCCCCCTCGCCACAAGAAGTAGTAGAGGAGGCTGGGGGCGGCGGCCGCCGCCCCCAGGCCGACGAGGACGAGCGTGAGCGGGCTGCCGCGGGGCCCGGGAGAGCTCGAGGGGGGCGTCCGCTCGATGCCGGTGGAGCGCAGGTCGAAGGCCCAGGCGAGCACCACCGCCACCGGGAATCCCAGCCCCAGGGCCACGACCACCAGGCTCAGGATCCACTCGGGGAGGTGCAGCCCGTGCATCACCGGCTCGACGACCTGGAGGATCGCGAAGGTGGCGATGCCGTAGCCCACCACCACCCGGAAGACGCGCCGCCTTCGGAGCTCCTGCACCCACCGCGATAGGTCCATACCTCTCCAAGAGTCGAAGGGGCGCGAAGGGGGCGCCCTCGCCTCCCTCCTCCGATTTCTAGCCCGGGGCGGGGCGGCGCGCTCCGCCCCGCGACCCTAGTTCACGCTCTCGGCGCTGTAGCGCGCCAGGAGCCCGGTGCGAACCGCGTGCCGGTAGACGCGGGAGAAGAGCCACCCGGCGAGGAGGACGTAGCCCACCGCCAGCGAGGCTCCGCCCCAGAGGGAGGTCCAGGACACCGCCTTTCCCGAGACCACCGCCCGCATCCCCTCGAACACGTAGGAGGGCGGCAGGAGGTGCGAGAGCCACTGCATCCAGCGCGGCAGGGTGGAGAGGGGGTAGAAGACCCCGGCGAAGGGCGACACCAGCGCGGGGATGGGCCAGATGAGCCACTCGGCCGCCGGTCCGAAGCGCAGCACGAGGGCGCTCCCGACGATCCCGAGCGCGATGCCGAAAAGGAAGAGCACGAGCAGGAAGGGGACGAGCGCGACCCCGTACCCGAGGAAGGAGAGCCCGAAGAGGGTGGTGGCGAGGAGCACCATCGCGGCGAGGCCGAGCGAGCTCGTGGCGATGCTCGAGAGGACGAGGCCGGTGACGTACTCGGTGACGGCCAGGGGCGAGGCGAAGAGGTTGAGGAAGTTCCGCGACCACACGTCCTCGAAGAAGGCGGTCGCCACGCCGTGCATGACGCGGGCGAAGAAGTCCCAGAGGAGGACGGCGCCGAGCATCACCGGGATGAAGTTCATCCCGGCCGAGGTGACCGCGTTCAGGTAGCGGGTGATGAACCCCCACAGGATGATGTCCACGCCCACCCAGGCGAAGAGCGGCAGGACGCGCGCCGGGCTCCCCCGCATCAGGTAGAAGTGGCGGAGCACGATGGCCCCGGGCCGGCTCCAGCGGATCACGACGCCCGCTCCAGGGCGAGCGGCTCCCTCGCCAGGGCGACGAAGAGGTCCTCGAGCGTCGCCTTCCCGTGCTGGCCGGGCAGGGTCCGGGGGTCCCCCTCGAGCAGGATCCGCCCGCGGGAGAGGAAGAGCACCCGGTCACAGACCTCCTCCACCTCGTACATGTTGTGCGAGGTCCACAGGACGGCGCCCTCGCCGCCGGCCACGAAGGCCCGGAGCCGGCCGCGGATGTCGCGCGCCACCGAGGGATCGAGCGAGGCGGTGGGCTCGTCGAGGAGCAGCAGGCGCGGGCGGTTCAGCATCGCCTTCGCGAGCGCCACCCGGGTCTGCTCTCCGGAGGAGAGGACCCCGCACTTCACCTTCCGGAAGGGCTGCAGGTCGAACTCCTCTACCAGCTCGTCGATCCGCGCCCCCAGGCCCCTCACCCCGTAGAGGAGCCCGAACACGCGCAGGTTCTGCTCCACGGTGAGGTTCCCGGGCAAGGGGGCGTAGGCGGCGGCGAAGTTGGTGCGCTCGAGAGCGCGGCTGCGGGAACGGGAGTCGACGCCCTCGATGCGGATCTCGCCCGAGGTGGGCTCGAGCACGCCTAGGATCATGTCGATGGTGGTGGTCTTCCCGGCCCCGTTCGGCCCGAGCAGCCCCAGGATCTCGTTCCGGCGCACCTCGAAGGAGATGCCGTCGACGGCCAGGGTCCCCCCGTATCGCTTGGTGAGCGCGGTGGCGGTCATCACCGGAGGCATGGCGGCCCCCTTCTACCGCCACCGCGCCGGCGAGGCTACTCGACGTTGACGGGGAGCGACACCGAGTGGGAGACGCCGCCGCTCGCGATCGCGGCCGACACCGTGACGGTGGCGCCGGCCCCCGAGGACGGGCTCAAGCCGCAGGCGGCCGCGCCCGTCGAGAGCGCGGCCGCGGCGAGGAGCGCCGGGAGGGAGCGCCGCCGCGGCGAGGAGATCACCGCGCCGGCGGCGGCGAGGAGGAGGGCCGCGAGCGCGAGCCGGGAGCCACCGCGGGGCGGCCGGGAGGTGGAGGTCGCCGGTGCCGCCGAGACGGTGAGGGTGGAGGTCCCCGTCGGGCCGGACGGGTCGAGCGTCACCGAGGAAGGAGCGAGGGAGCACTGGATCCCAGCGGGCGCCACGCAGGAGAGCAGGACCGTCCCGCTGAAGGGGCCCACGGAGCCCACCGTCACCGCGGCGGCGCTCTTGCCTCCCCTGGGGAGGCTCAGCGTCGGGGGCGAGGTGGCGATGGAGTAGTCGGTGACGGTGACGGCGACGGCCGGAGCGGTCGAGGAGAGGTGGGAGGAGTCTCCGGAGTAGGTCGCGGAGAGGGCGTGGGCGCCGACGGCGAGCGCGCTGGTGGTGAGGACGGCCGTGCCCCCGGCGAGGGCCGCGGGCGAGCCGAGGCTCCGCGCCCCGTCGGCGAACTGGACCGTCCCGGTGGGAGCCCCGGAGGCCGACGAGACGGTGCCGGTGAGCACCACCGGGCTCCCCAGAACCGGCGTGGCGACGGAGGAGGCGATCGCGGTGCTGGTGGCGGCGCGCGGCTTGTAGCCGGGCCAGGCGAAGGCGAGCGTCGATGCGACCACCGAGCCCAGGCCGGTCGCCTGGTCATAGCCCGCGGTCGCGGCGAAGCCGAGCTCGAGGGGAGGCGCGGCCGGGCAGCCGGGGCTGCCGGCCTGGCAGGGGACGAAGCTGTCGCCCTGGGTGATGGGGTGGAAGGCGGCGGCGGTGGAGGCGGCGAGCGGGTAGAGGACGGGGTTCACGTTTCCCTGGGCCGAGCCGGTCGCCTGGTTCAGGATGGCCACGATGCCGGCGAAGCAGGGGGCCGCGACCGAGGTCCCGCCGACCACCGTCAAGTACTGGTTCGCGTCGCGGAAGCCCTTCACGCAGCTTCCCTGCGAGCAGATGAGGGTCCCGTCGTGGCCGGCGGCGGCCGCGAGGGCCACGTCCGGTACGTCGCGCCGGCCGTCGGCCGGCACGCCCGCTCCGACCTGCCAGGACGGCTTCGCGAACACGGCGCTGGCGCCGCCGCCGCTGGCGGCGAGGCCGCCGCCTCCCGCCGTCTCGTTCCACACCGCCTCCGGGATGTAGGAGAGCGCCGAGCCGCCGCCGGCGGTGTTGGCGGCGCTCCAGTAGGTGGCGGGAGCGGTTAGGTCCCCCGCGAACTGGGTCCCGCCCACCGCCGTCACCTCCGGGACGCTCGCCGGCACGTCGACGGCGAGGCCGTGGGTGGCGACGGTGGCCGAGCTCGCCTCGCAGTCGGCGGGCCCGGCGTCGCCCGAGGCGGCGACGACGGTCTGGCCCTGGGCGGCGGCGCGCTGCACCAGCTGACGCAGGGCCTGGGCGTTCGAGGTGCCGTACTCCGCCTCGCAGGCCCCGTAGCTGATGCTCACCACCGGCGCCAGGTTCTGGTCGACGGCGTACTGGAGCGAGTCCCAGACGTTGTAGGCGCCGTTCGAGCCGGTGTAGACAAAGACCACCTGAGCGTTCCTCGCGACCGCACCCGACCACTCGGTGTCGAGGTCCGCCTCCTCCACGTCCGGCGGGGACACCACCGACGACCCGGAGCCGGGCACGAGCACCATCCGCACCGTGCTCGGGGAGAGGCCGGAGGCGGCGCGGAAGGCGTCGATGTCGGACTGGGCGATGGCGGTCTGGCCGACAACCGCGATGCTCTCGCCGGCTCCGTCGAGTCCGGCGGCGTACAGGCCCTTCACGTCGTAGATGGTGGCGAAGTCCTCGGGCGCGAGGAAGTGGTTGCCGGAGATGCTGGAGGTGAACTCCGGGGCCACCTTGCGCGCCGTGGTCCGCGGCCGGGGGCGGAAGTCGTCGAGGTTGCGAAAGCCCGACACCACCCCGGCGAGCGAGGCCGGCACGGAGAGCTCGGTGGAGTTGGCGAAGTGCTCCCGGCCGTCACGGAGGTAGCGGCGCATCCGCGTGTGGAAGGCGGACTCGATCTGGGCAAAGGTCCCGGTGAAGGAGACCCGGGTGCTCGACTGGCCCTCGACGGTGAACCCCTGCGAGCGGAGCCAGCTCGCCACCGCACCCACGTCGGCGGGAGAGAGGCCGAAGCGGGCCGCGAACTCGTCGGCGGTGAGCCAGCGATGGTAGCGAGCGGAGGAGGGATCCTGCTGCTCGCCGAGGAGCTCCTCGAGCTCTGCCTGCTGCGCGGGCGAGCGGGAGAAGAGCATCGAGGCCCCGCGGAGGAGGGTGGCGGGATCGGCCGCACCCGCGGCAGGGCCCGCGGCCTGCGGGCTCAGGCTCCCCCGGACCGGGACCGGGCGCGCGTCGACGGGAGCCTCGGTCACCCGACTCGTCGGATCGGCCGCCCGGGCCGCCGGGGGAAGGAGTAGGAGGAGGGCAGAGATGTAGGCGAGAACTCGGTGCACCATGGGCCTCCGCGCGCCTCCTCCCTATGCCGGGATTACACCCCACCCGCAACTTCGCGACGCCGGCGGCCCCGGGAGGCGGCGACGCCGCGCGAACGAAAGGGGCCGCGCGAGGAGCGCGGCCCCGGTCCCCCCCGCCTCGATGCCCGCTTCAGGTGCGGAGGAAGG
>DATJZG010000020.1:0-21313 GCA_035499295.1 Anaeromyxobacteraceae bacterium
CCCCCCCCGTGACGCATGGCGTCACGACGACAGACCGTCGTCTCCCACAGCCGGTGCGTCGGGAAAGGCAGCGCACGTGAGCGCATCGACCGGGGAGCTTGGACAAGGGCAGGAACCGCGCCTGCTGATCGTGGGCATCGGCGCGTCCGCTGGCGGCCTGGAGGCTCTCGAGCAGCTCTTCTCCAATGTGCCCAAGGACTGCGGCCTCGCCTTCGTGGTGGTGCAGCATCTGGCGCCCCAGCACTCCAGCATGCTGGGCCAGCTTCTCGGACGCCGAACGGCCATGCCCGTCGTCGAGGCCCAGGACGGAGTGCGGGCCGTGGCTGACCACGTCTACGTCATCGCGCCCGGCACTACGCTCGGTATCTCCGGCGGCTCCTTCCGGGTGGTCTCGGTCGAGGGAGAGCGGCGCGGGCTGATCGATGTCTTCTTGCAGGCCCTCGCCGAGGACCAAGGCGAGCGGGCCATCGGGATCGTCCTCTCGGGGTCGGGCTCGGACGGCACCACCGGCCTGCAGGCCATCCAGCAGCATGGCGGGCTCACCCTCGCCCAGGACCTCGAGACCGCGAAGTACGACGCCATGCCGCGGGCCGCGATCACGGCCGGAGCAGTCCATCAGGTCATGCCGGTCGAGCAGATGCCGGCGCGGTTGCTCGAACGTGCGCGCGACCTGGCGGAGGGCCGGGGGCGGATCGTGACACCCGCGCAAGCGGCGGTGTTTCCCAACGTGGAGACGCCGTCCGACGAGGAGCTCACCGCCGCGCTCGACCGGATCTGCCCCATCCTCCAGAGCAGGACCGGTCATGACTTCAGCCACTACAAGCGTGGCACGGTGCTGCGCCGGCTGCGCCGCAGGGTCCATCTGCGCCGCGCGGGCGCGCTCGCTGAGTACCTCGACTTCCTCGACAAGGACGCGCAGGAGCCCGAGCTTCTTGCCAAGGAACTGCTCATCGGGGTCACGTCGTTCTTTCGCGACCCTTTGGCCTTCGAGTACTTGGGTGAGCACGTCCTGCCGCAGATCCTCGCGGCCGGGCGCGAGCACGAAGGCGTGCGCATCTGGGTGCCAGGCTGCGCCTCGGGCGAGGAGGCCTACTCCATTGGCATCCTGGTGCGCGAGCGCCTATCGCAGTTGGGCTCGGCGCCGCCAGTCCAGATCTTCGGGACCGACATCGACGTAGAGGCGATCTCCGAGGCGCGCCACGCGCGCTATCCGACCGATATCGCCGAGCACGTCTCACCCGAGCGACTCGCCCGTTTCTTCAAGCGGGGCGACTCCTCCTTCGTGGTCGGCAAGGAGGTGCGGGAGATGTGCATCTTCTCCGAGCACAGCCTGATCCGCGACCCGCCGTTCGCGAGTGTCGACCTCATCTCCTGTCGCAACGTGCTGATCTATCTGGACGCGGAGCTGCAGAAGAAGCTCGGGCCCTTGTTTCACTACGCCTTGAGGCGCGGCGGCTTCCTCTTCCTGGGCTCTGCGGAAGGCCTGTCGGGCCACCCCGAGCTCTTCGACGCGGTGGACAAGCGGTTTCGCGTCTTCAAACGTCGCGAGTCCCATGCCGCGCCGTTCGTCGATCTCCCACTCGTGGGCCGAACGCTACCCCGCACGACGCTGGCGGCGTGGGCAGCTCCGGCGGCCCCGCAGTCCCGGGAGCGGGCGGTCGACGGCGCCTTCCAGCGCCTGATGCTCCAGGAGTACGCGCCGCCCAGCGCGGTCACGGACGCGAACGGCGACGTCATCTGCGTCGCCGGCCAGACTGGTCGCTACCTGCAGCCGCCCGTCGGGATCCTCACCACCAACATCCTGGATATCGCTCATGACGGCCTTCGCGTCGAGCTGCGCACGGCACTCCACGCGGCGGTGCGCGGCGGCAACAGGGTGGTCCGGGACGACGTTCAGGTCGAGGTGGACGGCGCCCCGCGGCGCCTCCGGCTCACGGTGCGACCGTTGCCCGGGCTCAAGGAGGAGCATCTATTCGTTATCATCCTCGAGGAGCGCGCGAGCGGGATAGGGGCCGAGGTCGGAGCTGGCGAGCCTGCGCCGCCCCGTGCCGAGCGCGAGTCGGCGGTCGAGCAGCTCGAAAGCGAGCTGCGCACGACCCGCGCCGATCTGCACACGACCGTCGAGGAGCTGGAGGGTGCCAACGAGGAGCTCAAGGCGTCGAACGAGGAGCTGCTCTCCACCAACGAGGAGATGCAGTCGACGAACGAGGAGCTACGCAGCTCCCAGGAGGAGCTGAGCTCGCTCAACGAGGAGCTCACCACGGTCAACTCCGAGCTCAACCGCAAAGTTGATGAGCTCGGTCAGGCCAACAGCGACCTCGCGAACTTCTTCGCCAGCACCGACGTGGCCACGCTCTTCGTGGATCGCGCGCTGCGGATCCAGAGGTTCACCCCGGCGGCGAGGACGCTCTTCCGGCTCATCGAGGCCGACGCCGGCCGGCCGCTCGCCGATCTCGCGCTCCGCTTCGCCGATCATGACCTTGGTGCCGAGGCGGGCGAAGTTCTGAGGACGCTGCAGCAGTCCGAGCGGCAGGTCGAGACGATCGACCACCAGAGCTGGTACCTGCTGCGGATCCTACCCTATCGCACGCTCGACAACGTGATCGCCGGGGCGGTGGTGACACTGGCCGACATCACGCGCATCAAGCGCGCCGAGGACGAGCTCCGGCAGGCCAAGGAGTACGCCGAGCACATCATCGAATCCCTGCCGGAGCCGCTGCTGGTGCTGACGCCGGACTTGATGGTCCGTTCCGCCAACGCCGCGTTCTTCGATCACTTCAAGGTCCGGCCGGACCAGACGGTGGGCGGCAGGATCTACAATCTCGGCAACGGCCAGTGGGACATCCCGTCGCTGCGCGAGCTGCTCGAGAACGTCTTACCCGACAACAACATCTTCAACGGATTCCGGGTCGACCACGTCTTCGAAGACCTCGGCCACCGCGTCATGCTCCTCAATGCCCGGCGCCTGGAGGATCTGCAGCTCATCCTTCTCGGCATCAGCGACGTCACCGAGCGGTTCGCAGCCGAGGAGGCGCTGAAGAAGAGCGAGGAGCAATTCCGCGCACTGACGACGGCCAGCTCGGACGCGGTGTATCGCATGAGCCCGGACTGGAAGGAGATGCGCTACCTCCGCGGCCAGGAGTTCCTTCCCGACACCGAGGAGGCGACGAGCGGCTGGCTGGACAAATACATCCCTCCGGAGGACCGGTCGAGCCTGCTCGAGGTCATCAACGAGGCTATCCGGACCAAGAGCACCTTCCAGCTGGAACACCACGTCTTGCGAGCGGATGGCAGCCTGGGTTGGACGCTCTCACGAGCGATCCCGATCAAGGATGCTGCCGGCGAGATCCTCGAATGGTTGGGCGCCGCGAGCGATGTCACCCAGCGCAAGCACGCTGAAGAAGAACGCGAGCGCCTGCTCGCAGAGCTGGCCGAAGCCGACCGACGGAAGAACGAGTTTCTGGCGATGCTCTCGCACGAGCTTCGCAATCCACTGGCACCCATTCGCAACGGCCTCTTCATCCTTGACCGCGCGCCGCCGGGTGGAGACCAGGCACGCCGCGCACAGACGGTGATCGATCGCCAAGTCGCGCAGCTGACGAACCTGATCGAGGGCCTCCTCGATGTCACGCGCATCGTTCGCGGCAAAGCCCTCCTTCAGCGCGAGATCCTCGATCTCAATGATCTCGCGCAGCGAACGGTCGAGGACTATCGCGGAGCCTTTTCTGACAGCGGGGTCGAGCTCGAGATGGCGGTGGCCACGGGTGAGATCTGGGTCGACGGCGACCGAACGCGCCTCACGCAAGTGATCGGCAACCTGCTGCAGAACGCGGCCAAGTTCACGGCGCGTGGCGGGAAGACGATCGTGTCGGTCGAAAGGAGCTCGGCGCGGCAGCAGGCGATCGTTCGTGTGCAGGACACCGGTCGGGGTTTTGCTTCCGAGTTCCAGTCGCGCCTGTTCGAGCCGTTCAACCAGATAGATGTCACGATTGACCGCGCCAAGGGGGGCCTCGGGCTCGGTCTCGCACTGGTCAAGGGCCTCGTCGAGATGCACGGGGGATCCGTCGCTGCCGCGAGCGCAGGAGTCGACCAGGGTGCGACGTTCACGATCACCCTGCCACTGCAGGCGAGCGGCCCCCTCGAAGCGCATCGTCCTCGCGCCGAACCCCGAAGAACTGTCCGGCGGGTGCTGATCATCGAGGACAACGCGGACGCGGCCGACAGCCTACGTGAGGCGCTTCAACTGGGCGGATACAATGTGGCGGTTGCGGACAGTGGGCGCGAGGGCGTGGAGAAGGCGCGAGCTTTCGAACCCGAGGTCGTGATCTGCGATATCGGCTTGCCGGGGATGGACGGCTACGAGGTGGCGCGTGCCATCCGCGGCGACCCCGCCCTCGGGCGCGTCACGCTCGTCGCCCTCACGGGCTACGCTGGTCCCGACGACGTGGCCAAGGCCAAAGAGGCCGGCTTCGACACTCACCTCGCCAAGCCTCTCACCGTGGAGGAAGTGGAGCGCGCGCTCCAGGCTCGTCCATGAGTCTTGTGCTCTCTCTCACCTGCCGGCGAAGACCTTCTCGACCGCCCTCGGGTCCAAGCGGGCCCTGCAGGGATCCGCCGGTCGGTGACGTGGACCTCGAGCTCGCACCACTTTCTGCTCAGCCGACGAGCGGCGTGAGGTGTGCTCGTGGATCGGCAACCTCGATTGCACTGACCAAGCTGGACCGGACAGAGCAACCCGCTCGATCCTCGGACGTCAGGCCGACCTACGAGGAGCTTCTCGTTCGCCGAGGTCGAAGGAGCCTGGACTGACCCGGTCGAAGGCGGTCCGGCGATCGAGGCGAAAGCCCCGTCGGCTCGCGCTCACCGCGACGGCCCCAGGCTCCTGACATCGCGTCGATGCCCCACACGGGGGAAGTGGCGCAGGGCGAGATCGGCGGCGGTTCGGGTCGAACGGCTGCCGAGCTGGGCGTTGACGGCGTGCTGACACTCACAGTTAGGAACTTCAAGGTGTTCCGCTGGAAGTGGCACGTTGTTGGTGACACACGTTTAGCGAAAAGCATCGTGATGACGGCCCGTTAAGTGCACACGGAAGGCGCGTATGGTCTGTAGCCCGCTTAAGGAACGCGCCATACGCACTACTCGTGAACAGAGACCTGTTCGGAACCAGCCTATAAGGGGGTCCACAAGCCGATGGGCGAAGCCAGGTGAAGCCCATTCGGAGATCCCTGAATTTTGCCGACTCCGGCTGTACCTACGGGATATATGTTTGCAAGGTTAGGTTAGGCGGTTACGCCAAACGGCACCCTGCAGGGACGAGAATTATCGACGTCGAGAAATTTTGGGAAAACGCGCTCATTTCCAAACGCACCTTCGAGGCAGGCTGGGCAGTCAGTCTCGGTCTTCGCGGCTGTGCCAGACGCGGGCGATGACCACGGCGTCGGAATAGATGCGGTAGCGCAGGACGTACGCCCCGCCGCCGAAGGAGGCGACGAGGTCGCGCAGAGCCAGAGCATCCCCGACCATGCGGCCGATCTCTGGCTGCTCGATGAGGGCAGCCGCCGCTTGGCGGATACGCGCTGCGGCACGCTCGGCTGCCTCAGGGCTATTCGGCTGGAGCAACTTCCTGAGACGCGCCAGATCGCGAACGGCGCCCGGCGTCCACAGAAGCCTCACGTGGGCCAGGTCCGCGAGCGCTTGGGGGCGGGCCGCTCACGCTTCGAGCCCCAGCTCTTCAGCCAGGCGTCCACGTCCTCGTGGGCCACATACTCGCCTGTGGCCTCGAAGCGGGTCAGCCGCTCCAGGGCCTCGCTCTTCGCCCGCTCGACCTCCTCCTCGCTCTCGACGTACCGCTTGATGGCCTCGCACATCAACCAGTGGGCTGAGCGCTTCTTCGATACTCCGAGAGCCTGCAACCGATCCCGCAACTCGGGCTCCAGCTTGACCGCCATATTGGCCTTCTCGCTCATCGGCGAATCCTCTGACCGAGTATTTTACCACTTCTTACTACCATGGCAAACGGAAGCCAATGGACGGCCCGCCTCGGGTTGCGCGAAGAGTCGTTCAGGATGACCGCGCAGGGCGATCGTAAGGTGCGGATCACCGAGGCGGGACGCGGCCGCACGCGCTTTCAGCCGACTGTTACGGATGGCCGCGTCCTGGAGGACCCAGTCACGGAGAAATGCTTCCCTGCCGCGCTGCCCGATCTCCTCGACTCGCAGCAGCACCTGGAGGATGTCAGCCAGGTACGGCCGGTCGTCCTTCACAGTGGCCGCGCCTCCGCGAGGATGCGGTCAGCAAGCATCGGATGAAGGGCCGCCGGCGTCGTCACGTCGGCCCGACGACCGAGCAGTGCTCCCCACTCGCGCATGAGGGCAACGAGATCGAGCAGTGTCCGGCCCGGCTCGAGCTCGACAACCGCCCGGGCACAGCCTCGGCGCGGGCGGTTATCACTTTCTTCCCGGCAAGATGCACCACTCCGCGGAGGCGAAGGGCGAGACGATTCTCCAGGTCAACGGGAATGGGCCGTTCGACATTCACTACCTGCATCCCGCCGACAATCCGAATAGGACTGCTTCTGCGAAGCCCTAGTATTTCTGTCGCCCGTCGGGGCACGAGCGCGTCGCGGCACCCGGACCCGAGGCGAGGGAACCACGTGTCGTGGTGGTGGTGTCGGCATCGAACCCCGGCACTCCAAGACAACTGCCCCCCGCGGGGCGTCAAGGCGGCCTGTCAGACCTAATGGGCGCCAAGCGCAACTCCCAAGGCATCGAGATTAAGCCCCGAGTTCAAAAGCGGCCGACTAGAGTTTGCGGTGACGCCTCTTTGGGGGGCGCCAGGGCCCTGGCCGGCGAGGTACGCATCCCCCCCGCACGCCTCGCCGGCCGGCCCACCAGACTGACATTAGCCCGCTGTGCCGAGCGCGCTGGGCCCCGCGGCGCTCCGTTCCGACCCGCCCCCGCTGCACGTTCCGTCGACGCTCCGAAGCGCGCAGCCAACCTCGAGCAGCACGACCGCCCGGCACCGACCGCAATCCATCAGTCGCTGTAGCCGCCGTGGTCGTCGTGCCGTTCCTGCTCCTCCTCGTGCGCGCGCTTCTCATCGCGCTGCCTCTCCTGATGCTCCCTTGCCTCATCTCGATCCCTGGCGTCATGGTCCTCCACGAAGCAGCCGCCACATAGCGGTGCGCTCGTGAGGAGGGAGATGAGCAGTAGCGCTCTGATCCTCATGAGGGATGCCTCCGTATCGACTGTTTGACGGTGGGTGCGCCGCCGTAGGGGTCCGTTCACCTGCCACCCTTTTCGTTGCCTAGTACGATTGCAAGTTGGCGGCCAAGCGCTTCTCGCTGACGCATCCTGGCGGTTGCCCGGGAGGGGTGCAAATTGGCGTTTGCTTCGCGTTTGCCCACGCATAGGTGTCAAAAGACTCCTTTCGCCATTACCTGTGGTGACTATTCGTCATTGCCGTGGAGCTCCGGAACCGGTCGGACGCCGTGGCGAAAGCCCGCGAGGTGCCCTGCTTGGCCGCTCCTCGCGCGGGGGAGCACTCGATTGGGGCCCCGCTCGCGGTCTGCGGGGAGGAACGGGGCAAGCGGGCGTTTCCAGTCGGGGCGCAGCGCCCCAATCCCTGCATCGGCGCTTGCGCAATCCCTCGTGAATACGCCGTCGGCACGGGCACGGGAGTTGCGGTTCGCACTCCCACGCAGGCGCATGCCGCAGACTGGAGACAGCCATGGGGAAGATACTGAGCGCGCCCGCACTCGCGACCATCGCGACGCCGGTGTTCCCAGAGGAGCCCCCCCCGCTCCGGCCACGGCTCCGGATCCGGCGCCGGCCCCGTCCTCGCCGCCTGGCTCAGGAGAAAGCGCCATCCTCTGCACCACAGGACAAGACAACGGTGAAGCAGAAGAAGAGCAAGAAGTCGGGCAAGTCTCAGGCCAAGGCGGACAAGGCTGCCAGCGACAAGGCGGCGGCTCCCACTCAATAGCCGTGAAGGGTAGCCGCGGCGTCGAGGCGCCAAGGTGATCGACGCCGCGGCTCTCGCCCGCCTGCCGCTCCTGCCTGTCCTAGCGGATCATACCTTGCGGGACCGCTGAAAACGGTGGCCAGCAGGCACGGCGGCCTTGCCCTCTGAGTAGCAGACGAACAGCTCCGCCTGCGGGAAACAGGCGAACCGGCATGGTCAGTCTCTCACGCATTACCCAATAGCGCTTGCGACCTCGGCGTCCCTGCTCCTTATGGCCCACCCACGCGCCGCGATGGCTGTCGCGGTGGCGGGCAGCGCACTAGAGTTCCTCGCCTTCCCCGCACTCATTCACAAGCGCCGCGCAGGTGAAACTCGTCGTCGGGGGACCCTCCTCCGGGGGGGGCGTCATTGCCTGCCTCCGCGAGGGCGCGAAGAGCGCCATCGCTGCAGCCAACCACTCTCGAAGCTCTCGAGACATCTGACGTCGATCGACAGGGGTGCGCCGAGATGAGGAGAGGTCCTCCTTCCTCTTTGCCGCCCGGCGCCGGACCGCTCACCTTCCTAGCCTAGTGCTTGTCGGGAAATTTAGCCCCTCCCTTGGGGGTGGAGCACTCGGGGTGACGCCGAAACCCCCATAGATGTCGATCGTTTGGGTGCTTAGATCGACAACACTATTAGTCTATGGCAGAGGAATGCTGTGACTTTCGAGGAGGTCCAGCATGTCCAAGAAGGCGAGCGCCAGCCGCCAGCCGGATCTGATCCCTCGCTCGAAGCGCCCGACCATCCCGATCGACCCGAACCATCGGCTGGTGCTGCTGGCCGACGAGATCGACTGGACGGAGCTCGAGGAGAGGGTCGAGGAGGTCCGCATGAGCAAGCTGAAGAGTGCAGCGGGGCGGCCGCCGCACCTTCGCGCCCTCACCGGGGCTCTCCTGCTCAAGGCGACGCGGGACATGACCTGGCGGGAGGCGGAGGACCTGATCCGCTACTACGCCCCGGCCCGCTACCTCTGTGGATTGACCGAGACGGAGTGGTCGCCGGACCACACGACGCTCCACGACTTCGCCGTCCTCCTCGGGGAGGAGGGGGTGAAGCTCATCAACGAGTACGCGGTGAAGTGGGCCGTGGACGAGAAGCTCGCGGACCCGAACGTGGTGGTAGGGGACACCACTGCGCAGGAGGCGGCCATCCCCTACCCAAACGAGATGGGCTTGATGGCCGCCTTCATGAAGTCGGTGGGTGGCGTAAGCAAGCGCGCCGGTACGGCTCTGAAGACCTTCGCCGGCAAGGCGGCTGCCAAGTTCAAGGCGGCGAAGGGGAAGTTTCGCCGACACCGCCTTTTTGCCAAGACGAAGACCGCCCGACTGAGACTGCTCGCGGAGATGGCGAACCTGGTGGAGTCCACCCAGGCCCAGTTGGGCCCCGCCCTCGAGGCGAGGAGCCAGGTCTCAAAGTACGGCAAGGTCGCTCGCGACAAGGCGACGCAGCTTCACGAAACCATGAAGAGGCTGCTACCGCAGATTCGGTACTGGCTCAGGACCGGCAAGGTGGCGGTGGACAAGATCGTCAGCATCCACATGCCCGAGCTCTACTCGATCGTGAGAGGCAAGGTGGCGAAGCCGGTCGAGTTCGGCCTCTCGTGGGGCATTACCCGGCTTCGCGGCGGATACCTCTTGGCGACGATGGCTACGAATCGGCGGGAGCTCCTCGACACGAAGTTCGTGGTGCGGGCGGTCGACCAGTGCATCACCCTATTCGGGAAGGCGCCTCGGGCCTATGCCTACGACCGAGGTGGACACAGCCTGGAGAACGTGGCCGAGCTGAAGAGGAAGGGGGTCCAGGAAGTGGGTCTGGCCCCCCGAGGTCGAGTGGCCTGGGCGGTATCGGAGGAAATGAGGGAAGAACTGGTCCGGGAGCGAGCACTCATCGAAGGCGGGATCGGGACGCTGAAGACCAGAAGGTACGGATTCAACCGGCCCCGGGCCCGTTCCGCCGACATGATGGGGGCCTACGGCCAGCTTGCCGTGCTCGGCTTCAACCTGAACAAGCTGGTTCGGGGCCTAGCCGAGCGCAACGAGGTGGTGGCGGTCGGATGAAATCGATGGCGCTGAACGCGATGGCGGCGCGGCCGGGACCAGAGACAACCGCAGGCGGGGCGAAAGTCGGGCGCCCCGTCGTCGGCACGACCAAATTTCCCGACAAGCACTAGCCTAGGCCGGCGGCCACCCGCCTTTCGCCGGACGAGATCGCGTAGACTTCGCGACCGGAGCGCGGGAGCGCTCTCGAGGGACGGGGGGGCAGGCTCGCCCGCACGTGACCCCGCTTCCTCCTGAAGCTTGAGGCGCCCATGGGTCTGCTCGACGAAAACTACCCCATCGGCGCGATCTTCAGCGGGATCGCCGACCGTTTTCGCGTGCGGCGCCAGCTTCCCGGCCTGGCTCCCTCCGACAGACTCGACGGACGGCTGGCCCTCGTTACTGGGGGCGCCTCCGGCCTGGGCTTCGCGACTTCCGTGGACCTCGCGCGCCGCGGCGCCCGAGTGCTTCTCGTCGACGTTCGGGACCTCGACCACGCCGAGCGCCGGACGCGCTCCCTTGGCCTGGCACCGGGGCGAGTCGAGGCCCTGCACTCCGACCTCTCCGATCTCGACTCGATCGATCGCTTGGTGACGAAACTCGCCCATCGGGGCGTGCGAATCGATCGGCTGGTCCTCAATGCCGCGATCGTCCCCACCTCGGCACGCTCCACGCGTCAGGGGCTCGACGAGATGTTCGTCGTAAACTACCTCTCCTCCTTCGCTCTCGTCACCCGCATGCTCGGCGAGGGACTGCTGCCCTGCGACCGCGCGGGGAGCGAGGTCCCGCGCGTCGTCTTCGTTGCCTCGGAGGCACACCGGTGGAGCGAAGACCTCACGCTCGATGCCGTCGACCACCCGCGCGATGGCTCTCCCCGGCGCGTGCTCGCCTGGTACAGCACGTACAAGCTCATGCTCGCCACCTTCGCGTGGGAGCTCGCTCGCCGCTTCTGCCCCACGGGAGCTCCGCAGCTAGGCGTGTTCGCGCTCTGCCCCGGGGCGATGCGCACCGACATCGCGCGCGAGTTGCCGGTGCCGCTGCGCCTTCCCCTGGACGCTCTGATGCGCGTCCTTTTCCAGGATCCCTTCGCTGCCGACGAGCCGGTGCTCTACCTCGCCTGCAGCCGAGCGCTCGCAGGGCGCACCGCGGTGTACCTCCACAAGATGACGCCCAAGGACGTCGACCCGCGCGCCGCTGACCCGGACATGGGACGGCGCCTTTGGGAGCGCAGCGAGGCGGTGCTGGCGCGCGCCCGCGGGCGCTGACGGCGGCCGCGCCGTAGCGGGCGCCCTCGCCGGCGAAAAGGGCCAACCCCGGGTCGGGTCATTGTCTCGCGGGCTTGCCGGTATCCGCGGCCGGCGCCGATTCAGCTTGTCCGGGCGCGCCCTTCGCCACGCGCGCCTTGACCCGCTCCATGAGCGCCGGAATCCGCTGCTGGACCATCGCCAGGACCTGTCCGTTGACGTCCTGAAGGATTTCGGGAGTCAGCCGGATCGTCTTTTGGCCGACGGGGGTCCGGTAGAAAGCGAGGAGTTCCCGAAGCTCGGCTGCGGAGTAGTGCTTCGCGTACACCCCGGCGGCGAGGTCTAGGACCTCCTCGTAAGAAAACATCGCCGCGACAAGGGCGGTGAGACCAGAGGCATAATCCGCGGGAAGGGTCGTCCCTTGCTCCTTCGCGACGCCTTCTGCAAACTGCGCCGTCTGCGCGGTGATCCCCTCTAAGGTCCGGTTCCAGTTCTCCCTGGGCATCACGAGTCGCGTAAGCTCGACCGCGGCAGTGCCCCCGGTCTGGCCGGGCTCGCCGGGAAGTGCGGAGGTGCCCCAGAGCAGTGCAATGCACGAGATCGTCGCGGCAAGAGGTTTCATGTGCCCCCCTCTCCTGCTGACCGTGCGGGAGTGTCGAGCGACACGGTAGCATGCCGAGGAGCGCCGGGTGAGCGCGGCGGCGCCACGACTCACCCTGAGGGCGCGAGCCGTTCAGCCTCGCGCGGCGCCCATGCGAGCGAGGATCTCGGCCGAGGCCGCTGCATCCTCGAAGATGCTGGAAAAGTCCCGGCCGCCGTTTCCGCTCTCCCGGTGGAGCAGGTAGAGCTCGCGCGCGATGCGGCCGAGCGGCGTGGCCGTGTTGGAGGACGCCGCTCCTTCCTGAGCCAGCGACAGGTCCTTCAGCATCAGATCCGTCGAGAAGCCCCCGGTGTACCCTCGCGACGCCGGGGCATTCGGCATCACTCCTGGACAGGGGTTGTACGTCTCGAGCGCCCAGTTCCGGCCGGAGGACTTGGTCATGATCTCGGACAGCCGGGCGGGGTCCAACCCGTGCGCGATCCCGAGACGGAGCGCCTCACAGGTGCCCGCCATCTGGATGCCGAGCAGCATGTTGTTGCACATCTTCACCGCCTGTCCCGCGCCCGATGCGCCTGCGTGGAAGATGTTCTTCCCCATCCGCTCCAAGAGGGGCCGCGCCCGCTCCAGATCCTTCTCGCCGCCACCGACCATGAAGGTGAGCGTGCCGGTCTCGGCGCCCCCGGTCCCACCGGAAACAGGCGCGTCCAGCATGCCGATCCCCTTCGCCCGGCTCGCTGCCGCGACCTCGCGCGCGACGGCAGGGGCGATGGTGCTGCAGTCGACGAGGAGTGCATCCGGGCGGCAGGTGGCGAGCAAACCTCCGGCCCCGAGGTACAGGTCCCTCACGTGCTGGCTCGCCGGCAGCATCGTGAACACGACCTCGGCCTCGTGCACCGCCTCCGACGCCCCACCGGCCGTCAGACCACCGGCGTCGGCGAAGCGCTTCACCTGCGTCGGGGCGATGTCGAAGCCGCGGACGGAATAGCCGCCCTTCAAGAGGTTGCGGGCCATGGGCAACCCCATGTTGCCGAGGCCGAGAAACGAGACGTGCATGCGACCTCCAGCGGTGCGCCTACCGCGCGGAGAAGTTGGGTGCAATGGCGGCAGCGGCCGCGGTGGGCTTTGGCCAGCGGGCCATCACCGTCTTCGTCTGCGTCCAGAAGTTCACCGCCTGCTTTCCGTTCGGCCCCAGATCGCCGAGCTTGGAGCCTCGCGAACCGGTGAAGCTGAAGTAGGCCACCGGCACCGGGATGGGGAGGTTGATGCCCACCTGCCCGACGTCGATCTCCTCCTGGAACTTCCGCGCCGAATGGCCGTCCTGCGTGAAGAGCCCCACCCCGTTTCCGTTCGGGTTTGCGTTGACGAAGCGGATGGCCGCGTCGAGATCGTCGGCCTCCACTACGCAGAGGACCGGCCCGAAGATCTCCTCTCGATAGATTTCCATGTCCGGCCGAACGCCGGCGAAGATGGTGGGCCCGACGAAGTTTCCCTCGGGGTAGCCGGCCACCGTCGCCCCGCGCCCGTCGAGCAGGAGCTTGGCCCCCTGGTCCACGCCGGACTGGATGAGCCGCTCCACGCGCGCGCGCGCGCCCTTGGAGACGAGTGGGCCCAGGTCGGCTGCCTTGTCGGTGCCCGGGCCGACCCGCATCCTGCGAGCCTTTTCGACGAACTCCGGGATCCAGTTCCGCGCCTCGCCCACGAACACCGCCACCGGCGTCGCCATGCAACGCTGTCCGGCGGCGCCGAAGGCGGCCCCGGCGAGGGCGTTGAGCGCCCCCTCGCGGGAGGCGTCCGGGAGAATCACGCAATGGTTCTTCGCGCCCATCATGGCCTGGCAGCGCTTCCCCGCCTGGCTGGCCCGCAGGTAGACCTGGCGGCCCACGGTGGTCGATCCAATGAACGAGACCGCCTTGATGCCTGGGTGGTCACAGATGGCGGACGCCACCTCCGCGCCACCGTGCACCACGTTGAGGACGCCGGGCGGCAGGCCGGCCTCGTGGACGAGCTCGGCCAGGGCCAGGGCGGAGCTCGGATCCTGCTCCGAAGGCTTCAGGATGAAGGTGTTCCCGCAGGAGATGGCGATCGGGAACATGAAGCACGGGAGCATCACCGGGAAGTTGAAGGCGGTGAGGCCGGCGACGACGCCGAGGGGTTGGGTGAGCGTGTAGACGTCCACGCCGGTGGCGGCCAGGGCACCGTACTCGCCCAGCTGGAGGGTGGTGATGCTGCAGGCGTGCTCCACCACCTCGAGGCCTCGCCCTACCTCGCCCACCGCGTCCGGAATTGTCTTGCCGTGCTCGGCGGTGATGAGCTCGGCGAGGCGCTCGGTGTTGTCGCGGAGGAGCTGTTGCAGGCGCAGCATCACCCGCATTCGCGAAGGCAGCGGAGTGGCGCGCCAGCTCTGGAACGCCTCTTGCGCGGTCGCCACGGCGAGGTCGAGCTCCTCCTTGGTGGCGAACGGCACGCGGGCGACCACCTGCTGCGTGGCCGGGTTCACCACGTCGCGCCACTCCTTCGCCTTCGACTCGACGAGCCGCCCGCCGATGAGGTGTTTCAGTACCGGAACCGTCATGACGTCCTCCTCACTTCTTGGAGACGAGACCGCACAGGGTGCGCTCGAGCGGGGAAAAAGCGTCCGCCGCCGGGATGGTGGCGACGACGTTGTAGTAGTCCCAGGGGCCCTTCGAGTCGGCGGGCTTCTTCACCTTCACGAGGTACATGTCGTGGATGACGCGCCCGTCCTCGCGGATGGAGGCGTTGCGCATCACCGGGTCGCGGATCGCCAGCTGGCGCATGGTCTTCGCAACGGTGGGGCCGTCGTCGCTCTTCGCCGCGGCCACCGACCGGAGGTAGTGAAGCACGCTGGAGTACACGCCCCCCTGGGTCATCGTCGGCTTGTTGCCGCCGTGGCGGGCCTGGAAAGCCTGGGCCCAGGCTCGCGCCGGAGCATCCAGGTCCCAGTAGAAGCCGTCCACGAACGTCAGTCCCTGCGCCACCGGCAGGCCGAGGCCGTGGACGTCGTTGATGAACAGCAGCAGTGGGGCGACCTCCTGGGAGGAACCGATGATTCCGAATTCGCGCGCCTGCTTGATGGCGTTCACGGCGTCCGCCGATCCGTTGGCCAGGGCGATGACCTGCGCCTTCGACGCCTGGGCCGTGAGCAGATAGGAGCTGAAGTCGGTCGTCCCGAGCGGGTGGCGAGCCGCGCCCAGGACCGTGCCCCCGTTCTTCTTGACCATCTCGCTCGCGTCCTTCTCCAGGGAGTGACCGAAGGCGTAGTCCACCGTCACGAAGAACCAGGTCTTCCCCCCTCGCTGGGTGATGGCCTTGGCGGGGTCGGCGGCGAGCGCGTAGGTGTCGAACATCCAGTGGAACCCGGTTGGCGAGCAGTCCTCGTTGGTGAGACGCGTGGTGGCCGGACCGCTGAAGAGGACGACGCGCCCCTTCTCGTGGGCGAGCTTCTGCACCGCGAGCGCGACAGCGGAGTTGGTGAGGTCCGCGATGACGTCGACCCCTTCGTCCTCGAACCACTTCCGGGCCGTGGTCGACCCGACGTCGGGCTTGTTCTGGTGATCGGCGCTCAGCAGCTCGATCTTCATGCCTTTGCACTCGGCGCTGAGGCAGTCCTCTATGGCCATCTTCGCCGCCACCACCGAACCCGAACCGGCCATTCCCGAGTAGGGACCGGTCATGTCCGTGAGCACCCCCACCTTCACCACGTCACCGGAGAGGCCGGCGACCGCGAACCCCGGCGACAGCGTGAGGACAGCGACGAGCATGGCGACGAAGCGCTTCGATTCCATGGCGGGGGCTCCTCCGGCGCTAGGTGGGGCACGTTGTGAGGGGAACCTACGATGTGCAAGAATGCCTCAGCAATGGCTCATAGCCCACATACGATGCGCACAAATGCATATCGCGCTCAACCCCCTGTCAATTGGGACGATTTCCGGGTCTTCCTCGAGGTCGCTAGGACGGGCAAGGTCACTTCCGCGGGCCGGAACCTCGGGCTCGACTACACCACCGTGAGCCGGCGCATCCGGTCGCTCGAGCAGGCGCTCGGGATCGTGCTCTTCTCCAAGTCGAAGGCGCGCGGGTACGAGCTCACGTCCGACGGCGAGCGCCTCCTCGCCCATGCCGAGTCGATGGCCGGGGCCGCGGAGGCGCTCCGGAACGACGCGCTGGCCGAGTCCCACGTCCTGCGCGGCCAGGTGCGCATCGGCACGACCGAGGGGTTCGGAAACTTCTTCCTCGCGCCCCAGCTGGCACGCTTCCAGCGAAGGCACCGCGAGCTCCGCATCGATCTCCTGCCGGTGCCGCGCTTCGTGAGCCTTTCCAAGCGCGAGGCCGACATCGCCATCACCATCGAGCACCCGAAGGGCGGACCGTACGTGTGCACCAGGCTCTCCGAGTACCACCTCCGGCTCTACGCCACTCGCGAGTACCTCGACGGCCACCCGCCCATCCGCACGCCCGCCGATCTTCCCGGCCACGACTTCATCGGATACGTGGACGAGCTGCTCTTCAGCACCGAGCTGCTCTACATGTCGCGAATCGCACCGAGCGAGCGAATCGTCTTCCGCAGCACCAGCGTGATCGCGCAGTACACCGCCTCCCTCCAGGGGGCAGCCCTGGCCGTCTTGCCGTGCTTCCTCGCGGCCCAGGACGCCCGGCTCCTGCCCGTGCTCGAGGACGACGTGGTCGTGACGAAGAGCTTCTGGATCTACTGCCACGAGGACCACCGGCGGCTTCGGCGCGTTCAGGTGATCTGGGACCACGTGCGCGCGGCGGCGGAAGCCAACCGGGCCTTCCTGCACGGCGAGACGCGGGAGATGGTGCTCGTCTAGGAACCCCAGCCCGCCACCGCGGCGAGTAGCACGTCCATCGTGGGCGGCTTCGAAATGTGGTCGTCGAAGCCGGCCTCCTTCGCTCGCTGGCGATCCTCCGGCTGCGCGTAACCGCTGAGCGCGATGAGTCGGGTGGAGGTCAGCCCCTGGGACCGGAGAACGCGCGCGAGTTCGTACCCGTCGAGGTCCGGCAAGCCGATGTCAGACAGGATGACGTCCGGCCCGACCTCGCGCGCCTTGGCAATTCCGGAAAGGCCGTCGGTCGCGACGTGGACCTCGTGACCCTCCAGTCTCAAGACCTCGGCGAGCGACTGCGCCGCGTCCACGTTGTCCTCGATGACGAGGATGCTGAGCCGCCGCGTCCTGGAAGCGGACGGCGGCGCCGTCGCCGCGGCTTGGGGCGCGGGGGCGAGCGGGAGCAGGATGGCGAACTCGGAACCTCTTCCCGGGCCGTCGCTGTGGGCCGACACCGTCCCTCCGTGAAGCTCGACGAGCCCCTTGACCAGGGCGAGCCCGAGCCCCAGTCCGCCCTTGGGCCGCGCCAAGCCTCCGTCCGCCTGCACGAAGGGCTCGAAGACGTGCGAAATGAGCTCGGCGGGAATGCCGATGCCGCTGTCGCGCACCCGGAGTTCCACCCTCCCGTCGAGCGCCGCCACGCTGGCGACGACGGTCCCTCCCTCGTGGCTGAACTTGGCCGCGTTCTGCAGCAGGTTGCCGACGGCCTGGGCGATGCGCGTCCGGTCGGCATCGATCCAGGCCGCGCCTGGTGGCATCTCGACCCGCAGCTCGATGCCGCGTCCCTCGAACAGCGTCCGGTGGTCGTCGCAGGTCCCGCGCAGGACGTCCCGGGCGTCGAGCCGCGTGCGCTCGAGCTCAATCTTCCCCCGCTCGATCCGGGTCACGTCGAGCAGGTCGTCGACGAGGCGAGTCAGCTGCTCCACCTGACGTCCGATGACCTCCTTGGCTCGCGCGGCCTGCTCGCTCCCAACCGGCGCGTGATGGAGCAGGTGCACGCTGTTGCGGATGGGCGCGAGGGGGTTGCGCAGCTCGTGGGATAGCACCGCCAAGAACTCGGTCTTGCGCTGGTCCGCCTCCCGCAGGGCCTCCTCGGCGCGCTTGCGCTCGGTGACGTCGTACATGGCGCACAGCCGGCCTGGACGCCCCGCCAGGGTGATGGCGCTGACGGTGACCTCCATGTCCATCAGCGTCCCGTCCTTCCGCCGATGACGGAAGACTCCCACCGTGGTCTCATGAGCTCCGCGGTGCGACTCGATCACCTCCCGGGCCCGGGCCCGGTCCTCGGGCGCTCGCACGTCCAGCACCGTCATCGTGAGGAACTCCTCGCGCGACCACCCGTACGCGTCCACCGCCGCCGCGTTCACCGCCAAGAACCGCAGGGTGTTCTCGTCGAAGACGAACATGGGGTTGGGGTTGGCGACGAACAGCAGGCGGTATTGCTCCTCACTCTGGCGCAGCGACTCGCGCGCTCGCCTCTGCTCGGTGACATCCCGAAGCATCGTGGAGGCACCCTGCACCCGCCCCTCGCCGTCCCGGAGCGGCCAGACGGTGACGGCGACGTCGATCAGGCCGCCGTCCTTCTTCAGACGCTGCGTCTCGAGGTTGACGACCCGTTCCCCCTTCCGGATCCGGGCCATGATGCCGCTCTCCTCGAGACGCCTGTCCAGAGGGATGATGAGCTCGACCGGCCGGCCCGCCATCTCGTCCTCCCGATACCCGAGGAGCCGCTCCGCCGCCGCATTCCAGGTGAGGACCCGTCCCTGGAGATCTTTGGAGACGATGGCGTCGTAGGAGCTCTCGACGATGGCCGCAAGCCGCGCCTGCGCCGCCTGGGCCCGGCGTTCCTCGGTCTGGTCACGAAAGACGAGCACCACGCCCGAGATGCGCCCGGTGGCATCGCGGATGGGGGCGCCGCTGTCGGCGATGGGTCGCTCGGTGCCGTCCCGGGCCACGAGCGCCGTGTGGTTGGCGAGCGCCACGATCGCGCCTTCGCGCAGGACCCGGTCGGCGGGGTTCGCCACAGGCTGGCGCGTGTCCTCGTTGACGATCCGGAAGACCTCCTCGAGCGGCCGTCCCATCGCCTCGGCGGCCGTCCAGCCGGTGAGCTGCTCCGCCACCGCGTTGAAGGCGGACACCCGCTGCTGCCCGTCGGTGGCAATGACCGCGTCCCCGATGCTCTGCAAGGTGACCGCCAGCCGCTCGCGCTCGGCGGCGAGCCGGTCCTCTGCCTGCTTGCGCTGGGTGACGACCTCGCTGAAGAGGATGATCCCGCCGATCTCGCCGGTGAATTCACGCCACGGGTGGATTTCCCATCGGACCCAGTCGACGGTCCCGTCGGGCCTGGGGAATGGATCCTCGTCGCACTTCTCCACGGCGCCCGCCAGGCAGCGTCGGTGGATCTCCCTCCAGCGGTCGGGGATCTCCGGGAAGACGTCGTAGTGGCTCCGTCCCAGCAGGTCCCGGGAGCGGGTGCGGTAGTCGCTGGCGTATCGGCGGCTGACCGCGAGGTACCTCATGTTTCGGTCGAACATGGCGACTGCGGCGGGCGTGTACTCCACGAAGAGCCTGAGCCGCTCCGCGTTTTCGCGCAGCGCGCGCTCCATTCGCCCCAGCTCGTCCCCGAGGTGAATGTCGGCCTGGTTCTCCAGGGTGAGGAGGACGGCGCTCCTCCCCTCGCGCTCGTAGGGAGTCGCGCTCACGAGGACCGCAATCTCCTCGGCCCCGCCTTGCTCGTTCCGCCTTGTCACGACGGTCTTCGCCCGGTGCACGCTCCCGGACGCGAGCGCCTTCGCGACCGAGTTGCGCACGACGCACTCGGCGCAGTGCTCGTGACGGCCACATCCGCCGGGGCCCGCCGATTCCACGCAGAGCAGGACCTCTCCCAGCCGCCCGGCGATGCCCGCTGGGCCTGCCCCGGTGCCGAGCATCAACTGCGCAGCTCGGTTCGCCAGAAGAAGCCGGACGTCGTCGTCGACGATGAACGTCGGCGCCGGGTAGTTGTCGAAGAGCTTGCGGTCCAGCTCGCCGAGGAAAGGGCTATGCGTCGTCATGTCGCCGTTCGGCCCTTCCCCAAGGATGCGGAGGCCGCGCAGGGGCCACCCTCCGGATTATGGCGCCACGCTCTGCCCGACCTGTCAATACCTCGACACCTGCAGGAGGCCCCGCGGGCCCTGGCGGGCGCCACCGGCGCGCCCGAACGCGAGTCGGCTCCTCTGCCCGAGCGCCCCCGGTTCTTGCGCAATTCCCGAAGGGCACGATCCTGCGCACCGAGGGCAAGCGTTCGCCCCCCTGCCCACCTTCGCTCGAGAACCCTCGGCGCCGTCTCACGGACACAACGAAGGCGACCTCGCGCCTGCGTGGGCCGAGCCTCCTTCACGTGCGCGAGCCACAAGCGACCGATGCCCGAGGGCAGGCCCTCCGTCTCTCCAGCAGCCGAGCGGCGCGAGCCCCGGCTCCCGCAGCCGTCCCACCCTCGACGCCGTGGGCGCGATCGCGCTCTGGGGCGCCCTCGCCGCGCTCGCGCTCAGGCTCCGGCGCGTGCCACCCTTTCTCCTGCTCGGCCTGGCGCTGCTTCTCGGCTCCGTCTGGGGGCTGCGCGCCATGCGCCTTCGAGCCTTGCGGCGGGGCCTGCTCCTCCTCGGCATCTACGGTCTCTTCGCCTACCACTTTTGCCTTTTTTTGGCGCTCCGGCTTGCGCCGCCTGTCGAGGCAAACCTCGTCAACCATCTCTGGCCGCTGCTCATCGTGGTCCTCAGCCCGATCTTCCTGCCAGCAACGTCGCTGCGGCCGCGTCACGTCGCGGGGGCGCTTCTCGGCTTCGCGGGCGCGGCCTTGCTTGCGACCGGGGGGCGGATGGGGTTTTCGCGGGAGAGCGCCACCGGATACCTCCTCGCGCTCGCGGCGGCCTTCATCTGGTCCACCTACTCGCTGCTCACCCGACGCGTGAGCCACTTCCCGAGCTCGGCGGTCGGCACCTTCTGCCTCGCCTCCGGGCTGATCGCCCTCGCCTGTCATGCGGTCCTCGAGCCGCGCTATCGGCTGGCACCGGCGGAGATCCCGAACCTGCTCCTCGTCGGGCTTGGGCCCATGGGTGCCGCCTTCTATCTCTGGGATCGCGCCCTCAAGAGGGGCGATCCGCGGATCATCGGGACGCTCGCCTACCTTGCCCGCTGCTCTCCACGCTCCTCATCGCCGCGTTCGGCGAGGGCGCCCTCACCCCGCTCTCCCTCGCCGCCATGGTGATGATCGTCGGGGGCGCCGCCGTCGGCAACTGGCCGGCGGCGAAGAGCGAGTAGCCCGCGAGACGCGAAGTGGCCGATCCTCGCGCCGGAGCGGGGCGGACAGAGGCGCCTGCCACAGCGTTCCCGCCTAGTCGCAGGTACTGGTGCGCCAATCGAAGCGGGCTGCGAGCCGCCGCGTCAGCCAGGTCCCGACGAGGACGCCCGCGACCGAGGCCCCCGCCGCCAGGCGGCCCTCCCCGAGTTGGACCACGGCGATGCTCGGGCATCCCCCCGTCAAACCCCAACCCAGGCCGAAGAGGAGCCCCCCGGCCACGGTGCCCTTGTGGAT
>DATJZG010000021.1:0-2445 GCA_035499295.1 Anaeromyxobacteraceae bacterium
GTTCCAGGTCTCGGTCGCCTTCTCTCTCATCTCGGCCACCCGCTCATCGGCGGCGCTCTTGGTCCGCTCCTGGAACTTCTCGCCTTCGGCGACGAGCGTCTCAAACATATTGGCGCCCTCTTCCTGGGCCTTGGAAAACGCTCCAAGACCCGCAAGCCAAATTTGATTGGCCGAATCCCTGACTCTCACCGCCAAGTCTCGTGCTTGCGCAAGGACCTGGTTCTCCGTCGCTTCAGCGGCAAGTTCCTTCAGTTTCTTTGACATGATCATAGAGATAACTGCGCGCGTTGGAGCAGGGAGCGAGTGTCCGAGCCAGTTCCAGCCGGGTGGGTGCATTCAGTCGCGAGACTATCGTCTCAATCAACGCGTCGAGTTTTGCGAGGTCGACGGACTTTGCAAGGAGGAGGTAGTCGGTCGCCACCCTGAGCCAGACACGGGGCGATCCTATGACAGAAAAGGAAATTGGTTGAGCACAGTTTACCATCAACTCTAGTCGTCTGTTGACCGCGGGTCGCTGATGATTATTTTCTGCGCAGACAGGCCCTCTGGCACGAACGCGTTACATTGGAGAGGCGATTACGGAGTTGATGCCGATCCGCCGGCGCGCCGAGGACATGGAACGCCTGCTCTGGGCGGAGTAGGAGTGTGGCGCGGCGGCTTTAGGCCGGGCATGTCCGTTGGCCGCCCCTTTCGTCTGGCGGTGCCTTAGTGGCTCGACCGTGGCTCCGTTTCCACACTCCCCTCATCGAACCGGACAGGCAGATTTGCTGCATCCGGCTCTCGGACAAGACTTCACGCCTTCGTCCACGGCACGTCGTGCCCAAGCGCGGTCAGGCGTACGAGCCCGAATTGCTCGTAGAGTTGCGAGAGTGGATAGCTCCCGCCCTTGCTCCGCCTGACTTTGTGCTTGAAGCGCAACCACCGGCGCAGCCGCACCGCTGCGTAGGCGTCGAGCGCCCGATACGCCTGGCTGACGGTTCCTACCGAAAAGTAGTTCGCCCATCCGCGCAGCGTGCGGTTCACGTCGCCCACCAGCTTTGTGGTCTCCTGCCATGTGCACGATCGCTCGGTCAGCGCGTGGATTTTCTCGACCGCGCGCTGAGTGCTCTTCTTCGATGGCCGGTAGCCGATACGGGCCTTGCCGGTCTTCGTCGAATACATCCGCCCGAACGTGTAGCCCAGGAAATCGAACTCGCCTTCTGGGACCTTGCAGATGCGCGTCTTCTCCTCGTTCACCGTCAGCTTCAGCTTGCCCATGATCTCCCGCAGCCGCTGCAAGGCTTCTTCGGCCTTGCCCCTTCTGCACAGGATCACGAGATCGTCGGCGTAAGTGACGAGCCGCGAGCCCAAGCTTCGCTCGAGCCCGTGCATCTTCCATCCCAGCACGAACCGGCGCATGTAGAGATTCGCCAGCAAGGGTGAGATCGGAGAGCCCTGCGGAATGCCTCGCCGCTGGTCCCGCGCCTCGGTCGTGCGCGTCTTCCGGCCCCGATCGTCGGTCTCTTCCACGGGGCAGTCCAGCCACATCCTTATCAGATGCAGCACGCGCCGATCGACGATGCGACGCGCCACCGACTTGAGCAAGTCGGAATGGGGAATGCTCCCGAAGTAGTCCGCGAGGTCGGCGTCCACCACGTCCGGATGGCCGCGAAACAGCAGTTCCTCCACCTCGACCACCGCCTGCTGGGCATTGCGCCCTGGGCGGTAGGCGTAGAGTTCCGGTGGAAGATCGGCTTCGAAGATCGGGCCCAGCACCAGCGTCGCCGCCGTCATGCAGACCCGATCCCGCAAGGTTGAGATGCCCAGCGGCCTGAGTTTGCCGTTGGCCTTCGGTATGTACACGCGTCTGATCGGTTCCGGTCGGTAAGTCTCCTGCCTGAGCGCAAGCGCCAGTTCCCCGAGCCATCGCTCGACCCCATACGCCTCGACCGCCTCGAAGTCCTGACGGTCCACCCCCGGCGCGCCCTTGTTGGAGCGGCACTGGGCATAGGCGTGCGCCAGAATGTCCTCGCGGCTGATCTTGTCGTAGAGGGCGTAGAAGCGATAGCCGGGTTCAGCCTTCGCTTTCGCGTGCAACGCCGTCTGCAGTTTCTGAACACTGTCCGGAGTTGATAGGTCGCCCAATCTCCAGGTCCCTCGCTACTTCGTGCGTCTGTCTTGAACTGAGGCCCCTTCCCTCCCCCGGCGTTACCCGGCTTCATCGGTACTGCGAGCCTCTCCGCCACCCCGCGGCGCCCGGCCTGTCCCTCGCGGGCGTCCGGTTGATCATCCCTGACCACGTCGCGGGGCTTCCCGTGTTGCGTGCGCTTTCCTTGTGTACGTGCTGCCGCCACTACCCCGGTGCAGCGGCTGGGCGTCGTCTTCGCTCATCTCACCCAGCCGTATCAGCCTTCGACGAACCCGCTATCGGCTCGGCCTGCACATCACCCTTTTCGAGGATTGCTC
>DATJZG010000022.1:0-10226 GCA_035499295.1 Anaeromyxobacteraceae bacterium
CGCGAGCGTGCCACCCGTGCCGACAGCGCAGACGAACCCGTCGACCTTCCCGTCGGTCTGGCGCCAGATCTCCGGGCCCGTCGTCTCGTAGTGGCCTGCCCGGTTGGCCGGGTTGTCGAACTGCTGCGCCCAGATCGCGCCGTTCGGCTCCTCCCGCGCCAGACGCTCCGCCAGCCGCATCGCGACGTGGACGTAGTTGTTGGGGTTCTTGTAGGGCACCGCCGGGACCTCGTAGAGAGTGGCCCCTCCGAGCCGGAGGGTGTCCTTCTTCTCCTGGCTCTGGGTCTCGGGGATGACGATGACGGTCCGGTACCCGCGGGCGTTCCCCACCAGGGTGAGCCCGATCCCTGTGTTGCCGGCTGTGCCCTCCACGATGACGCCGCCAGGCCGGAGCTTCCCGCGCCGCTCGGCGTCGAGGACGATGGCGAGAGCCGCCCGGTCCTTCACCGAACCTCCCGGCTCCAGGAACTCCGCCTTGCCGAGGATCTCGCAGCCGGTGGCCTCCGACAGCCTCCGGAGCTTGATGAGGGGGGTGTTCCCCACCGTGGGGACGAAGCCGACGCGGATGTCCATGGGTCGGGCTCATACCGCCGAGACCCAGCGCCCGCCGTCCGATCCCTGGATTCCCCCTTCCCCGCGCCGGGCCCTCCCGTCCCGGCGAAGAAGGCAGAGCGGCGCGCCCGGCCGTCGATCCTTTGCCGGCGCCGAGAGCTCGCGAGGGCGACGGAGCCGGCCGCGGCCGGCGGACTCGCGCAAACCTGACGCGGATTCGACCCCCGGGTGCAGGAGGCCCTTGGCGAGGGGGAGCCTGGGCTACCAGAACCTTGCGACATTACGGAGTTAATCCTTTGGCACGCCAGCCGCATGGGAGCCCCATACGGGGATCTGCGCGATGGCGAACGCCCATGCCCGAGGGTCGGGATTCGAGGCGAGCAGGGCGCGCCTCCGGCCGGCGGCGCTCGCTCTCCTGGGCCTCGGCCTCCTCGCTCCCCGCTTTTCACGGTCCGACGAACCTTGCCCCGACGTCGGAGCGAGGATCGTCGTCGACGTTCAGGCCCGCACCATGAGGCTTTGCGGATACGGCCGCCCGCTCGCGCATTTCGCGGTCGCCCTCGGGCACGGCGGGCTCGACAAGCGGCAGCACGGGGATCGGAAGACGCCGCTCGGAACCTACGAACTCGGCGTCCCGCGCCCGTCGGCGCGATTCGGCATGTTCATTCCCGTCGCCTACCCGACTGCCGACCAGCGCCGGCAGGGCTACACCGGCGGAGACGTGGGCATCCACGGCCCGCACCGGCGCACCGCCTGGGCGGGCGAGGCGAACACCTGGTCGGACTGGACGGACGGCTGCATCGCACTCGGGAGCGACGAGGAACTGACCGAGGTCGCTTCCTTCGTGCGCGCACACCGCCCCGCGCTCCTGGTGCGCTGACCGGCGGGAGGGGCTCGGCTGCGCGCGCTGCTCACTTGAGCGTCGGGCGCTCCGCTTCCGTGAGCCTCGTCCGGTGCTCGAGTCGAGCGAGCGTCCGAAGGAGGCTCCGCACGGCTTCGAGGAGCGTCTTCGTGAGGCGCACCGGCACGGCTAGCCCTCGGCCGGGGCGCCGATGGGGACGAGTTCCGGCGCCGGCTCGACCTCGTCGGCCTTCCCGCCCGAAAGGACCGAGCGGGCCTTGGCGACGTCGAGTTCGCCCTCCCAGTGGGAGACCGCCACCGAGGCGACGCCGTTTCCGATGAGGTTGGTGATGGCGCGCGCCTCCGACATGAAGCGGTCGACCCCGAGCAGGAGCGTGAGCCCGGCGACGGGGATGTTGCCGACCGCCGAGAGCGTAGCCGCCAGCGTGATGAAGCCGCCGCCCGTCACCGCCGCAGCGCCCTTGGAGGTGAGCAGGAGCACCGCCAGGATCTCGAGCTCCTGGCCCAGGGTCACCGGCGTGTTCGTCGCCTGGGCGATGAAGAGGGTGGCGAGCGTGAGGTAGATGCTCGTGCCGTCCAGGTTGAAGGAGTAGCCCATCGGTACCACCAACCCGACGACGGGCTTGGAGCAGCCGAGGCGCTCCATCTTCTTCATCATCAGCGGCAGCGCCGACTCGGACGAGGAGGTGCCGAGGACGATGAGGATCTCCTCGCGGATGTAGCGGAGGAAGCGGAACAGGCCCAGGCCGGCGATCCGCATCACCAGGCCGAGCACGATGACCACGAAGAGTGCGCTGGTGGCGTAGAAGCAGGCGATGAGCTTGCCGAGGCTGAGGAGCGTGCCGATGCCGTACTTGCCCACCGTGAAGGCCATGGCACCGAAGGCGCCCAGTGGGGCGACGCGCATCACGATCGCCACGATCTTGAAGAAGATGGCGGAGAGCCCGTCGACGAAGTGCAGGACCGGGAGCCCCTTCTCCTTCAAGGCGGCGAGCGCCACCCCGAAGAGGACCGAGAAGAGCAGCACCTGCAGGATGTCGCCCTTCGCGAAGGCGTCCGCCACGTCCTTCGGGATGATGTTGAGGATGAAATCGGCCGTGGAGAGAGCGTGCCCCGAGGACGTGTAGCTGGCGATCGCCTTGGTGTCGAGCGTCTCCGGGTTCACGTTCATGCCGGCGCCGGGGTGGAAGAACTTGCCCACGACGAGGCCGATGGCGAGCGCCAGCGTGGTGAGCACCTCGAAGTAGAGGATGCCCTTCAGCCCCACCCGCCCCACCTTCTTCAGGTCGCCCATCTTCGCGATGCCGGTGACGACGGTGGCGAAGACGATGGGCGCGATGAGCATCTTGACGAGGCGGATGAACCCGTCGCCGAGCGGCTTCATCTGGGCGCCGAAGACGGGGAAGAAGTGGCCCACGAGCGCCCCGACCACCACGGCGATGACGACCTGCAGGTACAGACTTCGGCCGAGTCGCTTCACGTGAGCCTCCTTCGAGAGTTCCTGTTCCGCCCGGGCAAGGGACGACGCGCCGCGTCGCAAGCTCTTGGAATCCGGATGGCTTCCTCAGCACCCGGGATGCCGTTTGGGCTCTCGCCTTCGCTCGGCGAGCAACGCCGCGGACTCCTTGGGCGTCCGGCACGCCGTGCCGTCGCCGGGCGCGGGCGAACGGGTATTCCGAACGGCATGCCGCCTGGCGCTCGAGGCGGTGGAACCGCCCTCGCTCGGGGCCTGTGCTCGCAGATCGCCGCGCCGGAATGGCGATAACCGGCGGCATGCCCCTTCGACGAGCTGGTGTCAGCGGCGGTAGGACTTGAGGCGCTTGCTGAGGGCGGGCTGGGAGACCCCGAGCAGCCGCGCGGCGAGCGTCTGGTTCCCGCTCGCGCGCATCATCGCTTCGCGGACGAGGAGCTCGAGCACCTCGTCGAACCCGGGGAGGTGCTCGAGCCCGGCGAAGGGGTTCCGGTCGCCACCGCCGTCGCTGCCCGACGCTAGACGAGAGTCCCTCCCCATGGCCTCGCTGAAGGAGTCCATGGAGAGCACGCGGTCCTTGTGGAGACTCACGGCGTCGAAGACCATCGCCCGCAGCTCCCGCACGTTTCCGGGGAAGTCATGGGTGGCGAGGAGCTGCGCGAGCTGCTTCGGCGCCGTGGGCTTCCTCTTCCCGAGCGAGACCGCAGCCTCCTCGAGGAAGTGCTCGAGCAACAGCGGAATGTCCGGCTTGCGCTCTCGCAGCGGCGGTACGCGCACCCGGTGGGTCCGCAGGCGGTAGTAGAGATCGCGGCGGAAGGAGCCGGCCTTCTCCTTGGCGGTGAGGTCCTGGTGGGTGGCCACGATCACGCGAGCCTTGACCCGCCTCGGCCGGTCGCTGCCGAGTGGGAAGAACTCGCCCTCTTGCAGGAAACGCAGCAGCTTCACCTGCGAGGCGATGCTCACGTCCCCGATCTCGTCGAGGAAGAGGGTTCCCTCCGCCGCCTCCTCCACCACCCCGCGCCGCGCCTGGTCGGCGCCGGTGAAAGCGCCCCGGACGTGGCCGAAGAGGGTGTCGGCGAAGATGGTGTCGTCGAGGCCGGCCACGTTGACCGCGACGAGCGGCCCCTTGCAGCCGCTGAGCTGGTGGGCGGCGCGCGCCACGAGCTCCTTCCCCACCCCGCTCTCGCCGGTGATGAGGAGCGGCTGGGGGCTGCGGGCCACCGCCTCCACGTACGAGAACAGGGTCCGCATGGTGGGGTCCTGCGTGACGATGGCCGAGAAGGCCTCCGGGTGCTGGGGCGAGCCGGACAGGAACCGGCTCGTCATCTCGATGTTCTCCCGCTGCAGCTCCTGCATGCGAATGGCTCGGAGCACCCCGGCGACGAGGCGGTCCTCCTCGTCGGTCTTCACGTAGTAGTCGAAGGCCCCGAGCTTGATGCAGCGGACTGCCGTCTCGATCTGATTCATGCCGCTCACCACGATGACCGACACGTCCGGATGGTCGGTGGCGATGCGGGCGAGCAGGTCCTCGCCCGAGAGGTGCGGCATGGTGAGGTCGAGGAGCACCACGCCCACGTCGTGGCCGTCGAGGATCTCCGGCACCAGTCGTGCGTCCTGGCAGGTGAGCAGGTGCGTGAGCCCCGCCGACCGCTCCAGGGTCAGGCTGAGCGAGCGCAGCCACGCCACCTCGTCGTCGACGAGGAGGATGCCGAACGAGGGCGAGCCCTCGGTCACGCGGGGACCTCGCCGGCGGCGGGGAGGGTGAGGGTGGCGATCGTCCCCCTGCCCACCTGGGAGTCGAACTCGAGCCGGCCGCCGTGCTCCTTGACGATGCCGGCAGATACCGATAGGCCGAGCCCGGTCCCTCCCGTCTCCCGCTTGGTGGTGAAGAAGGGGTCGGTCAGCCGCGGGAGATGCTCGGGCGGGATCCCGACGCCCTCGTCGACCACCCGCAGGGCCACCTGGCCCGGCCCCGGAGCGTCCTGGGTAACCACCCGGACACCGCGAGTGGCATCCGGAAGCGCCTGGCAGGCGTTGAGCAGCAGGTTCACCACCACCTGCTCGATCCGCTGGGCGTTGCCCCGCACGCGCGGGAGGTCGGGGGCGAGCTCCATCTCGATGTGGCGGGTCGTCTTGCGGATGGTGTTGTCGACCAGGCGGACGGCGGCGCGGGCGACGGCGTTCAGGTCGACCGCCTCGAAGCGCGGCGCGTCCTCGCGCCGCGCGAAGTTCTTCAGGTCGTCGACGATGTGCTTGATGCGGCGCCCGCCGGCGAGCATCTCGTCGAGCATGTGCGGCAGTTCCTCGCGCACGCGCGCGTAGGGCAGGCCGGCGAGGTGGAAGTCGGGACCGAGCGCGTCTCGCTGCTCGTCGACGATGCGCATGGCGTCGAGCAGCGCCGCCTTCACGATGGGCATGTTGAGCAGGATGAAGCCGGTCGGGTTGTTGATCTCATGCGCCACGCCCGACACCAGGACTCCCAGTGCCGCCATCTTGTCTGCCTGCACCAGCTGCTGCTGGTGCAGGCGGAGCTCCTCCTCGGACTTCCGGCGCTCCGCCACCTCCCGTGCCAGGGACTCGGTGCGCTGGGCGACGAGCCTCTTCAGCGAGCGGGACCAGGCGACGGTGCCGCCCAGCACCGCCAGGAGGGGGACGAGGACCAGGCTGGCGTAGCGGAGGACGGCTCCCCAGCCGATCCCCGGCGGCTCCAGCACGCCCAGCCACTTCGCGTGGATGGCGTCGTAGCGCCCGGTCTTCTTGAGGATGGCGAGCCCCTCGTCCAGGCGCGCCAGGAGCTCCGCGTTCCCCTTCTTCACCGCGTAGCCGTACCTCTCGGCCGCGACCCGCTGTGCCGCCACCCCCACGTTCGTGAGCTGCAGCTCGCGGGTGATGTACATCCCCGGTAGGAGCGCCAGGGCGACGTAGTCGCACTTGCCGGAGGCGAGGAGCCGCAGCGCGTCCGCCGGGGTCCCGGTGCGCACCAGGTCCGGCCCGAATCCCCGGCGCGTGAGCGCCTCGTCCATGATGCCGCCCCGGAAGACGCTCACCTTCTTGCCCTGCAGCTCGTCGAGGGAGGCGACCGGCGAGGTCTCCTTCCGGGCGAAGATGGCGTGATGCACGATGGCGTGGGGCGGCGCGAAGTCGAGGTACCTCGCGCGATCTTCGGAATAGGAGATCCCCTGGAGCGCGTCGACCTCCCCCGACATCAGGGCGGAGCGCATGTCTGCCCAGGTCCCGAAGCGGAATTCGACCGTCATCCCCATGACTTCGGCGATGGCCTGGGTGAGCTCGACGTTGTACCCGGCCGGCTGTCCGTTGCGATCGATGAACTCGTATGGCGGGTAGTCCCGGTCGGCGCCGACGACGATGCGGGGCGGAGGCGCGGGCGCGTCCTCCACGGTCTGGGCCTGGGTGGCTCCGGTCAGGGCCAGCCACACGAGGGCGCATCCCGTCATCCGGGCGAGAGTTGCCGCTGCCATCGAGCCGCTCACGCTACGACGCGGCCCGGCGGACTACAAGCCGCGACGGGCGATCCGCCCGCGCCCTCCAAATCGCGGGGAAAGGTTGGCGACTGGCCTCGCGGCACTTATGAGTCCCCCTGGACCGCGAAGGTCCTCTGCAGCGTCCGCAAGCGGACCCGCCCGTGCCGGAAAGGACTCCCCGGTTCCCCTCGCGCTCGGACGGCCTTGCGCTCAGGAGGTGGAGGTCGGTGGCAGAGCCCAAGATCAAGGGGCTGCTCCTCGGGGCGCGGTTGATGTTCCTGAACGCTCAGGGTGCGGAGAAGAGGGGACAGGTGCTGGGCCGCCTTTCGCCGGCCGATCGGGCGATCCTGACTGGCGTCTTGCTCCCCAACAGCTGGTTCGGCGCGGGCCTCCTCCACCGGCTCGACGAGGCCATCGCCGAGACCCTGGTGCAGGGCAAGCGCGGGCAGCTCTATCGGGAGCTCGGGCGCTTCTCCGCGCAGAGCAACCTCGGTCCGGATGGCATCCAGCGAGCCTATCTGCGGGAAGGCGACGTGCACTTCCTCTTGCGTCACGTCCCCCGCATGTACAGCTACGTGCACGCCGATGGGCGTCGAACGTACGAGAGCGCCGGGGAGCGGGCAGCCATCATCCGGACGCTCGACAGCCAGGAGGTGGACGCCGACGAGTGCCGCACCACCATCGGGTGGCTGGAGCGAGGCATCGAGCTCTCCGGCGGGCAGGACGTCCGGGTCGTCGAAGTGCAGTGCCGGGCGAAGGGCGCGCCACACTGCGAATACCATTGCTCCTGGGAGGAGGGCCGAGGGCGTCCGGAGGAAGGCCCGGGTCGATCCTAGCGGCCGCGCAGCGAGCGCAGGTACCGGCCCATCTCCCCGTCGACCCCGCGGACGTGGTCTCGCAGCCACTCGCCGAGCCAGCTCGAGATGTCGACCACCAGGGAGGGCGTGGCCCCATGCTCGTCGAATTGCGCCTTGCGCTCCACGAACGCCTTCACGAAGCTCCGGTGGGCCGATCGGTGGTTTCGCAGCCCCGGGTAGCGGGCGGCCTCCATTTCCCGCTCCTCGGCGGCAAAGTGATGGACCACGTAGCGCTGCAGGTATGCGAGCACCGGGCCCACCTTGTCCAGGCGGTGGGCTCGCATGGCATCGTGGAGGGCGGCGACGGCCGCGTAGAGCTCGCGGTGCTGGGCGTCGATCGCGTCGATCCCGATAGCGAGATCTTCCGTCCACTGGTTCAACTTCGCACCTCCGGCCCGGGTTCAGGCTACGCCGAGCCCGGTCTCTCCTCAATTTTCCGCACCGATAGCGCGACGAAGAGGGACCGTCTACGCCGCCACCGAGAGGCCGAAGCGCTCTCGGCCGGAGTCCAGGTACCTCCCCATGAGCGCGGTGGGGAAGGGAGTGAGGGACTAGCCCAGGGGTGAAGAGCGAGTTCAGCTCACCGGGGCGCAGTCGCCGGAGCGCGCCCGGTCGAGGACGGGGTGGTGGTTGAGCCAGGACCTGGAAGCCGTGACGGAGCGAATGAGCCAGCCGAGGAGCGCCGGGGCGAGCTCGAGCAGGCCGCGAAGATGCTCCCGGGCGCTCGTTCGCTCGCCGAGGTGCGGGAGGTTGAGCTCGAGGACGAGAAGCGTCACCACCATGGCGAAGACGCCGTCGCCGAGGGCCTCGACCTTGGGAAGCGCAGCTCCCCGCGCGAGAATGGCGTGAGAGAACGTCGTCGCGGGGGGATAGGTCGGGGTGCCGCGCGATCTACACGGTGGCCGTCGCCACACTCTGTGAGACGAGGAACTTACCGAGGGCCGTGTCGCTCGAGCCGATGTGGTCTCGCAGCCAGGCGCCCAGGAAGGAGTTGAGCTTGATGGCCATCCCGCCCGATGCGCCCTTCTGCTCGAACTCGGTGGCGACCTCCAGGAAGGTCTTCACGAAGGCGTCGTGCTGGGCCTTGTGCTGGGCGAGCGCGGGGTAGCGGTGCTGCGTCATGAGCTTCTGCTCGGCGCCGAAGTGCTCGACCACGTAGTCCTTGAGGAAGGCGATGAGCTTCCCGATCTCGTCCTTTCCCTTCGCCTGCAGCATGGCCTCGAGCAGGGCATTCACCCGCCGGAAGAGCTCCTGGTGCTGCTCGTCAATGATCTTCACTCCCACTGCCAGAGTCTTGTCCCACTGGATGGCCATGTCGTCCCCTTGCTGGTTAGGTCCTCGGTGGGCAGCTTGCAAGCGATGTGCTGGGGAAACGGCCGGGAATCAGCGACCCTCCCCGGGGGTCAGCTCGCGCCCATGGGTGAACGGCACCCTGCTCGCGCGGCCGGGGGGCCTGGCAGGGGCCGCGGATTTCGGCGGGGGCATCGAAGTGCGCGCCCGATCAGCGATAATGGGGCTCCAATGCCACGCGCCCCGGCCCGGTCTGCTTCCCACCCTCGCCCTCGCGGGCGCCGTCGCGGACCCGTTCGGCACCGAAAGGCGTCGAGGGTACCTGCCATGTCGCGGCGCGGAGCGGCGCCGTGAGCTCCTGGAACTGCCGCTACGAGGTCGACGGCATCTGCAGGAAGGTGGACGGCGCCTACTGTCGCCCGGGGATGAAGGGGTGCATCCTCGTCGGCAAGGTGAAGTTCCAGGACGGTGCGGTGCCGTCCCCGGTATGGCCCGCCGACGAGGAGCCGTCGCCCGGCGGCGCAGGAGGGGGCGGCCCCCAGCGCTAGCCTCGTCGTCCCGCTCCCTCGAGAAAGGTCGAGGCGTCCGGGAGTGCCGAAGAGGCGGTCCGCCTGACCCGCCCCGCCGAGGTTCCCTCGATCCTGGGGCTGCCCACCGCGTGGGGCGGCGCTAGCTTTGACGCGGGTCATTGCAGGTGGTGGAGAGGGGGCACCATCTGCGGCAAGTCGGGTCCACTCGGCGTGCCCCAGGTCAACGGTGAGAAGCGCCCGTCGGCCGCCCCCCACCACTCTCCTTCCCCGTGGGGTGACGCTCGGGGCTCGACGAGTCCCGGGGAAGGCGCAGGGGCCCGCCCGGTCGCGAACGGCGCGTGCGACGAGCGCCGGTATCCCCGTCAGGCGGCGCGCGCCGCCAGGGACGAGTGCGCTCCGGCCTCGTTCCAAGCGACCCAGTCGCGCCAGCCGTGCCAGACGTCCGCGTACATGAGGTCCGGGCGCTCCGGAACGTAGACGGGCTTGTGACCGCTCCGGCAATAGGCCTGCCACATGGCGTGCGCGCGAAGCTCCGCCGCTTCCGCGCAGGCGTCACAGAGGTGCTCGAGCTTGATGCAGTCTTCGCACGCGGTGTTCATATCGTTGTCAAAGAAATACCAGACATGCACCCAGCGGAAATTCCCACGAACCGTGTCCACGAGGCGTGGGCGGGGCCTTCGTGCGACAGCGCGCGGGGATCCGCGCCGCCGGTCTCCCGGAACGCGCCCACAGCGACCGACCTCCTCGCCGCCGCAGGGCGCGGCGCGAGTGGATTTGGAGGTGGGTTTCCCGCAGGCATGCACTCATCCGTCGCCTTCCGCGCGCCCGGAAATGTGGGCGCGACGCCCACTCGGGCGCACGCGAGCGCACCCCCTCGCGTGCGCGAAGGCCAGATGGTTGAAGGTCAAATCTCTTTGGCGACGTCCGGCAACCTCCCCTGGTCGCGCGCCGGCTCCAACGGACGAGCGAGCCCCTGTCGGCGCCCGTCGGCGGGACCCCAACTGAGCCCCATCCGCTCGGAAGGGAAAGGAGCGAGGGTACAAGCGTGCTGCAGTATGCGCGACTTCCGGACGAGCTCCTGCTCTCGGTCCAGGGAGACTTCGGGTTGCCGGACGTTCAGGCGATGAAGGACATCCTGGTCGGTGTCCGGCCCGGCGCTCGTATCACCCTCGACTTCAGCCAC
>DATJZG010000023.1:0-2331 GCA_035499295.1 Anaeromyxobacteraceae bacterium
CGAGAACATGGGTGCGCAGATGGTGCGCGAGGTCGCCTCGAAGACCAGCGACGTCGCGGGCGACGGCACCACGACCGCGACCGTACTCGCGCAGGCCATCTACCGCGAAGGCAGCAAGCTCGTCGCCGCCGGTCACAACCCGATGGAGATCAAGCGCGGCATCGACAAGGCCGTCGAGGCGGTCGTCAGCCAGCTCAAGGACCTCTCCAAGCCGACCAAGGATCACAAGGAGATCGCGCAGGTCGGCACCATCTCCGCGAACGGGGACACGACCATCGGCAGCATCATCGCCGAGGCGATGGACAAGGTGGGCAAGGAAGGCGTCATCACGGTCGAGGAGGCCAAGGGACTCGAGACCACGCTGGAGGTGGTCGAGGGCATGCAGTTCGATCGCGGCTACCTCTCGCCCTACATGGTCACCGATCCCGAGCGCATGGAGGCTGTCCTCGAGGACGCCTACATCCTCATCCACGAGAAGAAGATCTCGAACATGAAGGACCTGCTCCCCTTGCTCGAGCAGGTAGCGCGCGCAGGCAAGCCGCTGCTCATCGTCGCCGAAGAGGTCGAGGGCGAAGCGCTGGCGACCCTCGTCGTGAACAAGCTGCGCGGCACGCTGCACGTCTGCGCGGTCAAGGCTCCCGGCTTCGGCGATCGCCGCAAGGCCATGCTGGAGGACATCGCCATTCTCACCGGCGGCAAGCTCATCGCCGAGGAACTCGGCCTCAAGCTCGAGCAGGTGGCACTCAAGGACCTCGGCCGCGCCAAGCGCATCACCGTGGACAAGGACAACACCACCATCGTCGATGGCTCGGGCAAGAAGTCCGACATCGAGGCGCGCGTGAAGACCATCCGCGCCCAGATCGAGGAGACCACGAGCGACTACGACAGGGAGAAGCTGCAGGAGCGCCTCGCCAAGATCGTGGGCGGCGTGGCCGTCATCAACGTGGGTGCGGCCACCGAGACCGAGATGAAGGAGAAGAAGGCCCGCGTCGAGGATGCGCTCCACGCGACCCGAGCCGCGGTCGAAGAGGGAATTGTCCCCGGAGGCGGGGTCGCCTACCTGCGCTGCCTCAAGGGGCTCGACAAGGTTCCAGTCAGCGAGGGTGAGAAGATCGGGGTCGACCTCGTTCGCCGCGCGCTCGAGGAGCCCATCCGCCAGATCGCCGAGAACGGCGGCCAGGAGGGCTCGATCGTCGTGAACAAGGTGAAGGAATCGAAGGAGATCAACTTCGGATTCAATGCCCAGACGACCGAGTACGAGGATCTCGTGAAGGCGGGCGTCATGGACCCGACCAAGGTCTCGAGGACCGCGCTCCAGAACGCCGCCTCGGTCGCCTCCCTCATGCTCACCACCATGGCCATGGTGGCGGAGAAGCCCAGGGACGAGGAGAAGGCCCCTCCCGGCATGCCGGGTGGCATGGGCGGCATGGGCGGCATGTGACGACCCTCCCGCACTGAGCAGGCGTTCACGCTGGGCGACCAGGAAGCTGACCCGAACAGCCAGCCTACCCGGTCGTCGCCCAGCGGGAATCCCACCGTATCGTTGTCACCAGGAAGAGGAGGCCGCTTCGAACGCGGCCTCCTCTTCTTCCTTTAGCGCTCCAGCGAGAACAGGTTGCTCGCGACGCGCGCAAACAGATCCAGCACCCTGGCCGGGAAGATGAGCACCGGCGTCGCAAAGAGAAGACCAACTGCAAGAGACCACGCCCGGGGGCGCTTCACGAACGCCTTCGTCTCCATGAAGATCGACGTCCCAAAGAGTGCCAGCGTGATCGTCGCGCCGACTACCAGCGCGGCGGGCAGCGGGAAACCGTAGGCCCTCAGGGAAACGGTCACTGCGGCCAATCCAACCGCATTGAGAACGTCGCGCCCGTTGCCGGCCCACCACGCGCGGCGCTCCGCCTTGCGCAACCGGAGGCCGATTTCCTGCAGGAGCACGAACAGCACCACTGCGGCGAGGTAGAGGGCGGCCGCGATTGCGCGCCCCGTGCTGCTCCTGGCCTCGAGGCTCCACATGGGATCCCACCCTCCGAATCCGCGGCACCCTGTCCAGAAGCTACCACGACGGCGATTGCTCGCGGGCGGCCACGGCCGGCGACGTGCGGGGCCTCGATCGGGTCTGGGCGGCTCTGGCCCTCGGCAAGTTGTCATCCGTGCGCCAGAGTTCACAAAGACCGGCGAGACGGAAAACTTGACCTCCTCTCCGGCCTGAAGGCCAGAGATTCCGGCTGGGAGACGGCTCACGCCGCTTCCGACACGGAGGGTTCCTGCTTCATCGAGCGGCCCGGCTGCGCCGTCTCTCCACAGGCGATCACGGCGAGCCCCGCCGCG
>DATJZG010000024.1:0-20323 GCA_035499295.1 Anaeromyxobacteraceae bacterium
GACGTGGTCCGGCGGGAAGGGCGCGCTGCTCGACGAGGTCCTGGGCAGCCGCGACGTGATAGGCGACTCGGCGCAGGGGCGCAGCTTTCGCGCCTTCTGGGACTTCCTCATGTCGCCGCCCTTGCAGGAGGAGCTCGCCGCCGGGCTCGAGCGCGTCCTCGCGCTCCCCGCCGTCCAGGAGCTCGACCTCGATCCGCGCCTGGCACGGATTCACCACGATTGGCTCGCGGCCGGCGACGTCACGCAGCGGACCATCGCGCGCCTTTCGGCCCAGCTCCGGCGGTTCCTCGACGAACAGATATCCCGCGAGACGCGGCGCATCGGACAGCTCATCCGGTCGATCGAGGAGCACGCGCTGGCGCTTCGCGAAGCGCCGCCAGCCGGAGTCGTCGCGGACGTAGACGACTTCGGTCCCGAGCTCCGGCTGCCCCTGGAGCGACCGCTGTTCGAGCCTCCGTTCCGTCCGGTGTTCGCGGGCGGGGCCATCGAGGCCGCGCTCGAGGACGTGCCGGCGGATGCGCTGTTCGCGCAACAGTACGTCGACCGCGCTGTGTTACGCGCGCGCCTCGCGAACGCGCTCCAGCGCCGATCCCAGGTTGCCCTCTCGGAGATCCTCGACGCACACCCGCTGGAGCGCGGGCTGGCCGAGCTGGTCGCCTGGTTCGCGGTCGCCGCTGAGGACCCGGGCGCGCTCATCGACGGCGACCGGACCCAGGTCGTCGAGTGGGAGAACGCCCTCGGTGTCCGCCGGCGCGCCACGATGCCCAACGTGATCTTTACCCGACCGAGCCTCTTGGCCAGGCCGAAGGAGCCGCCAGCATGAGCCTCCCTTCAAAGAAGCCAGCGATCGGCGACCCGCTGCCTGTGCTGCTGGTTGCGCTCATGAAGGGCGTCGTCGACGCGCAGGACGACGCGGCGGCATGGCAGGACCTGCTTTCGCTGCACGCGCGAATTCGCGATCACGTGGCGCTGCTCGGGTTGGAGCTCGTTGTGGACGAGGCCGAGGGCTATGCCTTCCTCCGTCAGCGGCCCCAAGTCGAGGGCGAGCCCGGGATCCCACGGCTCGTCCCGCGCCGGCCGCTGGGCTACTCCGTGAGTCTCCTTCTCGTCCTCCTCCGCAAGCGACTCGCGGAGCTGGACGCCTCGGGCGGCGAGACCCGCCTCATTCTCTCGCGCGCGGAGATCGCGGATCTGGTGCGCCTGTTCCACCCGGATCGCGCGAACGAGGCGCGGACTGCCGACCGAGTCGCCGTGGATCTCGGCAAGGTGGTCGAGCTCGGATTCCTACGCCGGCTGAAAGGCCAGGAGGAGCGGTTCGAGGTCCGGCGCATCCTCAAAAGCTTCGTGGACGCGCAGTGGCTCGAGGCCTTCGAGGCGAAGCTCGCGGCCTACCGTGATCATGCCGCGCAGAGCGACGGTCGGAAGGAGGTCGGCGCGTGACCAGTACTCGAACCGCCTCCGGGCCCGAGGTGCAGCGCCTCGACTTTGCCGTCTCCGACGAGCGCACCGGCTTCCGGTTGCGCCGGCTCGAGGTCTACAACTGGGGCACGTTCGATGGGCGTGTCTGGCAGGTACGCGCCGACGGTCGGAACGCGCTACTCACGGGCGAGGTGGGCTCGGGGAAGTCCACGCTCGTCGACGCGCTCACCACCCTCCTCGTTCCGCCTCAGAAGCTCTCGTACAACCGGGCGGCCGGAGCGGACGCTCGGGAGCGGACCGCCCGGTCCTACGTTTTCGGGCACTACAAGGCGGAGCGGGGTGAGGGCGCCGCGTCGGTCAGGCCGGTCGCGCTGCGCGACGCCAACCAGTACGCAGTGCTCCTCGCGCAGTTCGAGAACGAGGGCTACGCCGAGGTAGTGACGCTCGCGACGGTCTTCTGGCTGTCGAGCGCGGAAGGGCAGCCGGAGCGGATGTACGTGATGGCCGATCGGGCGCTCTCTATCGCGGAACACTTCGCCGACTTCGGGACGCAGATCTCCGCCCTCCGGAAGCGGCTCCGCAAGCTCACGAAGGAGGTGCACGACGCCTTCCCGCCCTACGCCGCCGCCTTCCGGCGCCGCTTCGGGCTCGCGAACGACCAGGCGCTCGAGCTGTTTCACCAGACCGTCTCCATGAAGACGGTCGGCAACCTGACCGACTTCGTTCGTCAGCACATGCTCCAGCCCTTCCCGGTCGAGGAGCGGATCGCAGCGCTCGTTCGGCACGTGGACGACCTCGTACGCGCGCACGACGCGGTCCTCCGCGCGAAGGCGCAGATCGCCCGGCTCGAGCCCCTGGTCGCCGACTGTGACCAGCTCTCCATGCTGCGCGCGGAGATGGATCAGGTCACGCGCGCGCGAGAGGCGCTCTCAGCGTGGTTCGCGCAGGCGAAGGTCGGAATGCTCGAGGAGCGCGCGGCGCGAATCGAGGCGGAGCTGGCCCGGCTCGCGGCCCGGCTCGACGACCTCGCGGAGCGCCGCCGGCGGCTCGAGGGCCAGGCCGAGGATCTCGTCCGCGAGATCGCCGCGAACGGCGGTGAGCGGCTCGAGCAGCTCCGGCGAGAGATCGAGACGCTGTCCCAGGAGCGGGACGACCGGAAGCGCCGAGCCGCGCAGTACGAGACGCTCGCGCGGGACGCGGAGCTTGAGCCACCGAACGACGCAGATCGGTTTCTCTCGAACCAGCGCTCCCTCGCCGTTGCCCGGGAGGAGACCGACACCGCGCTGGCCCGCGCCCAGAACGATCTAACCGAACTCGAGGTTGCGTTCCGCAAGCAGCGCGACGAGCGCGATGCGGTCGGGGCCGAGCTGGAGTCGCTCCGGCGCCGGCGCTCCAACATCCCTTCCCGCCAGGTGAACCTGCGCACGCAGCTCTGCCGTGCCCTGGACCTCCCCGAGGACGCGCTCCCATTCGCGGGCGAGCTTGTCCAGGTGCGCGAGGACGAGGGCGCCTGGGAAGGCGCGGCGGAGCGCCTCTTGCGCGGCTTCGGGACCTCGTTGCTCGTGTCGGAGGCGCACTACACGGCAGTAGCCGAATGGGTCGATCGGACACACCTGGGCGATCGGCTCGTCTACTACCGGGTGCGCCCTGTGCGGAGCCTACGGACGGCCAATACCGGTCCGGACTCGCTCGTCTGCAAGCTCGAGGTGAAGCCTGACGCGGAGCACTATGCCTGGCTCACGGCGGAGCTGGCGCGGCGCTTCGACTACGCCTGCTGCAAGGATCTCGCACAGTTCCGACGCGAGCAGCAGGCGGTCACTCGTTCCGGGCAGGTCAAGGGCGCGAACGAGAAGCACGAGAAGGACGACCGGTTCGCCGTCGGAGACCGGTCCCGGTTCGTGCTGGGCTGGAGCAACGACGCGAAGATCGCGGTGCTGGAGGAGGAGCGCCGGGTGCTCGAGCGGCGCATTGCGAAGCTTGGTTGCGAGCTCACTTCGGCGGGCGACCGCGCGGACGCGCTCAAGGCGCGCCTGGATGCGCTCGGCAAGCTCGCGCTCTTCGAGCGGTTCCGGGACCTCGACTGGCGCGCCTCGGTCCTCGCCATCGAGGAGCGCGAGGAGGAGCGCCGGCGCCTCGAAGCCACCTCGGACTGGCTGCGGGTCCTTCGTGCGCGGCTCGAGGAGGTCCAGGGCGAGCACCGGAAGACCGCGGAGTCGGAGCGTACGGCCCAGACCGCCAGGGGCAAGGAGGAGGGCCGCCTCGACGGTACCCGCGCAAGTCTGCGAGCGTCGGAGGAGACGCTCGCGTCGGTGCCCGAGGCCGAGCGGGCCCAGGTCCTCCCCACCCTGGACGCGATGCGAGGAGAGGCCCTCGCCGATCGCGCCCTCACCATCGAGTCCGCCGACGCCCGCGAGCGGGAGTACCGCGAGTTCCTCCAGGCGCGACTCGACGCCGAGGAGAAGCGTGCGAAGAGGCTCACCGAACGGATCGTCCAGGCCATGCAGGCGTACCGGACCGACTATCCGATCGACGCGCGGGAGGCCGATGCCTCCGTGGACGCCGCCGAGGAGTACCGGCGGATGCTGACGGCGCTGGTCTCGGACGACCTGCCCCGCTTCGAGCGCCGCTTCAAGGAGCTGCTCAACGAGAACACGATCCGGGAGATCGCCTCGTTCCACGCGCAGCTCCAGCGCGAGCGGCAGGAGACCAGGGAACGCATCGACGAGATCAACCGGTCGCTGAAGACGATAGACTATAGCCCGGGCCGGTACATCGAGCTCGAGGCGGCGGCGTCTCCCGATCCGGAGGTTCGCGATTTCCAGGGCGACCTGCGTGCCTGCATCGAGGGAGCGTTCTCCGGCTCGGAAGACGCGGCCTACTCCGAGGCCAGGTTCATCCAGGTCAAGGCCATCATTGACCGGTTCCGCGGACGCGAGGGATCGGCCGAGGTGGACCGACGCTGGACGCGCAAGGTGACCGACGTGCGGAACTGGTCGGTCTTCTCCGCGTCGGAGCGCTGGCGGGAGGACGACCGGGAGCACGAGCACTACAGCGACTCGGGCGGCAAGTCGGGCGGGCAGAAGGAGAAGCTCGCTTACACGGTGCTCGCGGCGAGCCTCGCCTACCAGTTCGGGCTCAAAGCCGGGGAACACCGGTCGCGATCGTTCCGGTTCGTCGCGATCGACGAGGCGTTCGCGCGCGGCGACGACGACGCCGCGACGTTCGCGCTCGAGCTCTTCCATCGGTTGAATTTGCAGCTGCTCGTGGTCACCCCGCTCCAGAAGATCCACGTCATCGAGCCGTTCGTCTCCAGCGTCGCGTTCGTGCACATCGAGGAGGGGAAGCGCTCGATGATCCGCAACCTGACCATCGAGGAGTACCGCGCGGAGCGCGCGGCGCGGGCCGGATGAGCTGCACCGAGCGGATGGACGGCTGGACGAAGCCGGAAGACGTCGCCGCCCATGTGGCCCGGAGGTGGAACGATGGCCGGTTGCTCGCGGCTTGTCTGGGGGGCGACCCCGTCTTCCCGCTCCGGGTTCCGGTCCGGGGCCCGCGGCCCGCGCAGCTCGGCGCGCGTTTCGACGACGTGAAGCAGTGGCTCCGCACCCTCGAGGCCAGGAGCAAGGCCGCGAGGGGATACGGGTACGAGCTCGAGTTGCAGGAAGTGGAGAACCGCGTGGTGGGGGTCCAGCGGCTACCGGTCGCCGCGGTGGTACCGACCGAGGACGACGGGCTGCGCCTCATCCGGAGGTCTCGCGATGCGGAGCGCTTCAAGGCACTCGCGGACGCGACTCTGGCGGCCTTTCCCGAGCTCCGTCTGCGCCTCCTCTGTCGGCCGCTCACCGTCGTCGAGCAGGCCGACTCCTGGGAGCAGGTGCTAGCGGTGCTCGCCTGGTTTCGCGACCACCCACGGCCGGGCATCTACCTGCGCCAGATCGACGTGCCGGGCGTTGACACCAAGTTCATCGAGCGCAGGCGAGGGCTCCTTGCGCAGCTCCTCGATGTCATCCTGCCTCCGTCCGCCATCGACGCGGCGTTCACCGGCGCGGCGGGCTTCGAGGGCCGGTATGGCCTCCGTTCCCGGCCGTCGCTCGTGCGGTTCCGGATCCTCGATCCCGACCTGCGGATCAGGGGGGTCTCGGACCTCACCGTACCGGTGACGGAGCTGGCCTCTCTCGATCTTCCGGCGCGGCGGTTCTTCGTGACCGAGAACGAGGTGAACGGGCTCGCCTTCCCGAACGTCCAAGGCTCCGTCGTGGTGTTCGGGCTTGGCTACGGCCTCGACCGGCTCGCGGCGCTTCCGTGGCTCTCGGACCGGCAAGTCATCTACTGGGGCGACCTCGACACGCACGGTTTCGCCATGCTCTCGAAGCTGCGAACCGTCAGTCCGGGCGCGGCCTCGATCCTCATGGATCGCGAGACGCTGCTTGCGCACCGATCACTTTGGGTGCGCGAGCCCGAACCGCATCGCGGCGAGCTGCCGGGGCTCCTGGAGGACGAGCGAAGGCTCTACGAGGATCTCCGAGACGACCGCCTGGGCGAGGCCGTGCGGCTTGAACAGGAACGGATAGCGTTCGGGTGGGTGAAGTCCGCGCTGTATCGCCTCGACGCTCTACCGTGAACACGCACCTCGAGAGGCGGCCGCCGCTTCAACCATCGTAGCGACAAACGACTCCGGACCATCCTTCCCTTTACAGTTGGCGCATTCGACAAACACGTCATGCGGCGTCCTGTGCGTCAACCCGTTGATGCCGACGTACCTCGCAGCGCGCGTCGGTGGCGCTGCCGGCGCACCCCGCTCGTTCAACCTTGTTTCCCGGAGGGGGTTCTATGGATACTATCCGTCGATCGCGAGTTGCCGGACGAGCGGCTCACCCAGCCTACCTGTTCCGTCCGGTCCATCGCGTTCCTCCCCTACCCCCGCTGGTGCCTGCGACTGAACAGCCATGTCCCGACGGCGAAGTAGCCGACCGTCAGCACCAGGATTCCACCGAGCTCAAAGCCGACGTCGCCGAGACCAGCCCCGAAGGTCAGGATCTTGTTGAAGGCTCGGACGCACAAGGTCGGGGGCAAGATGTCGTTCGCGTAGAACGTGTGGCTGCCAATGGCCAAGACCGGGATCTTGGGTAGCGGGAACATACACTCCGAAAAGAACATGAGGATGAAGAACGGGAAGGTGCCCACGGTGAGAAGCTCGAACATCGACTTGAGAAACGCCGAGCAGAGGACCGCGATCGCCACGACGCCCAGCGTCGTCGCCGCGCCCACCACGAGCAGCGCAGCGAGTGATCCCTCGCTGCGATAGCCACAACCGAGCGCGGCCAGATAGGCCAGCGCCAGGGCCACTATCCCCAGAAGCACCTGGTTGACCGAGACCGCGGCGAGGAGCTCCGGCGTCTTGAGCCGCGAGAGCATCAACCGAATCATGGTCCCCTTGTCGACCTCCTTGACCAGGGAGGTCGCCGCAGTGAAGAGGATCATGATGATGGCGAGGACCAGCAGGGCCGGCACATACAGGTCGAAGTCGCTCACCGGACGACCGCTGCCGAGCGACGTCACCGCGATGTCGAGGGGCAGTTGCACTCCAGTGCGAGTCGCGACCTGGGTGAAGGCCACGTAGTCCGACATCGCCATGGCCATGCTGCTGCGTAAGTTGCGCTCGTCGGCATGGTTTGTGAGACGCGCCGGAGATGCTCCCTTGCCGCTCGCGGTCGCGATGGAAGCAGTGAAGCCGGCCGGGATCTCGACGAGCAGGTCGGCGTCACGAGCCCTGACCTGCACCCGCGCGGCTTCCAGGTCAGACTGCTCGACGATCGTGAACACCGGCTTGCCGTCGGTGTGCCTGGCCTCGCGCCAAGCACGAAGCAACGCCGCGGACTCAACGCCGGCCGCCCCGCTCGCGCTCTGCGTGTCGTGGTTGGCGACAAGCAGACGATAGGAGGGCGTTGCGGCGCAGTAGTAGCCGTACATCATGAAGACGAAGGCCGGCGCGAAGATGAGCGCGAGACTCAGCACCTTCCACTCACGCAGGTTCTCCAGGAAGGTCTTCTTCAGGTAGGCGAGCGCTCTCATTCGCGCAGCCTCCTTCCGGTGAGCCCGATGAAGACGTCCTCGAGGGTCGCTTCGCGGGTGCGCACGGCTGCGAGATGAAGACCGAGGCGGCTCACCTCGGCGAGCACCTTGGCCGGGAGGTCGGCCTTGCCCTCCAGGGGGAAGCAGACGCGGGCGCCTTCCGCAACGAAGGTGCCCGCGGGAGCAAGCGCCGCCACTGCCGGCAGGAGCACCTGGGCAGCATCGCCATCGACAACGCTGATCTCGACGAGCCCCTCTTGGCCGAGCTGGCTCTTGAGGCGGTCCACCGTGTCCACCACCAGGAGCTTGCCGTGGTCTATGATGCAGACCCGGTCGCAGAGCTTCTCGGCTTCCTCCATGTCGTGGGTCGTGATGATGACCGTCATCGCGCCGCGCAGCGATTGAACATAGTCGCGCACGAGCACCCGGCTCTGGGGATCGAGACCCGCCTGGGGTTCGTCCAGAAACAGGATCTCTGGTTCGTGCACGAGACCGAGCGCGATATTGAGGCGCCTCTGCATGCCGCCCGAGAGGGTCTTGCCCAGCTGGCGTGCCTTGTCCGAAAGACCGAAGACGCCGAGCAGACGCTCCGCTCGTGCCCGGGCTTCCCGGTAGGGCAGATCGTAGAGCCGAGCTGCGAGTTCGAGCTGCTCGAGGCAGGTCAGCGTCTCCCAGATGACGAGGTTTTGAGGCGCGACGCCGATCTCCCTGAGCCCACGCGAACGGCCGGCCACCAGCGGCTTGCCGTTGATCTCGACCGTGCCAGCGTCGGGACGCAGCAAGCCACACATCATTCTGAGTGAGGTCGTCTTGCCCGCGCCGTTCGGTCCGAGGACACCGAGGATCTCGCCCCGTTGAACCTCGAGCTCAAGACGATCTACGGCGAGAAGCTTTCCGTAGCGCTTGGTCAGAGCGCAGACACGTAAAGCGCGAGAGACAGACGAACTTGTCACTGGGCGGTTGTACGTCGGTATTGGGTCGCCAGGAAGCACCTACGATCTCCGCTTCGAGTGTTGGCCTGGCCGAACGCCGCTCGCCTTTCACGCGACGACTTGACAGCCAAGGTACGGCATGCTGACCAAGCAACTCAAGAAGGAGTTGATGTGACTGAGGCTGCTTTCGCTCATGATTCTGGCAGATGGGATTCTCAACGTTGCCCTCGTCGTCTTTCATCTGGCCTTGTGGCGTTTGTTCCGCTGGGGAACCGAACTCGGTAAGGTCTCTCCGATCAACCGCGGCGTCATGCAGGTCTTGAACTTGTGCCTCATGTTCGTCTTTCTCGTATACGTACAGCGACACCATGAGCACATGTGGTTCACACGTGTTCCCCGCTCAAGCGGGGATGAACCGCAGCTGTATTAACAGGTAGTTGGCGATCGTAGCTACACGCACGCGAGGTGATGTGCCCAACCACGGCGCCCACGATGTGCCGCCTGGGACACTGCCCTCCATCGAGCGCCAGCTGGACCCCTGCCTCGGGAAAGGCTGGCTCGAAGCTGAAACGAGGAGGCATCATGGCGAAGTACGTTGTCCGCTACGAGCGAGACGAGGCGGGCTGGTGGATCGCCGAGGTTCAGGGCGTGGCCGGCGTTAACAGCGATGGGCGCACCGTCGCCGATGCGCGCCGCCGGGTCCACGAGGCGCTCGCCTTGGCGATCGGCGACACAGCGGCTGACGCTGCCGAGATCGTCGACGACGTGAAGCTCCCGGGCGATGCTCGCAAGATGGTCGCGCGCGCTACCGCCGCCCGCTCGAAACTCGCTGCAGTCCAGGCAGAAGCTCAGGAGAGCACTGCCACTGCCGTGCGCGAGCTGCGCAAGCGGCTCGGCCTGTCGATCCGCGACATCGCCGACCTCCTTGGCATCTCGCACCAGCGCGTGCAGCAACTCGCCCGCGCGCGTTGAGGCCGCTCCGCCGCACCACCCTGAACGGGTAACCGTGGGGCAATCTTTCGCACGCTCGGGGCTCGGACCTCACGTTGCCCAGAGGCACCCTGTTGGAGCCAGCGGGCCCCGACCCTCGCGAGCCGAATCCGACCTGCGCAGCACACGAACCTCGGCGAGCGAAGACGAGGCGCCCGGCAGCCGCACGTGCACCCGACCTGGAACATCCCATGGTGTCCTCGGGTGCTGACTCCGAACTGCGTCTGTTCCGATGAGTCGTCCTCCTGCGGCCTGCTCGCCACCCAAACTCACCGAAATTGCCACCGGGAAGCCTGCGCGTTTAGGAATCGATGTCCGGAATACCGCAGCGGCATTCCCGGCTGCGAAACCGCTGCTGCGACGGGCGGCGTCGAGCGAGCAGCATGAACCTGCGAGCGGGGTGGGATCCCCCATCCCCACGCGCCCTGGCGCGTCAGAGCGGGTCGCCCGTCGAAGAGAGGTGATCTCGTGCGCGAGGCCGGAGACGTCGTAGTCGAAAGGCGAGGGCTCCGGAGAACGCACGCCAGGCCGGGCTTGTTGCCCTCCCTGCGCCTCTCAGAACCCCCGGGATTTATCCCCGGGGAGGTTTAGCTGCCACACGCGCTGCAGATCGCCCATGGCATGGTCCAGGACGCGCGACAGGCCCGCCGTTCAGGGCGGGGAAGGATTGGCGCGAGGCCGGAGACGTGGTAGCCAGCGGCGTAGCCTCCGGGGAACAACCGACGAGATGATGCGGAGCATCATCTCCACCTCTTAGAACCCCCCGGATTTACCCGTGGGGAAGGTCTCAATCCGCCCTGGAGTCCTCGCCATGAAGAAGACGCTGGCCGTCCTGCTGCTCGCCATCGTCCTGGGCCTTGCTGCCCTCGCGTCCACGTTCACTCCCGCTCGGCTGTCGGTGCCGCCGCTCACGGAGCGCTCCCTGCCGCCCGCCACGCCACCGGATAGGATGACGCTCAGTGCCCTCACGACGGGTGCCATGCACTCGCGAGCCGCCTTCGCCTACCGCGGCGGCCGCTTCGGCGAACCGCGAGACTTCATCATGCTCGCGGTGTTGGTCCGACATCCGCGCGGCGACCTATTGTTCGACACTGGGTTCGGACGCGAGGTCGATCGTCAGGTCCAGGCGATGCCCTGGCTCATGAAGGCGTTGAGCACTTACACGCGAGGCGTTCCGGTCGCGGACCAGCTCGCCGCGGGCGGGTACGACCCCGCCCGCCTGGCCGGCGTCGTGCTCACGCACGCGCACTGGGATCACGTGAGTGGCCTGCCCGACCTGCCGGGCATTCCGGTGTGGGTCGGCGAGGAGGAGCGGGCCTTCATCGCGAGCGGTTCCCGGTCGAGCGGGCTGGCGCGCGGCTTCGGGGCGCTTCCGTACCGGCTCTACCGCTTTGAGGGCGGGCACTACCTCGGCTTCCCGCGGAGCCACGACGTGTGGGGCGATGGCTCTATCGTACTCGTGCCTGCGCCCGGCCACACCCCGGGATCCGTGATCGCGTTCGTCGCGTTGCCCTCCGGGAAACGCTACGCGCTCCTCGGAGATCTCGTGTGGCAGACGGAGGGCATCGAGATCCCCGCCGAGCGCCCGTGGCTCTCGCGCGCCTTGGTCGACACAAACCGCGCCGAGGTGCGCGAGAACATCGAGCGCATGGCCGCCATCCACGCCTGTTTCCCGGAAATGCGCCTGGTGCCGGCGCACGACGCGCGCGCGGCGGCCGCGTTACCGCAGTTTCCCGCGGCTGAGCGGTAAGGGTACTCGTCGTCGCGGCGTTCGCGGAGGGCTCCGTCAGCCCGCCGACGCCGCAGAGACCTTGCGGAGTGTTTCCCAGGTGCGGCTCGTGATATCGCGGCCGAACGTCCTCTCGAGCAGCGTCATGAAGACGGGTCCTTTCGGACTGGGAACGTAAGCGCTGAAGGCGATGCGGTCGCTGAGCCGCATGATTCGCGCGCCGTCCTCTTCGATCGGGAGATCGGGCGCCGGCCGCGGGGCCACGCGCAGGAAGGTGACGACGCGCTTGGCCTCCGGCGCGAGGCAATAGGAAGCGTACGGGTCGCTCGCGAGCACCCGGTTGATCTCATCGATGGGGCGTACGATGGTAGAGAAGCTGCGGCCCATCCGCTTTCGCATCGCCGCCTCGGCCGCCCGCGCGAGCTCGGCCTCGGGAGCCGGGGGGGCGGAGAACACCACGTTTCCACTCGACAATACCGTCGCGACCCTTGTGAATCCGGCCTCGGCGAAGCTCCTCGCGAGCTCGGACATTTTCGCGTTCATCGGGCTGACACCGCGCAGGAACGCGGCGTTGCGGACGAGATCGCAGGCGGTCTTCGGGCGCGCAGGACGAGTGGCCATCCGGGGATTCTGGTCGGGGGGCGATCGGGTTCTCTGGCCCCCTGTGAGTTTACGGGTAATCACTTATGAGGAGGTAACGATCGTCCGCGACTGTCACTTGGGAACTCGAGGAGGGTCGGGACAGTCCGCACCACCGCTCGCAAAGCAGCAGGCGACGAGTGGGGCTACCTGGAAGAGCCATGTGGCGAAGGCAGGCAGGCCTCTGGCAGAGGCCCCGAGGTAGCGCGCGCCTAGGTTGGAGAGCGGCGTGCGAAGTACCGAATGTTGAAGCAATTGCCGTTTGTCACGGATTTCGAGCACTCGCAAGCTGACCCGACAAGCCGCAGACACGCCAGACTACTCGCCTAACCCACACGGACCATGGGATACCGCAGCGTCCGGGGCGTGCTCTTCCGGGTGCATGCCAGCCCTTCTTGATCCCCTCGTGCAGCACGCGGCGGAAGACGAGCAGGCATCGGGCTGGGAGAGCCGCGAGAGAACTCGAGCCGGCTCCGGCATCGTCGGACCCGTGCACACCAGAGCACGCACGAGATCGGGAGGTGTCGTCTCGGTGCGCACGGTGGCGAGGTTCTCGGTTACCCTCTCGTGCTGCCCGGAGCAACGCCAGGAGGAGTCATGTCAGCCCTGAGGATCGAGCCGGTTCGGAAACCGTCGCAGGTGGAGGCGTTCATCCGCTTTCCTTTCGATCTGTACCGCAACTACAAGCACTGGGTCCCGCCCCTGCTCTCGGAGCGCCGAGCCTTCCTCGACCTGAAGAAGAACCCTGTCTTCGAGTACGCGATCGTGCAGCCCATGCTGGCGCTGCGCGGGCGCACCGTGGTCGGGACGATCGCGGCGGTCCGGAACGACCGGTACGCGCAGTTCCACCCCGAGGAGCAGGGAATGGGGTTCTTTGGACTGTACGAGGCGGTGGACGATCGAGCGGTATCGGAGGCCTTGCTCGGCGCGGCGGGCGACTGGCTGCGCGCCCACGGGCTGCGCACGATGCGCGGCCCGGTGAACCTCACCACCAACGACGTGCTGGGGCTCCTGGTCGAGGGCTTCGACGACGATCCGGCGCTGCTCATGCCCTACAACCCGCCCTACTACGCGGCGCAGATGGAGCGGCACGGCCTTGTGAAGGCGAAGGACCTGTTCGCGCTCGATGTGGCGGATAAGGATAGCCAGGGCCGGCTTGACGGCATCGTCGAGAAGCTGCTCGCGCGCGGTTCCTGCACCATCCGTTCGGTGAACCTATCGAGGTTCCGGGAGGAGCTGGAGTTCGTGCGCCGCTGTTACAACGAGGCGTGGGCCGGCAACTGGGGCTTCGTACCGTGGACCGACCGCGAGCTGGAGTTCATGGCGAAGGAGTTCAAGCCCGTCCTCGACCCGCGCCTGGCGTTCGTGGGCGAGGTGGGCGGCGAGCCGGCGGCCATCATGATCGGAGTGCCGGACGCGAACCAGGCCTTGAAGCTCGCCCACGGCAGGCTGCTCCCGTTCGGGCTGCTCCGGATACTGTGGAAGCTCAAGGTCGAGGGCTGCACGCGCCTCCGGGTTTTCGCGCTGGGCACCCTGCCCAAGTACCGCCGGCTCGGTCTCGACGCGATCCTCATCCAGCGCACCATCCGCAACGCCATTGCTCAGGGGATCAGGCACGCCGAGGTGGGCTGGATCCTGGAGGACAACCACAGCATGCTACGCCCGCTGCAGCGCATCGGGGCGCGGCGGACCAAGGTCTACCGGATCTATGACAAGGCGCTATGAACTACCTGAGCGGCTCCAGGGGGTAGTTCATAACCAGGTGACGACACATCCCGAGATAGGTGCTCCCGACGGGCCTTGAGGGTTGGGCGCCCCTGACGCATCGTGTCGCACGAAAGGGTGATCGCCATGGCCAATCCTCGAAAGAATGTAGCCGACGTGCTCACGACGATGGTCTCGTCCGGCACAAACCTAACAGACAAGATGATGGGCGTGCCGTTGAGCGTCGCTCGGATGACTCGCGAGGAACTGTTCCGGGTTGCCTACGCGGGAGTGGAGTGGATGGAAGGGATCAACCAGTCCTGTTTCAAGGTCGTGAATGGTGCAGTGAACTGGATGGAAGGAATGAACCAGTCCTCCTTCAAGGTCGTTCGCGAGCTACTCCAGCGAATCGATAAGCTGTCCCAAGAGGCAGTCGAGGGCCTCGAGGCAGTGACGGACGCGTTTTCGGACATCATCAAGGGTTCCGGTGAGGCCGCCCGCGACATGGTGTTAAGAATCGTAGAAGCAGTCAGCGAGATAGTGTCTCGCACCGCAACATCACTGACGGGGACAAGGGAGCGTTCACCTACAGTACCGCATGCGGCTTCCGCATAGCGTGCGCAGGCGGCATCGCCACCAGCACGCGGACCGCGCCATGTGTCCTTCGGGCGCCTGCTGGTTCCATGCGGCCCTGCGGGTCCCACACTCGCATCGGCCGAGCCCGAGATCGCCAGCCAGCGTTCTCCGCCACGACAGGGCAGCGAAGTGTTGCGTCCGTCCGCCTCGTTGAACATCTCTGAGCGTACTGATCCCCCGAGAGGAACTCGCTTTGCGTGAGCCGGGCCGCCGGCGGCATGGGACGAGCTCAGGGCGACCACCGATTCGCCGACGGTTGGCAAGGCATCTGGCGCACCTCCTGCTCGCCTTTGGTGGGCTACTCTGCCCGCTCTCGGCGCGCGCCTATCGACCATTCGACGGCACCGACGCTGCCGTTGCGGACAAGGGCGAGGTGGAGATCGAGCTGGGTCCTGTGGGATTCGTGAAGCAGGGGTAAAAACCGGCGCTCGTCTCACCAAACACCGTCTTCAACTGGGGTTTCGCCGAGAAATGGGAGATGGTTCTCCAGCTCGCAGACGAGGTGAGCGAGGCCGAGCCCGGATTTGAACAGGCCTCGCTGTCGCTGAAGCGAGTCCTTCGCGAGGGCTTCTTGCAGCAGGCGACGGGGATCAGCATCGCGACGGAACTGAGCCTGACGTTCCCGACCAGCAGCGGATTGTCGCAAGCCAGCGCGCAGTGGGCGCTCATTGTTTCCCAGCGGTGGCGGGACCTGACCTTTCACCTGAACGTGGCACCAGAGTGGACGAATTCGCAGGGGTTCGGTCTGTTCAGCGGGGTAATCCTCGAGGCACACGACGAGTGGACCGTGCGTCCAGTGGCAGAGATCTTTGCCTTCCCGCAACATGGTCTTTCGACGCTGTACTCTGGGCTCGTCGGTGCCATCTGGCGGATCCGCGAGAACCTCTCGCTGGATACTGCCTTCCGCCTCGCGCGCTGGGACACCACGAACGCCATGGAGGTGCGTGCAGGGGTCACCTGGGGCTTCAACGTGGGGTTTCCGAGATGACGGCCTCGCCACCGAGCGGCGCGGACGGCGTTACCGCCGGGGCGCTATTGCGGATACGAACGACATCCGTGCCGAAATCAACGCAAGGATCGGCTCACATTCCGCAGATCTCAAGATGGTTTCCGGGCGAATTTGTCCGGCGACCCAACTACGAGCGCCGGGGTGCTTGAGCCGGTTCTCACAGCAACGACGCGCCTCGACGTCAAGTCCGGTGGGTTGCCCCACCCTGGCGAACACGTCGTCAGCGAAGTTCGCCCATGCTCTTCACCAACCGCTGTACCAGGATGCGCCGACACCGCCGTCCTCTTCGGCCATCGTCGAACGGTCTCGACATCATCACCACGTGCCTTTCGGGATGGACAGGAGTGCCCAGCAGGAGGAGTCGGGCCGAGAGAAAGCCGCCGATGCCGGATCCACGTGGTCACGCAGGCTCGCGTTTCACTTGGTTGAAGTGGACCGCCACGCCCGCCCCAGCCCGCTTGGGCACGTCTTCTGAGCGCGATGTCGGAGGCGCGTTTCCACCCCGGGCAGGCACGGTATTCACTTATGTCCGTCACCAGCCAGAATCGGCGTCAAGGCCCGCACCGCGAAGTCCACGAAAACGCGGACCTTCGGCGGCGAACGGCTGACTCGGATGGACGATGTGGACCGGAACTCCCCCGGAGCCCCAGCCCGAGAGCACCGGCACGCGCTTACCCGCCCAAACGTCTCCGGCATACAACACGAAGGCCAAGGGGCAGCGGACCCGCTTCATCACGCTCCGACACCGGGGACCCGAGCCCAGCCGGACTGGCCTGGAAACAGGGGACGATCCCGCATGAGAAGCGCAAGTACCCGCGGCGCCACCCTACCCTCCCCTCGCCGAACATCAGATGAATTCGATCCGGATGCACCGGCACAGTTCTTCACCACCGGCGATGGACCTACGGGACATCTCGTAGCGAGTCCCAGGGCGCCATCCACGTCGGGAGCCCCGAGCCGAAGGGGACTCTCCTGCGGCTCAGGTTCGGGCTCGGAGCGTTCGCGCCGGGGCGTGCGCCAAGGATGGGTTCCGCGCTCGGATGAGCCCGAGCAGCGAAATCAAGTGGAGAAGCAGAAAAATCGGAACCGCGAACACCGGGATCATGGAAAGGGGGAGTTGTGCCATCGCGCCCGTCGACGGGGTGCCGTGGAAGACACGGATCGCGCTCGGCGCAGAAAGGGCACCCATCCCCACTGCCACGACCAAGTCCGCAATGCCGAGTACGTTCCAGGCGACCGCGAGCGGACGGGCCCACGACCTCTCCGTCATGAGCGCGAGGGCGACCACCGGAGCCAGAGCCCCGACCACGAAATCACCCCAGCCGGCTGGGAGCGCGAACTGCCGCGGAAGCACACCGTCCCTGAGAAGGATGACGAAGACGACACCGAGCATACGCAAGGACTGGACCGCAACGAGCCAAGGTTGCGGAATCGCAAGCGCCTCCGCCTGGACCGATCGCGAGAGGAGCAGAGCAAGACCTCCAATGACGAGGGGAGGAAGCAGGCCCAGCTCGATGGTGGGGGGGCGGTCTGTGCCCGCCACGAACACCCCGCTCGCCGAAAGGGTGATCATGGTTGCACACCAGGCGGCCAGCGCCGCGCCTACGCCCAGCGCGAGTCCCCGGGCGTGAACGCCACCGTATCGGCGAACCGCGAGAACGAGACACGCGATGAGTAGAGCATTGGCACCAAATACGATCGGCCACACGAATGAGGGAACGGGAATGGCCACGGTCATGGTACACCTCCTTGTTGTACATACAACTCACTAAGCCAGACAGACCGTCAGCGGAGGGCGGCCCCCCTCAGACTGAGCGACCTCCGACCGAGGCCTTGCGCATGGCACTCTCGAGCGCTTCGCCCAGCTCGCGTCTCGCCCGCTCCTGCGCCACCAACCAGGCCGGGTAGGCACGCTGGACGAGTGCCCGGCCGGCACTTTCCAGCTCCACGTGGTACCCGTTGCCGCCAGCCTCGGGCGTCGAGCGAATCCAGCCATGGGCCAGCATTCGCTCAAGGTTTCGGGTCACCGTCGACTTCTCGAGGTCAAGTATGCAGCCAAGCTCGAATGGGCGAAGAGGCCCCGCGCGCGCGATCGCGACGAGCATGCTGAGCTGTGCAATGCCGAGCCCGTGCGGGCGGAGCGCATCGTCGAAGATGCGCGTCACGGTCCGCCCGAGTCGCCGCACCCGCATGCCGATGCACTCCTCAGAGATCCGGCGTGCCGCGGCGGCGAGAGCGGAGTGGTCGGGCCGTGCCATGCGTTGTATATGCAACTCGCTGGGAACCCCGTCAACGACCCGGATGGTTCTCCCACGGGGCGTGCGCTCTGCTGTCAGGTGTCGGCTGATCGCGAACGCGTGTCCGGCGTCTTACCCGCTTTCTGTGCGCCGATGCGCACACGGGTGAGGGCCCTCCCGCGCACCCGGCCCTCCGACCGTCTGCTCGCCTTCCTCGAGGGCCTCTGATCTGCCGACTGACAACCCAGCGCTGTACCGATTTCCCGTCGCCGCACCTAATTGCCGCGCAGTGCGCCCTGGCAGAGCGTGAGCTTGGCGGGCGGGCGCGGCGAGCGGACCGTAGTCGTCTCTATTCGACGTCGCTGCAGCAAGCGTCGATGATGGAGACCTTGCGACTCCACCAGCCGCTGTACAACGCCGCGAGACCTGATTCATCCCGTCTGGCTCGTTGCTGGGGCGTCTCGCGAGGCACGATTCGCATTGGTTGTCAACTTTTCGACCTCCGCGAGCACCGAGCGCAGCGTACGCCCCAACTCCTCGAGCTGGTCCCGCGACACATCACGGCTTCGCATCCGCTCCAAGTGCACCACCAGTCGTGCTTTTCCTACACGGGAACCGATTTGCTCATAGAGCGGGGCAGGCGGGCCTTCGTTGTCCGCGGGGTCTGGCTTTGTCGGGCCCTGCCTGGAGAGTCGCCTGCGCGTCTCCTCTACTGTCCACTTTTGGTCGATTGCTTTGTGGACGACCGCCGTAAACTTATCTTCGAGGAACGACTCCATCCGCTCCCCTGCCTTGCAGGTCGCCCGGACAATCTTTACGTCCTGTGCAGTTGCCGCCGCGTACTTCGCGATGGCATCGCCGTCGAAGGGTATTCCCTGTGCGGATGCCCATTCCCTCACCAGGTTCCGATACTTGATTTGCCGCTTGCCCGCGGCATCCACCTTTCCATCCTTCTGCAGTCCGTTCCAGTACACAAGAAGCAGAAAAGCCACATTCTTCTCGACGCGACGCATGAGAAGCGCCTGCCGGAGGCTCTCAGGAGCCTCGACCAAGGACACCATGAACCTGGCGGTCCTCGGGTGGATATTCCTCTGCACAGCTACCCGCTCGATGAGAGAGCCAACGGCAACATCCGGCTCTTGTTGGCGCAGCACGTTTACTACCGCCAGGATCGCCTTTCCTTCCTCGAGAGCGGAAAGCCCGTCGCGCTCCGCATTCTCACTCCACTGCCGGTCCATCAACTTGAGTTCGTTGATAGCGCCCGTGTCGTCCCCGGCGGCGACCTTGCACCGCAGGGCACGCCATCCAATCAATTTGGCGGCCTGGAATCGACGCTCTCCGTAGATCAACCGAAAACGGGTGGGTATCCCCGACTCCGTTTCGATTGGATATACTCCAGGCTCTTGCAATAGCCCGTCTCGCACCATGCTCTCGGCGAGACTCTTCAGCTTGTCGGGGTCAAAATGCTCGCGGGGCTGGTTTGGATCACTCTCGATCTGTTCGATCGGTATGTCCAGAATCGTCACCTTCGGGCCCTCGCTGTCGAGCGCCTCGATGAGCTCATTCCGGCTTGCTTCCACCTGCGGCTTTTTGCTCGTCACTGCGTCCCTCCCCCCTCCACAGCTGCTGGTTGCGTTTGCTGACTAATCGAAATGACCTCCTGTCCCAGTTTCCACACTGCCTCAGCCAACTGTGCAGCTCCTAGCCCATGCCTTGACGAGTTCAGCGGACGACCTTGGCTCATTGCCTGCGACACGGCCGAGCTGTGGGGCATCAAGGCAGAGAGCAATCTGGACCCGCAAACCTGGCTAGCTCGAACTAATGCTTCGCGGCACTCGCTTTCCTGCTTGGTCCATTTGTTCCCGACGTACCACACCGGGATCTGGCGGGATAGCCCCGCCATGTGTGCCTCCAGATCGTCCACGCTCTTCACGTTCGCGGCATTCTTCATGTCAATTGGCGAGATCACCACCGAAGCCGCCTCCAAGGCATTCGTGGTGACCTCTCCAAATGCAGTTGGAGTATCAATTACGACGAAGTTGTAGTTCGCCTCCACGGCCTCAAGGCGAGTATCGAGCATGCCACGTCGCGGATTCGGTCCCATGGTCAGTTTGCGCTGCTCGTGCATCTGCCCCAGAATGCGTTCCAGCCGCGCCAGATCCAGCTGATTGCCGGGGATCACTTCCAGCCCTTCCGTCACAGGCCGCGGTTCAAACGGACGACCATTCGCTCCCTTCACCAGATCGACCGCGGTATAGGGGAGCGGCGAGGACGTGTCGACCCCGAAGAACAGACTGGCGCTGACCGACTGCGGGTCCAGGTCCACCGCCAGCACCCGGAAGCCTTGCTTCGCGAGTTCCCGGGCCAAAAGCACGGAGACCACCGTTTTTCCGGCGCCCCCCTTCCGAGCACTCACCACCACTCGCGTCGTCGCGCCCATGTGAAATCCTCCGTGGCCAAACCATACTGGCGCCCTCTAACACGTCAAGAAAACCACCACTCAGCAGAGGCACTGCCGGGCTCTGTGACACTCGCGTGGGAACTGGAGCTCGAGCTCGATTTGTATGGGTATACAAACCGGCAAAATGCTCCATTTGAGTGAGCCAGAGACGGGGCTCCAACTAGACCGGCACCGAGCGTAACATAAGGGAATTGTAGTCGAAATCGGTGGGCGCAGTCATTCCGGCAATCTGGTCACTTACCGGATTCCCGGAACGACTGCGCCCAAACGGCGACTCAGCTCCTCAATGCCTTACCGACTCGATGTCCGAGTTGCCTCACCAGACAAAGCTCAAAAGCGAACCGCGATCTCAACCTTGACCTCCTCTCCGGCCTGAAGGCCAGAGATTCCGGCTGGGAGACGGCTCACGCCGCTTCCGACACGGAGGGTTCCTGCTTCATCGAGCGGCCCGGCTGCGCCGTCTCTCCACAGGCGATCACGGCGAGCCCCGCCGCG
>DATJZG010000025.1:0-5145 GCA_035499295.1 Anaeromyxobacteraceae bacterium
TTACTGATCCCCTCATCTCGTGATGGCAAGTTCTTGAAATCCGGAGTGTGGCCACCGGTCTCCGGTGAGCCCATTCCCACCGAGATCGCCGAGACCCGGGCTCCAGTCGTGCTACTGAGACGGCATGGACCCCCGCCTCAATATCGTCACCCTTGGCGTTCGCGATGTGGCACGTGCAGTGCGCTTCTATCGTGACGGGCTGGGCTGGAGGCCAGCTGTGGAGATGGGCGACTTTGTCCTGTTCGAGATGGGCGGTGTGGCCCTCGCGCTGTATCCACAGGGCCTTCTCGCTGAGGACGCAGGCGTAGCACCCGGCTCTCGCGCGTTCGGCGGCATAACACTAGCGCAGAACGTTGCTTCACGTGAGGCGGTGGATCGGGTGATCGCGAGCGCATGCGCAGCTGGGGCAATGTTGCTGCGAGCCCCAACGGAGAAGGAGTGGGGCGGCTACTCGGGCTATTTCGGCGATCCGGACGGACACCCGTGGGAGATCGCGTACAACCCGCACTTCCAGCTCGACAACCGCGGACGGCTCGTCTTCTTACAGTGACGTCGCGCGGTCGAAAACTGGCGAGATCGGCTGCTACGGTCAAGGCTCGCCGGCGAAGCGAGGTGAGACGGGCGATCCGGCGGGCACCGGACCGCCCAGCGGAGTGGAGCCGCGTCGTCTCGGCCGAGATGATGCGGAAGTCCGGGGCCGCTGTCGAGTTCCCACCCGCTCCGAGGGGTGGAGCTTCGACGACGACGCTGCCGGCGCTGCCGCGCCTGTTTCGAGCTGTGCCGCCGCTGCGATCGCGGCCACCGGTACTGCTGCGAGGCATGCTCGTCGGCAGCACGTAACGGCAGTGTCCGCGCGGCGCGCCGCCGGTACCGTAAGTCTCCGGAAGGACGAGAGGCTCACCGGGACGCCGAGCGCGCTCGCCGCGCCCGCCATCGCGAGCGCGTGGGGGATCACACTTCCCGGCAACCGCACAATGAGGCACACCTCCCCGCCGACACGGAGGCGTGCGATGGCGAGGCCGGTAACGAAGCTGCAGCTGCGACCAGGCGCGACGGAGGGGGAGACCCACCTCTCAGTCGTCTGCACGATCCCGGACTCACTGCCGTCGCCCGCGCTCTACCAGTTCCTGTCGCTGCTCGCGTTCTGGGGCGGGCGACGGCTGGACGTTGCGCTCGATGCGGCAGGGCCGGCCTGGTGGTTGGAGGTCTGGGCCGACGCGCTCGCCGCCGTCCCCGAGCGCCACATCCGCGTCCACTTCGACCTGTCACGCCAGGAGGATGACTATGCCGCCGAGTGATCCTCACGACCGCACCGCTGAGGTGCTCAAGCTCGGCCTCGTCGACGGGCTCAGCATTCGTGCCATCGCACGGCGGCTGAGGATGGCGAGGAGGACCGTCCGTCGCGTCCTCGGTCACGGCAAGCCGTCGACGCGGGCACGAGAGCCTCGCGCCTCGATTCTCGATCCTCACTTGCCGACAGTACGTGCACTGCTCGAGGAAACCCCCGAGATGACAGCACCCGCGATGCTGGAGCGTCTACGGCCGCTCGGGTACCGAGGCGGCATCAGCGTCCTGCGGGACCGGATGCGTGCGCTGCGCGGCAACCGCCCTCGCGAGGCGTTCCTCACGCTCCACTTCCGCCCTGGCGAGGCCCTGGAAGTTGACTGGGCCGACTTCGGCTTCGCTATCCCCGGCTGCCCTCGTCGCGTGAGCGCCTTCATCGCCGCGCTCTGCCACTCGCGCCACCTTTACCTCGAATTCACCCTGAGCCAAGCGATGCCCACCTTCCTCCGCTGCATGGAGCGCGGGCTCGCCTTCTACGGCGGGTCCACCACCGCCGACATCTTCGACAACATGAGGACGGTGGTGGCGCGTGTGGGGCCGCCCACCGTCTTCAACCGGCGCTTCCTCACCTACGCCGCCGCCCGGGGGTTCGGCGTGCGTGCCTGCAATCCCGGTCGGGGAAACGAGAAGGGGCGCGTGGAGCGGCCAGTCGGCTTCGTGCGCAGCCGCTTCTGGCCGGGGCGGCACTTCACGAGCCTGCTCGACCTCAACACCCAGGGCTTCGCCTGGCGGGACGACTTCGCCAACAACCGCGTGCACGAGGTCACCGGCAAGGTGCCCGCCCTCGTGTTCCAGGCCGTGGAGCGGCACCTACTGAGGCCGGTTCCGGCGACGCCGTTCGACACCGACGAGGTGGAGGCCACGCAGGCCACCAAGACCTTCCGCGTCCGCTTCGACCGAAACACGTACTCGATCCCCTGGCGGCTCGCTCACCAGCCCGTCGTGGTTCGGGCCAACGATGAAGTTGTCGCCGTCTACATCGAGACGCGACAGGTAGCCCTCCATCGCCGTTGCTGGGACATCGGCCAGGACGTGAAGGACGACGCCCACGAGGCGGGTCTGCTCGAGAAGAAGCCTCGCGCCGCACGCGGTGTGCTGCCACCGGAGCTCGAGCCGCTGGGGGAAGTCGCCACCCGCTACTTCAAGGTCCTCGCTGCCGGGTCTCGATCACTCACCCGGGAGACCGTCCGACTGACGCTGCTCGCCGAGCTCTTCGGTGACGGGGCCACCGCCCAGGCGATCGCCGACGTCATGGCCACCGGCCACGTCGGCGCCGAGTACGTCGAGTACGTCTTGCGCCACAAGCGCGGCCTGCGCCCCTCGGCGCCGCCCCTGCGGCTTGGCAACCCCGAGCTCGACACCCTCCACTTCCACGAGCCCGACCTGTCCGTCTACGACCAGCTCGTCCCGCGCCACATGACCCGCGACCCCGGGGAGCTCCCGGGCGAGCAGGAGCACCCGTGAAGCAGGACGACCTCTTGGAGATGGTCCGCGAGAAGCTCCGCTGGCTGCGGCTGCCAGGCATGGCCGACCAGCTCGGGCCCCTTCTCGAGAAGGCCGCCAAGGAGAACCTTGCCGCGCTCGAGGTCGTCGACCGGCTCTGCGACGAGGAGAAGGCGAGCCGACTTCGCAACTCCGTCGCACGCCGGATCCGGGACGCCCGGTTCCCTGAGGTGAACACCGTCGATGCATTCGACTTCGACTTCTGCCCGGTGCGCAAGAAGCTCCGCGCTCGCTACCTCGCACTCCACGACCTCGCCTTCATCGACAAAGGCGTGAATCCGCTCTTCGTCGGGATCCCGGGGACCGGGAAGACCTTCCTCGCTCGAGCACTGGCCTTCCGCGCCTGCCAGGCCAACCGCCGCGTCGTGCTCGTTTCCGCGGCCAAGATGCTCACGCACCTCCACGGCGCAGAGATCCACGGCGCCCTCGAGCGCGCCATGCGCAGGTACGTGCGAGCGGACCTCCTCGCCATCGACGACTTCGCCGTCTTGGAGATGGACGGCGCTCAGGCCAAGCTCGCTTACCAGGTAATCGCGGAGCGCTACGAACACCGTAAGTCAACTCTCATCACTACAAACCGACCGTTCAAGGACTGGACGAAGGTCTTCCCTGACGCACTCAACGCGCAGGTGATCGCCGAGCGCCTCACCGAGCGCTCCGAGCGCTTCGTCATGGATGGGAAGGGATACCGACCGCACGCCACCTGACCGCCACCGCCCTCACCGGGAGGACTGCATCCGGCCGCCACCGAGCGGGTCCACCTGCGCCACCGACCGGTGCGGGCCCGGGGCTCGTGTGCCTCGGTGCCACCAGGTGGGCTCATGGGTACCGGTGATCTCGGTGAAACTGGTACCCTCCGACGTCGGTGGCGACAGCGAGAAGGCCTCCTCTGCCGTGGACGAGCTGCGCGAGACCATGGAGGGGCTCTCGGAGGTCGGCTTCTCCGGCATGCCAGGGACCGGCTCCGCACTCGGCGGCGCCATGCCCGCCAAGACGGTTCGTGCCCTGGCCACCAGGCTGAAGTCCGACTCCAGGCTCAAGCAGATCGCTCTCCTCGCTGGCCGGTTCAAGCGCATCGCCGCCTCCAAGCGGCGCCAGAAGTACAAGCATGGAGCCGACGAGATCGCCGACATCGAGCAGGGGGGCGACTTGGGCCGCCTTTTGCCCTCCGAGATGGTGAAGCTCGCCTGCCCTGCCCTTCGGGCCGCCTTCATGAGGAGCTTCGTCGAGCGCGCTGCTCTCCAGTACCAGCTCATCGGGAACGCGCCGCTCGGGAAGGGCCCCCTCGTGGTCGCCCTGGACAAGTCCGGGTCGATGGACGGGCCGAGGGACGTCTGGGCCACGGCCCTCGCCCTCGCGCTCCTCGACCAAGCACAGCGGGAGCGGCGGACGTTTGCCTTGGTCGCCTTCGACTACCGGGTCAAGTTCGAGGCTCTGGTGAAGCCCGGCGAGCCTCTCCCCGAGGAGGCCCTCTTCACCGCCTGCGCTGGAGGGACCGAGATCGGGGTCGCCCTGGCCCGGGGGCTCGAGCTCATCCGGGAGAACCAGGGCCAGCTCAAGAAGGCCGACATCGTCCTCGTCACCGACGGCGGGTCAGACCCGGGCTCGGCGCCGACCCTGCGGGAGCAGGCGCTGGCCCTGGGCGTCACCATCCTGGGCCTGGGGATCGGGGTCGAGCGGGAGTGGCTCCAGCCCTGGTGCGATGACATCCAGGCCATCACAGACCTCGCCACCATCGACGGCAGCAGCGCGGAAAGGCTCTTCGCGGCGTAGTCCCTCGGTTCCGGGCCTCCTCTACACCCACCTGCGTCGGGCCCGACGTCGAGGAGGTCTCACCATGTCCATCTGGACGAAGGTGTTCGCGCCGAGGATGCTCCTGGAGATCGCGGTCGCCATCCTGTCCTTGGTGGTGGCCAACCAGGGAAAGACGAAGCGCGAGCGGAGCTGAGGTGGGCGGGCACCCGGCTGCAGTGCTGGGCCGGGTGTCCGTTCTCTCACCTGTCGGCGTGCATCCTCAGCATCGCGTCAGCTTCCACCACGTGCACACCGGGAGCGGCGGCCTTCGCCGAAGCGATCATAGCAGCAGCGAGCGCTTCCACAGGGGTCGGCCGGTACTTCCCGAGGATCGGGGCGAGCACCCGCATCACCACGAGGCCGACGCGCTCCCCAGGGCGGCTCTCCTCCCGTTCTCCGTCGAGCATCGAAGGGCGGAAGGCGTAGACGCTGGTGAAGGCTAGCCTCGCCACCGCCTGTTCGATCTCCCCCTTCACCAAGTTGTAGAAGATGCGTGACCCGGGG
>DATJZG010000026.1:0-9356 GCA_035499295.1 Anaeromyxobacteraceae bacterium
CCCCCCCCCCCCCCCCCCCCCCCCCCCCCGGCCTGTTCGAGGGGGGCCGCCGGGGGGTGTCGCCCGCTGGGCCAACGTAGGCGCGCTTCGCCCCTTGGCGCCCGAATTCGGGGCCGCTGGCTGGGTAGGTAGCTGGCATGCTGCACCGCTGAGATCCTAAGCTGCTGGGTATGCGCACCATCGCGGTGGCGGGTGGCAAAGGCGGCTCCGGTAAGACCTCGGTGGCGGTGCATCTGGCGGTGGGGCTGGCGCGGCGCCGCAAGCGGGTGCTGCTCGTAGACCTCGACCCGACGCGCCACGCCTCGACGTGGCTCCTCGGCCCCCTTTCTGAAGCCAAGGGGATCGCGGACGTGCTGCTCGAGGAACGGGTCCGACCCGAGCACCGCCATCATGTCGAGGACGGGTTGGAAGTGCTCCCCGCAACCCGAGCCCTTCAGAGCCTCGACCTCAAGCTCGCGAACGAACCGGGCGGCCAGTTCATCCTGCGGCGAGCTCTCGAGGACCTCGAGAACATCGACTTCACCCTGCTCGACTGCCCGCCGGCCCTCGGATACTTCACTACGGCTGCCGTCTTTGCGGCCGATGCGATCCTGGCTCCTCTCGCCTGTTCGCCCCTCTGCCTCGCCGGCCTGGAGCTCCTCGAGGAACACGTCAGCCTCATGAGCCGACGTGCCAAGTCGGCGCCCCTCCGGGTGGACCTCGTCTTGTTCGCGGCCGATTCACGCGAGGCGCTCACGGCTGAGACGCGAGCCCTCCTTGAGAGCAAGGCAGGCAAGCGGCTCATGCGCTCGGAGATCCGGGTCTCGACGGCTGGGAAGATGCTGCCCACTCGGCGAAAGACTGCGTGGGATGGCGGAGACCCGCGCGGCGCCGAGGACTACGCTGCCCTGCTCGCCGAGGTGCTGGGTAGGTGGAATGCTAGCAAGTAAGCAACCCAGCAATCCAAGGAGCAAGATGGCTAGGAAAGCGAAGAAGGGCGGCGGCCTCGACTTGATGTACTCGGGACGTGCGGCAGAGGTTACGCCCGCAGAACTGCTCGACGATAGGGCTGCGCCGAAGCGAGGACCGCGCAGCAAGGGACTCGTCAAGGCGATGTTCTCCATGGAACCGCGCCAGATGGAAGCGCTCCGACAAGAGGCGCGGCGCCGAGCGGAGCGGGACCCGGACGTGAAGGCGGGCCGAAAGAGCCTTCGCGCCGCCCTCGATGCGAGCGCCCTCGTGCGCGAGGCGGTGGACGCTTTGCTGTCCAAGTGCGCCGGGCAGTGATGGGACTTAAGCGTTCACTAACTGTTATCCAGGGGCGGGGCCTGCCCCCCCGGGGGGGGCTATTCGAGGGGGGTTGGCCGCCGGGCGTTAAGAGGGTCTCGTCATCGCCGACGATGATCAGGGAGACTACCGCCACAGTTTGCGGGTGTCGGGACTCGTCTGTTATACATGTTTATCATGTACGACAGACGAGGTTCCCGATGATCGCGCTCCGGCTCCCTCCCGAAATCGAACAGCGGCTCGAAGCCCTCTCGAAGGCCACTGGCCGCAGCAAGAGCTTCTACGTCCGCGAGGCCATCCTCGACCGCCTCGAGGACATGGAGGACGCGTACCTCGGCGCCGCTGTTCTGGAGCGCGTCCGCGCGGGCAAGGAGAAGGTCTTCACCATGGCGCAGGTGAGGAAAGACCTTGGTCTGGACGATTGAGTGGTCCGACTCCGCGAGGAAGCAACTCCGGAAGCTGGACCGACAGGTCGCGCGCCAGATCGCCGACTACCTCGAGACCAAAGCCGCTGCGAGTCCGCGCACGGTGGGGAAGGCGCTCACCGCGCAGTTCGCTTCGCTCTGGCGGTACAGGGTGGGCGACTTCCGAATCATCGTGAGCATCGAGGAAGCGAAGCTCGTCATTCTCGTCGTGCGTGTCGGACACCGACGCGAGGTTTACCGATGAAGAACCCCCGAGTGCTCGGCGAGATGGCGGTGGACGCCTGGGCCGCTTGGGGCAACGCTCGACCTTCATCACCGAGGCCCATCGCTGCGCTGAGGAAGCCATCGCCGGCGGGACCCCCCCCCGAGTCTCGGGCGCTTGAGCAGCCTTGAGTAGCCACTCTCGTGCGGCGGGTGATAGTCACATAGGGGGCGTCCCCGGTGGGCGTATGGCGCTGACAGTGTATGAAACTATTTGTGTATTACTGATGGTAAATAAACTATAAGTGAAATACATCAACAGTGTATCCGATCGCCCGGTTGGCCCGCCGCCCGCTTATGTCGGAAACCCCAGCAAAGAGAGATGAGCCAGCGTGTGCCCAAATCCTTCCGGCCTGGCCCCCGGGTTGGGGGTTCGAGTTCCCCCCAGAACCCGAACCGAATGCACCGCTGATTTGACATCCTTTCCGGCCTGAAGGCCCGGAGATTCCGACTGGGCGGCTTGCGCCGCCGGTACGGCTGGGTTCCTGGGCCGAGTGCCTTGCTGCGCTGCTCGTATCTCCGCAGGCGTTACTTTCCCCCTGCCCGGGGGTAGGTCGCGTTCGCGACACCTTTCCTGTAGCAGCATCGTCTGACACGGCTCGCTCAGCGAGCCGGAACTTCCTTCCCCGCCCTGAACCGCGGGGCTTGTCGCGCATCCCGGTCACCGAGCGTGTCTTCAATCTTCGAAGAGCGTCTCACCGCCGCTCCACCACGGGCGGGACACCCCCGGGAGCCGCCGCTCCTCCCGAACTTTTCCCGAGCCTGAGGACGCGGGCTTCTCCCGGCGCGGTCCGGTGAACGGGGCCAGAGCAGCGTGCGGCGCATCCTGTCATGGCCTTTCTTCGTGGCCTGAGCCGGCCTGCACGTGCCCATACTTCGCGAGCAAATCGGCCACGGCCTCGCGCAGATAGTCCGACTGACGGATGCGGGTGGTGCGTGCCAGCTTTCGCAGTTGCTCGGCCACCGTGGGAGACAACCGTACGAGCATCGGCTCAAGACGAGGTGAAGACTCGGCGGTCAGTATCATCGGGGTATGAAGGTCCATGTATGCGAAATCCTCCATGTGGATACCTTTCACCACACGCTACCTCTCGATAGCGACCTGTCAAGAAACGGCCCGGGTTTTCTTTTCCCATTTTCTCCTGGCCAGTGGACCGCACCGAAGTGGAGCGCCCCCATCGCAGTGACGGCCGGCCAGGATTGGTCCCGGCTCGATCGAGCCGAGTTCCCGCTGGCGTTTCAACCAGGCGTGCTCGCGCCAGCGCTCTTCCGGGATTTCACCGAAATTGCCACCGGGAAGTCCGCGCCTTCAGGCGTCGGGAGGAGCGGTGGCGGCATTTCCGGCTGCGAAACCACTGCTGCGACGGGCGGCATCGAGCGAGCAGCATGGACCTGCGAGCGCGGTGGGATTCCCCACCCCCACGCGCGCTGGCGCGAGTCCCGCCTGCTCCGCTGCGATCAGGGCAAAGGAGCTGCGGCGGTATTTCCGCCGCCCGGTGCTCTTGAACCGGTCCTGCTGCCTGGTCCCCAGCGGCGGCGCGCCCCTGGAGGTACTCCGCGCCTACATCGAAAGCCAAGCCGGAGCGGACCAGGGTCCGCTCGCCGCGCCTCGCCGCCCTCCAAGTTCACGCTCTGGCAGGGCGCACTGCGCGGCAATTGGGGTAGACCAATTCATTGCGCTTGACCACGAGAAGACGGGGCCAGCCCCGCGAGATCATTGAGGCGACCCGAGCGAAAGGGCTCGAGATCGAGAACTGCCAGTTTGAATCCCACCGCCCTCAACGCCGCGGCGAGTTCCGCGCGTCGGGCGAACGCGTGCTCCAGCTCGTCCTCGGCGACCTCGATCCGTCCAATGTCGCCGTGGTGGCGCACCCGAAAGCTGCGCAGGCCAAGCGCTCTCAGCGTCCCCTCCGCGCCCTCTATCTGCGCGAGGCGCTCGGTCGTCACGGGGGTACCGTAGGGCAAGCGAGAGGCCAGGCAAGCCATCTGCGGCTTGTTCCAGGTGGGCAAACCGTAGGCCTCACTCCAGGCGCGCACCTCGTCCTTGGTGAGCCCGGCTTCTGCGAGCGGGGACTTGACAGCACGCTCGCGGGCCGCGCGGTGACCGGGCCGATGATCCCGCTTGTCATCGGCGTTGAATCCATCGAGCACGGCGGCAGCCCCTTCCCGACGCGCCACCTCGAGGCACAGACGGAACAGCTCATCCTTGCAATAGAAGCACCGATCGATGGGGTTCGCGGCGTAGCGCGGGTCGGCGAGCTCATGGCTCTCCACTTCGACGTGTCGGACTCCGAGACGACGAGCCAGCTCCCGCGCCTCCTCCCGCTCCGCCTGCGGCATGCTGGGCGACAGGGCGGTGAGCGCGATGACGCGCTCGCCCAGCATCTCCCGAGCCACGGCAAGGAGGAACGTCGAGTCGACCCCCGCCGAGAATGCGACCAGCGCACCGTCCAGCGTCCCGAGCGAGGTCTTCATTTGCCGGAGCTTGTGCTTCGACGCGCTGCGAGTCTCTTCCAGGGTTGGCATGGCGTTTTCAGGTTCCAGTTGGTTCAATTGTGCACCGGCATGGAGCCGGGAACCCGTCGCCGAGCATCCGGCGCCCTTGCTTGCTGGCGTCTGCTCGTTCATCACCTCGGCAGCGGTCCCGTCCTTCCCAAGAACCCAGCTCATCGCCCGCGCCTCTTCGCCCTGAACAGCTGCCGGGTACCGATCCGTGCAGGCCGTCTCTCCCCGATCCTTCGCAGGAGACGGACACTGTGAACCTCCCCTCCCCCTCGCGCCGCTCCTCGGCGAGGTGGGAAGCGCGCGAAGCCACTGGCCGCGCTGCTCGGCGGGCTCCGGGAATTCGCCCATCGTCCAGGGGCGCCTGAGGTAGTTCCAGGCGCAAGAACGCGATTGCAGAATGCGCGCGAGCGGAAGCACCGTCAGAAGCTGGAAACGCCACACCGGCACCCCGCCACGCGCTCGGTGGCCCGCGCTTGCGGCTGTCCGAGCACGAACTCGATGCGCCGGCCCCTCGGCGCGCCCGAAACCCCGCTGAGGATGAGCAGCATCTCGAGTGCTGCCAGCGAGCCCATGACCGCGGCCACACCGGGCCTCGCAGGCTCACCGATCCCGGGTCGGGAAGCGCAGCTGTAGCAGGGGGCGCCGACGGGGACCGACACGAGTTCACCCCCGTCCCCATCCGCCAGCGCGACGACATGGGGCAAGCCAGCCGTCCGAGCACGCTCGGCCGCCTCGCGCGCGCTGCCGGGCGAACCCGCGCAGACAACGGTGGCCGTCGGGTCGGCCAAGGTACCATATGGCCGCGCCTTCGACAGGGAGGTGAGCGCACGCAGCGCGCCAACGGCAGCGAAGACCCGGGGCTCGCCCAACTCGTCCGCTCCGTACAACCAGGAGGCCGAGTCCTCCGCTCCAACGTCGAGGGCATCGTCCACGAGAACGCTTCCGATGCCGGCCGTCGCAAGGTAGACGAGGGCCGGACCGGCCAGCTCGCCTGCACCCACCACGTGAACGCGAGAGGCGCGCAAGAATTCCTGCGCCGCAGGAGCGAATCCAGGCAGGATGAGCTGCCGCGCATAGCGAGCCAACTCCTGTTCCGACAAGGCCACCTTGACGATTCTCCCGACCGCCAACTTCATTCACTGTTGGTGCCACCACACACGCCTGCCGAGAAGGCCAAGAGCCTCCCGCAATGACGACACGCCGCCATTGGAGACAGGTCGGTCCGCATCCGCGCCCGTTCCGGCGTGATCCAGCCGCGGGGGCTGGTCTCATCCGGGCTTGGGCGCAGCGCCATGCCGGTTTTTCGCCGAGCCCACCATCCCGGCCACTGATGGTGTCCGCCTCGTCTCCCCGGCGAGCGAATCCGTAGGGCGTTGGCACGGTTGACTCGACCACGACTTCGCGTCCGGCCCCTCTCCAGTGCCACGGCGAGCATCATGGCGGGGAGGTCTGACATGGCGTTACCGGCCCTTCGCACCGAGCACCGGCACGTTCCTTCACCACCGGCGATGGATTCAGGGGACATCTCGTAGGAGGCTCGCCGCAAAATAGCAAGATTTCCGTCCTCCCCGGGACGCGGACCCACCAACCCGCCGCGATGCGGCCGCGCCCGGTTGGGAAGTGGGCGCCTTCGAGAGCCGCCTTCGCCATGAAGCGGACGCAATGACCGTGTCAAAACTTCCGGTATTCGAGCAGTCATGGCAAGAGGCCTGCTTCCGCCTGCTCGCGCCCCTTCACGAGCAAGAGTCTCCACACGTCCTTCCCCGCCTCGGGAAAGGGAAAGCAGGCCGCTACCTCGTGCCCCTCCTCCTCTGCCGTGCGGGGAATGTTCTCCAGCGGCTCGCCCGCCATGAGCAGCACCTCGATCTTCTCGCCCACTGCGATGGCATCGAGCGCGACCCGAGTCTTCACCCACGTGAACGGACAGGCCATCTCGCGAACATCGACGCGCATCTGCGGCGCCTCGTGCTCGTCCGAACCGGTTGGAAACTTGGGCAAAATCACTCCTGTTCCCTCCCGCCGCTCACCTTTCACCCGCAGTTAGCGCGGGGCGACGGGCCTCGCCCGCCGTCCGGCACAGTGGGCAGTCTTCCCGAACCCGGATGGGCACGACGCGGGAGTGGCCGCTACGTGCCTCGTACACCAGAAGGCGTCCTGCATAGAAGCCGCGCTCCCCGCAGAGAAGCCGCACCGCCTCGGCTCCCATGAGCGCACCTGCCAGGCCTGCCAAGGGCCCCAGCACCCCCGCCTCGGCGCAGCTCGGCACAGATGCCTCCGGCGGAGGCGCCTCGAACAAGCAGCGCAGGCAACCCGTCTCGCCAGGCAGGATGGTGAGGATCTGCGCCGTATAACGGAGGATGCCGCCGTGAACGAGCGGGATCCCCGCCGAGACGGCGCTGTCGTTGGCGAGGAACTTGGTCGCGAAGTTGTCCGAGCAATCGACGAGGAGATCCACCGAGCGCGCCAGGTTGCCTGCATTCGACTCCTCGAAGCGCCGATCGAGCGCCTCGATTTCCACGAGCGGAAAGAGCCGCCTCAGCCGCCTGACGGCGGCATGCACCTTGCGCTGACCGATATCTGCCTCGCCGAAAAGCGGCTGCCGGCTGAGGTTGGAGGTCTCCACCACGTCGTCTTCCACGAGAACGAGGCGCCCCGCGCCCGCGCTGGCAAGCGTGAGCAAGACCGGACCTCCCAGGCCTCCCGCGCCGACGACGAGTGCGCTCTTCCCAGCGAGGTTCGTGCTCATGCTCGCCTCCCGCGAGCGAGCGCGCCGTCGGCTCCGGTCCTGGCCCCGTTCCCGGCTCGGCTGCGCGCGGAAGCTTTCATAGGCGAAGGTACTTTCCTGAGCAAGCGGGCAGACTATCTACACGGTCAGTGCTCGACCGACCTGGACGAGCCGCCACAAGGACAGCATGCTCATCACTGCATCGAGGGGCGGCACGGCCATCCCGGGATCGAACCCCGCCAGGCGAATGGCGGTGTCGCATGCGACGAGGTGAACACCCAGGTCGCGGCGCAGCTCCTCGAGCGTCTGGTCGAGTGGCGGCACCTTGGCGAGGAGGGCCTGCGGTGGCGCACCCTCCCCGAAGCGATCTTCGATCAGGCAACAGAGGGCAGGACCCGAGAGCGCGAGGTAGACCGCGTCGCCCAAGGCCGCCGCGCTGGCGGCCAGGGTGAGTGCTTGGTTCCGCGCCTCCCAATCGCCTGCGCGCAGGAAGATGACCACCGGTTGTGACATGTCGAGCCAACTTGCCCATTCGGTCCCACGAAGCGCGATATTCTCGCTGGAAAGGCTTCGGCGCTCGTACGGCCCGAAAGGGATCCTGGGTTGCTCTGGCCAGGACCGAGATCTCGATCTTGAATGCCCCTGGAGGGGCGGATCGCCGGCCCGCGAGGAACCATCGACCATCCGGCACGCCGCACCTTCGCGCGCGCGGCAACCCTGGTCAACGGGGCAAGCAGGTGGTTCGCCGAAGCCTGCGGGCAAGCTGACCAGAACCGCGCACCAGGCCGACCACCGGGCGTGTCTCCCCGGACCCCAGCATGAGGCTGCAACCTATCCTCGCCACTCCTCTTTCTTTCCACGCTCCGCCGGCTCGCAGTGCTTGTCGTAGGGGATGCCAGACGGTACCCTGCCGAGCCGGCGAGCGATCGCTCCGTCCATGCGACACAAGGGGACTTCCTCGCCTGGACGCCATGGATGGATTGTCAATGAGTTCCTTCCGCAGAAAAAGGAGAGCACGTTCATGAAGACGAAGAGGAGCATCGAGCCGGCAAGCGGGCGTCTGGCACTGCTCCTGCCAGGCATGGGGGCGGTTGCAACGACCCTGATCGCCGGAGTGGAGGCCATCCGACGCGGCCTGGCCAAGCCCATCGGTTCCGTGACCCAGCTGGGTCGAGTGCGGCTGGGCAAGCGAACCGAGGGGCGATCGCCGCTCGTCAGGGAGCTCGTTCCCATCGCCGCTCTGGAAGACGTGCGTTTTGGCGGCTGGGACCTCTTCCCCGAATCCGCGTTCGAGTCGGCCCTGCACGCCAAGGTGCTCGAGCCCTCCCTCCTCGAGAAGCTCAAGGAGCCACTCTCCTCCGTGAAACCCATGCCAGCCGTCTTCTCGTCGGCCCACGTGAAGCGTCTCAGCGGAACGCACGTGAAGCAGGCCAGATCGAAGCTCGAGCTGGGCGAGATGCTGCGCGAGGACATCCGGCGATTCATGAAGGCAGAGGGTTGTTCGCGGGGAGTGATGCTCTGGTGCGCTTCGACGGAGGTCTACCTGGAGCCTAGCGCAGTCCACGGAGATCTCGCGTCCTTCGAGAAGGGGCTCGCCGAGAGCGACCCTGCCATCGCGCCTTCCATGCTCTATGCCTGGGCGGCGCTCAAGGAGGGCATCCCGTTCGCGAACGGGGCCCCCAACCTCACCGCTGACATCCCCGCCCTCGAGCAGCTCGCCCGCAGCACGGGCGTTCCGCTGGCCGGAAAAGACTTCAAGACGGGCCAGACCCTGATGAAGACGACCATCGCGCCCATGCTGAAGGCCCGCATGCTGGGGCTCGAGGGCTGGTTCTCGACCAACATCCTGGGCAATCGCGACGGCGAGGTGCTCGACGATCCCGGCAGCTTCAAGACGAAGGAGGTCTCGAAACTTTCCGTGCTCGAGCACATCCTGCAACCACCGCTCTATCCCGATCTGTACGGTCATTTCGACCACAAGGTGACCATCCACTACTACCCACCCCGTGCGGACAACAAGGAGGGCTGGGATGCCATCGACATCATGGGCTGGCTCGGCTACCCGATGCAGATCAAGGTGAACTTCCAATGCCGCGATTCCATCCTGGCTGCGCCGGTAGCGCTCGACATCATGCTCTTCATGGATCTCGCCGCCCGGGCCGGAATGCGAGGCA
>DATJZG010000027.1:0-5029 GCA_035499295.1 Anaeromyxobacteraceae bacterium
GGCGCCGGGAACGGAGAGAGCGCGCGTTCGAGGACCAGCGGCGAGAGCTCCACCAGGTTCACCCGGGAGAGGAGCAGATCGGCAGCCTCACCGTGGGTCGCCGCCAGGCGCCGGGCGTTGAGCCGCACCCAGGTCTCGTAGACCAGGAGTCGGCTCGAGAAGAGCGGTTCGTCCCAGAGCCCTGCAGGCGGGCTGCGGTCCTCGCCCAGGAGCTCCGCCAGGAGGACCGAGGTGTCGAGGTAGGTCACCGCGTCACCGCTCGTCCCGATCGCGCTCGAGCTCCGCGAGGACGGCGCCGGTGGGCGCCACGGGCCTGCGCGCAGGCAGCGGTGCGCGCGGCGAGCGGGCGGGTTGGACGAGGCCGCTGCGCACGGCTTCGGCGATCTGCGCGTCCGAGAGCCACTCGGCGCGGCCGGCCTCCGGCGCTCGGATCTCGGCCACCACGCGGTCCCGGTCGGTCACCAGCACCGTCTCGCCCGAGGCCGCGAGCCGGAGGTACTCGGAAAGCTTGTTCTTCAGGGTCTTGACCCCGACGGCGCGCATTGGTAGAGGGGTGGCGCGGTACCGCTACTGGCGGCCCGTCTCCACCCGCCTCCTTTCAAACCGTGCGTGCAGGTTTCCTGCACACGGCTTAACGGTGGTCTTCTCGTGCAGCGTGCACGGCTTCGGGTAACGTACCGTCCCGCGCATCCGGTGCAGGCCCAGGTCCCAAAACCAGTCCCGCGTCCATGCCTCGGCGCGGCCAGCTCGCAGGTTGCGTCCGTGGCGTTTCACCATGAAGCGGCGAAGGCGCTCGTGGACGTACTCGTCGAGCTGGTTGAACTTCCGAGAAGCGTTTCCGGTGCAGAAGTAGTTGCCCCAGCCGCGCAGCACAGGGTTCAGGTCGCCGATGAGTACCCGTACGTCCTTCACCCCGTTGCGGCTCCGATCCGTGAGGCCATGGATCTTCTCCCGCACCCGCCGCATGCTCTTCGCACTCGGCCAGCGTTGCAGGTAGTACCGCCGGATTCCTTTCGTCTCCAGCAGCCTACCCGACATGCGCTTGTGCAGGTGGCAGCCCAGGAAGTCGAAGCCTTCCTTGCCGTCCGTGAGGTTCACTTTCCGCGTCTTCTCCGGGTGCAAGGTGAGCTTCAGCCGATAGAAGATGATGCGCACCCTTCTCTCGGCTTCCTCGGCGGCCTCCGCGGTCCGGCACAGCACCACGAAGTCATCCGCGTAGCGCACCAGCTTGCCGATCCCGGCGCACTGGCGCTCCCACACGGTGTCGAGGAAGTCCAGGTAGACGTTCGAGAGGAGGGGCGAGATGACCCCGCCCTGCGGCGTCCCCGAGACCGTCTCGGTGAGCCGCCCTTCGTCCATCGCCCCGGCCTCAAGCCACTTGCGCAGCAACTTCAGCACCTTGCGGTCCGAGATCCGCCGCTCCACCCGTTGCATCAGGAGCACCTGGTCGATGCTCCCGAAGTAGTCGCGGATGTCTGCGTCGAGGACGTGGTTGCATCCGGCGTTCACCGTCTCCCGGATGGTCTCCAGCGCCTGGAGCGCGCTCCGGCGTGGCCGGAACCCGAACGACGAGGCCTTGAAGTCGGCCTCGAAGATCGGCTCGATGACGAGCTTCATCGCCATCTGCGCGACCCGATCCTTCACCGTAGGTATGCCTAGCGGCCGCAGCTTCCCGTCGGTCTTGGGGATGTACCGCCGCAGCACGGGCGGCGGCTGGTAGGTGCCTGCGCGGAGCTCGCAGCCCAGCTCCGCGAGGAGCCGGTCCACGCCGTACTGCTCCACCGCCTCGAGCGTGATCCCATCCACGCCCGCGGCGCCCTTGTTGCGTCGGACGCGCCACCACGCTTCCCACAGGACGTCGCTCCGGTGGACTCGGTCGTACAACGCGTGGAAGCGGCGCTCCCGATGCTGCTTGGCTGCCCCGTAGAGCTTGCGTTGGAGTCGTCGGACTTTGTCGATGGGCGGTAGCCCACCGGGGTGGTTGGGTCCGGCGGTCCGGACCATGCCCTCGCCCTTACCTCCGCCGCCAGCATGACCAGAGCAGGGGCCCTTCCCTCCGGCGGCGTTCTTCTTCACCGCCATCGACGGTACTACGACCCCCTCGGACTCCCGCTGCGCTCCGCCCGCTTTCGCCTTCGGCTTATACGGACGGCCCTGCCGCGACGACGGCTGCGCAGACGGGTCTCTCCTGTTCCCCGCCGATCCTTGAGCGCGTGCTGCCCCCTCTACCCCGGGGAGATCCGCTGCGCCGGCTGCTCCGGAACGGCGCGCATCGGACGTGGCCTTCGCCGCGACATGCTCGGCTCGGCTCTCCCGTTGTTCATCTGACGAGGCGGCAGGGTTCGCTTCATGCTGCGGCCCGCGCTCTTGCTCCCACCGTAGTGGCTTTCGACGCCCCGCTCGGCCAGGCAGGGTCTCCCCCGCCGGCTGGGGCCTGCTACCAGGCGTTCCGGCTCCTCCCTGGGCGGGACTCGCACCCGCTGGATCGGCGGAGCTTCCAGGACGCACCATGGCGCGCACTTTACGGGGCGGCCCGACGGGTGGGCAAGCGCGAGCGTTGCCGGGCTCCCATCCCTGCCTTGCAGCGGCAGGGCCCCGCGTCCGGCCGGCCGCCGCGCTACGGCCGCGGGGTGAACCCCTTGCCCACCACGTAGACCTCGAAGGAGTGCTCGCGGGTCGCCCGCGGTCGCACCACGTGCGTCTCGGCGAAGAGGGCGGCCACCTCCCGCCGGAAGATGGGGAAGTCGCCGCCCATGAACACCTTGGTGACGAAGCCGCCGCCGAGCTTCAGGGTCTCGCGGGCGACGCCCAGGGCCACGCGGCACAGCTCGAGCGAGCGCGCCTCGTCGGTGACCTTCACACCGATGGTCTTCGGGGCCATGTCGCTGGTGACGAGGTCGAACCGGCCCGGGTGGAGCGCCCGGATCCGCGCCAGCGCGTCGGGGGCCAGGAGGTCGAGGATGGCGGTCCGGACCCAGGGCTTCCCGAGGTTGCGGACCGGCTCGAGGTCCACCCCGACGGCGACGCCCTTCTCGCCCACCGCCTCGGCGAGCACCTGCAGGAAGCCGCCGGGCGCCGCGCCGAGGTCGAGCACCGCCTGGCCCCGCGCGAGCAGGCGGTGCCGCCGCACCACCTCGTCGATCTTGTAGGCCGACCGCGCGCGCATGCCCTGGGCCTTGGCGAGCCGGTAGTAGTGGTCCTTGGGGTCGTAGGGCTTTGCCATCGGTCACCTGGCTCCGGGAGCGACGCCCGCCAGTACCCCGCGCGGGAGCCGGGGTCAAGACGCCGAGCTGGACGGAGAGCAGGGGGGCTGCACCGAGCCACCACTCCTGCGCCTGCCTCCTCGCTGGGCCGCGCCCCGGCCGGCCGCGAGCACCGGGTGGGCTGCCTCCGAGTACCGTCGGGGTATCTTGGTGGCCGCGCCCGGTGGTGCGAGCATGATCGCGGGACGGCGTGGGAGCCGGTAATCATTGCGCATCTTGACTTCGCAATTCCCGAGGCGGATAACGCCGGACTCGGCCCCTGCAGGGCCAAGGAGATGACTTGGATGGCGACGACGATCACCGAGGAGTGCATCAACTGCGGTGCCTGCGAGCCCGAGTGCCCGAACGGCGCGATCAGCCAGGGCGACGACATCTACGTCATCGACCCCAAGCTCTGCACGGAGTGCGTCGGCTTCCACGGTGAGGAGGCGTGCGCCACGGTCTGCCCGGTGGACTGCTGCATCCCCGACCCGAAGAACGGGGAGACCGAGGAGCAGTGCTACTCGCGCCTCGCGACCATCCACCCGGACAAGACCTTCCCGCCGCTGGCCGAGCTCACCCCGAACCTGTCGCGATTCCGGAAGTAGCGCGGGGAGGCGCGGCCGCGCCCGAGACCGCTGCGGCGCGAGCGCGCGAGCCGCCGGGCGCTGGCCCGACGGGCTGTCCGGACCCCGATCGACCGCGAGGAGCGCGATGCACCCCATGCTCGACCGCACCACCGCCTGTGTCCTGGTGATCGACGTGCAGGAGCGGCTCGCCCCGGCCATGGCGGAGTTCGCGCGGGTCGAGAAGTACTGCCGCGCGCTCGTCGTCGGCGGCCGGGAGCTGGGCCTGCCCGTGCTCGCGAGCGAGCAGTACCCCAGGGGGCTCGGGGCGACCATCGCCTCCGTGCGCGAGGCGCTGCCACGCCCGGCGATCCCCAAGATGCACTTTTCGTGTACGAACGAGCCCGCCATCGTCGCGGCGCTGGCCGAGGCGGGGCGCAAGCAGGTGATCGTCGCCGGCATGGAGGCCCACGTGTGCGTGCTGCAGACGGTGCGCGACCTGGTCGCGCTCGGCTACCGGCCGTTCGTGTGCGCCGACGCCGTGGCCAGCCGCACCGAGGAGAACCGCCGCATCGCCCTCGAGCAGATGCGCGACATGGGGGCGGTGGTGACGAGCGCCGAGACGGTGCTCTTCGACCTGCTGCACGTCTCCGGGACCCCCGAGTTCAAGGTGGTGTCGGCGCTCATCAAGTGAGCCGCCCGGGAGCCCCCCGAGGCGACGGCGCCCCGCAGGTGGCCCTGGGGAGCGGGCCCGAGGGGCGACCGAACGGTGTTGACCCCCTCACGCGCCGGTGCTACCTATCCCCTCCCCTGAAGCTCACCGGGGCGTAGCGCAGCCTGGTAGCGCACTTGCTTGGGGTGCAAGTGGTCGCTGGTTCAAATCCAGTCGCCCCGACCATCTGGCCCCGTAACACTTCGGTGTTGCGGGGTTTTTTCATGCCCTCGCGCTCGCTCTTCGGGTGGCAAATCCGGGTGGGCGGACTCGGGTGGCACGGCGGGTGGCAAGTCGGGAGCAGGCCTTCAGCCCCGCCGCCCTGCGCAGGGGGCCGGGCCAACGTGCTCCGCTGGATCGCGGCGGGGCCCAGCGAAAAGGCCGGCCAGGCGGTGGGGCGGATCTTCGCCGGCACGCTGCTCTAGAAACCGCTCCACCCTCACTCGCCCGTTCCTGCCTGTACTTCTCCCACCGATACCGATCCGGCGTCCGTCAGACTTGGGTGTCGG
>DATJZG010000028.1:0-24438 GCA_035499295.1 Anaeromyxobacteraceae bacterium
AAGTGCGTTGGGAGCGCTTTCGTGGCCCCGAGTCTTTCCAAGCCCTTGCGAGTCGGTGCGCACGGTGTCGGTCCTTGCTGCCTCCCCGGGGCCTGATTCGGGACCAAGGGGTCGCAGGTTCAAATCCTGTCTCCCCGACCATCACCTGCCCCGTGAATTATCGAGGTTCACGGGGCTTTTTATTTGTCCTGTTACCCATGCGATGGAAGCCGTTAAGCCTCGCGGAGGCCCTACTTTCGGCGCGGGTAACATGGCGGGTAACAAAGGGCGGACCTCTCTTGTCAGGGCGAGAGCGTAAGAGGCCACTCGAGCGGTGCCCGATGGACCCGAAGGACTCCCCGCTGCCCAAGACGTTCACGGTGAAGCACACCTGCCAAGGAAGTCCCCATGAGCCGGTTGCGCTGCCGCTCACAACCGAGGGCGTGTACCGGGGCTCGTGCCCGCGCTGCGGCATTGAGATGGAGGTGGACCGCACCGGCAGCTTCGAGTCTACGGTCTCCCCGTCACGTCGCTGAAGGTTGGCGGGCTAACATTCATCGACCGGATGCCACGGCGCTTGCGCGCAATGAGGATGACCGGCACCCCGGCGGACCACGGGGCCGGGGCACAAGCTGCACGTCCACCGAGCGGGATCGAGCACGCGGAGCCCGGCCTTCTCCACGGTGACCGCCGGGTCGTCAAGGCGCGGGTCGGGAGCATCCACGGGTGGAAGAGGTGCGGACCCCGACGCCCGCGACAGTACGTCATGGGTCCGCGTCCCGGGCCGGAAGGGGCGCCTCGGGGCGTGCAGCGCGCGGCTCTAACGGCGCCCACGGAGAGAGACCGTCAGAGTAGCCCGCTTCCCCCGGACCGCCGACCGGACCGGAGGATGCTGGAAGAGGCGCGGCGGAGAGCGGCGAAGCCTCTCCGTCGCCGACCCGCAGAGAAGGGCGCCTAGACCCCGCGTCATGCCCGCCGGAGCCGCTCGTTAAGCGCTGACACTCTCCGAGTAACTCGTAAAGAGAAGATTGCTTTAGCGGTTGGTAGTTGCGTGCCCCCGAAACTTCTTCTCTAGCAAACCGGCCGCCTGGACCTACCAGCGCGGCCGGCCCGATATCGTCGGTCTGTGCCTATTTTACCGGCGCGGTATTGAGGAAGCCGTCGATGAAGGCGGCAACTGCGTCGTTGTTCATTCGGGCGAGCGCGGAAAGCAACTCGCTTCTGGTCCCACCGGTAACGGTGCTTAGCGTTTCGTCGGTGAGGGCTCGAAGCGTCCTCGTCTCTTCCTTCTGATTCGTCTTCATTGTGGATGACTCCTTTGTGGTTACCCTCCTCTTAGACAGAATGAGATTCGTGATCTGACGGTTGCACCGCCGCGTCTGGCGCAGGCGCCAAGCATCTATGCTCGCGCCTTCAGGAGGCGCGCCAGTTCGGGGCGGTTCAAGGCGAGCAGCGTCCAAAGTGCAGCGCGGCGCCAGGCCTACAGATCGAACGTGCCCTTGATACCCACGTGGACCCAGGCGTGCAGGGCCTGCTCCTAACTCGGGATGCCCACCGATGACGACTGGCCCCCGGTATTCAACGACCCATTCCCGTATTGCCCAAGACTTCCGGTCACGTAGGGACCGGGGACGAATGCGTGCCCGAGCGGGAAGTCCGCCCCGAATTGCACGTTCACGAACTCCCATCCGCTGACCATGGCATTGATGCTCGCTCGGCCACCCCCGATGCTCTCGCTCTCGTCTCGTAGCCGACGCCGGCGCCCACCCAGGGGTCCATGGCGGCCCCCGGCAGAATGCGGGGCCGCTCCAACGACGGGCTTCCCCACCTGTGCCGGGTGGCTATTGTCCTTGCAGGAAGGGCACTGGTGCCGTGGGCGGCTGCGACTGCTGCTGTTGCTGAACCACCTGCTCCTGCTGCTCATCGACGATGAGGGCCCCGCTGGCAACCGCCGTGGCACCCGACTGTAAGGCCGCGCGAGGGGCTATGCCGAAGCTCGGCTCGGGCATCACGCAGACGCACCCAGATAACTTTCGTACCAAAACGAGTGCCCCTAAGTGAAGGCCCATTCCTTCGCAGATGGCCGCGCAGGACGGCCTGGTGTTGGGGTCGACCTTGAATCCGGAGCTGACGGCTGGAGTCGTCACGCACGCGGCTAAACACTCGATCACATTGTTGAGGGCCCGGCGGCCGCGTGGCGGCGTCGACGCGTTGTCGGCAAAGCGGGCACCAGCCGATGCGGCGGAGGAGTACGAGTTGGAGGTGCCGTCGCACCATCGGGAAGGTCCAGTGTTTGGCGCTCCGGGGGGAAAGCGCTCGATTGAGCGAGAGGAAGGCGTGCGCGGCCGCGCATAAGGTGACGTGGTGATGGAATCCGCGCCAGCCTCGGCCCTCGAAGTGATCGGGCCCGATCTCCTCCTTGAGCTCCTGGTAGTCGCGCTCCACGCGGCACCGGAGCTTGGCGAGCCGGACGAGCTCTTTGAGCGGCGTCTTGGCAGGAAGGTTTGAAAGCCAGAACTTGGTCGGCTCTGGTTCGTCCGTAGGCCACTCGTGGAGGCGGGTCGGCGAAGATAGTGCCGTACCTCTTGCCCATCGCGCTGATATCCTCGAGCGACTTGTTCATCAATGAGAGGTGGTCGGAAGCCGGAATTGGTGTTGCCGTCAGGTTGCCGTAAGGCCGTTCCGTTTGGTGCATAGCCACGTCCTGCCGTGCATCGACGTGCTGACCATCTTCCGGAGTCGATTCGGGCCCTTGTGCGACAAGCGCGCGTCCCGCCTCGGGAACCTGCACTGCAGTCAACGGTTCAAATCCATCATGCTGCTGCATCGTCGCCCCGAGAAGGTCCAGAGGTGTCGGGGGCGTCTTGCCCTATCAAGGTCCGGAAGAAACCGTAGTAATAACGAGCCGGGCCGCCAGTGGGCTCACGGCTCTGCGGGACAGATAGACGTCCCGAGACTCACTTGGCCATCGAACGGCGATGGGCCTCGCTGTTCTCTTCGTGAATCAGTGATTCCACCTTCTTCGCGAGTTCTGGCGTGACCGCCATGTTGTGCGCTTGTTTGGCGTGTTCCCCGGCCTGCCGAACGACTTCTTGGTTCGTGTTGCCCCGTGCGACGAAATCGCACTTGAGCCCGGCGTCCTTGCAGTGAAAGTCTTTCATTTTCTTCCTCCGGGGCCGATACTCGTCGGAGCACAGGCCTGGCCGCTAGACATCTATTGGGTTCGGCCACAGGAGGGGACCAGGAATGGTCTGTTCCCGGCCGGTGCCTGTATTGTCGAACACTCCACGACTGCCGGGCGCGCCAGGGGAGTAGCATCCCCTCCAGGATTCAGCCACCGGGAGGGGGCATAGCCAACCTTCGTCTTGCGTTTGTCTGCCTCGTGGACATCTTCATGCCAGTGGAGGGCCGGAACGGCGAGCCGACTAGGCTGGGCACTTGGTGGAGACGATCGCGAGGAAGCGCGGCGTCTCGATCGCGGTAAGCGCGATCGCTTGAGGACGTGAGTATGCATGTCGCAGTGGGTGGCGCGACCGGAGAGCCGCATTACTCGGTGTCCTGGTCGGAGCGCTTGGATTTGCCGGTGATGCGCACGAGCAGCCCTTTGTGGACGAGCCTGTCGGCGATCGCCGAGGCGGCGGCGGAGTTGTGGAAGAGCTTGCCCCAGTCCTTGAAGGGGAGATTCGTGGTCACAACGGTCGCCGCGCGTTGATAGCGTCGGTTGAAGACCTGGTAGAGCAGATCTGCGCCGCGCGCATCGAAGCTGAGATAGCCAAGCTCGTCGGCGAGGAGCAGGTCGGGCGAGGACCAGGCCAGCAAGTGGCGGTGAAGCGTGTTGCGGGCCTGGGCGGCAACGAGGTCGTTCACGAGATCCGCGGCGAGAACGAATCGGACGCGGTACCCGCGCAGGCAGGCGAGCTGGCCGATGGCGTTCGCGAGGTGGGTCTTGCCCACGCCGGACGGCCCCACCAGGACGCAGTTCGTCTTCTCGCGGATAAAGTCGAGGCCGGCGGCGCGCATCACTACGTCGCGGTCGATGGACTTCGGGTAGTTGAAGTCGCAGGCGTCGATGGTAGTGAGACAGGGCTAGAGGATGCCGGTACGCGGAGCGAAGGTTGAAGGGAAACCCATCGATCGCCGCGGCTCGAGTCCGCCCGGTCGAAGAAGGCCTTCCCCGATGAACAATACTCCTCCGGGATGGCGCCGCAACAGCCGTCGCTAAGCGTCCCGCTTCGCCAGGACCTGGCGCACGTAGTCGATGTTGACGCGTAGTCCGTATAGCTGGTCCGCGAAGGAAGCGCGCACCTTCATCCCGTTCACCGACTCGTCGATGCGGTCGAACTCCCGTCGCAGGAACTCCTTCCGGACAGGGTCTGTCTCGAGAAGGAAGCTTCGCTCCAGAGTCAGGAGCTCGCGATAGCGGCGGCGGATCCGGGTCCGGGTGGTCCAGCGGAAGAACGCCGGGATGGCCCGCAGGGCCGGGATCACGATCACGAGCACCGGGACGAAGACGAGGACGACCCGCGTCACGATGCTCGCCAGCCAGAAGGGCAGGAGGCGGTACAGGAAGCCCTTGCCCGACTTGTAGTACCTCGTCGCCTCGTCGCTCACGGGGATGGCGTGCTCGATCGGGGCCGGGAACTCCCCCCGTCGGTGAAACACGCCCGGACGGCTGTGCACCTCGGTCGCCGCCTCGATGACGAGGTCCACGAGCGCGGGGTTCAGATCCTTCGTGGCGACGAGCTCGACCATGGGCCCGACGAGCGACACGTTGTGCGCTGGGATGTTCCGCCCGAAATCGATCGCTCCTTCCGGTAGCTCGAGAACGTCCAGGTAGTCGATCTTCCGGCTGTAGGCGTCTGCCTGCTGGAAGTTGAAGAGCTGGATGCCGTCGTGCCGCAGGAGGTCGTGCAGGATCTCAGTGGAGGCGCTCTCGCTCATCACGAAGGCGGCGTCGATCTCGCCGGCGGTGAGTTTCTTCGCAGCCTCCTCAGCCTCCAGGTCGAGCAAGGCCGTCGAGCCCCCCTCCTGGATGCCGTTGGCAGCGAGGAGCGCGAGCGCGAAGTTCCGGGTGCCACTCCCCACCGGACCCACGGCGACCTTCTTGCCAGCCAGTTCGGACAACAGCTCGATCGGTTTTCCCACGTGGAAGACGAGAAGAGGCTGGTGCGAGATGGCGCCCAGGGACACGAGCCGGTCCACGTTCGGCGTCGGGATCCCCGACTGAACGATGCCGACGTCGACGTGAGAGGAGCGATCCGCGAGGCGCGCGAGGTTCTCGAGCGATCCTTCCGAGAGGACGACCTTGGCCTTCACCCCCCTGTCTCCGAGGATCTTCGCGTACTTGAGCGCGTTCTTGTGGAAGACGCTCCCCGCGGGGCCACTCGTGATCACGATGGTGGAGGGCGGGGCGGACCGGATGAAGTAGACGACCGCGGCCACCACGACGAGCGCCGACAAGGTGAGCGCCGTGATGGCCACGCCCGGCCCGACGTCGAACAGTTCCATGATCGTCTTCAGGCCGAAGCGATAGGTCTTCCCGATCGCGGTGCCGGGCGGGCTCGATTGGGCTGAGCGTGACATGCGTTCTATTCTCCCAGGACGCGCATGAAGCAGCTCCATCGGCCCCCGAACCGGCGTCTGCGCGGGCCCTCGACGGCGGATGGGCCATGGCTGGCTTGCAACGGCATCGTGATGGACCTGGCGCCTCAACTCAAGACCCGAGGAGTGAGATGAAAGGGTGGGCAGATGCGGGAGGGCTACGCACCTGGCGGAGGTGGCGGGCGCAGAGGCAGCGGGCGAACTCGCGGGCGTGACGTTCGGCTGCCTGTGGCGTCCACCTTGGCCAGGAGAGCGCGTGACGTCGAGTGACCCCCTAAAAAGCCTCGCCCGCTCCCAGGTAGACGCAGAAGGAGTCAGCGCCCCAGGCGAAGTCCACCCGCAGGTTGGCACGGGACTCCTTGCTGAGCAGAACGCGTGCCCCGAAGCCGACTGCCGGCCTCACGTACTGGAAGAGGTAGGTCGCCGGCTCGTTCAGGGTAGAGTAGCTGAAGGCCGGGCGGGAGAACGTCTCCGCGTTCGCGAACACGGCTCCGCCGAAGAGCCCGTTGCTCGTCACCGGGAAGCGCCACTCCGCCTCGGCGTAGACTTCTGCGGTTCCGCGATAGCGCCCCTGGATGTAGCCGCGGCCCGTGGTCCCGGCGGCGTCCCAGCCGATCGAGGGAAGGGTCAGGTACGGCTGGTGGCCGCTCGTGACCCCGGAGGCGAGTACCCAAAAGGCGAGGACGTTGCGGGGGACCGCGTCTGAGAGCCCCACGTACGCGCGCAGGTCGGCGCCAACCATGGTGCTTCCCTGGCTGCTCCCGAGCCAGGTGGGGAGGCCGGCGAAGGAGAGGTGCGCATAGAAGCCCTTGTAGGCGCTGATGGTCGAATCACGGCTGTCGAAGAGAACGTCGGCGGAGACGCCCGACACCGTGTACTCGTTGGGGTTGAAGCCGTAGTACTTGCTGTAGGCGTAGTGGCTCGTGATGACGGGCGATGAGGTGGACAGGTCGAGCGACTCGTCGTCGATGGAGAAGTAGCGATCGAGCAGGTACCCGCCTCCCACGTAGAGGCTCCCCCAGGCTCTCTTGAGGACGGTCTCGTGGAAGCGCAGGAGGTCGAACTTCATCGGCTGGGCGCCGTCGATGGGTGTGGTGCCGCCCCATCCGTTGATGCTGAAGCTCGTCTTGACGAGCGGGACGCCCGTGCCGAGGCCGTAGGTGTCCTGGTTGTAGAGGAGGAGGCGCCAGTCCCCCTGCAGCTCCCAGTCGTTCCGGGCCGTCATGACGGTGCTGCCCAGCTGGATGACGAGCTGCTGCTTCGTGGTGAGCAGGACAAGGGCGGAGCCGCTCGACATCGTGGTCTCGGCGGGGTCGCCCAGGTACATGCCGAACTTCCCCACCACGCCGATGAGGAAGCCGAGCGCGGGGTTGTACCCGATCGCCGGGATGATGGCTGGGTAGAGCCGGAACTCCTCGGGCTTGGGGGTCTCGCTCGGCTTGCCGCGAAAGACGTCGGTGATGTCCATCCGATCGACGTACGGCCGGCAGCAATTGTCCACGCAGACGTTCCCGTAGCCCTCACGGCGCGCGCAGTCGCTGCTCTCCGCGCAAGCCGCGGGAGCGTCCGGCGGGGAGGCCGTGGGCGCTTCCCTGGCGACGGCGCGACCGAACGGGGAGGAGAGTGCAGCGAGCAAGCCCACGGCGAGCGCTACCCGCTTGGCCCCATTGAACGCGAGGCGCGTCGGCCGGGTATTGGTGTGGCATGGGTATGGTCCCGCCGGTGCCGGCCGCCAATCGGGAATCCCGGGGAAGGTCGAACGGCAAGGCGGGTGAGTAGCCCACACGAGGCGCAAATCGCGGGAGGGGAGCGTATCGTTGGCGGGAGCCGGCCACGCGGCCCGAGCCGCCCCATCTGCCTTCAGGATGGAGGTCGTTGCCATGCGAGCTCCCCTCCGCCGGCGCGTTCTCGTGGGAACTTACATCGGATTTCATGCCCGCGGGGGCCGCAAGTTCAGAGAGACTGTGTTGTTAACAGAGTGCCGATCACGCGTCGTGCCAGCGAACAGGGTGTGTCCCAGGCGTCTACCCGCACAGTCGACCGGCTCGCAGGTCAGATTGCAGCACTGGAGATCGCAATGAGGCACGTCGTCACCTCGGTGGTCCTCGCCTTCGCCGTCGACGGTGCCCGCGCTCAGGGCGGTTCCCCCGCGGACATCGGTCCTCCGGTGATGACGAACACCGGCACACCGGGGAAGGCCGAGGCGATCCGCACGGAGAAGGTGACCGGAGTGGTCACCGAAATCGACGCCGCGAAGCAGACCCTCACGCTCAGGAATCCGGCGGGGGAAGTCCAGACGTTCGCCGTTGGCCCACTCATCCGGCGGCTGAGCGACGTGACCGTGGGCGACGCCGTCCTCGTCGAGTACCAGCAAGATCTCACGCTGGAACTGCAACCGGCGAGCGCGCCCTCGGTTCCGCGCACGGCGTTCGCGCTGGGAGAGCCTGCCGCAGGGGGCCGGCCAGCCCGCGTCGCCTCCTCGGGCGTTGCGGAGACGGTGACGGTCGCCGCCATCGACAAGGCCGATCGCGGGGTGATGCTGCTGGGCCCAACCGGGGAGACCTATCGGGTCAAGGCCGGGCCGAGCATCAATCTCGCGAAGCTAAAGGTGGGGGACCGGCTGCTCGCGACCTACGTGCAGGCGGTGGCTGTGGCGCTCGAGAAGCAGGCTCGGTAGCCGGGTGCCAGCGAGCTACCATCCTCGTTGCCGAGCGAAGGTTGCGGCCTCGAGCGCCTGGCACCCGCTCGCAATGGCTCGTGAGCCCGCCACCCCGCGTCGAAGGCGGTGCGAAGGGACGAAGACGCGGCGCGTCGCCCGTTCTGCCCTTGCGAACGCGTCGGGACGTCGTCATTCGCGAGACGCGCGCGCCGTGGTTGGTGCATCATGCGTGAGGCCGAGCGCCCCCGGGCAGCAGCTCCCCTTCCCGGTGTTCCCGAGGAATCGATGAGCCCTTTTAGACGCGTCGTCCCGGCAGTTCTCCTGGCGCTCCTCGCCGCCTGCGACAACTCTTCGTCGATCTCCGCCTCGACGTTTCCGTACGCCATCGCCGTAGGCGACTTCAACCGGGACGGGAAGCCCGATCTGGCCGTGGCCAAGAACGGGACCGCGAACGTCGGCGTCTTCCTCGGAACGGGCTCGGGGCTCGATGCCATCGTGGACTACGGAGTCAACGTCGCTCCGGTCGGCGTGGCCTCGGTCGATCTCAACGGAGACGGCAAGCTCGACCTCGTGGTCGCGAACTACGGGGCGAACACCGTGAGCGTCCTGTTGGGCAACGGGGACGGGACCTTCCGCCCGAATGTCGACTACCCGACCGGCACCGGTCCGTCCTTCGTCGTGGTCGGGGACTTCAACGGCGACGGGAAGACCGACGTCTCGGTGGCGAACGCGGGCGCGAACACGGTGAGCGTGCTTCTCGGGAACGGCGACGGGACGCTCCAGGCCAAGGTCGACTACCCAACCGGGAACTCCCCGATCGGGATGGCCGTCGGGCATTTCCAGGGCAGCCAGGTGCTCGACCTCGCAGTTGCCGACAGTGCAGGGAACACGGTGAGCGTCCTTCTCGGGAAGGGGGACGGGACGTTCCAGGCGAAATCGGACTACGCCACCGGGTCCGGCCCGGTGATGGTGGTGGCCGGCGACTTCAACGGGGACGGGAAGCTCGACCTCGCGACGTCCAACTCGAGCGCGAACACGATCAGCGTCCTCCTCGGAAACGGGGACGGCACCTTCCAGCCGAAGGCGGACACCGCGGCCGGGTCCCAGCCGGCTTTCCTCGCCACCGCGGACCTGAACGGGGACGGAAAGCTCGACCTCGTCGTTCCCCTGTACGCCGCGAACACGGTGGGCGTCCTCCTCGGAAACGGCGATGGCACCTTTGAGAAGGGCGTGAGCTATGCCACCGGCACCGGGCCGAACTGGGTGGTGGTCGTCGACATGAACGGCGACGGGAAGCTCGACCTGGCGGTGGCGGACGTGCTCGGGGACAGCGTCGTGCTCCTCTTCGGGAACGGCGACGGCACCTTCGAGCCCGCCCAGGCCTACTCGACGGACGGCTGACGAGGCGAGGCGTCGCGGGCGGCGAAGCGCACGACCGCTCCGAGGGAGCGGTCGCGCGGGCCCCCGCCCCCTGCAACCGGCGGTCGCGCCCGCTATGCACGGGCGCGAGACACGTTGGCCCCTGGGGTATTCGGGGGACGGAGGTCGTGAATGGAGCTCGGTCTCGAAGGGAAGGTCGTCCTCGTCACCGGGGGCAGCAAGGGCATCGGCCTCGCCTGCGCAGAGGCCTTCGCCTCCGAGGGGGCGCGGGTCGCCATCGCGTCGAGGAGTCCGGAGCACTTGCAAGCCGCCGGCCGCGCTCTCCAGGAGAAGGGCCACCGGGCGGAGGGCTTCCCGGCCGACCTCGTTCACGCCGAGGCGGCGACCGGGCTCGTCCGCGCCGTCGAGGCGCGCCTCGGGCCGGTGGAGGTGCTCGTGAACTCCGCCGGCGCGGCCCGGCGCTACGCCCCCGCCGACCTCGACGCGGAGGCCTGGCACGCGGCCATGGATGCCAAGTACTTCACCTACGTGCACGCCATGCAGGCGGTGCTCCCGGGGATGGTGAAGCGGAAGCGCGGCGTCATCGTCAACATCGTGGGGCAGGGCGGCAAGGTGGCCGGGCCGAACCACCTGCCGGGAGGCGCGGCGAATGCGGCACTGATGCTCGTGACCGCCGGGCTCGCGACTGCCCACGGGCCGGACGGCATCCGCGTGGTCGCCGTCAACCCGGGGACGACGATCACGGAGCGGGCGCGGGGAGCCTTCGAGGCGGAGGCCAGGCGGCTCGGGATCTCCGAGGAGGAGGCGCGCACCGCCGCCGAGAGCCGGCTCCCGCTGGGACGCTTCGCTCGGCCCGACGAGGTGGCGGCGGTGGCGGCGTTCCTGGCCTCGGACCGGGCGAGCTACGTCACCGGTGTGAGCCTGTCGATGGACGGCGGCGCGGCCTCGACCGTGGTCTGAGCGACTCCAAGTACGGGCCGCGCGAGATCGCGCGAGGGCCCACCGGACGCGGCAGGGGCCGGAGAGCCCCGCGGGCGCGGCTCGCCGCCCGTCGCGAGGAGCCGCGCCCCCCCGCTTCAGCGGACGTCGAGCGCCCGGTAGCCGATGCGGACGGCCCCCCAGTGCTGGCCACGGACGAAGACCGGCACCGAGAGGTCGACCATCACCTCGCCGGTGTCGCGCTGGTAGCGCTGGACGAGGTAGGGGGCTTCGCTCCTCGCCGCAGTGAGGCCGGTGCGATCGTTGAAGATCCGCTTCGTCCGGTTGTTCACGAGGTCGGAGGCGAGGTTGCCGGTGAGGGGCTGGGAATAGCGCTGGTTATGGGTGGGAAGGTACCCGAAGCGGTCCACCATGACGGCGAAGGAGATGGCGGTGGACTTGGAGAGGACGGCCTCCTCGATGGGGAGGATGTCGCGATCGGAGAGGCGGTCCCAGTCGGTCGTGAACTTGGGCGGGTCGGTCTTCGGGATCGGGTAGTAGAGGAAGGCGAAGAGCCTCTCCTGGGGGACCTCCCCCTTCGAGATCCAGCCCTCGATCGCCTGGGAGCAGCGCGCCGCGAAGTCGTTGGCGAGCGCGAGCATCTCCCGCTCCTGGGAGTTGAGGCCGTCGCCGGCGGCGAGGGCCACCGCCCGGGGCGGTGTCTGGGCGCGGGCGCCGGTGGAGAGAAGGCCGAGGAAGACCAGGGTGAGAGTCGCAGACAGGGTGCGTCGCTTGTGGGTCATGGGATCTCCTCGCTACTGGCCGAGCCGGTCCATGGCTGCCTTCATGCTGACGCGCAGCCGGTCGATGGTCTTCGTCAACTGCCCGATCTCGTCCACGGACTCGGACTTGACGGGCACCTCGAGCCGCTCGCCGAGGCTGATCTCGTCGGCGGCCGCGGTGAGCGCGACCACCGGCCGCATGGCCTGGCGCACCAGCACGTACATGGCGGTGACGGTCACGGCGGCGAAGCCGGCGAAGATGGCGAGCAAGGTGAGGAAGAGCTCGCGCTGCCGCGCCTGGATCCGCTCCATCGACACCCCCACGCGGAAGGCGCCCCAGCGCTTGCCCTTCACGTAGATGGGGGAGGAGAGGTCCCACATGGTCTCGCCGGTGTCCCGCTTGTACACCTGCAGCAGGGTGGGCTCGGCGTTCCGGGCCGCGGCGATGCCGACCGGGTCGTTGAAGATGCGCTTGGTGCGGTTCCCGGCGAGGTCCTTGTCGGCGACGCCGGTGATGGGCTTCTGGAACTTGGTGTTGTGGGTGGGAAGGTAGCCGTTCTCGTCGACGCCGACGGCGAAGGCGAAGTCGTCGTTGTCGAGGAACCGGTCCTGGAAGACGAGCACCGCCCGGTCCGTCACCGCGTCGTAGCGGGTGTGGAACTTGGGGATCGCTCCCCAGTTGTACCCCTTGATCTCGACGTAGTTCCTGTCGAAGACGTCGTTCACCGTCACCATCCCGCTGTCGATGGCGGTGTCGAACACCTCTCCGTACTGGCGGGCGCCGAGCGTGGCGGCGAGGCGAGCCTTCTCGAGCGTGAGCTCCTCCATCTGCCGGGTCTGGTGGTAGGTGATGACCGCGGCGGCCCCGGCGGTGAGCAGCACGAGCAGCACCGCGAGCTTGAGCGATATCTTGGCGCCGAGGCTTCGGCGAAAGGACGTGGCGATGGACATCGTTGACCTCCGGGAGGGGGAACGGCGGGTCTAGGGCTTCTCGAGCGCCTTCATGAACTCGGTGCGGTCGGCGGGGTCTTCGATCTGCGCGGCCAGGTCCTCGACCAGGCTCTTCGCGCTCGCGAGGGCGAAGGGAGCGTCCGGCGACACGCGCCGCACCGCCTCCTCCACGTAGACCTTGGCGATGGGCCCCACGTGACGCGCGAGTTGTTTGGCGCAGCGGGCGAGGAAGGCCGCCGACGCCGGATTGGCGCTCGCGACGCGCGACAGGCCCACCGAGGACGAGGACGACTTCGACCAGGTCGTGCCGGTGCTGGCGAGCGTCCTGGAGTCGTAGCCCGGCTGCGAGCCGGAGCCCGGAGGCCTGGAGCCCGCCGGCGTCTGGCTCCCCGCCGGCGCGCTCGTGCCCGAGCCGGACGCGGAAGGCTCGAGCGTCCCTCCGGCGATGGCCTTGCGGAGCTTCTGGGTGGCGACGCGGATGGCGACCGTCGCGAACGAGGCGTTGAGGGTCGAGTCGGCCACCACCGCCAGCACGTGGCCGCGGGCGCCGGGCGCCGCCAGGTTCTGCAGCAGCAGCCGGCCGTCGGCGAACTGGGCGGTGATCGACTCCCACTCCTCCTGCTGGAGGCGAACGGTGTCCACCGCCTTGTTGAGGGTCCCGCTCACCTGCTCGCAGAGCGGGCGGTCGTAGATGGCGCGGCCGCGGAAATCGACCATCTGGCCGGTGGCGTCGAAGACGATGGCGGCGCCGACGCCGGCGAGGTCGAGGAGCCCCTGAAGGATGGCTTCCATGTCACGTCTCCTTCCGCTCGAGGGCGGAGGTGAGGAGCCTCTCCACGGAGGAGAGGGAACCGGGCGGCTCCACGAAGGCCGCGACGAGTTCGGCGCCCGCGACCGCGACGACGCCCCCGCGCGCCGGGCCGGTGAAGGAGACGAGGCGCAGCGCGCCGAGCCCGAGGTGGTCGCCGGCCTCGGCGATGGCGCCCGAGAGGAAGCCGACGACCGCCGCCACGCTCTCGCCATCCTTCTGGCGGAGCGCCTCCAGGACTCCGCCGCTTCGGTCGCTGACCACGGCGCTCTTCACCTCGGGGAGCTTCGCGATCAGGGGTGGGATGGGCATGGGGGCTCCAGGAGGAGGGGGTGACCTCCTCGGCGTCGGGTCTGTACGTCCGTTCGGCTTCGAGGCATGGTCCGTCACGCTCCGGCCCCGGGCCCCCGCGGCCAGGGCGGCATTCCGGCGGCTCGCCGGCAGGCGTCGATGACGTCGATGATCTCGGGCGAAGGCCACGTCTGCGGCCGCCGCGGCAGGGCCGGGGATCGCGCCTCGGCCCATCGCTCGCTGTCGGAAGCCGCCCAGGCGTGCCAGGAGGTGAGCACGCGACCCTTCCCGGCCGCGGCGAGCACCAGCATGTTCTCGGCGATGCAGTTCACCCGCTCGATGGCCCCCTCCGAGCGATGGCTCACGAGCAAGGCCGCGTCGGGGGAGACGAGGATGGGGGGCGCTCGCCGGCCGAGCGCGGCGTCGAGCCAGCCGCGCAGGTACGGCGCGGTCGCCTTCGGAGGGAGCGGCGGGACCGCGATCTCGGTGGCGCGACCCCCGGGGAAGTCCACTCCGGCGCGGGAGAGCGCCGGGACGATACCGGCCTCGCCACCCAGGACCACCTTGAAGGCTCGGGTCCAGAGCGCGGCCGCGACGAGGCGCGACAGGCTCGGGAGCGCCGTCGAGGCCGAGGTCACCCCGTCGAGGACCACCACTGCGGATCGGAGGCGGATGCGGCGCTCCGCCGAAAGGAGCTCGACCAGGGCGTCGAGCCTCGCCTCCTCCGTGCCCTCGTCCGCAGCCCCAGCCGCGCGGCAGAGGAGCTGCAGCACCGTCCCCCCGCCGAGCTCGTCGAGCGATCCGGCCAGCACGCGGCGGGAGTCGCAGAGCTCCGCGGCGAGCGCCCGGCAGAGCGGGCCCCGGCCGCTTCGGGGGGCTCCGGCGAGGGCGATCACGATCGTGCCCTCGTCGGCCAGACCGGCGAGCACCTGCTTCTCCACCGAGGCGAGCGGCTCGTGGCGGTGGGGGTCGCCGGGGTGGCTGTCGATGAAGGGGCGGCGGGCGAACCCGAGTACCGTGCCGAGCGTGCCGGGAGCCGGAGGGAGCGGCCGCGCCGTGCGGGCCCCTGGCTGGGCCGGGGAAGGGGAGGGCGACCCCGGGCGGGCAGGCTTGGAGGGCCCGCTCGAGGACGAGTTCCCCCGGTCCGTGGAGAGCTCCTGGAGGACGCGCCTTCCGTCCCAGACGAGCACCTCGGCGGAGGCGTGGCGGTCCCGGGGGGACTTCGCCAGCGCGCGCGCGACGAGCGCGGCACAGGACGCGGGGAGGCCGGGCGCGAACTCGCGCGGATCGGGGACGGGCGCGCGGAGGTGGGCCTGCTCGATGGCGCCGATGTCGTCGCCCCCGTACGGCGGGCGCCCGGTGAGGAGGTGGAAGTAGGTTGCTCCGAGCGAGTAGATGTCGGAGGCCGCTGTGGCGGGCTGCGCGCGCCAGACCTCTGGCGCGGTGTAGTACGGGGTCCCGACGCGGAGGTGCGCGTTGCCGGTCCAGTGCCCGGCGGACCCGAGCGCCATCCCGAAGTCGCCGAGCTTCACCGTGCCGTCGCTGTTCATGAGCAGGTTCGCGGGCTTCACGTCGCGGTGGACGATCCCGGAGCGGTGGGCGGCGTGCAGGGCCGAGGCGGCCTGCATGAGGGCGTCGGTGGCCCGCTCCGGTGGAAGAGGGCCTCCGCGGGCGACCATGGCCTCGGCCGACTCGCCCGGGACGTACTCCATGGCGATGTAGCAGTGGTCGCCGTGCCGGGCGGCCCCGTAGATCTGGACCACTCGCGGGTGATTCAGGCGGGCGATGAGGCGCGCCTCGGCGAGAAACCACTGCACCGGGTCCTGGCCGTTCGCGTCGGCCGCGCTCCACGAGAGGAGCTTGATGGCGGTGGGGCGGAGCAAGGCCTCGTCCTGGGCGAGGTAGACGACGCCCATGCGGCCGCGGCCGATGACTCGCTCGAGCCGGTAGTTGCCGAGCTTGGCGCCGACCAGGTTGGTCAGGTCCGCGGTCTTGTGAGCTCGCGAATCGGCCATGGGAGCTACGCGGTGGCCCCGGGACGGGAGGGGGGCGCCGGTCCGGTCGCCCGGACGGTCGCGGCCATCGGGCCAGGGGTAGGAGGTCGCACCCGCATGGCGTCTAGCGAGCGCTGCCCAGGGCGGCGGGGGCCCGTGACGCCTCGTCCATGTCCTTCAGGAGCTGGAGCAGCACCGCCTGCGGGTCGAGCTCGACCATGACGTTCGGTCCCGCATCGGGGCTCTCGGCCTCGTGGTTGAAGACGAACTCCCCGTCCTTCCAGTGGAAGAGCTCGCGAATCGCCATCTCGATCTGCTGGCTCAGTGCCTCCTGCACCGAGGCAGCGTCGGCGGCCCCCGCCCGGACGAGCGCGGTGCCGAGGAGGCAGTCGTTGTCCTGCGCGGCGATGGCGCGCAGCGCCACCGGCGAGACCTTGCGATTGCGCAGGAGGATGTCGCCGATCCTGGGCGTCGCGGGAGAGGTGCCGTTCGTGATCCTCCCGTTGCGGAAGCGCAGGGTGCCGATGCCGGCCGTGGAGGTACAGACGAGGAGTCCGGTGCGGCGCGCGCCGCGGAGGAACTCGAGGAGGTCCGGGAGCGCGAAGGCGCTGAGGCGTCCGGAGAAGACCGCGCTCGGACCGCCATCGGCGGGGAAGCCGCGTGCCGGGGTGGTGGAGGGGTTCGGCTGCGAGCCGGAGGCCGAGCCTGGGACTCCGTTCGCGGAGGAGGGCGCGCGCTCGGGCTTGGCTGCGACGCCCGCCGGCTTCCCGGGTGCCTTTCCGGGTCGCACGGCGTGCGCGATGCAGCCGATGCCCAGGAGCACCGAGGCCCGGTCGCTGGCGCTCAGCTGGCGCGACAGGAGGGCCTGGAAGGTGGATTCCGCGGCGGCGTAGTTGCCGAGCTTGAGGTGCGTCCAGGCCAGGGCCTCGTGCGCCGCGAAGAAGTTCGGCGCGTCGGCCGCGATCGCCTCGAGGGCACGGGCCGACTTGGGGCTCGGGGGGGCATCCTCCTCCCGGAGGAACTCGCTCGCGCTCGCGCGGCTCACGGTGCCGGACCGGATCGCCTCGACGAGAGACCGGAGACGGCTGGCGGCGGGCGTCTCGGTGGTCCGCAGGAAAGACTCCGACCCCGCCAGGTCGTCGCGCTTGAGGGCTCGGCGGGCGAGGAAGAGGGGCGGCTCGTCCCACGACACGTCCGCTGTCCAGGCCTGCTGCGCGGCGGCGACGCACTCCTCCTCGCGCTCGAGGCAGGCGAGGACGCGCGCCTCTACCATCCAGGTGCGGCTCACGCCCCAGCTGTCCCCGAGGCGGCTGAAGAGCGCCCGCGAGCTCTTCAGCCAGGCGAGCGCCTGGGCCGGCTCGGTCCCCTGCGCGAGCAGCTCGCCCGCCACCCATTGGCTCACCGCCTGCGCCTCGACGCCGAGCTGCTTGGCGATGGACAGGGACTCCTTCACCTGGGGGCGGGCGGCGCGAGCGTCGCCGCCCTTCAGGGCGGCGCGGGCGCTCCAGTGAAGCGCGAGCCAGCGGAACGAGAGGTTGGGCTGCGGGCTGGCTGCGAGTTCCTGCAGGATGCGGCCCGCCCCCACGCTGTCGCCGGCCATGACGCTGCCGATGCCGTCGAGGAGGACCTGAGTGATCCGGTCGCGTTCGGAAGCCTCGAGGCGCTCGGCGCCCGGCTGCGGGCGGGCGCCAGCCGGGGCGTCCCGGATCGCGGACTGGCGAGCGACGGCCTCGGTGAGCTGCCCGCGCACGAGCGCACGGCGAAGGCCGAGCCACTCGTCGGTCTGGGAGAGAGCCGTCTCTCCGGCGTCCGCCGGCGATGACGAGGGCAGGCGCGAGATCGGCAAGGGCGGTGGAGTCAGCTGCGAGGTCTCGGCCGACGCCGGGCGGGCAACTTCGGGCGATGCTGGCGAGGTCGACCAGGAGCGGAGCACCTTCTCGACCTTGGAGGTCCCGTTCGAGGGATCGACGACCGCCATGAGCAGCGCGTCGGGCTGCACCGCCGTCAGGATCGCCTGGCTTGGACCCTTCACCAGCACTGCCTCGAGGTGCGTCAAGCCGACGGCGCTCCCGGCGGCGGCGAGCTCGTGCATTGCGGCCGCGGTCGCGGTGCTCTCCTTCTCTGTCAGTTGAAGTGACCCAACCGGGGGCTCGAGCGGCCGGCCGCGAAGGTCCGCCGCGATAGCGCCCTTGACCGACGGATCATCGAAGAGCGGCAAGAGACCCATGCAAGGACGCCCTCTCTCCGTCGGTCAAGACATGCAACTGAATGCGACAAATATGCGACGGCGGCAATAATTGCGGCCGCGCTCTTTCCGGAGAGTTCAAATGCGCAATTGTCACTTAGAGAAGCGTAGGAACATCCGCCATTAGCGTCAAGTTCCGGAAAGCGTCTGCATTGCCACATTTGCGCACGGCGTGAGGAAATGTAGACACGCAAATTTATCGGCGCGATTGCCACGGGACAATTCCGTGTCCTCGGGTCGCGGCCTGTGGCAGGTGCGATAAGGTCATCACCCGACCCGCCTCGGTGGAGGTCGGGAAGGCACTCACACGGGCGGAACGGAGACTGGGTCCTTCCCTTGGCGCATGGCCCCCCGCGATGGGGGCGTGATGCGGGGGCGAGAGGGCGGGTCCCGATGCGCCGCCGCGACTCGGTGACCTGCCGAGGTGCCCGAGCGGCCGCCGGGTAGCCTTTCGAGGGTCGAGAAGGAGTGTGAGCCCGCGGTCCGCTCAGGCGCCCGCCCTTCGGCGGGTCGGGGGGCGAATCAGAGCGTACGCTTGAAGAGCAGCGTGGCGGCGGTCATCGCCAGGATCGTGAAGATGGAGAGATAGGCGAGGTCCCCGGCCAGCGCCGAGAGGCCGGTGTTCTTGAGGAGCAGGCACTTGAAGGCGTGCACGGCGTAGGTGAAGGGATCGACCTCCGCGATGACCCGCATCCACCCGGGGAATGCCTGCTGCGGGTAGACGGCGCCGCTCGGGAAGAAGAGGAGGGTGTTCAGGACGCCGAAGACGGCGCGCGGGAGGAGAGGGTCGCTCACGCGCACCATGATGAGGAACATCATGCTCACGAGCGCCATGGCGGTGAGCACGATCACGAGGAGGAGGCGGAGGAGGCGCAGCGGCTCGAACGGATCCGGGACGCCGGCGATGACCGACCCGACGGTCATGAGGACGCCGCCGGCGAGCACGGCCTTGATGGCCCCGGAGAGGTTGAAGCCGGCGATGAGCTCGAACTTGGTGATGGGGGTGACGAGGTACCCCTCGTGCAGGCCGCGCGCCTTGTCGTCGATGAAGATGATGCCGCCGCCGATCATCACCATCATGAAGATGGACATCACGATCGACCCGGGCAGGAGGTACTGGATGTAGGGGACGTAGGGGTAGATCTCGACCACGTCGAGCCGCAGCTCCCCCGCCAGGCGGCGGCTGTCCGGGGCTGACTGGTTGAAGGCGGCCGCGAGCCCGTTGAAGGCGTTCGTCAGGGAGGCGGCGACGAAGTTGTCGGTGTTGTCCTCGATGAGCGCGACGTGAGGGGACTCCCTCGCGTACACCCAGCGGGAGAACTCCGGGGGGATGGTGAGGACCCCGTTCAGCTTGCCGTCGCGCAGGTCGGCGAGGGCCTTCCCCTCGTCGTGGTAGACGACCGGCTCGAAGGTCTCGGCGTTCGCCGCCACCGCGCCCGAGAGCTCCCGGAGCCGGACCGCCGGGACCGAGCCGTCCTGGTCCACCACGCCCACCCTGAGGTGCTTCACGTTGCCGCCGAAGGCGTAGCCCAGCACCACCAGCTGGACGATGGGGAAGATCATCGACACCAGGATGAGCACCGGGCTGCGGCGGAACCTCCGCAGCTCTCGCTCGATGATGGCCCAGGTCCGCTGCATCTCGGCCTCCGCCTAGCGGCGACGCACCATCCCGGAGCGGTCCGCCCAGGAGGGCTCCTGGAGCGCGTCCCGGAGCTGCCGGCCGGTGTAGTGCACGAACACGTCGTCGAGCGTGGTGCTCTGCACCGCCAGGGACTCGAGCGTCACGTGGGCGGCCCCGGCCGCCTCGATGAGGGCCTTCGTGGTCGCGGCGCCGTCGGCGGAGGCGATGCGGAACACCGGGGCCTCCCCGGTGACGCTCTCCACCGCCGCGAGGTGCCGGAGCCGCTCCGCCCAGTCGGGCGGGGCGCCGGCGAAGCCCACCTCGAGGAGGTTCTGGCTCGGCACGCTCGCCTTGAGCTTGAGGGGAGAGTCGAGGGCGACGAGGTGCCCGTGGTCGATGATGGCCACGCGGTCGCAGAGCTTGTCGGCCTCGTCCATGTAGTGGGTGGTGAGGAGCACCGTCAGGCCGCGCTGGGCCTTGATGCGCTGCAGCATCTCCCAGACGGCGACCCGGGAGACCGGGTCGAGGCCGGTGGTGGGCTCGTCGAGGAAGAAGATGCGCGGCTCGTGCATGAGGCCGCGAGCGATCTCCACCCGCCGGCGCATGCCGCCGGAGAGGTTCTTCACCGGCTGGTCGGCCCACTGGGTGAGCTCCACCGCCGCGAGGAGCTCTCGCATGAGCTGGCGGCGCCGCTCCCGGGGGACGCCGTAGAGCTTGGCGAAGACGGTGAGGTTCTCGGCGACGCTGAGCTCCAGGTCGCTCGTCATGGCCTGGGGGATGACGCCGATGGAGCGCCTCACCCCGTCGGGATCCTGGACGATGTCGCAGCCGCCCACCCGGGCAGTGCCGGAGGTGGGAGGGAGGAGTGTGGTGAGCATGCGGATGAGCGTCGACTTGCCGGCGCCGTTCGGCCCCAGGAGTGCGAAGATCTCCCCCTCCTCCACCGCGAAGGAGATCTGATCCACGGCGGTGAAGGTCCCGAAGCGCTTGGTGATCGCCTGGACCTCGATGGCCGGCATGGCGCCCGTCACCCCTTGACCGGGAAGAGGACGTAGGCCGTCATGCCGAGCGCGAGGCGGCGATCCCGGTTGTCGACCCGGAGGCGGACCTCGAAGGTCCGGATGTCGCGCTTGGTGCGGCTCACGTCGCGCTGGGTGGCGAAGCCGGCGTCCACGCCCCGGAAGATGACCGTGCCCGTCCTCTCCTCGCCCGAGGGCAGCCGGACGGTGAGGTGGTCGCCGAGCCGGATCCGGTCGATGAACGACTCCTCCACGTCCACGCGCACCCAGAGATCGTCAGGGTCGACGAGGGTGACGATGGCCTGGCCGGGGTTCACGAACTCGCCGACGCGAGCGGCGCGGACGTCCACGATGCCGGCGATGGGGGCGCGGATCTCCGAGTAGCCGAGCCGGACGTCGGCCTTGGTCCTCTGCGCCTGCGCGGCGGCGCTCTGCTGCTCGCTCGCCACAAGGGCGCTCCGCTTGACGGCGATCTGCTCCCGGTTGGCCCGGGCGAGCGCCAGGGCGGCGCGCACCGCCTCCACCTGGCGGTCGAGAGCGTCCAGGTGCGCCCGGGCGACCTCGTAGGCGGTGCGCGCGTGGTCGCGGTCCTGCTCCGCGGCGGAGCCGCTGCGGGCGAGCGTGTCCTGGCGCTCGAAGTTGAGCCGCGCGTCCGCGAGGTTGGCGACCGCCTCCGCGCGCTGCGCCTCCGCGGCCGCCTGATTCGCCTCGGCCTGCCGGATCTGGGCGGCCACCTCCTCCTCCTGGTAGCGCAGCGCGGCCGCGTTCTGCGCCACCTGGGAGGCGTACCCCTCCGCGCTCCGCACGTAGAAGGTGCGGTCGGCCTCGAGCTCGGCGGGGGCGATGACCGCGAGGAGCTGATCGGGGGTCACCGCGTCGCCCTCGCGGACGAGCAACTTGTCGACGCGGCCGCCCACCTGCGGGCTCACGATGACGTCGTTCGTCGTCACGATCCCCGTGAGCACCAGGGTCGACCCGCCGCGCAGGGCGAGCGCGAGCGCGACCACCGCGATGACCACGACGGCAGCGAGGATCGGCGCCAGCCGCTTCCATTTCACTGGGCCGTACCTCCGCTCACGGGAGCGCCCGGCGAGGCTCGAGGCCGTCCGCGGGCGTCCGGGCTGGGGTGTTCCGGCAGTCGAGGAGGGCGGCCATGGGAGAGCCGCGAGGGGTCGGGGCGGTGTCGGGCGATGGTCATCGAGAGGTCCGTTGAGCGTCGCAGGAAGAGACACCAACTCCGGAGCTGCCGTCCACTGGTTCTTTGTGGGGGGCGTGGCGAATGGATCGCGCGACCTTCGCGTCGGCTCGGGCGCGTCGCCATGCTCGGGGCGCCCCCGGGCGGTCGGCCTACCTAGGAGACGGGGGTCTTCGGGTCTAGGGTCGGGGGGCTGGGCGCGCCGGGCTTCCCTCGCGTCGGCGTCCTCGCGGTTCCGCCAGGATCGAAGGGATTCAGCCGGCGTCGAGGTGGGAGCCGCCGCAGACGCACTCGTGCACCGCGACGAGGACGTCGGCGACCCGGAACGGCTTCGGGAGGTAGCCCGCGAAGTCGAGGTTGCTCGCGAAGGCGGAGAGGACGATCACCGGGACGTCGGAGAGGGAGGGGTCCTGCAGTTGCCTCTCCCGGAACTGCCAGCCGTTCATGACCGGCATCATCAGGTCGAGCAGGATGAGTTCGGGGCGCCGCAGCCTGGCCTTCTCCAGGGCCTCCTCGCCGTTCTCCGCGGCGGAGACCTGGTAGCCGTCGCTCTCGAGCAGGTCGACGAGGAGCTCGCGGAGCTCCCTGTTGTCCTCGACCACCAGCACGGACTTGCCGGGAGATGGCCTCGATTGCGGCCCCGCGCAGTGCGATTGCGCCTCCATGAAGGCTCGCGCTTCGTTAACGCCGGCGATGGTCACGGGCCAACGTTCTCATGGGTTTCGAGCGATGGCTGTACCAGGAAAGGCCCTACCATGAACCCCCTACCCTGCATGGGCGGCCCGGTCCCTGCCTCTCGCGGGTCACTTTGCGCGCGGGAGGAGGGCGCGGAAGTGGCCGTGCCGCGAACGAACCCCCGCTACACCCCCCCGCGAGCTCCGTCGATGCTCCCTCGTGGGACGTCCGGGTCGGCCCGGCGGAGTGATCCGCTCCCGCGCGCGAGGACTCGAGCAAACGGATTGGCCCCGGGCATGCATGCGGCGAGCGAGCCCCGCGCCCGGGCCGCGTGGCAGAGACCATCGGGTGCCCGTCATACCTGCCGCGGGGGTTCTGGGCAAGAATGGCCCTGGCGCCCGGGAGACGAGGACATGCGCGGAGAGAGTGGGGCGGAGGGGAGGCGGGTGATGGCCCCCGGCCGCGCCGCCGTCGAGCACCCGCCGACCGCCCTCGCCGACGTCGCCGCGCTCGACCTCCGGGTGCTCTTCGTGGGGATAAACCCCTCCACCCATTCCGCCCGCGCGGGCCACCACTTCGCCACGAGGGGCAATTCCTTGTGGCGCCTCCTCCACGCCTCCGGGCTCACGCCCGTTCTCCTGCGTCCCGAGGAGGACCGTCGGCTGCTCGAGTTCCGCCTGGGGATGACGAGCGGATGCCCGCGGCCGACGGGAGCGGCGAGCGAGCTCTCGCGCGCCGAGCAGGTGGAGGGAGCGCGCCTGCTCCTCCACAAGCTGGAGAGGCTCCGCCCCCGCTTCGTCGCCCTCCTCGGGTTGACCCTGTACCGCGTGGTCGTCCCGGGGGGCGACGAGCCCGGGCCCGGGCTCAAGGCCGCTCCGCTCGCGGGTGCGCGGCTGTTCGTGCTCCCCAACCCGAGCGGGCGCAACCGCGCGTACCCCGGCTTCGAGAAGAAGCTCGCCTGGTTCCGCCGGCTGGCGGAGCTCGTCGACTGAAGGCGGGCCTTCTCGCCGCGCTCATTTGCCCGCCGAGACCTGCACGGGAAGGCTGTCGAGCTCGGACGTCTCCCAGTTGGGGAAGTTGCTCGGGAAGGTGTCGAAGAAGAGGCGGGGGGCCGAGCCGCCCACGAGGGGGTCCCCTCCCTCGCCGACGAGGGTGGGGTAGAAGGGCTCGCTGCCTGGCGGAGGGGCATAGGTGGCGAGCGGCGAGGACCAGTGGAGGAGGTCCGTCGAGCTGCGGACGATGAAGTTCGTGGGCTGGGCGCCTCCGACCGCTCGCTGGTGGACCAGGAGATAGGCCTTCAGGGCGCTGTCCCAGATCACGCTCGGGAGGAAGCTGTTGCCGTCGGGGAAGAGGGGCGTGAACGAGCCGCTCGCCGTGTTCTCGGTCGGGTCCCCGCTCGTCGCGGGCTCGCTCCACGGGTCGCTCGCCGTGGCGTCGTACTTGCGGAAGAGAGCGGCGACGGTCGTCGGGCTGCTGCTCGCGAGCGGCACCACCGCGGCGAGGACCTGGTCGAGACGCGCCCGCGCCACGGTGACGCAGGCGGCGTTCGCGCAGGTCCCCCCGGCGCCCGTCGGGAGGTAGTCCTCGTAGAAGACGTACAGGTAGGTGGAGGACGGGTTCGCGGCCGGCGCGGCGAGCCAGTTGCCGGAGGAGTCGGCGAGCACCATCGACCCGTATCCGACGCCCACGTTCTGGCTCGAGCCCTGGTAGACGGAGAGCGGCTGGTAGGGCTGTATGATCTGGCCCACCGACTTGAAGACGGCGCCGCCGTCCAGCGACACCGCGAGCCCGATGCCGCCGTAGAAGCAGGGGACGCTGTTGCACAGGCCGTTCGCGGTGCCGGGGTTCTTCCAGTGAACCTCGCCGTGGTACGTCATGAGGAGTCCGCCGGTCGCCCCGGCCGCGAAGGGCATGACGGACCCCCCGCCGGCGTAGTCCTTGTCGAAGACCCACCCCGAAGGCGCTGCCCCTTTGGTGAAGAGCGCCTTGCACCCGGCCCCGGTCAGGCCGCTGAACTTCTCGAGCGAGCCCTCGAAGGCGAAGGCGCCCTGCAGGCCTGCCGATCCCGAGCAGGCGGGGCCCGATGCCGACGCCGTTGCCGCCCCCATCGCGGATCCAAAGAAGGTGTAGTTCCCGCCGCCACTTGCGACGGCACCCAGGGCTCCGTCGGGGGGGCCCCATTGAAAGCCGCTCGCGGCGAACTGGGCGTGGGTGGCAAAGGGGGTCGGGGACCCGAGCGTGACGCTCATCCCGGCTCCGCCGCCGGAAGACCCGCCCCCTCCACAGGAGCACAAGGAAGCAAGAGCTGCGACCCAAGGTG
>DATJZG010000029.1:0-38503 GCA_035499295.1 Anaeromyxobacteraceae bacterium
GGGACGCTCGCGGCCGACGAGGAGCTTCACCACCTGGTTCACGAGCAGGGCCCCTGCCACCGCCTCGGTCACGAGCAGCGAGTCGACGAGCCCCGCGTTCACGTCCCCGCGGCTCCCCGCCGAGAGGAGGAGGTAGCCGGCCGCGGAGGCCGGCAGGGCGGCGTCGAGCACCGTCGAGAGGGTGTCGGCGGTGCGGGCGTGCTCCTTCCACACGAGCGCGTCGCGGGCGGCGGCGTCGAGGGCCGGGGGCGTGCACCAGCGACAGCTCTCGGGGAGGAGCGCCGGCTGGTAGACCGCGAGCAGCACGATGGAGAGCCCCATGGCCGCGGTGAAGGAGGCGTCGAGGGCCAGGTTGTACTGGAGCGGGATGGGGGGCTCGCTGCCTCGTGCCACGGGTGCGCCCGCGACCGCGAGGGCGAGCGCCACCGAGCGTGCGGAACGCATCGCCGCAATCTAGCATCGACGGCCCCGCGGGCCCCTCCGCGGCTGCTCCCGCGAGCAGCGGGAAGGGCGTCCCGGACCCCCCAGGGCACTCTGAGTGACTGCGCCGCCCCATCCCGTGCGGGCTCCGCCCTCGCCGCGCGAGGATTTGGAGAGCGCGATCCAAGCTGCGCGCGGGTGTGGGGAAATTCGGGAGGCATCGCACCCGCAATCCACGAGAAAGACGAGCGAAATTCTAGATCCGCTGTGCCCATTTCATGGCAATTGCAGGGCCGGGATCGGAGGCACAAGGTTCACCCATGACAATCGCGAACGGGCGGGCCGGGGCGTGGGGACTGCGGTTGATTCTGGCGCTGGCACTGGTGGCGTTGGTCCCGTGCCAGGCGCTGGCCCACGGTCACGGCTACGGCTCAGACAAGGGCGAGAAGAAAGAGCGCGGGATCCCGGAGTTCGATCCTGCGGCGGTGGGCTTGATCGGCGCCCTCGTCGCCGGAGGGGGCATCCTCCTGGCGCGGCGGCGCCGCAGCTGACGGGCGCCCGCCTGCTCTCGTCGGACGCGGGCCGGGGCGGTCCCGGCGGGGCAGGCTTCCCGCTCGCGTTGCGCTGGGCGCTGCCCGCCGCGTTCCTGGTCGCCGAGTACCTCTTCCTCTCCATCCTCGTCGATTTCCCGACGAGCGGGCCGGCGATGGGGATCGTGGCGGCCGTCCGGCTGCTCGTGCCGGTGCTCCTCGGCGCCGGCGCTGCCGGGTGGCTGCTCGCGCGCCGGGCCCCCGTGGCGGTGGCCGGCCCGGCTCCGCTTCCCGCGTGGCGGCCGCTCCGGCCCCTCGCCCTCCACCTCGCCGCCTTCGCCCTCACCGCGGTCCTCGCCTTCCGGCTCCTCCGCGGCGGAGCCGGCGAGCTGCGTCCCGGGCCGCTCCTGCTCTGGCTCGGGTGCGTCCTGGCGACGGTCCTCCTCGCCTTCTCGAGCGCGGCACCCCTCTCGCTCGTCCTGGGCCGCCTCTTTGCCCTCTGGCGAATTCCCCTGGTCGCGATCGCGCTCGGCCTCCTCGCCTGGCGCTCGGCCGCCGCCGCCGAGAGCCTGTGGGGCGGGCTCTCCGGCGGCACGCTCCAGGCCGTCGCCTGGCTGCTGCACCGCTTCACCTCGGATGTGACCTTCGATCCCGCGCGCGATCTCATCGGGGCCGGCGACTTCTCCGTCCTGGTGGCGCCGGTCTGCTCGGGCGCCGACGGGATCGGCCTCGTGGTCCTCTTCGAGGCGGTCTGGATCTCCCTCGCCCGCAGGCGGCTGCGCTTTCCGAGGGCGCTCTTGCTCCTGCCCCTCGGGGCCCTCGCCGCCGTCCTCGCCAATGTCGTGCGCATCACCGTCCTCGTCCTGGTGGGGGCAGCGGGCCTCGACGAGCTCGCCTGGAGCAGCCTCCACTCGAAGCTGGGGTGGATCCTCTTCGTCGGCATCGCCCTCGGGAGCGTCGGTGTCGCCGAGCGCACCCCGTGGTTGAAGGCGCGCGAGGAGTCGGCCGGCGACGAGGGCGTTCCGCCGGCGGCCGTCGCCTACCTCACCCCTCTCCTCGCGGCGCTCGCGGCCGCGCTCGTCACGAGCGTCTTCGCCCCGGGGCCGCTCGATCCCCTCTACGGAGCCCGCATCGCGGCGGCTCTCGCGGCGCTGGCGCTCGTGCGGAAGTCCCTGCCCCGGCCCTCCTTCTCCTTCTCCGCGGTGCCCATCGCCCTCGCCGCAGCCGTCTGCGCCTTCTGGATCCCCTTCACCCGGGGAGGCGGCGAAGGCCTCGCCGCCGCGCTGGCCGGGCTCGATCCGCTCGGGCGCGCCTCCTGGATCGCGGTGAGGGTCCTCGGCTCCGTCCTCGTCATCCCGGTGGCGGAGGAGCTCGCCTTCCGCGGGTTCCTCCTCCCCTGGCTCGTCTCCCCGGACCTGGGAAGCGTCTCGCCGCGCAGCTGGACCTGGCCGGCGGTGCTCCTCTCCTCCCTCGCCTTCGGCGCCGTCCACCAGCAGTGGATCCTCGGAACGCTCGCCGGCCTCGCCTTCGCCGCGGCTCGCCTCTACCGCGGTCGGCTCTCCGACGCCATCCTCGCGCACGCGGCGGCGAACGCCGGGATCGCCGCGGCCGTCCTCGCCGGCGGGCGCTACCAGCTCTGGGGGTGAGCGGTCGAGGGGCGGTCGGGCGAGCGGGAACCGGACGGATCCGGTAGAGGTGGCGGGGTGGACCGGCAGGGCGACCTCGAGAGGCACCTCGCCCGCCTCGCGCTCCTCGTCGAGGCGGAGCGGGAGGAGGAAAAGGCTCGGCTGGTGGAGGCGGCCCGGAGCCTCACCCTCGCCGAGCGGGAGGGGCGCGGCATCGCCGTGGCCGACGCCGAGGCGGTCGACGAGGCGGCCCTCGCCGGGAGGTCGCTCGTCACCTACGCCCTCCCAGGGGCGAGGCCGCCGGGCGGCAGCCGGATCGGCGTCGGCAGCCTCGTCGAGGTGACGCTGCGCCGCGAGCGGCGCGACGACGCCCCCGCGGGCGTGGTGGCGCGCCGCTCGCGAAGCCGTCTCTCGGTGGCGTTCGACGAACCGCCTCCCGACTGGGCCACCTCCGGGCGCGTGGCCATCGAGCTCCGGCCCTCCTCGGTGACCTGGGAGCGGCTCTCCGCCGGGATCCGCCGCACGCGCGAGGAGAGGGATGGGCGCCGCTGGCACCGGGTGCTCGCCGGCGGAGCGCCGGGATTCCTCTCTCACCCGCGAGGCCCGGAGCTGGAGGCGACGCTCAATCCGGAGCAGCGAGCGGCCCTCGACCTCGCCGACCGGGCCGAGGACCTGGCTCTCGTGCACGGTCCCCCCGGCACCGGGAAGACCACCGTGCTCGTCGAGGTCATCCGCCGGGCCGCCGCGCGCGGGGAGCAGGTGCTCGCGGCCGCCCCCTCGAACCTGGGCGCCGACAACCTGCTCGAGCGGCTCGTCGCCGCCGGGGTGGACGGGGTGCGGCTCGGGCACCCGGCCCGGGTGATGCCGGCGCTCCTCGACCACACGCTCGAGGTGCGGGTGGGGGAACACGAGTCGGCGGGGATCGCCCGCGGCCTGGTGGAGGAGGCCATCGCCCTGCGCCGCGAGGCGCGCAAGCGGCGGGAGCGGCGCGGGCCTGGGCGCTTCAGTGATGCGCGCGACCGGGAGCGGCGGGCGCGCGAGCTTCTCGCCGAGGCGCGGGTGCTTGAGGACCGGGCCGAGTCCGACGTCCTCAGCCGGGCCCCGGTGGTGGTCTCGACGCTCACCGGGCTCGACGCGCCCGCCCTGGCCGGCCGCCGCTTCCCGGTCGCGGTGGTGGACGAGGCCACCCAGGCGGTGGAGCCGGCGGTCTACCTGGCGCTCCTGCGGGCGGGCCGGGCGGTCCTCGCCGGCGACCCCCTGCAGCTCCCCCCCACGGTCCTCTCCCCGGCGGCCCAGGCGGGCGGCCTCGCCGTCTCCCTGTTCGAGCGGCTGGCGGAGCTCCACGGCCCGGCCGCGGCGGTCACCCTCGCCGAGCAGCACCGCATGAACCAGGCGATCATGCGTTACCCCTCGCAGGCGCTCTACGGGGGCCGGCTGCGGGCGCACCCCGCCGTCGCCCAGCGCGCCGTCGACCTCCGGCCGCTGGTCTTCGTCGACACCGCCGGGCGCGGGTTCGAGGAGGAGACGCCTGCGGACTCCGACTCGCGACACAACCCCGGCGAGGCGGCGATCGCCGTCCGCGCGGTGGAGGAGATCCTGGCGCTCGGCGTCCCGCCCGGCGAGCTGGCGGTGATCTCTCCCTACGACGCCCAGGTCCAGAGGCTGAGGCAGCTCCTCGCCGTCCGCGTGGAGGAGGGGCTCGAGGTCGACACCGTCGACGGCTTCCAGGGGCGCGAGAAGGACGCGGTGGTGGTCTCGCTCGTCCGCTCGAACGAGGGAGGCGAGGTGGGCTTCCTTTCCGACGTCCGCCGCATGAACGTCGCCATCACCCGCGCCCGGAAGAAGCTCGTGGTGATCGGGGACTCGGCCACCGTCTCGCGCCATCCCTTCTACGAGGGGTTCGTCCGCCACGCCCAGGAGTCGGGCGGGTGGGTGAGCGCCTGGGAGCTCGAGTGAACTCGGGAAGGGCGACTGGCAGACCCCGCGGTTACGCTCGCCCCGAGTGATCCGATCGACCTTCCAGCTCACGAGCGGCATCGGCCCCTACCGCGAGCGGCTGCTCTGGTCCGGTGGCGTCGTCACCTGGGACGATTTGGTCGCCCGCGGCGGCGGCGGCTCGCCGCGGCTCGACCGGCGCCTGCTCGAGGCGGTGGAGCGGGCGCGGCAGGCGCTCGAGCGGGGCGACGCCGGCGCCCTCGCCGGCATGATGCCGGCCCGGGAGCGCTTCCGGCTCTACCCCGCCTTCGCCGACGCCGCCGGCTTCCTCGACGTCGAGACCGACGGGAGCGACCTCGTCACCGCGGTGGCGGTGCTCGACCGCAAGGGGCCGCGGATCTTCCTGCGCGGACGCGACCTCGGGGAGTTCGCCGAGGCGACCACCGACTGGAAGCTCCTCGTCACCTTCAACGGCGCCTCCTTCGACGTGCCCGTCCTGCGCCGCGCCTTCCCGGGCTGGCGGCCGCCGCCCGCCCACGTCGACCTGCGCCAGGTGTGGAGCCGGGCCGGCCACCGCGGGGGCCTGAAGCTCCTCGAGGAGGAGACCGGCATCGGCCGGCCGCCCCACCTCGCGGGCCTCTCCGGCCTGGACGCGGTCCTGCTATGGCGGCGCCACCTCGACGGCGAGGAGGGCGCGCTGCGGCTCCTCGCCGAGTACAACCTCTACGACGCCGTGAACCTGCGCGCGCTCATGGCGATGGGCTACAACCGTCTCGTCGAGCGGCTGCGCCTGCCGGCCGCACCCCTCCCGGTGTCGCACCGGGGCGACGTGCTCTACGACCTTTCCCGGCAGCTCCTCTCGTTATGACGAGGCGAGCCATGGCGGCCGCCCTGATGCTCCTCGCAGCGAGCCCTCTGACCTACCGGCAACCCAGGGACGAGGAGGGGCGCTTTCTGAACCTCGACCCGACGGAGCCGCACGGGTTCGGGGACGTGCTCAAATGGAAGGTCTTCGACTGGATCGCGGGGAGGAGGCGGAGCTCGCCCGACCGGGCGCCGGTTCCCGCGGTGGCCGCCGACCGGGAGAGGCTGCGCAGGCCGCCCGGGCCCGGAGAGGGGGCCCGCATCACCTGGCTCGGACACTCGAGCTTCCTCGTCCAGCTCGACGGCGTCTCCCTCCTCCTCGACCCGGTGCTCGAGGACCGCATGGGCCCGCTCGGCCTCGTGGGCAGGAACGTGCCGCCCGCCCTGCGCCCGGAGGAGCTGCCGCCCGTCGACGCCACCCTCGTCACCCACAACCACTACGACCACCTGGACCTGCCCACCCTCCGGGCGGTGGGGGCCACGGTCTTCGCCGGCCTGGGGAACGAGGAGCTCGTCCGTGCGGAGGGCCTCCCCTGCGTGTCGCTCGGCTGGTGGCAGGCCGTTGCCTTCCGGGGGGTGCGGATCACCTTCGTCCCCGCCCAGCACTTCAGCCAGCGCGGGCCCGGCGACCGCAACCGGACGCTCTGGGGTGGCTTCGTCATCGAGGGCTCGTCGGCCACCGTCTACCACGCCGGCGACACCGCCTATTTCTCGGGGTTCCGGGAGATCGGGAGGCGGTTCCCGGGGATCGACGCCGCGCTCCTGCCCATCGGGGCCTACGACCCGCGCTGGTTCATGAGGTCGGTGCACGTCGATCCCGAGGAGGCGCTCCTCGCCTTTCTCGACCTCGGCGCCTCGACCCTGGTCGCCATGCACTGGGGGACCTTCAAGCAGACGGACGAGCCGCTCGACGAGCCTCCGAGGAGGCTCGAGGCGGAGCGGGCGCGCCGCGGCATCGCGCCGGGGCGGGTGCGGGTCCTGGCGGTGGGGGAGACGATCGAGGTGCGCCGTCCCCCATTTCTCGATTCGCCCCTGTCGGGGGGCTAGAATCCCTGCACCGTTCCTGGGACATGGAGCGCGTGTCGGAGGAGAGACCACTTGGCTGAGGCCGGTGCCACGGAGCTCGCGGCGGCGTTCGATCGCGCCGGGGGGGAGCGCCTGCTCGCCGCCGAGCGCCTGTCTCTGTGGCTGCCGCAGCTCTTCGGGGGGCGGCTCGTCGAGTGCGACCTGGGCTACCGCACCGCCTCGCGCTTCTTCGTGGTGGTGGCCAGGCTGGGCGGGGGGAAGAGCGAGGACGAGGCTCGCTTCCACTTCTGGTGCGCGCGCTCCGGCGGGCTCGCCTCCAACCTCTCTACGATGAAGGAGCGCGAGCGCTCGGTCTTCGAGGGGCACCTCGCCCAGTGCGACGTCCGAACGCGCGGGGTTCCGCCGCACCTCCTCGCCGACGCGGTGGCGCGGGTGGTCACCGCCGCCGGGGCGCCCCGCGACCGGCGCAGCCCGGTCGGCCAGCGCCCCTCGCTCGCCATGGACGCGGGCGGCAAGTGCTTCGCCGGCGTGCACTGGGACCCGGCCACCCGCCGACTCTTCGTCCCCGGAGCCATCGCCCCGCCGGTGGGAGACGACCTCGACCTCTCGGTCCGCGTCCCGCGGGTCGATCACCCCTTCGAGGCCAAGGCGCGGGTGATCGAGGTCCGCCCCCGCGAGGCCGCCCGCTCCGGGGCCCCGGCCGGCTTCACCCTCCAGGTCGACGCGGCGGCCACCGGGCTCGTGGGGGTGCTCGAGAAGCACGCCCCGCGCCCCGACAGCGGGCCCACCGAGCAGCGCACCGCCCCCCGCTACCCGGTGAACGCCCCGGTGAAGGTGCAGCCCGACGGTGCTCCCACGGCGCGGCTCGAGTACGGCAGCGACGCGGAGCTCGCCGCCGACTACGTCGAGAACCTCTCCCAGGGCGGTGCCTACCTGAGGACCCAGTCCCCGGCCGCGGTGGGCTCGCGCATCACGCTGGAGATGCGCCTCCCCGGCGGCGTCGAGCTCCGCACCCCGGCCACGGTGATGTCGCGGGGCCCGCGGGGGATGGGGGTGAGGTTCGAGCTCGACGAGGAGGTACAGGAGCGGCTGGCAAGCGTCATCGCCCGGATCTCCGCCCGCCCTCGCCGCGCGCTCCTCGTCGACGACGACGCCCTCATCCTCGAGGCGCTCGGTGACGCGCTGCGCTCGCGCGGGTTCGAGGTGCTCACCGCCCGCGACGGGGCCGCCGGCCTGCAGCTCGTCGCCGAGGAGCTCCTCACCCTCGACTTGCTCGTCACCGACGTGCGGATGCCGCAGATGGACGGCGAGACCTTCGTGCGCACCATCCGGGGGGCGGGCGGAGAGTCCGAGCTCGCCATCGTCGTCATCGCCGCCACGCTCGACCCGGCGCTCGAGAAGAGGCTCGACAAGGCCGGGGCCGACGCCGTCCTCGACAAGGCGCTCGGCCCGGAGAACCTGGCCGCGGCGGCCGACGCGACGCTCGAGCGGCGGCGCCAAGGCTCGCCTTAGCCGGCGCCGCCCCCGGACCCTCCGGGAGGCCGCCTTTCCGCGCAGTGCGGCTTCACGGGGCGTCGCCGTAAGCGGACGTTCCGGAAGGGGGCTGCGATCGGTGAACCTTTGCTTCGCGGAAATGACCCACCAGGGTCAACCGACACCCGATATCGCGCCGGTGCAATTCACTGAAATGGTTAGTGTTATAAAAAGCTTATGGGTGGAAACGGAAAAGTCACGGGGACTTCCTCCGCACATTGTGCGAGCCTTCCCACTTCATGCGCCACCGGAAGGTCATTGCTTTCGGTCTCTTCGCCGTTCTCGGCCTCGGCGTCCTCGCCTTTCCCGCGGGGGCGTGGCTCACCGCCTTCGTCGGGTGGACGAGGGACGCGGGCATGGTGGGAGTCCTCGCCTTCGCCGTCGCGTACTTCCTGTGCGCGCTCCTCCTCATCCCGGGTTGGCCCCTTCGCGTGGGGGCGGGGCTCGTCTACGGGCCCGCGCTCGGCTTCGCCGTCGCCGCTCCCCTCACCTTCGCGGCCGCGACGCTCGCCTTCCTCGTCGGCCGCAGCCTCTTCCGGGGCCCGATCGCGAGGCGCATCGCCCGCGACCCGCGGCTCGCCGCCGTGGACGCGGCCATCGCCGAGAACGGGCTCTGGATCGTCCTCCTCCTCCGCCTGTCGCCGCTCTTCCCGAACGAGCTCGTCAACTACGGGCTCGGGGCCACGCGCGTCCGGGTCCGCGACTACGCCCTCGCCTCCTTCCTCGGGCTCGTCCCGCTCACCGCCACCTATACCTGGCTGGGCTCGCTCCTCACCCGGGTGAGCGACCTCGAGAGCGCGCGCCCCCGGGTTTCGGGCGCGCTGGGACAGGCCCTGTGGTGGGTCGGGCTCTTCGCCACCGTCGGCACCGCGGTGGCGCTCGCTCGCCTCGCCGGGCGGGCGCTCGACCGCAGGCTCGGCCCCGCGCCCCCGGCGCTCGCGCCCGAGGCCGACGCGAGCCTGAGCTAGGCGGCCGGGAGGGGCGTCGTGCGCACGACCGGGAGCCGGCTCTTCCCCTTCGCTCCCTTGCCGCGGGCGGCGAGCCTCGCCCTCGCGCTTTTCTGCCTCCTGCCCGCGCCCCGCGTCTCGGCCGCGGAGGCGGCGGCCGAGCCCCTGCCCATCGTGAGGGCGTTCCCCTCCTTCGCGCGGGTCCCGCGGGTGGACCTGGTGGCGAAGCCGTCCCCGCTCGAGTCGCTCGCCGCGCTCGAGGCGCGAGTGCGGGCCGAGGAGGGTGCGACCCCGTCCGCCACCCCCTGGCTGTGGATCAAGCACGACGACGTCGCGAGCGGGCTCGTGGGAGGGAACAAGGCGCGCAAGCTCGAGTACCTCCTCGGCGAGGCGCGCCGGCGCGGGGTGCGCGAGGTGGTGACCTCCGGCCGCCTGGGCACGAACCACGGCCTCGCCACCGCGGCGGCGGCGCGCAAGCTCGGGCTCCCCGCCACCGTGGTGCTCGGGCCGCAGCCGGTCACCGAGGGGATCCGGCGCAAGCTCCTCGCCATGTACGCGGCCGGCGCCGAGATGCGCTTCCACTCCACCCTGGTCGGCTGGGCGCTCGACGTCGGCTGGTCGAAGCTGCAGTCGCTGCTCTTCCCCGAGGACTTCTACTACATCCCGCCGAGCGGGACCTCGGACGTGGGGGCGATCGGGTACGCGAACGCCTTCTTCGAGCTCCTGGAGCAGACCGGAGACGACGGGCTCCCCGACGAGATCGTGGTGGCGGCCTCGACCGGCGGCACGGCCGCTGGCCTTCTCGCCGGCACCTGCCTCTCCGGCCGCTGGGAGCGCGTGCGCATCCGGGCGGTGGGGGTGACGGAGGAGTGGCTGCAGAGCGAGACGCTCCTGCGCTGGGAGGCGCGAGAGGCCTTCCGGGCCATCCGCGACGCCCTCGACCCGGCGGACCGGGCGCGGGTCCCCGACTGCGACTTCATGGGCAGCCACTGGGCACTCGCCTACGAGCACGGCTACCTCGCGCCCGGCTACGGCCGGATCGACGCGAAGGTCGAGGGCGTGACGCGCTTCGTGCGCGAGACCCAGGGCGTCGAGCTCGACCCCACCTTCACCGCCAAGGCCATGCGCCACTTCCTCGACCGCGCCCGCGAGCGCCTTCGCGCCGGCGACACCGGCCGCCGCCTCCTCTTCTGGAACACCTACGCTCCGGTCGACACCGAGACCGCCATCCGCGAGCACCGTTGGAAGGACCCGGCCGCCCCCTGGCTCGACCTGCCGAGCGAAATGCAGGCGCTCTTCACCTCGCCCGGGGCGGCGGCGCCGAGGGGGGTGCCGGCCGTGGTGACGAGGTAGCGGCCGGACTACTGGCAGACCGAGTTCACCTGCACCGTCCCCTGGACGGAGTCGAGCCCGTCGCTCGCCGTGACCGCCATCGACGCGGAGGGGAAGACGGTCAGGCACTGGGAGGGGACGGAGCAGAGCGAGAGCGCCACCGGGCAGCCCGAGGCGGGGCAGGGCCCCTCGCCTGCGGAGGCGGAGAGGCAGCCGCTCGCGTCGAGCAGGAGCGCCACCGGGTCCCCGTCGTCGTCGGCGACGAGCGACACGGTGGCCGAGCCCGCGCCGAAGGTCACGTCGCGCTGGGTGCAGGTCCCGCCGTCCGACTCGCAGCACTTCGGGGTCGAGGTGCAGGCGGCGGGAAGGTTCGCCTGGGTGGCGAGGAGCCTGGGGGCGCGGTTCAGGACGGTGATGGCCGTCGCCTGCGGCGTCCCGGCGCTGAAGGGATCGGCCATCACCACGGTGACGGTGTGCAGGCCGGCGAAGCTCCCCACCGCGGGCGCGCCCGCGTAGGGGAGGGCGCAGGTCACCCAGGCGGTGCCTTGCTGCGACGTGGCCGCCGAGCACAGTGGGTCGCCGGAGGCGGAGGGCGTCAAGGGATCGCCGTCGTCGTCCACCCAGGTGGAGAGGGGCGCCGAGGCGAGATAGCGGGAGCCGGCGGCGTCGAAGGAGTGGTGGACGCTCGCCGCCGCCACCGGCGTGACCAGGCGGGGCGGGCTGTTGCCGACCACGATGGCGAAGCCCCCGGTGGCGCTCGCGCCGTTCGCGTCCACCACGGTGAGGTCGGCGCGCCGGACGACGGTCGGGCCGATGAGGAGGGCCGCCGACGAGGAGGTGGTGAAGGGGACGGTCACCGTGACGGTGGCGTGGTCGCCTTGGTCCTGTCCCGCGAAGACCGCGCTGCCGTCGCCGGCGTGGCTGAAGGCGAAGCCGAGCGAGGAGATGGGGTCGCCGTCCGGGTCGACGACGGCGAGCGAGGGGGTGGTGCCGGTGGCGGTGAAGGTGTTCGAGGCCGCCTGGTAGACGTGGGGGATCTCGAGGGTCCCGCCCCCCGACACCACCGGGGGCCGGTTCCCCACGGTGACGCCCTGGCGCCCCACCGCCACCATGCCGCGGGAGTCGGTCGCCTCGACGGTGAAGGTGTAGCGGCCGGCAATGGCGGTGCCGGCGGTCTCGATGAGCACCGAAGGGCTCGCCACGTCCGGCCCGGGCGAGAAGGACACGCTCGGCGCGGGCTTGGCGGCGAGCTCGGGCGGGAGCGCCGCGGTCCAGTGGTAGGAGAAGGTGACGCCCTCGGGCCCGCTCGCCTGGGCGGTGAGGGCGACCGAGGCCGCGCTGCCGTCCCAGGGCGTGCACTGGACCGGGGTGCCGGAGCAGCGGTGGTCGAGCGTCCGATCGCTCCCGGCGGCGACCGCGGGCGGATCGGTGGAGAGGGCCACGGTGACCCGCTGCGCGGCGGGAGCGCTCGCCGCGCCCGCCGAGTCGAGGACGACGAGCGAGACGTCGAAGTCGCCCGCGCAGGGGAAGACCACGGTGAGCTTCTGGCCAGTCGCCGATCCGGGGTCGGGGTCGCAGGCGGCAGTGACCGCTTTCACCGTCCACTGCCAGCTCGCGACCCGGTCGCCGGCGTCCGGATCGGAGCTCCCTCCGCCGTCGAACACGAGCGGGAGGTTCGAGACGAGCGTCCCGGGGAGCGCGATCTCCGCAGCGGGCGGACGGTCCGCGACGCACGTGCCTCCCTGGCACAGCGCGCCCGGGGGGCAGTCGGAAGCGGCCGAGCAGCTCCTCGGCGTGGGAAGAGCCCCGCAGGCCGCGGCGAAGACCACGGCGGCGAGCCAGGCGCGGGAGAGCCCCGCTCGATTCATTACTGCCCCCTCAGATGTAGTTCTTTATATATAATACCTTATGGGAGTACGAGGGGGATCTCGTGCCAGTGCCGTTCCGCATCCTCGTGGGCGTCAATCTAGGCGCTTCCTGCAGGGCGAGGGTCCGCCCTGCGGTCCCTCGCTCCGCGCCGCAGACCTCCCGATCCCTCTTCCACGGCGCCGATCCCGCCCCGGCGGAGGCCACGCCCCTTGCACCGGCGAGGAAGAGAGCCGAGGCGCCCGGCGTGCCGATCCCAGCCCTCCTCATCGCCTCCCTGCTCGTCCTGGGCAGCGCCGCGCGCGCCGCCGCCGATCCCCCTCGCGGGCTCGCCGAGCTCGACCTCGCCTTCGGGGGCGCGCTCGCCGCCTACCAGGCCGGCGACTACGAGGGCTCGATCGCGCTCCTGCGGGGGATCGTGCGCGACCTCGAGGAACTCCCGCCCGGCGACGAGGCCGAGGCGCAGTGGTCGCGCGCCCTGTTGCGGCTCGCCCACGCCGAGGCCACCGTGGGGCGGGTCGAGCTCTCGCGGGAGGCGATGGAGGCGCTCCTCGCCCTGGAGCCCGCGGCGCTCCCCGACCCGGAGTCGTACTCGCCCTCCTTCCGCCGCGAGTTCGAGCGGGCCCGCGCCCGCCTCGAGGTGAGGCCCCGGCTCCGGCTCGCCGTGACCTCGCCGCGCCAGGGCGCGCTCGTCGCGGTGGGGCTGAAGCACGTCGGCGCCACGCCCGCCGAGGCCCGGCTTCCGGCGGGGCGCTACCGGGTCACCGTTGCCGACGGCCTCGGCGAGGTAAGCCTGTGGGTGGATCTGTCCCGCGACGAATCGGTGGAGCTCCGCCCACCCGGGCCGCCGCCCCCCACGAGCCCGGCGCTCGCCGCCGCCGAGGGGATGGTCGCCGAGCCGCTGCCGCCGCTCGCATCCCCTGAGGTCGGCCCGGGCCCGCCCGCCTCGCCCGAGCCGCTCGCCGTCCGCGCCCAGGCGCCGCAGGCGCGCTGGATGCGCCCCGCCGCCTGGCTGTCCGCCTCCCTCGCCGCCGTCTGTGCGGGGGTGGCGGCGTGGCAGGGGATCGCCGCCTCCCACTACGCGAGCGAGGCGCGCGCCCTGGTCCTCCCGGGCGGGAACCTCGCCCCGGGGGCGGACCCGGCGTCCTACTCGAGCGCGGCGGCAAGCTACCAGTCGGCGCGCCAGGCCGCCTGGATCGCCGGGGGCGCTGCGGTGGCGCTCTCGGCGGGGGCGGCGGCGCTCTTCCTCGTCTCGGGGCCCTCGGGGGTGGAGGCCGCTCCCGGGGGTGCCGCCGTCCGCTTCTGAGGGCTACCGGAGCGCCTCCCCGGCGGCGACGAGGCCGTCGCCGAGCACGTAGGCGAGGTCGGGGCCGAGGTAGGTCCGCTTCGCCTCTCCGCTGCGGGCGCGGACGCGCTCGGGCGTCTCGACGTAGCCCAGGTAGTCGCCGGCGAGCGACACCACCTCCGATCCCTCGCCCAGGGCGTCCCGCCAGCGGCGGCCCACCTCGGCCACCGGCTCGCCGGGCACGGCGAGGAGCAGGGAGGGGCCGAGCCGGAGCGCCGTGACGGTGGCGCGCTCCGGCATGAAGCTCCAGAGGAGGTTCGAGAGGAGCCGGTCGAAGAGGCGGGGAACCGCGGCGAAGGAGGGCGCCGGCAACGCGACCTCGGCGGTTGCCTCGCCGAGCGGTGGCCTCTCGTCTCCCTCCCCGAAGCGGAGCCCGCGCACCGCCTCCGCGAGAAGGCGCGCGTAGCCCTCGGGCGCCTCCTCCGCCCCGGGTTCGAGGCGCCAGGTCTGGTCGCCCACCGCTCCCTGCAGGACGACGGTGACCCCGGGGAGCTGCCGCGCGAGCGCTCCCGGCCAGTCCGCCGAGATGAGGCGGCTCTTGCGGTCGACGATGGTGGCGTGGGCGGGGAAGACCACCACCTCGGCCACCACCGCACCGTCGCCCCGCGTCGCCCGCACGACGAGCAGTCTCCCGTCCACCTCGCCCCCGTCCCGGTTGTAGGAGAGGCCGGCGAGCGTCGCCCGGGCCGCCTGGAGCCGGGCCGGCACCCGCGCCGCCGCGGCGCGGCGGACCGCCTCCTCCACGCGCCCGGCCAATGACTCGAGCGCGCCCGCGTCGTAGGGGCCGGTGCCGAAGAGCTCGCCGAGCGTGTCCTGCCAGTAGCCGCCCGGGCCCGAGTGGGTGTGCGTCGCGGTGAGGACGAGCGCCTGCAGGTGGAGGTCGGCGAGCCGCGCCTCCACCGCGCGCCGGAGCGCCGGGGGGACGAGGAGGATGTCGGCGGATACCAGGGCGGAGGTGAAGCCGGGCTCGGCGAGGACCACCGCGCGGGCCATGGGCGCGTCCCTCACCCCGAGGCTCGCCCACTGGAGCCGCGGGAACCCCGCGAGCGTCGTCCCCGGGGCCACCTCCAGGGGAACGGCGGCGGCGCCCGCCGAGAGCGGGCCCTCCGCGCGGGCCGCCGACACGAGGCGCGGCGGCGAGCGCCGCCGGGCGCCGTGGAGCGGCGTCACCGCCGCGACGACGAGGGCGAGAACCGCGAGCGAGCCACCCCAGGCCGTGAGCTTTTTCGCCACCGTGTCGTTATACTGCGCCCCGCATGGGTTACGAAGCCGCCTGGGACAAGCTCGCCGAGGAGTGCGGAGTCTTCGGGATCTGGGCGCCCGGCACCGAGCTCGACGCCGCCAACTTCACCTACCTCGGCCTGCACGCGCTCCAGCACCGCGGGCAGGAGTCGGCGGGCATCGTCTCGAGCGACGGCAAGACCCTGCACGTGCACCGCGGCATGGGGCTCGTCGCCGACATCTTCACTGCCGACGTCCTGGAGCGGCTGAAGGGCGGAGCGGCCATCGGTCACGTGCGCTACTCCACCGCCGGCGACTCCCATCTGAAGAACGCGCAGCCCATCGCGGTCCAGTACTCGGGCGGGGCGCTGGCGGTGGCGCACAACGGCAACCTGGTGAACGCCGAGCAGCTGCGCTCGGACCTGGAGGCCGCCGGCTCCATCTTCCAGACGACGAGCGACACCGAGGTGGTGGTCCACCTGATGGCGCGGGCCCGGACCGAGTTCCGGCCCGGGACGCGCGAGCACCTCGTCGCCGCCCTGCGCCAGGCGCTCGCCAAGGTGGCGGGGGCCTACAGCCTGGTCATGCTCACCGAGAAGGCGCTCGTCGGCCTGAGGGACCCGCTCGGTTTCCGGCCGCTCGTGCTCGGGCGGCTCAAGGGCAGCTACGTGCTCGCGAGCGAGACCACCGCCCTCGATCTCATCGAGGCCGAGTACCTGCGGGAGGTCGAGCCCGGGGAGCTCATCGTCGTCGACGAGTCGGGGTTCCGCACCGAGCGGCTCTTCCCCGACCAGCGCCCGCCCGCCCGCTCCGGTCGCTGCGTCTTCGAGCACATCTACTTCGCCCGGCCGGACTCGGTGCTCTTCGGCAAGTCCGTCTACGCGGTGCGCGCCGCCTTCGGCGCGCGGCTGGCGAAGGAGCAGCCCGCCCAGGCCGACCTGGTCGTCCCGGTCCCGGACTCGGGCGTGCCCGCCGCCATCGGCTACTCGACGGAGGGCGGCATCCCCTTCGCCATGGGGCTCGTGCGCTCCCACTACGTCGGGCGCACCTTCATCGAGCCCGCCCAGTCCATCCGCCACTTCGGCGTGAAGCTGAAGCTGAACGCGGTGAAGGACATGCTGAAGGGCAAACGCATCGTGGTGGTCGACGACTCGGTGGTGCGCGGCACCACCAGCCGGAAGATCGTGAAGATGCTGCGCTCGGCGGGAGCGAGCGAGATCCACATGCGCATCAGCTCGCCGCCCACCGCCTGGCCCTGCTACTACGGCATCGACACCCCGACGCGGCAGGAGCTCATCGCCAGCTCCCACTCGGTCGAGGAGATCGCCCGCTACATCACCGCCGACTCGCTCGGTTACCTGTCGCTCGACGGGCTCTACCAGGCCCTGGGCGAGGAGCGGACCCGCTACTGCGACGCCTGCTTCTCCGGCGAGTACCTCATCCAGTTCCCGCACCAGCGGGCGCACCTGCCGCTCCGCCTGGTGGGCGCCTGAGCCCCTCCCGCGCCCGGGGCGGGTGAGGCCGGGCGCCCCTTTCCGAGCCGCCCGACCTCCCGCCCTCCGCGGTAGTCTCTCCCTCGATGAGCAGCCGGCCCTACCGAGTGGAGGAAGGCACCGTCCGCATCTACCGCCTCTTCGACGTCGCCGACGCCGTCGACCTGGCCCGGGCCGAGTCCCTGGTCGCCGCGTCCGCCTCCCGCTTCCGCCTCGAGAACCCGCGCACCCGGACCGCCATCGAGATCCCCCAGCCCCCGGTCCACCTCCGCCTGGGGGCCCGCGCGCTCCGGCTCCGCTCCGGCGAGCGGGCGAGCGAGGCCCGGGCCAACGTCTCCGCCACCGGCGTGGTGAGCGTCCTCTTCGAGGTCCCCATCCCGCCGGGCACCTCCCTCGAGGACCTGTTGCCGCTCTCGGAGGAGCTCCTCGACGTGCCGACGCCGGAGATCGACGCCCTCGCCCGCCGCGAGTCGGAGGAGCTCGCCCGGGCGCTCCGGGCGGCGCTCGAGAAGCCGCACTCCTGGGAGGGGCTCGAGACCTACACGGTGTTCTTCGTCCGGGCCTTCGACCGCCGGGTGACAGGGCGGGAGCTGCTCGCGGATGCGCCGCTGGCGCCGCTCCTCCTCGGCGAGCGCGATTCCCCCCCGCTCTCCTCCGCCGAGCGGGTGGACGTGCTGAAGCATCACTTCAGCTACCTGGAGACGGACCTGGCGGTGGTCGACTGGAACAGCGCCTTCGTCTACGAGCCCGCCGGCCCCACCGACGTCCCCGACCTGCTCGAGCTCGCCACCGCGCACCTGCTCGAGCTCCGCTACTACGACGCGCTCCTCGACCGGGAGCTCGCTCGCATCTACGACGAGGTGGAGGCGCTCGGCGCTCCGCGGATCCTCACCCGCCGCTACGGCCGGCTGCTGCGCCAGACCGCGGCTCTACTCCTCGAGCTCTCGGAGATGGTGGAACGGGTGGAGAACGCGGTGAAGATCGTGGGCGACTTCTACCTGGCGCGCTTCTACCAGGCGGCGGTGCGCCGCTTCCGCCTGCCGGACTGGCAGCAGTCGGTCCTGCGCAAGCAACGTCTCCTCTCCGACGTGAACCGGCTGCTCTCGGACATGGCCGACACCCGGCGCGGCGAGGTCCTGGAGCTGACCGTCATCGCCCTCATCACCTGGGAGATCCTCTACGCCTTCTTCCGGCGCTGAAGAGGATCGCGTCGGGAGTTCTCCTACATGCCCCGAAGGGCCGTTTCTTGCGGGTTTTTGGATCTTCGCCGGCCGTGGATCGGCTTCCAAGGCCCATTTGACGGGCAAAAGAGCGCGATCGGGTGTTGACTCGGAGATCCGATCGCGGTATCGGATTCGCCAATTCGCCGGCCAGCCGCGCTTTTTCGAGGGCGGTTTTCCCGGCGGTGGCCCAAGGAGGGTCGCACATGAGCATGACGCAGGCTCAGTTCTTCGCCGCCGTGGCCGAGAAGGCTGGCATCTCGAAGGCGCAGTCGAAGGCGGTCTTCGCAGCGGTTGAGGAAGTGGTGCACAAGAACCTCAAGTCCGCCGGCAAGATCCCGCTCGGCGGCCTCGGGGCAGTGAAGCTCCAGCAGCGCAAGGCCCGCATGGGCCGCAACCCCGCCACCGGCGAGGCGATCAAGATCGCCGCCAAGACGGTGGTGAAGATCGCTCCCGCCAAGGCGTTGAAGGACGCCTTCAACAAGAAGAGCAAGTAGCGGCGAGGATCGGCCGACGTCGGGAGCCCGCCGGACGGCGTCCGGCGGGCTCTCGCGCGTTCGGGGGGGAGCGATGCTACGGGATGCGCAGGAGCGTCCGCACCGTGTTGAGGATGTCGCTGAACTGCACCGGCTTGTAGAGGAACACGTCGATGCCGAGCTGGGTGGCCCGCTCCCGGGCGCGCGTCCCGCCGGCGCTCACCACCAGGATGGGCAGCTCGGCCAGGGCGGGGTCGGAGCGCAGCCGCTCGATGAGCGTGAACCCGTCCATCACCGGCATGAAGAGGTCGGTGAGCAGGAGGTCGATCTTCGGCGGCCGGGAGAGGCGCAAGAGCGCCGCCTGGCCGTGCGGCGCGTACTCCACCTGGACCTCGACCGGCGCCGGGGGAGTGGAGAGCTTCTTCAGCGCCCACTCGTACATCTCGACCACGTGGGGGTTGTCCTCCACCATGAGCACCCGGTAGCTGCGCGCCGCCGGCTCGGAGCAGAGCCAGCGCTCGACCAGGCGGCCGAGCTTCTCGCGGTCGGCGCCGCGGCCGTCGGGGATGCGCACCGCCACTCCCGCCGGGCCGCCCGCCCCCGCCTCGCGGCGCCACACCACCTCCACCTCGATCTCGAAGGGCTCGAGGAGAGAGGGAAAGCCGAGCTCGAGCGGAACGCGCTCGCCGGCATTGAGCGGCCGCTCCGAGCGGATGAAGAGCCCCCCGGCGGACAGGTTCTCCGTCACGTCGCGAGCCACGTCCGCCGACGCAGGGTAGTCGATCCGGAGGATCAGCGGCACCCGCTGGTCCCTGCGCTTCTCCGAGTGTTCCATGCCGCTCGCGAGCACACTCGCACGCCGAGGTTCTCCTTGACAAGCCGGGACCCGGTCACTAGCCTGCGAAGACTTTTTCGAGGCATCTCCGACCTTTATGTCCCATCACGACCACGCTGCCACCGAGCGGGCGCCGCAGGACATCGCGGACTTGCCGAAGGCCGAGGTAGCTCGCTTCGACGCCGAGATCCCCGCGATCGTCGGCCGCTACCCGCCAGACCACAAGGAAGCCGCCATGCTGGCGGGGCTGCGCCTCGCGCAGGGGATCTTCGGCTGGCTCTCGCCCGCGGCGCAGAAGCTCGTCGCCGACCGGCTCGGGGCCCCCGCGGTCCGCGCCGAGGAGGTGGCCACCTTCTACGTCATGTACCACACCCACCCGGTGGGCCGGCACGTGGTGGAGGTGTGCACCAACGTCTCCTGCTCGCTCACGGGCGGCTTCGACATCTTCGAGCACCTGAAGAAGAAGCTCGGGGTCGAGAACGGCGGCACCACCCGCGACGGGCGCATCACGCTCCGTCAGGTGGAGTGCCTGGGCTCCTGCGCCACGGCGCCCGCCATGCTGGTGGACGAGGAGATGCACGAGCGCCTCACGGTGGCGGACGTCGACCGGATCCTGGGAGGGCTCTCGTGAGCGAAATCTTCATCCTCACCCAGCGCTGGCCCAAGAAGGACCCCTCGCTCGCCGGCTACAAGGCGGACGGGGGCTACCGCTCGCTCGAGAAGGCCCTCTCCATGAAGTCCGAGGAGATCGTCGAGCAGGTGAAGATCTCCAACCTGCGCGGCCGCGGCGGGGCCGGGTTCCCCACCGGGGTGAAGTGGACCTTCCTCCCCAAGGACGTGCGCCCCCGCTACCTGTGCGTGAACGCCGACGAGTCCGAGCCCGGGACCTGCAAGGACCGCTACATCATCGAGTTCGACCCTCACATGCTGCTCGAGGGCATCGCCATCGCCTGCTACGCGCTCGACATCCACCTCGCCTACATCTACATCCGCGGCGAGTTCGCGAAGCAGGCGCGCGCGCTCGAGAAGGCGCTCGCCGAGGCGCGGGCCGAGGGCATCATCGGGCCGAAGCTCGCCGGCAGGAACTTCGCGCTCGAGGTCCACGTGGCCCGCGGCGCCGGCGCCTACATCTGCGGCGAGGAGAGCGCCCTCATGGAGTCGCTCGAGGGCAAGAAGGGCTATCCGCGCTTCAAGCCGCCCTTCCCCGCCATCGTCGGCCTGTGGGGCAAGCCCACCATCATCAACAACGTCGAGACCCTCGCCAACCTCCCCTGGATCGTGGAGCACGGCGGCGCCGCCTTCACCGCGCTCGGGACCCCCAAGTCGGGAGGCACCCGGCTCTTCTGCGTCTCGGGCAACGTGAAGCAGCCCGGCATCTACGAGAAGCCGGTCCATTACAACCTGAGGAAGCTCATCTACGAGGACTGCGGCGGGCCTCCCTCGGGGAGGCCGGTGAAGGCGGTCATCCCGGGCGGCTCCTCCTCGCCCGTGCTGCGCGGGGACGAGATCGACGTGTCGATGGAGTTCGACGCCCTCAAGGCCGCCGGGACCATGGCCGGCTCCGGGGGGGTCATCGTCATGGACGACTCCGTGTGCATGGTGCGCGCGCTCTCGCGCATCGCCATGTTCTACGCCGAGGAGAGCTGCGGCCAGTGCACCCCCTGCCGCCAGGGCACGCCCTGGATGGAGCACCTGCTCGAGCGGATCGAGCACGGCGAGGGCACGCGCTCCGACGTCGAGCTGCTCGAGCAGCTGCCCGGCAACATCATGGGGCAGACCATCTGCGCGCTCGGCGACGCCGCCGCCATGCCGGTGCAGAGCTTCGTGAAGAAGTTCAGGAAGGAGTTCCTCGACCACGTGGAGCACCGCGGGTGCCCGCAGGGCGAGAAGGCCTGGGGCACGTTCCGGAACACCCGGGAAGCCCTCATCGGCGGGATCCGCCAGTAGCGGAGGAGACGCGATGAGCGACAAGGCCGAAATGGTGCTCTTCTGGGTGTTCGCGGTACCGCTCATCATCGCGGCGGCCGGCGTGCTGGTGGCCCGCAACCCGGTGCACGCGGCGATGAGCCTGGTGGCAGCCTTCTTCTTCCTGGCGGGCATCTACGTGCTCCTCAACGCCCACCTCATCGCCTTCCTGCAGATCATCGTCTACGCGGGCGCCATCATGGTGCTCTTCCTCTTCGTCATCATGCTGCTGTCGCTCTCCGACAGCGAGCTCGGCGTCGATCGCATGAGCGCCATGAAGGTGGCCGGGCTCTTCGGCGGGGTGGGCATCCTCTATCTGGTGGTGCTCGCCATCTCCGACAGCCGCGCGGAGTCGATGGCCAAGGTGACCTCCGACTACGGAACCGTCCGGGCGGTGGGGAGGATCCTCTTCAACCAGTATCTGCTGCCCTTCGAGGCGACGAGCGTCCTCCTCCTCGTCGCCATCGTCGGAGCGGTGGTGGTCTCGAAGCAGAGGATCTGACTGCCATGGTCCCCGTCACCCACTACCTGGCGCTGGGAGCCGTCCTCTTCACCATCGGACTGGGCGGCGTCCTGGTGAAGCGAAACGCCATCATCGTCTTCATGAGCATCGAGCTCATGCTGAACGCCGCCAACCTCACCTTCCTCGCCTTCGCGCGGCAGGCCGGCAGGCTCGAAGGGCACGCCATCGCCTTCTTCGTCATCGCCGTCGCCGCGGCCGAGGCCGCAGTCGGGCTCGCCATCGTCATCGCCATCTTCCGCAGCCGCGGCACGGTGGCGGTGGACGAGGTGGACGGGCTCCGAGATCCCTAGCCTCGGGGATTCCGGGGAGGGCGGGCGTTCGGTCTCCGCGGGCGAAGGTCGCGCGCGTCGGCGCTCGCACCGAGGAGTCGCTTCCCCCGCTCTCGGGCCGGCCACCGCCCGGGGGCGGCCGTTCCCTTGCCGGAAGCCCTCCGTAAGCGTCAATTGAGTGACATCGCTGTTAGATATCGTTTGCCCCCCCGATGGTCTCTGCCTTTCGGGCCTCCCCGGATTTCCATGCCGCGGCGCGTCCGGACCACTATCAGATCGCGCTTGAACGACGGGCCTCGACGCCGAGGGACGCCTGGCCGGTCACCCGTCACAGACGAAGCGAATGAGCCTCGTAATGACCATCATCGTCGGTGCCGTCGTGCTCGTCGGGTCGTGGTTCGCGTTCGCGGTGTGGCTCGTCCTCGAGCACCCGGAGTTGCTCGAGGAGACGAGGAGACCGCGGAAGGTCGGGGGTCGAGTCCGTCGGCGGGGCTCCCCCGAGGCCTCGCAGCGCGTCGGCGCCAGCATGGGTCGCTAGGGCGGGCCCGTCGCGCCCCTTCGGCCTGGGTTCCAGTCCGGTTGCCGGTCCCCTTCGAGCGGGGGCGCAGCCGGGGCGGTCGCCGAGGCGCCCATCCCGGGAGGCCGTAATGGCGCCATGACGAAGGCGGTGCGGCAGGGTAAGCTCGTCCCGCATGCTCGCGCGCTGCGCTCACTGCCAGAAGACCTTCGAGACCGACCGCTTCGGGATCCAGGCCTGCCCTCACTGCGGGCAGCAGGTTCACCTCGCCGACCCGTCCGCCCCGCCACCCGTGCCCGCGCCTCCCCCGGCGGGAGGGCCGGCCGCCGGGCCCCCGCCCCCGCCTCCCGACCCGGCGGGGAGCGCTGCGCCCGTCGCGCGGCGCCGCGAGCTCGGCTTCCTGCGCGCGTGGCTCGACACCTGGAAGCTCGCCGCGCTCTCGCCGGCCGAGTTCTTCCGGGCGGTGCGCATCTCCGACACCGGCTCCGCCCTCCTCTTCGGGGTCACCACCCTCACCGTCTCGAGCTGGTTCCAGACGCTCTACGGCGCGCTCATGGGAGCCGCCACCCGGGGCGTGGTGGAGCAGATGCTCCGGCAGGTGCCGAGGGGCGACCAGATCGGCCAGGCCTGGGTGATGCGCTGGGTCTCGGGGGGGAGCGCGCTCGCGGTGGTGGCCCAACTCTTCGGCGCCCCCTTCTTCGCGCTCGCCGTGCTCCTCGTCTCGGCGGCGCTCTTCCACGTGGTGCTGCTCGCGCTCCGCAGCGCCCCCCGCGGCTTCGCGGCCACGCTCACGGTGGTGGGCTACGCCTCGGCGGCGCACATCATCGGGGCCGCCCCGGTGCCGCTCCTCGCCAACCTGGTGGGCTTCGTCTGGTACGTGGCGGTGGTCGCCATCGGCCTCTCCGCCGCGCAGCGGATCCCCTCGGGAAAGGGTTGGGCGGCGGCGCTGCTGCCCTTCGGGCTCGTCTGCATGTGCTGCTGCGGAGCCGCGGGCATCCCGCTCTTCGCCGCGCTCGGGCGGCACTGAGGAGGCGCCGACCTTGGAGGCCGCCGTGCGAAAGACCGCCAGGGTGGGGGTCCCGGAGCTGTTCGCGCTGCTCGCGCTCGCCTCCTTCCTCGCCGCCCGATTCCTTCCGCTCCTCGAGGTCGACCTCCCCTGTCCCTTCCGCGCCGCGACCGGGCTCCCCTGCGCCTCCTGCGGGATGACCCGCGCCTTCGTCCACCTGGCCCAGGGAGAGGTCCGACCTGCCCTGGGCGCGAGCCCGCTCGGCGCCGCCCTTGCCCTCGGCGCCTGGGTCTACGCCTTGCTCGACCTCGGGAGGGTGGCGCTCGGGCGGGCCTGGCCGCCGATCCCGGAGCGGGCACTCGCGGCCGCCGCGCGGGCCGGGATCGCCGCCGCGCTCCTCAACTGGGCCTGGCTCCTCGCGAGGGCGGCATGAGCGGACGCCGGGGAGGGCGGTCGGGGTGACGCCGTCTCTGGCAGGCTCCGCCCTCGTCCTCACCGGCTACCTGCTCGGGTCCATCCCCTTCGGTCTGCTCCTGGCCCGCTTCGTCGCCGGCGTGGACGTGCGCCGCACCGGCTCGGGCAACATCGGCGCGACGAACGTCGCCCGCGCCGCCGGACAGAAGCTCGGCCTCGTCACCCTCCTCCTCGACGCCGCCAAGGGTGCCATCCCTGTGATGGCGGTGGCCGCGCTCCTGGGCGCTCCGGGCGAGCCGGGCCCCTGGGCGGCCGCAGCCGGACTCGCCGCCTTCCTCGGCCACGTCTTCCCGCCCTGGCTCCGCTTCCGGGGGGGCAAGGGGGTGGCCACTGCCTTCGGCGTCTTCCTGGCGCTCTCGCCCTGGGCGGCCCTCGCCGCTCTCGCGGTCTTCGTCGCGTCCTACGCCGGAACCCGCATCGTCTCGGTCAGCTCTCTCGCCGGTGCCGCGGCCTGTGCCGCCACCGCCGCCGCGCTCTACGGCTACCGCAGCTCCGCCACCTGGACCGCGCTCGCCATCCTCGCCGTCGTCGTCATCCGCCACCGGACGAACATGCAGCGGCTTCTCCGTGGAGAGGAGCGGCGCGTCGGGAAGAGCTGAGGAGCTCGGGCGGCGACAGCGAGCGCGCCCTCAGCCAGGCGAGAGCGGTGTCGGCGACCTCGCGCCAGCCGTGGTCGATGGTGAGCGAGTGCCCCCTCCCCGGCACCACCTTCAGGTCCGTCACCGCTCCCGACCTCCGATAGAGCCGGGCCGCCGCCCGGGCGAGCGCCGGGGGAGCGACGTGGTCCCTCTCCCCGGCGAGGAGCAGGAGGGGGCCGCGGCTCCCGTTCGCGGTGTTCACGGCCGCCTCGGAGCGGCGGGTGAAGTTCGCGAGCGCCGCCTGGAACAGGGGCCGGCCCGGTCCCGGGATGGCGAACCGCCGGTAGAGCTCGTCCGACTCCCTCGGCGACACCGCGTTCCCGAACCCGTAGCGGAACTCCTCGGCGGTGAGGGACACGGCGCGCGAGCGGTTGGCCGGGTTCCGGAGCACCGGCAGGACCGAGCGCAGGGTGGAGAGCGGGAGCGGGAGCACCCCCCTCATCGGGGCCGGGTCGATGGCGATGGCCGCGGAGGCGAGACCCTTGCCGAGGAGGATCTGCGCGACGAGCCCGCCGAGCGAGTGGCCGATCACGATGGACCGGGTCCGGAGCGAGCGCAGGACGGCCGCGTAGTGCTCGACGATCTCGGCGATCCCGCGGATGCCGAGGTCCTCCGGGCGAGCGCGCGCCTCCGCGGCCGAGGGCGGCATGCCGGGCCAGGGCTCGGCGAAGGGCGCGTAGCCCGCCCGCCAGAAGTGCTCGGTCCAGGTCCCCCAGCTCTCGGCGGGCAGCCACAGGCCCGGGATGAAGACCACCGGCTTCAGCACCATCGCCATGGACGCGCACCTCCCCTTCGAGGACGGGCCTCTTCCGTGATCCGCGCGGCTCTCCGCGTCCCCCTGCCCCCGCGACGACCGGGGCGGCTCGCCGGCCGCACCGGGCCCGCCGCCGCGCCGCGCCGGACCGGCCTCTCGGCGAAGAGGCCGGAGTACTCGTCGACGTCCATCGCCTCCAGCTCATGGCGGGCGACGACGTGCGAGCCCTGGGCGTTGCGGGGCACCATCGACTGATGGTGAATAGCGACGGGGTCCGCCGCTCGCGCATTGGAGAGGTGAACCGTCCGGGCGCGGATCTCCTCGGGCAGTTCGTTTCGCCGTTCGTGCATGGCTTCTTGCGGGGCAGAACGGGCCTAAGCGAAAGGTGGGGGACTCCGCCCGCTCCAAACGGGTTGCAAGCGCACGTTGGCGCTCGCGGAGCCTTGCCGTCGCGGTGCGCCCCCCCAGGGTGAACCCGTCCCGTTGGGGACGTCCCCTCGCCTCTGCGTGCGGGAACACGCTGGGCGCTATCGCGAGATGGGCTTGTAGCGAATGCGCCTCGGCTTCGCGCCCTCCTCGCCGAGCCGGCGCCGCTTGTCGGCCTCGTATTCCTGATAGTTGCCGGCGAAGAAGGTCCAGCGGGAATCTCCCTCGCAGGCGAGGATGTGGGTCGCGATCCGGTCGAGGAACCAGCGGTCGTGGGAGATGACCATCACGCTGCCGGCGTACTCGAGGAGCGCGTCCTCGAGGGCTCGCAAGGTCTCCACGTCGAGGTCGTTCGAGGGCTCGTCGAGCAGGAGCACGTTCCCGCCCGTCATGAGGGTCTTGGCGAGGTGGAGCCGGCCGCGCTCTCCCCCGGAGAGGGTCCCCACGATCTTCTGCTGGTCCGCCCCCTTGAAGTTGAACCGGCCGATGTAAGCGCGGCTCGGCATCACGAAGCGGCCCACCTCGATCTGGTCGCGCCCGCCGGAGAGCTCCTCGAACACCGTCTTCTCGCCGGAGAGGTTCTCGCGGCTCTGGTCGACGAAGGCGAGCTTCACCGAGGGCCCCACGGCGACGCGCCCCCGATCGGGCTTCTCCGCGCCGGTGATCATCTTGAAGAGGGTGGACTTGCCGGCGCCGTTCGGCCCGATGATGCCGACGATGGCCCCGGGCGGGACGATGAAGGAGAGGTCGTCGACGAGCAGCCGGTCGCCGAATCCCTTCGAGACCCCCTCGAACTCGACCACCTTTTCGCCGAGCCGCTCCGCCACCGGGATGAAGATCTCCTGGGTCTCGTTCCGCTTCTGGTACTCGACGCTCGAGAGCTCCTCGAAGCGCAGCAGGCGCGCCTTGCTCTTCGCCTGGCGCGCCTTCGGGTTCTGGCGCACCCACTCGAGCTCGAGCTTCATCGCCTTGATGCGGGCGCTCTCCTGCTTGGCCTCCACCTCCAGGCGGGCCTCCTTCTGCTCGAGCCAGCTCGAGTAGTTGCCCTTCCAGGGGATCCCGCGGCCGCGGTCGAGTTCCAGGATCCACTCGGCGACGTTGTCGAGGAAGTAGCGGTCGTGGGTGATGGCCACCACCGTGCCCGGGAACCGGGTGAGGAATTGCTCCAGCCACTCCACCGACTCGGCGTCCAGGTGGTTGGTGGGCTCGTCGAGCAGCAGCATGTCGGGCTTGGAGAGGAGCAGCTTGCAGAGCGCCACCCGCCGGCGCTCCCCGCCGGAGAGGTGGCGCACCGCCGCGTCCCAGGGCGGGAGGCGCAGCGCGTCGGCCGCGATCTCCAGGGAGTTGCCGGTGTCGGCGCCGGCGGCGGCGATCACCGCCTCGAGGCGTGCCTGCTCTTCGGCGAGCTTCTCGAAGTCGGCGTCGGGCGCGCCGTAGGCGGCGTAGACCGCCTCGAGCTTCCGCTGGGCGTCGGCCACCTCGCCGAGGGCGGACTCCACCTCCTGCCTCACCGTCCGGTCCCCGTCGAGCCGCGGCTCCTGCGGCAGGTAGCCGATCCGGATCCCGGACTGGCGCTGGACCTCGCCGTCGTACTCGTCGTCGACCGCCGCCATGATGCGGAGCACCGTCGACTTGCCGGCGCCGTTCAGCCCCAGGAGCCCGATCTTCGCCCCGTGGAAGAAGGAGAGGGAGATGTCCTTGATGATCTGGCGCTTGGGCGGGACGACCTTGCTCACCCGGAGCATCGACATCACGTATTGGGCCATGGCTCTCGCTCGTCTGGGGCGGAAGGGGCGTTCCCGGCCCCGCCGCGGGAGACCCGCCTTGCCTTAACGGCGGGAGGGCGCCGCCTCACCCCGGGCGGCGCCGGACCTCTCCTCCCCGGGGAGGGGACGCTACACGTTCGGGGTGGCGCTCACCTCGCCGGCCGGGCGGACCAGCACCTGGCGCGGCTTCACGCCGTTGGCGGGGCCGACCACGCCCTCGCGCTCCATCCGCTCGATGATCTTGGCGGCCTTGTTGTAGCCGAGCCGCATCTCGCGCTGGAGCTTCGACACCGAGACCTCCTCCATGCGCGACACGAGCGAGAGCGCCTCGTCGTAGACCGGGTCGTCGTCGTCCTCGTCGCGGCGCGAGTCCTGCGAGCCGTCGCGGGCCTTGAGGATGGAGTCGTCGTAGACCGGCCGCCCCTGTCCCTTCAGGAAGCCCACCACCCGGCCGATCTCCTCCTCGGACACGAAGGCGCCCTGCACCCGGGTCACCGGCTGGGTGGCGGTGAGGACCAGCATGTCGCCGTCGCCCAGGAGGGCCTCGGCCCCCGGCCCGTTGATGATGGTGGTCGAGTCGTGGCGGGAGGCGAGCCGGAAGCTGATGCGCGCCGGGAAGTTGTTCTTGATCATCCCGGTGATGACGTCGGTGGAGGGGCGCTGGGTGGCGACGATGAGGTGGATGCCGGTGGCGCGCGCCTTCTGGGCCAGGCGGGCGAGCGAGATCTCCACCTCCCGGGGGGCCGTCATCATCAGGTCGGCGAGCTCGTCGATGATCACCACCATGTAGGGGAGCTTCTTCGGCAGCTTCCTCTCGCCGCCGTCGTCGCCGGGGGGCCGGGTGGGATCCTCGTAGGCGCTCCCGCCCGCTCCCTCCCCCTCCTCGCGTGCCAGCCGGGCGGCCGCCTCCTCCTCCGTCTCGCCAGCGGTGAAGTCCACCACCAGGAGCTTCTTCGGCGGAACGAGGTCGGGCTCCTCGAAGGTCCGCCCCTCGGCGCGCAGCTTGTCCACCTTGGCGTTGTAGGACTTCAGATCCTTCGACCCGGTGTCGGCCAGGATCTGGGTGCGCCGCTCCATCTCGTCCACCGCCCACTGCAGGGCGCGCGCCGCCTTCTGCGGGTCGGTCACCACCGGCAGGAGCAGGTGGGGGATGTCCTCGTAGATGGAGAGCTCGGTCATCTTCGGGTCCACCATGATCATCCGCACCTGGTCCGGCGAGTGGCGGTAGAGGAGCGACAGGATCATGGTGTTGAGCCCCACCGACTTCCCGGCGCCGGTGGTGCCGGCGATGAGCAGGTGCGGCATCCGCTGCAGGTCGACGCAGTAGGGGAGCCCCTCGATGTTCTTGCCGAGGGCGAGCGGCAGCATGCCCGTCGCCCGTGCGAAGGCCTCCGACTCCACCAGGTCGCGCAGGTAGACGTTCGCCCGGCTGCGGTTCGGGACCTCGATCCCCACCACGCCCTTCCCCGGGATGGGGGCGATGATGCGGATGCGGGTCGCCGACAGGGCCATGGTGAGCTCCTTGTCGAGGTTCTCGATCCGCGAAAGCTTGACGCCGGCCACCGGCATGAACTCGTAGAGGGTGACCACCGGGCCGGGCCGGATGTGGCGGATGGCGCCGTCCACCCCGTGCTGGCGCAGCGTCGCCACGATGACCTCGGCGGTCTTCTGCATCGCCGACTCGTCGATCTCGCCCTCCACCTGGTCGTGCTTGTCGAGGAGCGAGACCGCCGGGAGCTGGAAGACCTCGCCGGCCTGGGTGAAGGCGAAGTTCGGGACCTCCTTGCCCTTCTTCTTCTTGCCGCGCTCGAGCATCGCCTGCGAGACCACGATCTCCGGGCGGTCGGGCAGGGGCGGGTCCTCCGGCGCCGGGGCGGCCGACACCACGATGCGCGGCCTGTCCTCCTCCTCGGGCTCCGGCTCGCGGCGCCGGCGGCGGGGAGGGGCCTCCTCCTCCTCGGCGGCCCAGGCCGGGTCCTCGTTGCTCGCGGCCCGCTGGCGCTCCTTCGCCAGGGCGCCCGCCAGGGCGCGGGCCTCGTCCTCCTCCGCCTCGCTCGCCTCGACCACCGCCACGTCGAGGTCGCGGGCGGCGAGATTGCGCTCCTCCTCCTCCTCGGCCCGCATCTCGGCGACGGCGGCGCGGTGCCGGTCGAGCGCCTCGGTCGCCCGCTCGCCCAGCCACTCGCCGGCCCGGGAGAACCCCTTCCAGGCGACGGCCGCCACCTCCTGGATCTTCACGTCGGCGGCGACGATGAGCGCCACCACCGCGCAGGCCCCGACGACGAGGGCGGTCCCCACCGAGGAGAAGAGCGCCTCGGCGCGCGTCGAGAAGACCCGGCCGACCGCTCCCCCGGGGGGGAAGCTCGCGAGCGCCCGGCCGGAGAGGAAGAGGTGCGAGAGGGTGGCGAGGGATGCGGCGAGCACGGCGTAGGCGGCGGAGCCGATGAGGGTGAGGCGCGGCGGCTGCCCCTTGAAGAGGCCCACCGCCGCCACCGTCAGGGCGAGCGGGAGGACGAGCGCCGGGAAGCCCAGGAAACGGTAGAGCGCCCGCGCCAGCGAGTGGCCGACGGGCCCCACCAGGTTCGAGGCCGGCGGGACCCCCTCGGCGATGAGCTGCCCGTCGAGGGAGGAGAAGGTGAGGAGCGCGATCGCCACCGTGGCCCCGAGGGCGAGGAGGACGACCGCCACGATGTCGCGGCGCATGCCCGTCGCCAGGGTCTTCCCCCGCGCCTTCTTCTCCGTCCGCCGGTTCCCCTTCGCCTTGCCCATGGAGCCTCTTCGGGTGCCGCCGATGTGTGAGCGGGGGCGCCCATGTCGGGCCCCCGCGCCGACGATATCGTCGGGCGGGTCACGGTCAATTTTTCGGCTTGAATTCGAACGCTTGCATCGGGGTGCGCTGCGAGGCTACCGTGGGTGCACCGCTCCTTATGGACGTCCGCTGCGAACGCTGCCGGGCCCAATACGTGGTCGACGACGACAGGGTCCCGGAGGCGGGGGTGGTCGTCACCTGCGCCCGCTGCGGGCACGCCTTCCGCCTGAAGAGGAAGGCGCTCGTCGTCACCGTGCCCCTCGGACCCGAGGAGGCGAGGGACGCGAAGCCCCTCGCGGACCTCCTGCCCCGGCCCGCCGCGCCCGGCGTCGCTCGCGAGTGGAGGCTCAGGCAGGGCGGCGAGAACGTCTGGTCCTTCCGCGAGCTCACCACGCTCCAGAAGTGGATCGTGGAGCGGAAGGTGAGCCGCGACGACGAGATCTCGGCGAACGGCGATCAGTGGAGGCGCCTCGGAGACATCCCGGAGCTCGTCACCTTCTTCGAGGTGGTGGACCAGGCAGAGCGCGCCCAGGCGGGGCCACCCCCGCTGCGCCCCGGGAAACCGCAGCCTCCCGCGGAGGGCTCCCCGGAATGGCACGGGCGGGCTGCGCCCCCTCCTCCGCCCGCCATCGACGAGCCGCTCTGGGCCCAGGGGCCCGTCGACCGACCGCCGGCGCCCCCAGGGCCGGGCCGATACCAGCCCCGCAAGGCTCGCCGCCGCGGACCGTGGCTCGCGCTCCTCGCCCTCCTCCTCGCGGCCGCCGTCGCCGGGGTCTGGCTCTACCTGTCCGGAACGCTCGAACTCCTCACCGCCGCCGTCGCTCCTCCGGACGCGGGCGCCCCGGCCCCTCCCGCTCCCGAGCCGCCGAGGCCCGCGGCCGAGCCGGCGACGCGCCGGACCCCGGCCGCAGCCGCCCAGGCCTCCCCCGCCACCACGGCGCCCGCGGCGGCTCGGGAGCGGGAGCGCGCCGAGGAGCCCCTGGCGGCGCCGGCGGTCTCGTCGTCGGCCGTGTCGGGGCCCTCCCCGTCGGCGGCGAGCGAGGAACTCGCTCCCCGGCCCGCCGCCGCGCCTTCCCCGACGGTCGAGGTCGCTCCCGCGGCGCGGCCGGCGACGAGCCTCGCCGTCGCCGCTCCCCCGCAGAGGCCCGCCCCGGCGCCCAAGAAGGCGCAGGTCTCCCCGGCCAAGGCGGTGAGGGGGCTCGTCGCCCAGGCGCGGAGGCTGAGGGAGCGCGGGAAGACGGAGGCGGCGCTCGGCCTCTACGCCCAGGCGATCGACCTCGAGCCCACCAACGCCGCCGCGCTCGCGGGAAGGGGGGCCTGCTACCTCGAGATCTCCGAGTACCCGCTCGCCGAGGCGAACTTCCGGGCGGCGCTGGACTCCGATCCCAGGAATCCCGAGGCTCTCTTCGGGATGGCGGAGACCTACCGATACATGGGAAAGAAGTCGGAGGCGGTTACATTCTACGAGAGATTCATCGCCGTCCACCCGGATGGGGACGATGCCGTCGCGGCTCGCCATGCCATCAGCCAGCTGAAGGAGTGACGCAATCCATGTCCGAGACGAACAAGCCGTCGCATGTCGAGGATGAGTACTTCGCGAAGGAGGAGGTCGAGCGGAAGCGGAAGCTCGCGCTGCAGCTGATGAAGGAGACGAGCGCCGCCGAGGCACAGCGGCTCAAGGACCTCCACCACATGCGCTGTCCCGCCTGCGGTCACCAGCTGCAGGAGGTGACGCTCCGCGGCGTCCCGGTGGACGTGTGCTTCGCCTGCCAGGGGGTCTTTCTCTCCCACGGCGAGCTCAAGCAGTTCCAGGACCAGATCGCCGCCGGGAAGCGGGGGCTGGTGGCCTCCATCCTGAACTGGTTCCGGCCCGAGGTCGAAGGCTCGAAGGGGAAGTAGCCCGCCGATGTCGCTCTCCATCGAAGAGGTCCGCCGCATCGCGGCCCTGGCTCGCCTTCGGCTCGAGCCCGCGGAGGAGGCCCGCCTCGCCGGGGAGCTCTCGGCGATCCTCGACTACGTGCGGCTCCTCGAGGAGCTCGACGTCTCCCGGGTGGAGCCGATGACCCACGCGCTCGCCGGCGAGGGGACGCCGCTGCGGGAGGACCGGGTGGTGGCGTGCCTCTCCCCCGAGAAGGCGCTCGCCAACGCCCCGGCGCGCGAGGGCAACTACTTCCGGGTACCGAGGATCATCGAGTGAGCGCCGCCGGCCTCTTGGGGCTCTCCATCGGAGAGCTCTCGGGAAGGCTCTCCCGCCGGCAGGTCTCGGCGGAGGAGGTGGCGAGGCAGGCGCTCGAGCGCGTCGCCGCCACCGACGGCCGGGTGGGCGCCTTCCTGCGGGTGACCCCGGAGCGGGCGCTGGAGGAGGCGCGGGACTCCGACCGGCGCCGGGCCCGCGGCGAGGTGCGTTCTCCCCTCGACGGCGTGCCCCTCGCCTTGAAGGACATCCTGCTCACCGAGGGAGTGGAGACCACCGCCGGCTCCCGCATCCTGGCGGGCTTCTTGCCCCCCTACGACGCCGCGGTGGTGGAGCGGCTCCGGGCGGCGGGGGCGGTCTCCCTCGGCAAGCTCAACATGGACGAGTTCGCGATGGGCTCGTCCACCGAGAACAGCGCCTTCGGCCCCTGCCGCAACCCCTACGACCTCTCGCGCACGCCCGGGGGGTCCTCGGGCGGGAGCGCCGCCGCGGTGGCGGCCCGGCAGGTCTTCGGGACGCTCGGGACCGACACCGGCGGGTCGATCCGGCAGCCGGCCGGGCTCTGCGGCGTGGTGGGCCTGAAGCCCACCTACGGGCGCGTCTCCCGCTACGGCGTCATCGCCTTCGCGAGCTCGCTCGACCAGGTCGGGCCGCTCGGGAAGACGGTCCGGGACGTGGCGCTTCTCCTGCAGGCCATCGCCGGCCACGACCCCCGCGACATGACCTCGAGCGAGAGGCCGGTGCCGGACTACCTGGCCGAGATCGAGTCGGGGGCGAAGGGGCTGCGCATCGGAGTGCCGCGCGAGTGGCTCGCCGGGGGCGCCGAGCCCGGGGTGGAGAGGAAGGTCCGCGACGCGCTCGCCACCTACGAGCGGCTCGGCGCCCGCCTGGTGGAGGTGGAACTCCCCCACTCGAAGTACGGCATCGCCGCCTACTACCTGGTGGCCCCGGCCGAGGCCTCCTCCAACCTGGCGCGCTACGACGGTGTCCGCTACGGGCTCCGGGCCGAGGCGAAGGGCCTGAAGGACATGTACGGCGAGAGCCGCGACGCCGGCTTCGGAACGGAGCCGAAGCGGCGCATCATGCTCGGCACCTACGCGCTCTCCGCCGGCTACTACGACGCCTACTACCTGCGGGCCCAGAAGGTGCGGACCCTGGTGCGCGGCGACTTCGACCGCGCCTTCGAGAAGTGCGACGTCGTCGCCGGTCCGGTTTCGCCCACGGTGGCGTTCGCGCTCGGGGAGAAGGTGGCCGACCCGCTCCAGATGTACCTCGCCGACGTCTACACCATCGGCTGCAACCTGGCGGCCCTCCCCGGGCTCTCCGTTCCTGCCGGCATGCACGAGGAGGCGAGGCTTCCGGTGGGGCTGCAGCTCATCGGCCGGCCCTTCGACGAGGCCACCCTGCTCCGCGTCGCCCGCGCGCTGGAGCGGGAGACGGGCCCTCTCCCGGCCCCGGGGGAGTTCGCGTGACGGCCGGCCGGCACCGCGGGGCGGTGGGGGTGTGGGCCGGCATGCTCCTCACCCCGCTCCTCTTCGCCGGGGTGGCCCTGGCGCGGCCGCCGCGCGCGGAGATCCGCTCCCCCGAGCTCGCCGGGATGTTCCTGTGGATGGCGGCGGCGGTCGCCGGGCTGGGGATCGTGATGTCCCGGGTGCTTCCCCGGCACATCGGCCCGCGCGGGGACGGGGCCTCCCGCGACGCCCGCGCCTTCGCCCGCCTGCTGGTGGCCTGGGCGATCCTCCTCGGCGCCGCGCTCTTCCCGCTCGTGGCCTTCCTCATCACCGGAGACCCGCTCCTCTTCGCGGTGGCGCTCGCGGCGGTGGCGGCGCACGTGACCCTCTTCCCCACCGAGGAGCGCTGGCGCAGCCTCGCCGCCCAGCCGCTCCCCAGCCAGGGCGGGAAGGGGGGGACGGTGGGCTAGATGCCGATGGCCGACTTCCAGCTGGTGATGGGGCTCGAGGTCCACGCCCAGCTCCTCACCCAGAGCAAGATCTTCTGCGGGTGCTCCACCGCCTTCGGCGGAGCCCCCAACAGCCACACCTGCCCCATCTGCCTGGGGCTGCCCGGGGTGCTGCCGGCGCTCAACCGCCGGGTGGTGGAGTTCGCCATCCGAACCGGCCTGGCGCTCGGCTCCGAGGTCCAGCGCAAGAGCGTCTGGGCGCGCAAGAACTACTTCTACCCGGACCTGCCGAAGGGGTACCAGGTGAGCCAGTATGAGCTGCCGGTGTGCAAGGGCGGCGCGGTCGACGTCACCGTCGACGGGGTGGAGAGACGCATCCGCCTGGTGCGCATCCACATGGAGGAGGACGCCGGCAAGAACGTCCACGACGTCTCCGCCGACGGCTCGTCCGGCGTCGACCTGAACCGGGCCGGGGTTCCGCTGCTCGAGATCGTCTCCGAGCCCGACCTGCGCTCGGTCGAGGAGGCGGTGGAGTACTTGAGGGAGCTGCGTGCCATCCTCATGTACCTGGGGGTGAACGACGGCAACCTGGAGGAGGGGTCCTTTCGCTGCGACGCCAACGTCTCGGTGATGCGCAAGGACGCGACCCGGCTCGGCACCCGCTGCGAGATCAAGAACATGAACTCCTTCCGCTTCCTCAAGCAGGCGGTGGAGTACGAGGCGCGCCGTCAGGTGGGGATCCTGGAGGAGGGGGGCACGGTCGACCAGGAGACGCGGCTCTTCGATCCGCAGAGGGGCGAGACCCGCTCCATGCGCTCCAAGGAGGAGGCTCACGACTACCGCTACTTCCCCGAGCCGGACCTGCCCCCCGTCGTCATCCCCGAGACCTGGGTGGAGGAGGTGCGCAGGACCCTGCCCGAGCTGCCCCGCGCCCGGGCGCGCCGCTACCAGGGAGAGCTCGGACTCTCCGAGTACGACTCCCGCCTCCTCACCACCGACCGCGCGGTGGCGGAGTTCTTCGACTCCACCCTCGACCTCTACGGGCGCGGGCCCGAGCCGGCGAAGAAGGTCGCCAACTGGCTCAATGGCGAGGCGGCGCGCCTCTCCAACGAGACCGGCCTGGAGCCGGCCGGCTGGAAGCTCACGCCGGCGAAGCTCGCCGAGGTGCTCCGGCTCGTGGACGCGGGCACCATCGGCGGGCCCGGGGCGAAGCAGGTGTTCGAGGAGGTCTTCCGCACCGGCGCCGACCCGCGGCGGGTGGTGGAGGACAAGGGGCTCGCCCAGGTGTCCGACGAGGCGGCCATCGAGTCGGCGGTGGAGAAGGTGATCGCCGAGAGCCCGGGCGAGGTCGAGCGCTTCCGCGCCGGCAACGCCAAGCTCCTCGGGTTCTTCGTGGGGAGGGTGATGAGGGAGACGAAGGGCAAGGCCAACCCGGCGCTCGTCAACGCGCTCGTGAAGAAGAAGCTGGGAGGGTGAAGATGGCTCCCTGGGCGGGATGGGGCGCGGGCCCCGCCGGCGCCGGATCCGCCGGTGGGCCGAGCCGCGTCTTCGTGCTCCTGGCGCTCCTCGGGGCGGTCGTCGTCACCGCCGTCCTGGCGAAGGACCGTCGCTTCCTCGAGGCCTCGGTGACGGCGCTCGCCGCCGTCTACTTCGGGCTGCGGGTGGCGGGGGTCCTCGGCGGCCGGCGCGGAGGCGGCTCGTGACCGGGCGCCCCCCCCTGCGCCCGGTGCTCTACGACGAGGACCGGGACGAGGTGCGCCTCCTCGACCAGCGCCTGTTGCCGGGGGAGGAGGCCTGGCTCGCCCTCGGCGACGCCGGGGCGGTGGCAGAGGCCATCCGGGATCTGGCGGTGCGCGGCGCCCCGGCCATCGGGGTGGCCGCCGCCTACGCGCTCGCGGCGGAGGCGCGCCGGGGCGCCTCCGGGAGCGCGCTGAGGGAGGCGGCCGAGGTGCTCGTGAAGGCGCGCCCCACCGCCGTCAACCTGGCCTGGGCGGTGCGCCGCATGTCGCGCCGGTTCGGCGAGGGGCCCGAGGCCATGCTCGCCGAGGCCCATGCCGTGCGCGACGAGGACGAGGCGAGCTGCCGCCGCATCGGGGCGCTCGGCGCCCCGCTCTTGCCCCCCGAGGCGCGGGTCCTCACCCATTGCAACGCCGGGGCGCTCGCCACCGCCGGCTACGGCACCGCCCTCGGCATCGTGCGCGCCGCGCGCGAGGCTGGCAGGCTCGAGCAAGTCTTCGCCGACGAGACGCGCCCCTTCCTGCAGGGGGCGCGCCTCACCGCCTGGGAGCTGCAGCGCGACGGCATCCCGGTGACGGTCCTCGCCGACAACATGGCCGGGTGGCTCATGGCCCGCGGCGAGATCTCCTGCGTGGTGGTGGGCGCCGACCGCATCGCCGCCAACGGCGACGTGGCGAACAAGATCGGCACCTACTCGCTCGCGGTCTTGGCGTCGCACCACCGCCTGCCCTTCTACGTCGCCGCCCCCTGGAGCACGGTGGACGTCGGGACGGCCACCGGCGCCGACATCCCCATCGAGGAGCGCTCCGCCGACGAGGTGGTGCGCATCGCCGGGCAGCGGGTGGCACCGGTCGGCGTCGACGCGCGCTACCCGGCCTTCGACGTGACGCCGGCGGCGCTGGTCTCGGCCATCGTCACCGAGCGCGGGGTGCTCCGGGCCCCGTACCCGGAGTCCATCGCCGCCGCCTCTCGCGGGTAGGGGTGGCCTCCCGGACCTCCGGCCCTTAGGATCGGCAGGATGGCGCGGACGGACTGCCCCCGCTGCGGCCGATACTGCGAGTGGAGCGGGCTCGGGCCCGCGGAGCACGGCATGTGACGGCCGCGAGGCGGAGGTCGAGAGCGGCCGGCGCCCGCGTCGTCCGCGGCACCTCCGGGCGGGAGCTCGTGGCCATCGGCCTGCGCGCCCGGCCGCTCGACGACCTCTATCACTCGCTCCTCACCTCCACCTGGCACCGCTTCTTCGGGCTCGTGGTCGCAGCCTACCTGGGGACGAACGCGGTCTTCGCCGCCGGCTACCTGGCCATCGGGGACGGCATCGAGGAGGCGCGGCCGGGGAGCTTCGCCGACGCCTTCTTCTTCAGCGTGCAGACCATGGCCACCATCGGCTACGGGAAGATGGCCCCCCGCGGGTTCCTGGCGAACGCGCTCGTGTCGGTGGAGGCGTTGGTGGGCCTCCTCGGCCTGGCGCTCGTCACCGGCATGGTGTTCGCCAAGTTCTCCCGCCCCACCGCGCGCGTCCTCTTCAGCCGGGTGGCAGTGGTCACCGAGTTCGACGGCGTGCCCTCCCTCCTCTTCCGCATGGCGAATGCGCGCGCCAACCAGATCGTGGAGGCCCAGGTCCACCTCGTCTATCTGCGCACCGAGCGCACCGCGGAGGGGGAGGAGGTGCGCCGCGTCTACGACCTCGAGCTCCGCCGCAGCCGCTCCCCCTTCTTCCAGCTCACCTGGCTGGCGGTCCACCCCATCACTCCCTCGAGCCCGCTCTACGGCGAGACGCCCGACTCCCTGCGGACGAAGGAGGTGGACCTGATGGTGTCCCTGAACGGCTACGACGAGACCCTGGCGCAGACGGTGTTCAGCCGCCACGCCTACGCTCCCGAGCAGATCCTGTGGAACCACCGGCTCGTCGACGTCCTCGTGTGGCTGCCGGACGGGCGGCGCGCCATCGACTACCGGAGATTCCACGACGCCGTCCCGAGCTAGCTTCGAGCGGAGGGGTCAGGAGCGCGGGAGGGGGCGCTTTGCCGCGGAGTGCGGTGGGCCGGAGAGGAACTCCTCCACCGCGGGAAAGAACGCCCCGGGATTCTCCCAGAAGGGGAGCGCCCCGGAGTCGGGCACCACCAGCACCCTCCCGCTCGGGAGCGAGTCCAGCCACTCGCGCACCATCGCCGGCGCCGGCCCCTCGGCGTCGCCCCATACCAGCAGTACCGGGATGGCGAGCGCGCGCAGCCGCGGGCGCCAGTCCCAGTCGCCGAGGGAGGGGAGGATCCGCTCCAGGTAGTCGGCGGCCCACCGCTCCGGGAACTCGTTCGGGAGGTCGCAGGGGTCGAGCGGGACCAGGTCGACGTGCTCGCGCCGGGCCACCTGCAGGGGGAGGAAGTACTGGCGCATCCACTCCCGGGCGTACTCGCGCGGGTCGGTGCGGTGGACCCGCCCGGCGCGCAGCGCCCCGAGGCGCGGCGCCCCGGGAGGCCGGATCATCTCGCCCAGGGAGGGGGTCCCCTCGGCGTGCCAGGGGTCGCGACGCGGGCCGTAGGGGTGGACGAGGACCAGCCGCTCCACCGAGCCCGGGTGGTCGAGAGCGTGGAGCAGCGCCGCGGCGGTGGCGTGCGAGTGGGCGAGGACGGCGGTGGGAGAGAGCTTCAGGTGGCCGCGGACCGCCTCCAGGTCCCGGACCTCGAAGTCCACCCCCAGCCGCGAGCGGTCGTCCACCGCCGAGGAGAGTCCCCGGCCGCGGACGTCGTAGGCGCACAGGCGCCGGTGCGCCGCCAGCGGGGCGAGCGGCCGCTCGAGCCAGACGGCATTCGGGACGAGGAGAGCCCCCGGGCCCTGGCCGCGCACGGAGTAGTGGGGGGGG
>DATJZG010000030.1:0-10939 GCA_035499295.1 Anaeromyxobacteraceae bacterium
CCCCGCCTCCCCTCATCCGCAAATAGCCGGCACCCGGCCGGTTCGCCCTCTCGCCTACCCGCGCCATCTCGCCACAGCCGATTAGCAGGGGGGGCGCTTTTCACCGCCGCCGTGGGGGCGATTTACACCGCCACTTGCAACGGGAGACCTCTTCGTGTCGCGGAGATCGGCAAAGAGGAGAGGCTCCCGCCACAGCTTCGAGCAGAGCCCCTCCTGCATCTGTTCCTCAGTGAAGCCCTCGTCGACGAATTCCTGACCCTCGCCGGACGCGCGCAGCAGATCCTGGGCTGGGAACGGAGCAGCGCGGTCTGTTGCCGTTGCGGGGGAAGGATTGAGAGGATCACGGGAACCTGGGGCAAGCTGTGCAGGGCATGCGAATGCGAGCAGTTCCCGCACATCCACCCCTGCGCCGTGGTCCTCGTTCGCCGCGCTCACGAGCTGCTCCTGATTCGCAAGCCGGGCTGGCCGAAGGGCTATTACAGTCTCCCGTCGGGCTTCTGCGACTTTGCGGAAAGCCTGGAGGAGTGCGCCTGCAGAGAGGTCAGGGAAGAGACGGGAATCCAGATCACGAATGTCCGGTATGCCGGCAGCCAGAGTTGGCCCTTCCCGAGCCAGCTCATGATCGGATTCACTGCGGAATACGCAGACGGAGCGATCACCGTCGATCGGACCGAGCTGGATGATGCAGCGTGGTTCTCGCTGAACGCTCTGCCCGTCACATTCTCCAGGAAGGCCATCGCGAACTGGCTCATCGAACGCGAGCGTACACAGCACGTCGCGCACTTGGGTGACGGCCCCCGCGGCGGATACTCTTGAGACATGGGCGTCTCGACGGACAGACCACACCGCATAGGGTCCTCTAACGGTGCCCGTACCTGCGGCGGCCCATCTCACGCGCCCGGCGAAACGTGCGGCAAGGACGTGTGCGTGTTGACGCCGGTCCCTGTGCGCGACCCTCTACCAACAGCAGCGCCGCTTCGGAAAGTGCGAAGCGACTTCTCTCGGAGCACCTGCCGCGACTTCCGGCAAGCAACACGCGCATCCTGAGCGGGCCGATGTGGAGGTCACGCAGAAGCAAGGTAAGTGAACGTAATCTATTCTTGGTCGAAACCTTGATATGGCTGTGTCCCAGGCATTCTCGCGCGTCTATTCGCTCATAGTGATACTTCCGCGGATTCCCGTTCGGTGTCAGAACTCGGATGGCCCCGACGTGCCGACACCGAGCAAAAGCCCCCCCCCCCCAAAAAAAGTGGCGATGCGACCGCGTTGTCGGCCCGAAGGTGCCCCCCAGGACGTTGGATAGTTCGAGTCTGTGGTGGTAGTCGACGAGGACGCAGTTAGTGGCACGAAGCGTTTCGTCGCAGAGGAACCACTGCGAGACGTACTGGAGAGTCGAGCGGGACCAACGCAGCCTGTGCCGTCCGTGCGATCCCGAGGTCGGCGGGGCGAAGAGCCCAGTCGCGAGCGAGCTCCCCGTCCCCGGCCTGGATGGCGGCAGCGTCGACGAGCTCCCGGAGAGCGGCGGACACCATCGACGGGCCCATGAGGAGGCCTCCGGCGAGTTCGCGAACTGCTCGCGGGTCTCCATCCACGACGTTCGGCCCAACTTGGCGTCGCCGGCGTGCCGCCGCGGCGTCCGTCCGGGCCGGAGCCGAACCGGGCGAGCACGACGTCGGCAGACTCGGCGTGCCGCGCGACCTGTTCGGAGGTGAGGAATCGTTCCCGGGCCGCGTGGTTCCCTGGGCGAGCGCGGTGCGCCGCGGTGAGCAGGGAGGAACGCATGAGACACGCACGAGGTCTTGATAACGCCGCAGCGACGGACCGAACCGACCGGGAAGCTCGCGACGGGCGGGTCGCCTGAAGGTGGGTTCCCGAGAGTCCCGGGATCCTCCAGGATTCGGACAGTCATGATGGAGCACGACGCGAAATGCGTCCGGACGAAGAGGCTGGCGAACGTGGCGTCCGCCGTGATCGCGATGGCCCTCTCGCCATTCCCTCTCGCGGACGAGATCGTGCTCGCTCTCCTTTACGCGGGGGCGGTAGCGCGGCTCGCCCGCCTTCACGGTGTGCCGCTCGGCGCGACGCCGTGGCGTGCATTCGCGAGGACGACCTGGAATGGTATGCTCGCGAGGGCCGCGGTCAACTTGGCCGTCGCGTTCGTGCCCGTCGCGGCAGCCATCGCGAACGCGACAACGGCGGCCGTTCTCACGACCTCGCTCATGCACTACTTCGACGACGCGCTGGCGGACACAAGCGTCGCCCCCGAGATCCTGGGGATCGCAGGCCTTCGCGACGAGCTGAAGCGCGTCCTGTTTCGCGGCGCGCCGGCGTGATGGCGTCGAACCCATCCTTCGGGCCACGTGGGCGTCCGGGCTGGCGCGAGCCCGAGCTCCGGTCGGCGTCTCATTGAGGACCCGGCGCTCAACCCCACAAAATGGAAATACGACGCTCCAAGGAGTACAGCTTCAGGGGTGTCGGCGGCCGGACCTTGGGCCCCTTGTCGGGCGCCAACAGAAGGCGGTGAGCTGCCAGCCACCGCGATGATAGGCAGCTCTGAGTCTGAGCACGTTGGATGGAAAGGTGATTGGACAGTTCCAGCCCCGGCACAGTCACCAGGAATCCCTGAAGTTCCTACCACGGCTTGACCATGAGTTTCCAGGGAACTGCACGTGGTGATGGGCAACTCCGGCACCCATAAGACTCCGGAGGTGCAGGCATGGCTGAAACACCTTCAGCGCTTTGTTGCGCATTGCATTCCCACCAGTGGTTTGGGGAGTTGACTGAGAAGGCGGAGTGACGCGGCGTCTTCTACAGCGTGCCAGACCTTGTACAGACGATCGAAGAGGTCCTCGTCGCCTGGAACGATGACCCGCAGCCATTCGTCTGGACGGCCAAACTGGAGGACATCCTTCGCAAGATCGAGCGCGCGCACGTCAAGCTCGAGTCCATCCAGGCTGGTTGCACGCAGCCCCGATCCCGACGCGCCAGTAGCATGTATATGTATAGAAATTTACGGGACATCGCACTAGCGGTGTATCGAACTCACCCGGTAGAGGACCGGCGCTGCTTTCGCCATCGCACCTGCCTCTCGCATGTGGACCTGCGCTTCAGGATTGGCGAGCATCCGGTTGAAGTCCTCAATCGACCGCCACTGTGCGTAGTTGGCTACGCGCGCGCCATCGATGCTGCGGTGGATGTTCGCCGAGACGAAGCCGTGTAGGTGCCTCATCACTGTGGCGGTAGCTCGCTGTAGGAGTTCGACGAGCTCAGGCTGTCGTTCCGGCTCTACCTCAAAGACGTTGATGAGGGTGACGAGGGGGGCATCGAGATCGATGGTTGTTGTCGTTGGCTCACTTCCCGTCGTCTCCATTGTGTTGTCCTTTCATCCCGGCATGACTATCAAGATGCCGAGACATGTAAGCATGCTGATATATGTCGTCAAGGTGAAGTCATGGACAAGCGCATCGGATACCTGTTGAAGCGCGTGCAGGCCGGGCTCCGTTCCGGCATGGACGAAGTCCTTGAGGCGAAGGAGTTGACCACGCCACAGTACGCGGTGCTGTCGGCGCTGGAGCGGGAACCAGGGATCTCCAACGCCGAGCTCGCGCGTCGATCCTTCGTAACCCCACAGACAATGATTCGGATCGTCGAGAACCTGGAATCGCTGGGCCTGATCGGTCGCAAGGCACACCCCACCCAGGGGAGGGTCCTCATGGCGACCCTAACGGCGGCGGGAGCGCGGCTGGTGGCCTCCTGTCACGCCGAGGTATCTGCGGTGGAAGCGCGCATGCTGCGCCACCTTGGAGCCACAGATCGCGAAACACTCCGAAAGCTGCTCGAAAGGTGCGCAGCTGCGCTCGAGGACAAGTAGGCGAACCCGTCAAACTTGTCCGCAGGGTCTGTACTGTTGGTGACTCTCCGACCAGAGGCAGGCGTCGTGACCTCATTACAACGTCTCCGGCCGCGCGGCCGATGTCGCCTCCTCGACCCCTCTGACGCGTCAGGGCGCGCGGGGTGGTGGAATCCCCGAAACGGCCCGAAATCCGATAACTATATGTCAACTAAGACGCGTGGACTGGCGTTGGGGCACAGCCAAATCAGCGATCGGCGGGCGCTCTCGACAGCGGCGAGGTGAGGCTTGTCGGCCCGGAGCGATGAGGGAAGGGAACGGGCCCTCCGCATGCTATGCTGTTCCACCGGTAGAGTTGGCTGCTTCTGTGCCGTTTCGCACGAGGATGTGGTCCGATTTTTGCGCGGAAACTCGCAAGTGTGGTGGCTGCACGGAACGGACCCCCGGAGCTGCCGCAGACTGTCGAGCGGCTGCGACCATAGGTCCATCCGCGAGTCATCGAGGTAGATACGCTTCGTCGCACGACTGCGCGAGAGTCGTAGGGAGCACAACACGTGAAGGCTATCGTCTACAGGGAATACGGAGGACCGGAGCGGCTCGCGTTGGAGGAGGTCACGCGGCCCTCCCCGGGGGCGCAAGAGGTGCTGGTGCAGGTGGCGGCGGTTGCGCTGAACGCGTCGGACACCGAGTTTCTGGCCGGTTGTCCCCTCTACGCGCGGATCAGGGGGCTCTCCCGGCCTCGCCGGCAGGTGCTCGGCTCCGACCTCGCCGGGCGCGTCGTCGCGGTGGGCGATAGGGTCACGCGCTTCCGAGCGGGCGACGCCGTGATGTGCGACGTCCTCGAGCACGGGGGCGGACTGGCCGAGTTCGCCCTCGCCCCTGAAGATCGCCTGGTCGCCAAACCCGAGGGGCTATCGTTCGAGGAGGCCGCGGCCGTCCCGCAGTCGGGTGTCCTGGCGCTGGAGGCACTGCTGTACGGCGGGGGACCGGCCGGGGAGAAGTTGCTGATCAACGGGGCAGGAGGAGGGGCGGGGACTTTCGCCCTCCAGTTGGCCAGGCACCTTGGCGCGGCAAAGGTCACCGCTGTGGATCGCCCACAGAAGCACGCGCTCATGCGCTCGCTGGGCGCCGACGAGGTCATCGACCACACCGCCGTCGACTTCGCCCGCTGCGCACGACGATACGATCGCATCATCGACCTGGTCGCGTCCCGCTCGACGCTCGCCTGCGCCCGCGCGCTCGAGCGCGGAGGGGTGTACCTGCTCGTCGGCGGCTCCGTTAGGCGGCTACTCGAGTTCCTGTCGCTGGGCCCGCTCGTCTCGATCGCCGGCGCGCGCCGCCTCCGGGTCCTGGCGTACCGGAAGGATCGCGGCGAGTTGGAGCAGGTGGCCCAGCTCTGCGCCTCGGGTGCGATCCGGCCGATCATCCAGCGTAGTTACCCGCTGCGCGACGCGGCGGAGGCGTTTCGGGAGCTCCGCGCCGGGTGTGTCAGCGGCAAGGTCGTCGTCACGCTGTAAGCCCCTTGACCTGGTCCGACACGTCCGGCCACATCCGCGCGCTTGCCAACGCTGCTCCTGTCGGCCTGACTGCGAGCCCTATCGGGTTGACCAGATGTGGCCGCTCACACGAGCGGCCGCCGACCTTCGACATCGACGGGAGCGGGTGATCGCGCCGAGACGGCTCGTAGAGGTGGGCGCGCTTGTTATATCGGCGGTGCTGCTTACCACGAAGCAGCTGTTGTTCGCTCGAAGCGCTCGTCTCAAGATGCGTTCCTGCTGATCAGCGACTTCGCGAATTCAGCCCGCAGAAGGTCGCCCCATATCAGGCGTCGGGCTCGACCTCGACCGGGAGCTCCGCCACAGGCCCCGACCTGCGCCGCGGACTGTTGAGCCTGGTGCTCATTCCACATTGCCGTGCCCTGGTGGAACGGGCGCCGGCTCAGGTCTTCCTTCGGCGAGCTTGGGTGTTTCGATGAAACGCTCCTCGCCCCGCTTCGCCATCGAAGCAGGTCCGCGCAGCTCGACCTCGCGTGTTTGCGTGCGCGGGGCATGCACGTCGGCGCAACGCTATCGGCCAATGCCCAAAGGGCCAACCCGCGTTTCCCCCTTTCGTCGCGTGACCACAGTCCATCTTACATGCTCAATTTTTGGCTTTGACGGAGCGCGCGTGGCGACGGGGTATGGCTCGAAGTGTGGGAGGCCACATGAACTCGCAAAGTAACATCACAGTGACGGCACTCGTCCTGCTGAGCGTTCTTGGATGCGGTGGCAGTAGTACTCCCGCGTCGTCCGATGCGGGCTCGAGTGCTGTCATCACCATCCAGAACTTTACGTTTTCGCCACAGAACCTGACCGTCCCGGCCGGTACCAATATCACGGTGAAAAACATGGACGGCGTGAGCCACACGGTGACGAGTTCCACCACGCCGACCTCGTTCACGCCAGGCAGCGTGGCCGGAGTCTCCTTCGATACGGGCCCGTTTATGGGGACAGCCAATTTCACCATCCCGACCGGTGCGCCCTCCGGCACGGTCATCCCGTATTACTGCAAGGTGCACCTCTCGGGCATGCTCAACCGGCCGACTATCACGATCCAATAGCCTACGTGTTCGGCCATGCGACCCATTAAACCTCCCCAGGGATGAATCCCGGGTGTTCAGAGGGAGTAGAGATGATGCCACCTCGTCGGTCGCTCTCCGGGGGATCGAAGGCCGCAAGTAACAGTGGTGGACGCTAAAGGGGTTTCATTCGAACTGGACGAGCTTGGTCGGAAACTTTTGCTCCGCCGAAACGGTAGTGTTTCCGCTCAGCGTATGTGCCACGAATGCAGGCATGACACGGTGCATGCAAATTCCCTCGCCGAACCGCGTTTGCAACTACTGCCATAACGTGCCCGCAAGGACGCATCACGATTCCTTGAGAGCCAAATACGCTGGGTATAAGACATCACAGATGTTGCCAAGGAGAGGCCTGTGGGAGCGTCCGCTCTCGCCGACTACCGCACGTCTGGCTGGGCAACGAGCGAGATTGCATCTCATGGAGCGCTGGTCTCCTCGAGGCGCCTCGAAACATTGGCGGAGCGCAATTGGAGAATCAATTGACCGACCAATGTCGCATCGCGATGCCTGCTCCCAATAGAACCTTCATGGCTCCTCCCCGTGTACTCGGTTCCGTTGCCGCTGAACGCGCGAGGAGGTCAGCTGATGGTCACGGTCGCGGGCCCACACCGGGCGTGGAGTTTCCAGAACTTCTCCGCGGTGTCGGCCGGCTCGAGGGTCGCGTCCCCCGAGTCGAAGGCGGTCTCCCTGACGACGCCGGTCACGAGGACCTCGCCCACGTACACGCCATCGCCTCGAGCTGCTCGTGGAGGAGTTCGGTCGCCTTGTGCTGCGCGGCCTTGGCCAGGGCGAGGCCCATGGCACCCAACTCCACCGCCTGCGTCGATCTTCGGGTCGAAGAGAGTGGACGCGCCGCCGGTAACCAGCATCGATCCCTGTGCGCGCAGGTCGGGTAACGCCTCCTGCACCGCCGTGATCAGGCCGTGGACCAACGACCCCAAGTACCGAAGCGAGCTCGCCTGGCTTGGCGGTGGTAAGGTCCCGCGCCCCATTGATATACGCATTATGAACTACTCCAGCTGGAGCTCCTGCTCAGGTGGAGTAGTTCATATCCATGCGCTGTGGCGAACATCGGGGCGGAATGCCCCGGAGGGCTCTCATGCGCGAACTCGTCATCTCCTCGCCGGCGAAGAAGAACGCGATCTCCACGACCGTCCTCGAGTCGCTCGCGAGCTCCCTCCGGGAAGCCGCCGACGAGCCGATCCTCCTCACCGGCGCAGGGAACGTCTTTTCGGCTGGGCTGGACCTCACAGAGGTGGCCTCGTTCGACCTGACCCGTGCCAGGCGGATGTTTGTGGCGCTGGAGAGTCTTGTGCAGGTGCTCTTCGACCATCCGGCCCCCACCGTGGCACTCGTAAACGGCCACGCCATCGCGGGCGGCTGCATCCTGGCGTTGTGCTGCGATGTGCGGGTCGCGACGCTGGACCCGTCGGCCCGCATCGGCCTCAACGAGGTCGCGCTCGGCGTGGAGTTCCCGCCGCGGGTCATGGCCTTGGTCCGATATCGTCTTTCGCCCGCGGCCGCCGAGCGCGCCGTGCTCGGCTCGCAACTCCTCGATCCGGTGGGCGCGCGAGAGGCGGGGCTGCTGGACGAGGTGACCTCCGATGCCGCCGCGGTCGCCCGCGCGCGCCTGGAAGCCCTGGCGCGCTTCCCGCGCGCGTCCTACGCTGCAGCCAAAGCCGCGCTCCACCGCGACGCGCTCGCCGTCCCGGAGGCGGAGCTACAACGCTTCGAGGCGGAGAGCCTGGCGCGCTGGGTGTCGGAGAGGACGCGATCTGCGGCGCTCCGCGCGCTCGGGCGTTGAGTGATACCCGGAGCTGGGCCCGCGACGAGCGCCCGGTAGCATTGTTTGTCGCAGCTGGACCTGTGGCACACCGGAAAGTCGGAGCGGAAGCGCCGATGGTGGCCTCACGTCCGGCTCCGTTCGATGCTCCCGATGTCGATCCCGCGCTCGAGCCGGAGCTAAACCAGCTGCGGTCGCGCGTGAACTGCTCGCAGATGACGTCGATGGCAGGATCTCGCCGCGCCTCAGCCCCTGGTGAAGCACCAGCAGGACGATGACGAAGTTACGCCATCGCAGTACTTCGGTCCGGAACGGGTTCCGGGGCCACCCGGGAAGGAGCAGCTCGTAGAGTTCCTCGATAACCCCCGAAGATCGCTGGGGCCGTTTGCTGCGACCGACGGCGAGTTGGTGATCCAGCCTGGACAGGCCGTCGAGAGCATCCCGACGCCGGCGAACCCTCCCGGGTCCGCCGGGGTAAGCAAGAAGCTCATAGGCGGCTGTCGCGAGTGCCAGCAGGTGAGCCAAGCCCCAAACAGCCGGACAGGGATAACAGGGCGATAGGGAACAAAGTCCACAATCCACGCGCCTCGGTCATGTCTCGAAGTCGGTGTAGCGCGAGCACGGCGAGCCCGAGCCTGTTCTGGGGGAGTACCCAACCGATGAGCAGGGCACGTTCGAGCAGCGTTGGCATGTGCGCCCCCTTGAAATTGAAGATCGGGGTCGCGATAGAACTTCGAACGGGTCTCGGCCAGCCGTAGCGGGCGAAGAGGCCGCCGTGATTGAGCCAGGGCCGTGTCGAAGTGATAGCACCCGTAGGGATTATGTGTTCGAAGCGGACCGGCGACGGATGGGCCACTTCGTTATCGCAAGGCCCATCCCAGCCACAGCATGGAATGGCTCACAGATCGAAGCGCATCCCGTCCTCGCCAATCGTGATGGGACCGGCGAATGCGTCTGCGGCGCCCCGCAGGTACATCGACCGAGCGAACAGGTTCGGAAGCGGCGCGACGTGCGTGAGCACAAGCTTCTTGGCACCCGCCCGAGAGGCTACCTCGGCCGCCTCGACCGGAGTCGAATGGTACGCCCGCAGCAGCCTGAGTCGAACACGCTGCTGCTCTTGCCCGCGTCGCGCATAGTATCGGTCGAGCTCGCCCACCATCTGCGTGCCAAAGAGAGCCTCGTGGATGAGCAGATCCGCTCCGCGCGCTGCCTGGACTACCTTGTCGCTCTTCCTCGTGTCTCCGGAGAGGACGACGACGTGTCCGCCGTACTCGATCCGATACCCAACGGCCGGTAGGACAGGTTCGTGGTCGACAGAGAACGCAATCACCTTCACGCCATCCTTGTCGAGCACTGGCCTCTGTTCGTCGGGCCCGATCCCGAACTCGTGAGGTATGGGAACGGCGGCACTCTTGGGCATCAGCTCCTCGCCGAGATGTGACGATCGATACTGCGCGTCCGGCGCGAACGCGCGCGCGAAACCACCTACGACCTCCAAGAGTCCCTGCGGCCCGTACACTCCGAGAGGCGTCTTTCGGCCGACGAGCCAGCTCTCGGTTAGGAGTTGGCCGAAGTCGCCGATATGGTCCGAATGATAGTGGGTAAAGAACACTGCCCCCAAGGAAGACAGCGGAAGCTTGGCGTTCTCTGCGCTCGCGACAACACCGGGTCCAGCGTCGAAGAGGAACATCCGCCCGCGCGCGAAGATGGCCACGCCAGCCTTCGCGCGCGCGTGATCAGCCTGCGGGGACCCTGTCCCGAGCAGGATCACGTGCATGTGTCCGTCCGTGAGCAACGACGTCTCCGTCCGAAACTGCCGGTCGAGAATGCCTGCGAAGATCGCTTCGCGGAAGACGTAGGCGCCGGCGGCGAGGCCAAGGACGAGCGCCGCTGAGACAAGGACGGCGACCTTTGCTCGATGACAGTACAGCTTGCTCGTCGGCCCACTCATGGTTCTTCACCCCGCGAGTTGATTCGAAGCTCGGACAGGACGATGATATCGAAGACTGCGCCGACACCGCGAGCCCCGTGGCCATCCTCGCGAGGAGAACACGGGGGTGTCCGTCAACGCCTCGAAGGCTCGCAGCGTTCAAAGCGATGTCTTTACGGTGCGTTCACGGTTCGGCTCGCACCAAAGTCCGAGTTCGGGCACCTTTGTTAGATGTTGCGTTTCCTCTGTGACACGTATTCGTGCGTCGTATCAGTAGATCGCGGCAGGGCAGAGCGCCTGTGGTGAGGGCGCGTGCCCGCCGCAGCTCCTTGCCATGGTCGCGGCGTGCGGACGGCAGGAGCGAAAACCTCTGGCGCAGCGAGTCCATCGCTGCGCCTGCGAGATGGTGCTCGGCCGGGACGAGAACGCAGCGCGGGTGATGCTGAACTGGGCGCTCAGCACCTCTGGGGGAGCCGGCCAGGTGTGGAGGGACCGCAGAAGCGGTCCCGTCGAAGCACGAAACTCCACCTGGAGCTCCTGCTCAGGTGGAGCAGTTCATAATCGGGAACCTTCATTCACGATGCCCTGTCGAGCTGTTTGCCCGGACCCGAGCTCCACCGCTACCCTGGTTTTCCAGGTAAGGGATTCGCTTAACGACTGAGGAGCTTCCCTCCCTCGGACGCAGGAACCCGAGCGCTGCCGCGCTGCCCAAGCCTTTCAGCGCGTAGCTTCGTTCTTCTCGTCATCCCCTACATCGGG
>DATJZG010000031.1:0-4077 GCA_035499295.1 Anaeromyxobacteraceae bacterium
AGCGCCTCCGGCTCCGCAGCCGCGTAGGCAGCCGCGTCCGGGAAGGCGGCGAAGAGGGCCGGCGTGACCTTGTTCACGCCCACATCGGTCGACTGCGCAGAGAGCACGACCGAGACGAGGAGCTCGACGTCGGTCCCGAACGCGAGGGCGATCCGGACGTCGGGCATGGACCGTTCCAGCCGGTCGATCACCTCGGCGGCGCGGGCCCTTTCGCGCGGAAGGCGCCCTCTTCCGGACCGGCGGGAAGGGAGGGATCTCGTGACCCCCGGCCGTCTGGAGCGGGGCCTGGACACGTGGGGCGATGCTATCACCGGAGCGCGGCGAGCAGGGGGGGCACCCACCTGCCCTCACCAGGCGGAATCCTTGCCCGCACTGGTACCATCGCCGCAGGCCTAGTCTCGGTCCGCTCGCCGTGGTTCCCATGCCTTGCCTTCGACCAACGGTGAAGAGTTGGCTTGCCGCCATCGCGCTCGCTCTCTTCTCCACTGCAGGCTGCGCTGCACCGGCGATGAAGATGACCTTCGCGGAGGCCGGCATCCTCTCCTCCGAGCCCGACGAGGCCGAGGCGACGCCGCCGGTGCACGATCCGGCGCCCGCGGCCGTCGCCACCGAGGCGCCGCAGGGCCCGCCCATCGACCCCACCCTCCTTCGGTTCGCTACCGAGGCTCGCTGGCGCCGGGGACGCCACGAGCAGGGCGGCGGGTTCCCGCCCGACGCCGTCGAGGCCTGGCGGGGGCTCGCCGCGGACCTCGACCGGTACCTCCTGCGACCGCTCCCGCAGACTCCCCTCCTCGAGCTTGTCCGCGCACGGGTCACGGTCGAAGCCGAGTGGGACTACGACCAGCGCCGGTACGGTGAGCCGCCCGCCGACCTTCTCTCTCTCGTCCAGGCGCGCGCAGGCCGGTTGTCGACCCGCATCGAGACGGAGCGGGCCATCGGAATGGCCCTCGAGGCGCGGCCCACCCTACTAGCAGCCCCTTTGCGATGGCCGGTGGAGAAGGCCGGTATCTCGTCCCCGTTCGGCGTCCGCATCGACCCGATCGACGGGTCCCGGAGGATGCACCTCGGCCTGGACCTCGTCGCGGAGCAGGGGGCGGTGGTCGAGGCGTCCGCGCGCGGCTGGGTCGTGCGGGCTGGTCCGGCCGGCGGTTATGGCCTCATGGTCGAGGTGCGGCACCCGGGGGACCTTACGACGCGCTACGGCCACCTCTCCGAGATCCTGTGTGCCCCAGGCGACGCGGTAGAGGCGGGGCAGCCTCTGGGTCTGGTCGGCCAGACGGGCCGCGCCACCGGCCCTCACCTGCACTTCGAGGTCTGGAAGGGCGGGCTGGCGAGCGACCCCCTGGAATGGCTGTCCACAGACCGGGTGGCGGGCATCCCGACCCCTCCGGGGGTGGCCTCCTCTGGAGGACCGAGGTGACCCCGGCCATCTCCCTCCTCCTGCCCGCGTTCCTGGGCGCCACCGTCGAGGTCGCACCGGGGACCGACCTGACCAGGGCCCTGGAGAGCTCTCGGCCGGGGGACGTGATCCGGTTGGCCGCCGGACCTTACACGGGCTCGCTCGGCCGGGTCTCGACGCCCCTCAGGATCGTCGGTGCAGGGTCGGGCGTCACAACGGTGGTTGCGCCCGAGGGCGAAGACGGCCTCGTCGTCGAGAACGGCCAGGTGAGCTTATCGGGCCTCACCATAGTCGCGAGCGGGCCCCGAGCCGCGCTGAAGGTGCTCGGTGGCGAGGTGTCGGCCGAGGGGGTGGCGATGGTGGGAGGCGCGGTGGGTGTCTTCGTTCAGGGCGGCCGCTTCACGGCTCGGGACGCAGATCTCTCCGGCGGTTACGGGCTCCTCTTGCGGAATGGCTCGGTGGCGCTCTCGGGCTCGCGCGCTCGGGGAGGCCATGCAGGCATCGCCCAGCTCGGTGGACGATCCGAGCTCGTCCGCGTGGCGATCGAGGGACCATCGACCGAGGCCGGGATCACCGTATCCGGCGGCTCGGCCTCGCTCGATGACGTCGTCATCCGGTCGCCCGGTCCCGCCGGTCTATCGGTTGCGGGGAGCGGCCGCGTCGAGGCGAGGGCGCTCGACGTCTCCGGGGCCAGTGAGGCGGAGGGTGGGATCCTGGGCGACTGTGTGCAAGTGAGGCGGGGCACTCTCCGCCTCGAGTCTGCCGTCCTCACCCGTTGTGGGGGGGCGGCGGTGGAATCGCTAGGCGGGACGCTCGAGCTAATGGGCGTCGACGCCACGGGAGGCGAGGCGGGTTGCCTCGTGTTCCTCGACCGGGTACGCGCTCGGGTGGACGGAAGCCGTTGCACGAAGCACGGTCCGGCGGTGGTGGCGGCGAGCGGTGCCGAGGTCATGGCGACGATGAACCACTGGCTCGTCGACCCGATCCTTTGGGTGGAGTGTGCCTCTGGGGCGAGGGTACACCTTGGGGTAGGAGAAACCGCGCGCGAGCCGTGCCAACCGTCTGGAGTTTCACTCGACAAACCCAGATGACCGTGACAGCCTCACGTCGCGAGCGTGCCAATCGCGTAGCGAGAGGCGGCTGCCGGCGGGTCGGCGTGCAGGTGGTGAGTCGCAGGGCGTGGCGGCATTCCCGAGGAGGTTCGAGGTGCAGCTCAACCTGCGCAAGGCGATGTTCGTCCTGCCAAACCTCTTCACGGTCAGTTCCATCTTCCTCGGGTTCTACGCCCTGACCCTGTGCGCCGGGGACCCCGCCCCGGTCCAGCTGTACCAGGCTGCGCTGGCGATTTTCTTCGCCATGTTCTTCGACGCCTTCGACGGGCGGGTCGCCCGCATGACCAAGACGCAGTCCGCCTTCGGCATGCAGCTCGACAGCCTGGCCGACGTCATCTCGTTTGGCGCAGCGCCGGCCTTGCTCGTCTACAAGTGGGCGCTCGCGCCGCTCGGCTTCTTTGGGCTCTTCTTCTCCTTCGCCTTCGCGGCCTGCGGGGCGCTGCGGCTCGCCCGCTTCAACGTCCTCGCCGCTCGCGGGGACCGGAGCTCCACCCGGTTTTTCATCGGCCTCCCCATCCCCCTCGCCGCCGGAACCATCACCGCCCTCGTCATCGCTCACTACAAGGAGTTCGGGGCGGCCACCGACGCCGCCACCCGCGTGCCGGTGGCAGGCGTGGTCCTCCTGCTTTCGTTCCTCATGGTCTCGACGGTCCGGTATCGGACCTTCAAGGACGTCCACCTGTCCCGGAAGAGCCTCACGGTCTTCCTGGTCCTCGTGGCGGTGGGCCTGGCGGTGGGTCTCGCCACCCGCGCGAGCTTCGTGCTCGTCGTCTACATGGGGGCCTACCTGGCCCTGGGCATCGCGGAGTCGGTGTTCGAGAAGGCGCGAACGCTCGATCGCACCCGGCTGCCGCCCGCGCTCCGCGCCGAACTCGAGGAGGACGAGGCCCTCGAGCCGGATCCGGAGGACGTCGAGGGCGACAAGCAGGAGCAGGACGAGTACATCTAGGGCGTGACCGAGCCCGAACCCGTCGCTTCGCCACCGCGGCCGGAGGTGCGCCCCGTCCGCCGCCGCGGGTCCCGCGACCCTCACCCCGCCACCGGCCGCGGCCGACCCGGTGCCTGGGTGCTCCTCGCGGCGTTCGGGCCTTGCGGCTTCTCGCCCGTGGCGCCCGGGACCGCGGGAACGCTGGCGGCGATCCCCCTCGCCTTTGGGCTCTCGAGGCTGGGCTGGCCCGCGTACCTCGGCGCGACCGCGCTCCTCTTCGTGCTCGGGGCCGTGGCCGCGGCCCGAGCCGGCCGCCACTGGGGTGTCATCGACGCCTCGCGCATCGTGATCGACGAGGTGGTGGGCTATCTCGTCGCGGTGGCGCTCGTCCCGTTTTCCTGGCCCGCCGCGCTTCTGGGAGCGGCCTTCTTCAGGCTCTTCGACATCTGGAAGCCCTGGCCGGTGTCGGCTCTTGATCGGATCGAGTCCGGGCTCGGGGTCATGCTTGACGACGTCGCCGCCGGCGTCTTCGCCTGGGTGGCGCTGCGGCTGCTCTCTCGCGCCCTGGCGACCGGCCTCGGCTGCGGCGGTGGCCCCTGGTTCTGCGCGGGCCTATTCGGTTGAGGGAGGACCCGAGT
>DATJZG010000032.1:0-6326 GCA_035499295.1 Anaeromyxobacteraceae bacterium
TCATACCGATTATTTGGTCGGCGATCACCTGCATCACCCCCACGACGGGCACTGTGACGACCACGGAAAGATCGTTCGGGCCTAATCCGAGGGATACCGATCTCTCCCTGTAGTCTCTCGCTTCAGATTCAGATGTGCAGAATTACGCGCGCCGCGCCCCCTCCCCCCACGGGCTGACCCTTGCCCATACGTGATCGGGGTCCGAGGAGAGCATAAAAAATCGGGGCATGGCCGGGGGACTGCGCCGCGGCGGCGCGTTGCTCGTTTCCGCCGCGAAGGTCGGGTAGTACTTCCGGAAGGTAGCGGCAGAGTTCACCGTTGATGACCTTCGCCTTCGCGGGGGTCCACTGTGGCCTCCAACTGCCCCCGGGTTTTTCATGCTCTCCAGGTGATGGCATCGACCCTGGGACCGCGCTCACAGGTTTCTTGTTAGTTACTTAGAGTTGATGTACTGCCAGGTAATCTTCGCCTGTGGCCGGCGGGGATGCGTCGGTCCTCGCGACCCACACTTCCCATCGAGGACTGGGGCCGATCCAGTGGCTCCCGCCCAGTGCGCTGCTCGGGACTCATGTACGCAGCGGTCCCCTTCACCGTGCCGGTCCGGGTTCGGTCTCGCCCGTGCCTTAGGCCCTGGCCCACCATTCGTGTCACCATGAGCAAAATAGATCCCGGACGGGTCTGCTCCAGGTGTGCTTCGTTCACATCAATACTCTGCTGATGCATCAGGTGCTGGCGGTCCCCGCCCTAAATGGAGCAGAAGGGCGCCGACGATCTGTGCGCTCTCACTCCTCTGGTCTACAACCACGTCACGCCGTGCGGGCCTCGACATGGGCGCGCGCCTGGCCAATCGATGGTACCGAGGAAATCGCTGCACCGACCGCAGCCCCCGTCCAGGTGTAAGCGTGGGCAAAATCGCGCACCCTATTCGGTTCTTACTTTGCCCCTGGTGATACGAATGTTGGGTCAGGGCCGATCAGCCCAAGAGCCATGACTGCCCCAGCTGCGGCACAAGGTGGAGGTGGGCCCGCCGGGGAACACTCTACCCAGAGGAGCCTGGAGCACACGACGGTCAGGGGCCTGGAAACTCAGTCGGCTGGAGGTCGAGCCGCGGCGGAGGTGCGGGTCCAGGGGGGGAGCGTCCCTCGATGTGCAGGACACCGGCACCCCGGGGAGCGGCTGGCAGCGCCGGGCTCTGCGCTCCAGAGTTCGGACGGGGCGGTCAGTCACATGAGCGCCCATCGCAAGCTCCGGTGGTCGGGAGCGCCCGGCAACTTGGGATTCATCCGGTTGAGTAGGAAAGCGTGGCCCAAGCCTTGGGCGGCAGTCATGAACGCCCGCTGCTCCGGGACGAGCTCGGGGTCCGAGGGACGGCGGGTCGGAACCGGCCCTTCGGTTCCGTGCCAGGGCCATTTGCGGGCGCGCTCCGGGCAGAGCAGCTCGTCGCCGGTGAAGGTGCTGGGACTGAGCCGACGGGTTTAGAGCTCGTGCTGCTCGGTGAGCTAGCCGGCTTCTCCAGCGCAACCCATCCAGCGGAGCGTCAGCGCGCGCGGACCGACACAACACCCGCCGGTCCTTCGTCGCGGTGCCGGTGCGGAGACCACTCGCAGGGCCCACCGAGTCGCCTAACTTCACTAATAGTCGCTAGGTCCTAGAATTACTATTACGTCAACTAGATGCGCGCAATCGCTGGGCCTCAGCGATGCCAGCCGGCAAACCCGAAATTGATTACGTCTACTTCCCTTACTTCCCTGGTCATGGGACGAGTTCCAGCGCGCGAGAGAGCCGGGGTCCCACGCGGAGCGCCGCGAAGTGCCTGCGGTCGATGGTGAGGACGCGATGTACGCGTCGCCGCTCGGCCACAGCGGCCACCGTCCCGTCCACCAAGCCGAGTCCGAGAGCCGCGAAGCGGGCGTCGATCTCGATCGCGCGCGCGAGGTCGGACGGTGTTGGCAGCTCAAGCTCGTAGCGCGTCCGTGGATCAAGGATCTCAGCCACGAGCTTCTTCATGGCGAGGCGCTCCTTCCGGAGGAAGTAGTCAACCTCCGGGAGGATCAGCGCCGGGACGATCACGGCAGACGCGCTGACGAGCGCTACCTGGTACTCCGGCCAGGCGGGACGCCCGTCGGGCGCGAGCGCGAGCGCGCGCAGAAGTCCGCCCGTATCCGCGACAAGCGGCTTCACCGTTCCAGGTCTCGGAAGATTTCCGCCTCGTCGCCGAGCTTGGCGTCCGTCGAGACGAAAAGCCCGGTCGAAGGCGGGCGACGATCGCGGTAGTAGCGAGCCAAGACGACGCGCAGCCCCTTCCTGATGAGATCCGAGGCAGCCAACCCGTCCTTCCGGGCCCGGGAGAGCGCCTCCGCGTCCTCACGATCGAGCCGGACCGTGGTGGAGAGCTTTCGTGACATACACTAGATATACAAGTCACCCGGGGCCGGGTCAACGAGTTGGAAGAAGGCGAAACGGATTCTTAGGCTCTGTTCTTAGAACCCACCGAGGACCGCCTCGGCCTCCAACGGGAACACGTCGGAAGGCTTGAGCGCGAAGGCTTTCACGCCGTTCTTGCCACCCGGGGGGATTCGTCGACGCGCCTGGACTCCTGGCTTGCTTCGAGTTCGTCGCTCGCTCGCGCTGGAACGACTCGATCATCTGCGCGGGTGGCGCGGATACGCACCGTGGACGTGTTTCCAGAAGGCGATGAACTTGAAGATCTCTTCCGACTCCTCTCCCTTGCGGAGATCGGCGTTGGAGATTCGACATGCGTCGCCGCCGAAACCGGGAGAGGCCTTCGTCCAGGCCCATGATCTGTGAAAACCCCGCCGTCCGCGGCCGCCCCCGGAAAAGCGCTATTCTTTACACTGACGGGGTGGAAACCGCGTTGACATGCATATTGCATGCAGTTAGGCTAACTGCATGCCGCGTAACGTTCAGATCCGGAACGTCCCCGAGAGCATCCATCGGCGATTGAAGGTGCGGGCCGCGCAGGAAGGGCTTTCCCTGTCCGACTACCTGGGCCGCGAGATTGAGCGGTTGGCCGAGCTGCCCACCTTGCAGGAGTTGAGCGCCCGCTTCCGCCAGCACCCGCACGCCGCCGAGGTCGGCCGGGCGGCGACCGAGCTCATCCGGACTCACCGAGGCGAGTGAGCCCGGTGATCGTCCTCGATGCCTCCGCCGCGCTGGAGTGGATGCTGGCGACCCCCAGGCCAGCCAATACAGGCCGTGCAAGACGGCGAACCAGCTGTCGTTGGCCGACGTGTCGAGAACCTGGCCGAGGAGCAGCGGGCGCACGGCGGCCGCAGGCCCGAGCAGCAACGCCTCGCGTTCCCCCTCGTCGGCGGCCGCCAAGCGCCGCTCGAAGAGCTGACGCACCACCCCGAACGCGAACTCCGCCTCGAGCTCCGATCCGCGGGCTCGCAGGATCTGATAGCCGAGTTTCGCAGCCCGTTGGGAGGCCGCGTCCACCAGGGACGTCTTACCGATCCCCGCACGGCCTTCGATCACGAGGACCTCGCCGCTGCGCAGCAGTACCTCGATCGCCGCCAGCTCGCGTTCGCGCTCAAGCAACTTCTCCATCGCTAAAGAGCTAACGCGATCCCGTCCCGACGGATAGCCGTTTCAACCGCGATTATGGTCCGGGCCGGAGGTGTCGAGCGATGGAGATCAACTTGGCGGCGGGCGGCTCGACATGGCGCCTCGCCGGCGCAACCAGCTTCGCGATTAGGACTCCGATGAGTAGGACGAGTGGTTGATCCCTATCCCGACCGTACGATCCTACACGCGTGGTAAGTGCTTGTAGACAGAGTGGCCCCGGCGGAGACAGCTGCTACGATTCACCGAGTAAAGCGGGGTTCCAGGCCCGGCCGTGTCGGGTCGCCTGCGTCTCACCCGCGGCCGGCAGCGCTGCGCGCTGGGCCTCCCCTTGGGGCCCCCCGAAGAAGCGCAACACTGGGCGGCCCCGGCCGAGCGCAACACCCTGCCCTCCATCCGCACTCTTCGCCTCACTGGAAGGCCTGCACCCCAGCGCTCCCGTCACCACTGCGCTAAGCGCAACACCTTCCGAAAGTGCCCGAACTCGGACTTTGGTTCATTGCGTTATTCTGACTCTTGTTGGGGTTCGCATGGCCGCCCCGCAGGGTCTCTACAGTCGACGCTTCACATAGAGGAACCACGACTGCATCGCCTCCGCCTGGCCGCTCTCCTCGAGCCGGAACTTCTGCGCCCACGCTACCACCGGCCGCCACAGCAGCTGGTCGATGGCGACGATCATCGCCGCCATCGCGATCACTGTGCCAACCAACGTGCGCGTCGCCCCAGGCCACAGCGATGCTCATGTGGGACGAGGCCGATGGCGCTGAAGGGCAGCTCGACCCAGCGGAAGCGCTGCCAGGCGCCGAAGTGGTTCAGGGTCCCACCTCGGTGAGGTCGCGGGGGACGGACTTGAGCAAGTGGTAGAAGCAGAAGCTGAAGGTCATGTTCCAGGCCTGGCCCGTGAAGATCATGAGGACCGAGGCCAGCTCGAGGCCCGTGTTGCTTCATTCGCAGTTTGAATCTCCTACTCGCGCGGCGGCTCGCGGGAGCGCGCTCGAGTGGTGGCACCAGGCGCGGGAGCGCGCCTGGCATCGCGTGATTCGGCAGGGAGGACTGTCGGTGCATGAGGTGCTGGCGCCACCTCGCCGGCTGAGCGGCGACGCGCGTGCTTACTGCCCGCTCTGCTCGGGGGAGGTCCGGGACGGCCTTTCGGTTTGCGGCGAGTGCGCGGTGGCGCTCCTGTCGCTCGACGCCTGACGAATCATATCTTCCTGCGAAGAAAGACGTGATTCGCGCGTTCGCCCGGGACCACCTTAGCGCATCCGTAGCCCAAGGCATGCATGTCGATGTCGTGCCAGAGATGCTCGCCGGAACCGAGCAGGACAGGTCGGATGGCGAGGTGCAGCTCGTCGATCAGGCCTGCGCGCAGATACTGCCGAATCGTGGCTACACCGCCACCGAGGCGAACATCGCGGTCGCCTGCTGCCGCGATCGCCTGCTCCAGGGCAGCGTGAATTCCTTCGGTGACGAACCGGAACTCCGTACCTCCCTTCATTCGGAGCGGCGCGCGCGGGTGATGTGTGAGGACGAAGACGGGCACGTGATAGGGCGGCTCGTCACCCCACCAACCCTTCCAGGTGTCGTCCGGCCATGGGCCGCGGACAGGACCGAACATGTTCCGACCGAGAATCCATGCACCGATTCCGGAAAATGCTTGCTCCGCGATCCCGTTATCGACGCCAGTCTCTCCATCGTCATGGCCGTGCATCTTTCGCCATACGCGGGTGTTGAAGAACCACTCCATCAGCTCTGGGCCGCGGACTCCGAGGGGGTTCTGCAGATCCTGGCTCCGCCCGGCACCGTAGCCATCGATCGAAACTGCAAAGCTCTGGACGCGGAGTTTCGACATGTCATTCTCGTGGTAGGGGCTAAACCTCCCCAGGGATAAATCCCGGGGGTTGTGAGAGGCGCGGGGAGGGCAACAAGCCCGGCCTGGCGTGCGTTCTCCGGAACTTTCGGCTACGACGTCTCCGGCCTCGCGCACGAGGTCACCTCTCTTCGACGGGCGACCCACTCTGACGCGCCAGGGCGCGTGGGGATGGGGAATCCCACCCCGCTCGCGGGTTCATGCTGCTCGCTCGATGCCGCCCGTCGCAGCAGCGGTTTCGCAGCCGGGAATGCCGCTGCGGCATTCCGGACATCGAGCGTGTCGTCAGTTTTCAAAGAGCCATGACACCATGAAGCTTACCACCGACCTCTGACACGCTCGCCGCCACCGTTCCGCCCGACGCGTAAACGCGCAGGCTTCCCGGTGGCAATTTCGGTGATGGTGTTGACATCCTCTCCGGCCTGAAGGCCCGGAGATTCCGACTGGGCGGCTTGCGCTGCCGGTACGGCTGGGTTCCTGGGCCGTGCCTTGCTGCGCTGCTCGTATCTCCGCAGGCGTTACTTTCCCCCTGCCCGGGGTAGGTCGCGTTCGCGACAACTTTCCTGTAGCAGCATCGTCTGACCCGGCTTCGCTCAGCGAGCCGGGCGCTATCTTCCCCGCCCTGAACAGCGGGGTTTGTCGCGCATCCCGGTCACCGGCCAGCGCGTTGATTCATAGCGGCTCGGTCCCGAGCCAGCTCGGTCGGGGGACCAGGTGCCACACGAGGAGCCCTCGCCCGGCGAGGCCCTCACCGCGACGAGGCAGGTCGAACCGAGCGTCCTCCTGGCGGTCGTGTGGTCGATGTCCGGTCACGTCGGCGTCGCAGGATCGGGCACCGCGAGGTTCGCGAGCTCTTGCTCAAGCTCGTTCCGGT
>DATJZG010000033.1:0-2339 GCA_035499295.1 Anaeromyxobacteraceae bacterium
CGATCTCCACCGTGCCGCCCCTGGGGTTGACGAGGTGGAGGTCCTTGCGCCCCATCTCGTGCAGCAGCGTGGCGACGTGGTTGCCGGTCTTGCCGGGGTCGCTGGCGGAGACCCCGAGCACCGCGACGCCGCTCGGCCAGAAGATCGCGTCCAGCCCCCGCGCGTTCGGCGGGGTCGAGAGCGCGAGCGCCTGGGAGCGCGGCAGGATGCGGGCCAGTCCGTCGATGGCCAGGAGCTCCCCGCGGTCGTCGAGGACGAAGGGGTTGACCTCGAGCTCCGCGAAGATGTGGGCGGGCGGATCGGGGTTGAGGCTCGAGAAGTGCGCGCAGAGCAGGGCGAGCCGGTGGACGGCGTGGGTGAGCTTCTCCGCGTACCCGAGCGTCCCCTCCGCCACGTACTTCCGGTAGATGGAGGTGCTCTCGATGAGCGCGCGGCACTCCGCGAGGGTGAGCGGCAGCAGCCGCACGTTGGGCGACGAGAAGTGACGCGCGAAGTGCTCGGCGTCGGTGCCGCCCTTGCTGAACGAGACCACCGGCCCGAAGGCCAGGTTCTCCTTGAAGCCGATGAGCGCCTCCCGGCCCAGATCCTTGGAGTACTCCACGAAGCTGGTGACGAGGAAGCCGTCGATGCGCGGCGGGCGCCCCGCGAACCGGGGATGGGCCAGGACCTCCTCCCGCATGCGCCGCATGGCGGCGCGGACCCGCTCCCGGTCGCGGGGCACCTTGCGCACCCCCCCGACCCCCGTCTTGTGCGGGATGTCCCCGGAGACGATCTTGAGCACGAGCTGCTCCGACCCGAACTCGGCGAGGACGCCGGCGGACAGCTCCTCCGGGCGGGCCGCGAAGTGGCAGGTGGGGGTCTCGAGGCCCAGCACCTGGAGCACCGCGTACACCTCGTGCTCGTGCAGGAAGCCGCGACCTTCGCCCGCGGCCGCGGCCAGGATCGCCTCGACGGCGCGGATCTCCTCTGCGCTCAGCCGTTCCAGGGACATGCCCACCTCGATGAGGCGACGGGCGGGAGCAGCGCCCGGCCCCTCTTCAGCTTAGGGGATGGACCATGCCGCGCACCATGATCGAGCCCTTCCGCATCAAGTCGGTCGAGCCCATCCGCGTGACCACCCGCGAGGAGCGGGTCCGGCTCCTGGAGGCCGCGGGGCTCAACGTCTTCCGGCTCGACGCCGAGGACGTGCTCATCGACTTCCTCACCGACTCCGGCACCGGCGCCATGAGCGCCCGCCAGTGGGCGGCGATGATGCAGGGCGACGAGAGCTACGCCGGGGCGCGCAGCTTCCACCGCTTCGAGAAGGCGGTGCAGGAGCTCACCGGCTACCCGTTCGTGATCCCCACGCACCAGGGGCGCGCCGCGGAGCGCATCCTGTTCTCGGTGGCCACCCGCCGCGGCGACGTGGTCCCCTCCAACACCCACTTCGACACCACCCGCGCGAACCTGGAGTACGGCGGCGTGGAGGCGCTGGATCTGGTGATCCCGGAGGGGCTGCAGCCCCGGATCCGCCACCCGTTCAAGGGGAACATCGACCTCGCCCGGGTGGAGGCGCTCCTCGAGGAGCGGGGGGCGCGCGTGCCCTTCGGGATGATCACCCTCACCAACAACTCCGGCGGCGGCCAGCCGGTCTCGCTCGAGAACGCCCGCGCGTACCGCGACCTGCTGCGCCGCCACGGCAAGCCGCTGGTGCTCGACGCCTGCCGCTTCGCCGAGAACGCCATGTTCGTGAAGCTCCGCGAGGAGGGGCAGGGCGGGCGCACCCCCCGCGAGATCGCCCGGGCCTTCTTCGATCTGGCGGACGGCTGCCTCTTCTCGGCCAAGAAGGACGGGCTCGCCAACATCGGCGGCTTCATCGCCCTTCACGACGAGCGATGGGTGGAGGCGGCGCGCAACCTCCTCATCCTGACCGAGGGCTTCCCCACCTACGGCGGGCTGGCGGGGCGGGACCTGGAGGCCATCGCCGTGGGCCTGGAGGAGGTGCTCGAGGAGGACTACCTGCGCTACCGCCTCCGCACCGCCGAGTACCTCGGGGAGAAGCTGCTCGCGGACGGGATCGCCATCGTCGAGCCGACCGGGGGCCACGCGGTCTACCTCGACGCCCGCGACTTCCTGCCCCACCTCTCGCAGGAGGACTACCCCGCGTGGGCGCTCACCAACGCCCTGTACCTGGAGGGCGGGGTCCGCGCGGTCGAGATCGGCTCGGTCATGTTCGGGCGGCGGGCGGACGACGGCAGCGAGACCTACCACCCCCTGGAGCTGGTGCGCCTGGCCTTCCCGCGCCGCGTCTACACCCAGAGCCACTTCGACTACGCGGCCGAAATGCTGCGCGACCTCAA